>NZ_CAJJZH010000004.1:0-487417 GCF_905197545.1 Faecalicatena orotica
TCGAGGGCATAACCAAACAGGGTGATAGGAAATGGATGGAAAGATTCTTTGTATGTGGTTTTGAAGGTATATATACAGATGGAATGAGGGAGACGGTACCAATTAGGTATCGTTTTTTTATGCATTTTTTCTCCAAATTGATAAACAATTCTGAAAACGGAGGGCAAAAGGGTCTGACCCCCTTGCACTTCATTGTCAGAATTTTGCAACTTGACATTATCGAGTATCGATATTATAATATAAATAGAAATATCGATACTCGATAATACGGGAGGAGGCGCTCTCATGAGAAATAGGAAAAGGGTTTTAAAGGGGTTTCATTACTGGGAATGTGATTCTTTTGGTGATTATTTGCACAATATGTCTGCGGAAGGATGGCATTTTGTGGAATGGAAGCTGGGATTGATTTTTGAGAGGGGAGAATCGAGGGATTACTATTATGATGTTGAGGCTTTTCCAAAAGGAAGTGAGATGGATACAAGGCCTGAACCGGACACGGAGGAATATGCGGAATATTGTGAAGCAGCAGGATGGAAGTTCATTGACAGCAAGCAGAGGTTTTGTGTGTTTCGGCGGGAACAAGAAGATGCACTGCCAATTGTAACACAAGAGGAACGTCTTCAAAATATAAAGAAAGCCGGATGGAGGAAATGGGTGTCAGATTCCATAGGTATGCTTTTTATCACAATTCTCATTTGGTTAGAGTTTTTAACAATCAATTTTGAAAGATGGATATTTTTTGACCTTATGCTTTTCTTAATACTTGCGGTTACTGTTGGAAGTATAACGAAGATTCTGGAATGTTTTGTCATGATACTGGAAGGACATAAGAAAAAGGCAGAGATTGCAGCAGGCAATATTCCCTATTATGGAGGTAAGTTTCAGGCGGCAGCACGTTTTTTTCGAAATTATATGTGGGTATTTGTAATAACAATTGCTTCTGTGATTGCATGTATTCAAAAATATTATTATTTAGCAGTGATTGTACTTGTGTTTGTTTCGATTATTTTTTTTATCACAGCCGTGATAGCTGTACGAAGGCCTTCCAGGGCTGATAACTGGATATTTCAGATAGGAGGAGCTCTTGGCCTGTTAATGGTGATAATCCCTGTTATTGTTTTTATAGCAATAACAGCAGGAGACCAACAGATAAATAATCTATCGATGCAGGAGATCCCCTTATTACAATCAGATTATAAAGAGATAACAGGAAAAATTGATTTGACAGATGAGGGACATTTTCAGGGAGTTTTAGGTTCCATGTCCTATTTTCTGGTCCGCTATGACGAGACAACAAATTCCGTAGGGGACAGCAGCGACAGCTTATGGTACTACGTTTATGAGAGCAGCCACTCATGGATTTTGAATAAAATATGGAAACAGCACTTGGAAAAAACAGATGGAGCGAGGGACTGTACGCAGGAGTGGCGGGCAGAAGCTGCTGTATGCAGTGGGAGCCGGGGAAGTATCTATACTGTACTTTATCAGGAAAAGCTCCTGTATTTATATTCAAATGATCCACTTGATGAGGAACAAATCGATATAATTCGTATGAAACTGAAATTAGGAGAGATCATGTAAGTTGTATATAATAAATAGAAGGCAGGTATAATATGGCACGAGAACAATTTCAGACGTTGACAGAGCCGATGTATTATATTTTATTGGCCCTGTTGGAAGAATGCTGCGGCGTTGATATTATGGATAAAGTAGAAAAAATATCAAAAGGACGAGTGAAAGTAGGGCCGGGAACACTTTATGCTATGCTGTCGAAATTTGAGAAGAATAAAATCATAAGACTTACTGAAGAAGAGGGGCGCAGGAAATCGTATATCATAACAGAGAGCGGGATGAAAATGCTTAAGAAGGAATATGACCGCCTTAAGATAATGACCGGAGATGGAAGACGTTTAATGGAAAATATCTAAAAATCATTATTTTTTATACTTTAAATATTAAGAAGATTCTGAAAACGGAGTGCAGAAGGGTCAGACCCCTATGCGCTCTATTTTCAGAAATAAATAATAATATCTGCAAATATACAGAAAAAATTAAGAAAAACTTAAACTATACAGCTTTTTTTATTTGTAATCTCTGTTATAATATAATCAAGAAAGAGTCTGTATGGTAATGTTCGTATTCAGATATAATCTCTGAAGGAGGTGAGATTTATGAAACGGAAGTGTAGAAGTGGATTGGCGCTTGCATTGGCTTTTGTTTTGACGGGGGCGGCGTGTATGTTGCCGGTGATTCCGGTTTCTGCAGAGACAGGAGCCGGTGTTGAAAGTAAGGACGTAAAGAAAATAACTGTGAACGTTCAGACAACTGATAGTATTACATTAAAAGCAGAAGATAATTACGAATATGCCATAGAGACGGAAAAGGATAATGTGAAGACTTGGAAATGGGCGGAGGCCGGGCAGTATGACAGGACGAATAAGACTGTTATATTTAAAGGCCTTCAGGCAGAGACCCAGTATCGGTTTGGCTGCAGACTGGCAGGAAGTACCGAGGCAGTGAACCAGATTACAGTGCAGACATTAAAGAAGGCTGAGAATGTCCAGATACCGGAAAATCAGAATACACCGGCATCGAATGTACCGGACAACAGTCAGGAACAATCTGGAAATACGCAGGATCCTGTTCAGGTACCGGAAGAAAATATACCGAATGTACAAGATCCGATTGGTTCCGCCCAGACGCCGACAGGCGGGGAGAAGATTAAGGAAGAGGATAATAAGAATCAGTCAGACGAAGTTATCAGTCAGACAGATGGTCAGCCGGAAGGTAATGTCCCTGTAAATGATAATAATATGAAGGCACCAGACAAGCTGTCATCAAACCAAACGTTACCGAAACCGTCTGCTCCGGTTGTATCAGAAGTAAAGGATGTAGAAATCACACTGAAGCTGCCGGAAGATGCAGATACAAAGTATAATTATGAGTACAGTATCGATGGTATAAAATTCCAGAAAGATCCAGTATTTAAAGGCTTGACGGAGAATACGGAATATAAGTTTTACCTTCGGATTGCGGCAGGCACCTATGATAATAATGTTTATCCTGCAAGTGAAAACAGTGATCCTACTAACATGAAGACATTGAAGGCTGCACCTGAAAAGCCTCAATATCCGCCGAAATTGGCAGAAAAAACAGATACAGGAATTACCTTGAAGGCAGCGGACGGGGAAAAAGAGCCAGAAACTCTTGAATTTGGAAGGCTGACTTCTGCGACAGATATTGCATGGAATTCAACAGGAGTGTTTGATCAGCTTACACCGGGGACAGAGTATCAGTTTGTTACCAGACGCAAAGTTGATGAAAAGGAACAGATGCAGGGATTATCCAGTGATGTACTGAAGGTTACGACACTTCAAAGTGCGGCAGCGGCTCCGGCAGCTCCGGAATTACAGAAAAGGACAGATACATCCATTACCTTAAAAGCTATTGACCAGCAGCAGTATGCAATACTGATGGCAGATGGCAGTGCAGTCTGGCAGGACAGTGCAGTGTTTGACGGATTAAAGCCGAATACAGCATATTCGTTTATTACACGGATGAAATATAATCCGGATATGGATATGGAAAGCGCAGCTAGTGCAGCTGCAGCCTTTAAGACGGTTATTCGTTTCGAAGGTGCAAAGATAACCGGTATTACTCCGGGTGGTTCATATGAGGAAGGAACAACACTCACATTTACGGCGGCCGGTGTCGGTATGGAGAATGCATCTCCTCTGGCCGGTGATACGAGATGGGCGCCGAAATCCTGGAGCTGGGATGGAAAATCTTTTAAGAACTGGGACAAGGAACCGTATTCATACACTTATAAGTATACAACACCTGGTAATTACAAGTTAAGAGTTGCTTTCCAGCTTGAAGAGTGGACCACAGGCGGCTGGGTATCTATGGGCGAGACGAATACGATTACTACGGAATTTAAGGTTATTGCAAAAAAGGTGATTTATACAATTACAGCAGAAGCAGGAGCAAATGGTAAGATTGAACCAAAAGGCAGTGTAGACGTGGAAAAAGGAAAAGACTGTGAGTTCAAATTCACTCCGGATAAAGGATACCGCGTGTCAAAGGTTACCGTAGACGGCAAGGCAGTTTCTGTAAGCAATAACCGTTATACGTTCTCAAATGTACAGGGTAATCATAAGATTTATGTCACCTTTGAGAAAGACAACCGTACACCTAAGACCGGTGATACAACACAGGTGGCATTGTTTGGCGGCCTTGTTACGATTTCAGCAGTATTGATCCTTATGCTTGTGTACAGAAAGAGAAAGCACTTATAATAAAGTAAAAATGATAATGGCTAGAAAATGAAATGCGGAAAATAATTCCAGAGTCACAAAGGGCATTATATATGGCTAAAACAATTTGTCATATATGATGCCCTTTTGAGCGGATAGCATGCAGGATGTGAACTATTGGTTTAGTCTGCCCTTGCCGTGACATGTTTATATGGTTCAGGCTGCCTGTTGATAATTAGAAGGCTCAGCATCATCGCAAACAGTTGCGAGGCAGGGACGGAGAACCAGGTTCCGGAGATGCCTGCTATTTTGGGAATAAAAAGCAGCAGTACAAATAGGAAGAATACTTCCCCATATATCAGTATATATGCCCACATATTTTTTCCGGTTGCATAGAAGTAAGCTGTCGTTATCCTTGAAATACTGACAAATAGATAACCGAGGAGAAAGACAGGCAGTATGCGGGCGGCATTTCCGGCAATCTTACCGGAAGCACCGAATAATTCCGCAACACTCCTTCCTGCAAAAAATAAGACAATAAAACTGAATAATGCTGTGAGTAACCCGAAACGATAAGCCATATTCCGGAATTGCTTTGTTTTTTGGACATTACCTTCCCCGTAGGAAAGGCTTAAGAGAGGCTGGCACCCGTCGCTGACTCCCTGTAGCAGTAATAGGACGATACAGGAAATATAGCTGACCGGTGCATAATATGTTACAGCCAGTGTCCCACCGGTTAGTGCGGCACTCTTATTGATCAGAATTAATGTAATATTAGGTGAAAAAGTAAGTCCAAACGGGGAGAGTCCAACTTTAAGTATGTTTTTTACGAATGAAACCTTGTGTCCCTGAAAATGGAACAGAGGGACCTCTTTTTTTATAAACAGGCAGATCAGACATACAAGGAAGGTAACTGCCTGACCGCAGACGGTAGCTGCTGCAGCCCCCGTCATTCCGAGAGGATATTTCCACACAAACAGATAGTCCAAAATGATATTAGTAAAAAAACCTGCAGTCATTGCAAGCATTGCAGCGATGGAACTGCCCATATTCCTTATGAATGGTACAATACCGGTGCCGAGTATCTGGAAAACTGCGCCATAGGTAATATATAGAACATATTCTTCAGCAAGCACCTGAATATCACCCGAAGCGCCGAAAAACTGTAAGATGGCCGGGGCGGCAGGCAGATATATCAGTGTCAGAATTATGGATGACAGGACAAGCATGATCAGTGACATGCCGAAATACTGTCTGCCCCGGGTATGGTCATTAGTTCCGAGGCTTATAGCATATTCAACTGCGCCGCCCATTCCAAGCCCGGTGCCGGCGGCCTGCAAAAAAGCAGTGAGAGGGTAGGCGACATTGATAGCGGCAAGAGCACTGTCCCCCAGGGCGTTTCCAACGAAAAAGCCATCTGCAATTGCGTATACCCCAGAAAGTGCAAATGCAAACATAGACGGAATAACGCAGCGGAAAAATTCTTTACGTAGGTTCATCAGTATCAGCCTCCTTGAATAATTTGTTATAAAGGGCAGTAATTTCTATCAGGGCACGGGATTTTTCCTGGCCGAGTGAGTTCCAGACAGCACACTCATGTGCCTGCAGTTCATTGACTGCAATCTGGACAAATTCATTACCCGCATCTGTCAGGAGGATATCCTTATTGCGGCGGTCCTCTTCAGAAGGCACAAGTGTGACCCAGGAACGTTCCATGAAATGCTTCAGGATGGTATTGACAGTCTGCTTGGGGAGTACCCAATCCCGGCAGATGTCTTTCTGTTTACAGATTCCTTCCGATTCGGAGAGTGAGAGTATGACCAGAAGTTCATAGTAAGACAGGCCATGCCGTTTTGCCCAGTCTTCATACAGGCTTGTCGTTTCACGCCATAGTGTGGTATATAGTTTGATTTGTTCTAAAGATGTCTTCATAAGAAGCCCTCCATAAATAATAGTCTGTTTACGGACTAATATTAGCACAGAAATTTACAAGATGTCAATAGAAAAGAAAAATCCGCCGTTTGTAAAAAAATAGAGCCTTGGTCAGGCCCTATTCTGTTCACCCGTAAGTTGGATTTGTATCTCTACATATCGTTCCTTTCCGATTGGCAGCTGTGTACCATCTGTCAGTGTTGCCTTATACCGCCGTATAGACTGGATATACCTCAGGTTGGCCAGATAACTGCGGTGGATATGCAGAAACTGGGGATGTTCCATATTTTTAAGAGATGTCCGTGCAACAAATGCCCCACTTTCTGTATAAATGGTGCATAATTTATCGTTCGATTTGATATACAAAATTTCTGCAGGGAACAGAAAACGGACATTCCCATCCAGATCCTTTATCCGGATCTTTGTAAGATCACCTCCTGTCAGTTCTTCAATATGCATACGGTCGAAGAACAAAGCCTGCGGTGTATTGGCGTGAGCAGCCTCGAACGCACTGGACAGGAATGTTGCATCAGTTGCGTGGGTGGCATGAGCGTGAATCAGCTTCAGAAAATCCTTGTGCTGGTTCCATACAAAGGTAAAGTGCATTTTAACGGCCAGAAGAGAACTGTCAGGCATTGATGCGGAAGCAGTGAATCTGCCATAGGTGATCCAGGTCTGACGTTCATGGATCAGCATGCTGTATTCCTCATGTGAAATTTCAATGGCCGAGAGGGCACATTCTGATTCCACCTGCTTTAAAAATTCCTGGATTCCTTTCGTATACTGTACATTGTAATCCCCGATCCAGACAAAGTCCTCATCTAAAAGGTCGATAAATTCCGGTATCCGGCGGCCTACGAGTGCGTACGACAGTTCACGTGACTTATCGAGTACTTCCTGCTCTGTAAAATGATGATATTTCATAGCGGTTTCCTCCTTTTTGCTTATAATATAGTTTATATTATACAGTATTTTCAGGTAATATGTAAATATATGTCAAAAATTCAGTTAGTTTGTATGGATAAATGTCGGCTTTAAAGAAATATAAAGTGAAATGTTTAAATCCCGTTTAGGCGAAAGAATCAAATTAATTATTTGCAAACTGTGTGAAGAATGTTAAACTGTTTTTTTTACAAGAGAGGTGCTAATATAACAGTAAATAAAAGTATAAGGTAGGGATCAGATAATGGAATTTATTTTAGAAAATGAAGAGTTAACCGTTAAGATTCAGTCATTGGGTGGAGCGCTTTCGTCTATAAAGACGAAGGATGGACTGGAATACCTGTGGCAGGGGGACAGAAACTATTGGAGTGGGCAGGCACCTGTCTTATTCCCGATATGTGGGAGTTTAAGGAATGATTCTGCAAGGATAGGTAAGAATCATATAACAAAGATGCCAAGACATGGGATTGTCAGAAAGAGAGAATTTATCTGTGAGAAGAAGGAAAAAGACAGTGTTTTGTTCAGCATTGAAAGCGATGAAGAAATGCTGCAGCAGTATCCCTATCATTTTAAGCTTGGAATCCGATATACATTGTTGGAAAACAGAGTGATAACAGAATATTGTGTGGAAAATAGAGGGTCCGAAGTCATGCCGTTCTTTATCGGCGGACATCCGGGATTTAACTGCCCTCTCTGTCCGGGGGAAAACTATGATGATTACCGTCTTGTTTTTTCAGAGGAGGAGACGTGCAGTGTGCCGTATCCTGTAACGGAGACAGGTCTGATTGATATGGGGCGCAGGGCCGGTTTCCTGAATCACCAGCAGGAACTGCAGTTAAACCATGATCTGTTTTCACGGGATGCAGTGATTCTGGATGAACTGAAGTCCAGAAATGTAAAGCTTTGCTCAAAAAAGCATGAAAAAGGGGTGGAGCTGGCATTTGCTGATTTTCCATATCTCGTATTATGGTCCACGGCAAATAAGGGGCCGTTCGTGGCACTGGAACCCTGGACAGGACTCTCTACCTGCAGTGATGAAGGTGACGTGTTTGAAGAAAAAAGAAACGTTCAGTTGGTTGAGGCGGGCAAATGTAAGGCGTATAAGTTTGATATCAAAATTTTCTGAAGTCCATCTGTAAATTTCATGGAAAAGGTACATAATAAAGAAAAAAGTGAAGGATGAAAATTACGTTTCCTTCACCGGAAAGGTATGGACCTGAATATGAAGTTTGACGCAGTTTATTTTGAACCCGGCAGTTTAACATATCCTCTGGGGAAACAATTGAAGGAACAATTTGCAGCTCTGCCGTGGATTCCGATAGAGAGCCATAATTCCATAAAAGAAATGCAGGAGAAACCGAATTCTGAGTTTGGGCGTATGAAGCGGAATCTGATTATCGGAACCCGGAAAACGCATAAATATGTGGAGAACCATAAGGTGTCGGATTATCTGGTACCTTATACCTCCTCCGGCTGCACCGCCATGTGCCTGTACTGCTATTTAGTTTGCAATTATAACAAATGTGCATATCTGCGTCTGTTCGTTAACAGGGAACAGATGATGGACCGCCTGGTCAGGCAGGGGAAAAAGAGTGAAAGAGAACTGACATTTGAAATTGGCAGTAACAGCGACCTTGTTTTGGAAAATACAATTACAAATAACCTGTTGTATACAATACCAAGATTTGCGGAAGAAGGGACCGGGAAGATTACGTTTCCGACAAAATTCCATATGGTAGAGCCGCTGCTTGGCCTTTCACACAGGGAGAAGGTAATCTTCCGCATGAGTGTAAATCCGCAGCCGGTTATCGAACGGATTGAGCTGGGTACTTCGAATCTGAAGCAACGGATAGATGCCGTAAACGAGATGTGTAAGGCAGGCTATCCCTGCGGACTACTGATTGCGCCGGTTATATTGATGGATGGCTGGAAGACGATGTATACAGGACTACTTGAAGAACTAAAAAGCGGACTTAGCAGTAAAGTAAAGAAACAAATGTTTCTGGAAATTATTCTGATGACTTACTCATATGTCCACCGTGCCATCAATGGTGATGCATTTCCCGGAGCGGTCGATTTATATGATAAAGAATTGATGACCGGCCGGGGAAGAGGGCGCTATTGTTACAGAAATGAGGCAAGAGAGGAGGCGGAGCTTTTTCTCAGATCTGAAATCAGGCGGATACTGGGGGATGTACAGATCCTTTATATAAGTTAGCTAAGGACATTCTGTATCAGTTCAGTTTCCGGAATCCAAGAGGCGTCATTCCCGCCATTTTCCGGAAGATGGAGATGAAGTGACTCGAATCGGTAAAACCTACATTTTGTGCAATATCCTGAACTTCCATGCGCGGGTTTGTGAGAAGGAGTTCTTTCGCTTTGTTGATCCTGTAAATGGTAAGGTATTCATAAGTAGAACATCCAAGAAATCGTTGGAACAGCCGGGACAGATACTGCGGGGTGACGTAAACCCTGCGGCTGAGCTCCTGCACGGTGAGTTCAGTGGGATAGTTTGTTTCAATATCCTGTATTGCAGGGGCGACATACCTTTGATATAGAGGGTCGTCCATTAAGCTGCGGGTATAGACGCCGTCTGCAAAATACATCAGCAGGCGGTAACAGTCCGATGACAGGGCTATGACATCCAGCGGCGGATTTTCATATTTTTTTACAACATCAGAGATCAGGGCCTCAATCTGTGCGCCCTGTTCTTTTTCTATGAAGATATATTGCCTGTTTCCAAGCAGTCTGGAGATGCTGCTCTCAATTGTACCCGTAAAAGTAGCAAATAAAGTATGCCATTCATTCGTTTCTTTTGCATAGGAATGGCGGATAAAAGGCGCAATTAAGACACCTTCTCCTTCATGAAGAAAAAACTTTTTGCCCTGGATGAAGATTCTCCCGGTGCCTTTTTCGGACTGGAGGTAATGGTAAAGGGGGTATCCTTTTGGACGGGAGGTACTTTCCTGCACCCAGTGGCTGCCTACCGAGTCAAAAGTAAATGGTTCCGTGACCGGGATGTTTCTAAAATAGATTGCCATGATTATCTCCTGTTTCGATATCTTATATTATTTAGCTTAACATATTACACAATACTTTGTCTATCCATAATATAATCGCATTAGATTGATAAGATTTATAAGGAGATGGATGGTATGGAGAACAAGTTTAAAAGAATTTTATATGGCGGGGACTACAATCCGAATCAATGGCCAAAAGATGTTTGGGATGAGGATATGAGGATATTTAAAGATGCACGCATTAACAGTGCAACAATTAATGTATTTTCCTGGGCCAGGATTCAGCCGGCAGAAGAAGTTTATGATTTTCAGGAACTGGATGAAATTGTTGAAATGCTGGGCAGGGAGAACTATGATATTGTGCTTGCGACGTCGACTGCGGCTCTGCCGGCCTGGATGGTAAAGCGGTATCCAGAAGTAGCAAGGACGGACTATGAAGGCCGTCACCATAAGTTTGGCCAGCGGCATAATGCGTGTCCGAATTCACCTGTTTACCAAAAATATGCAAAAGCACTTGCAGCAGAGCTGGCAAAACGGTACGGAAGCAATAAGCATATTGCATGCTGGCATATTAACAATGAGTACGGCGGGGAGTGCTACTGTGAAAAATGCGAAAAAGCATTCCGTGTCTGGCTGAGGAAAAAGTATCAGACGCTGGAAGCGCTGAATAAAGCGTGGAATCTCGAATTCTGGGGGCATACCATATATGACTGGGATGAAGTTGTACTGCCGAATGCACTGAGTGAAGGTCTGGAGAATGATAAGACAGCATTTGCTGGTATTTCGATTGATTACCGCAGATTCAATTCTGACAGCCTTCTTGGCAATTATGTTATGGAGCGCGATGCAGTCCGTGAGTATGACAAAGAGACACCGATTACGACAAACCTGATGGGAACATTTAAGGGGCTCGATTATTTTAAATGGGCAAAAGAGATGGATATTGTATCCTGGGATAATTATCCGAGTTATGATACACCGTGGAGCCAGACGGCGATGCGCCACGATTTAATGCGTGGATTAAAAGACCAGCCATTTATGCTGATGGAACAGACACCCAGCCAGCAGAACTGGCAGCCGTATAATTCACTGAAAAAACCGGGGCAGATGCGTGCCCAGAGCTATCAGACGATAGCGCATGGTGCCGATACAATTCAATTTTTCCAGCTCCGCCGTAGTGTGGGAGGCTGTGAAAAATTCCACGGTGCAGTGATCGCACATGTAGGAAATGAAGATACAAGGGTATTCCGGGAAGTGAAACAGCTTGGAACGGAACTGGAAAAACTGGCGGACACAACACTTGGAGCGGTCAATGAGGCAGAGGTCGGGATCATTTTTGACTGGGATAATTACTGGGCTCTTGAATATACAAGCGGTCCTACGGTGGATCTTAAGTATGTCGAACAGATTCATCAATATTACAAGTATTTCTATGAACATAATATCGCGGTAAATATGATTCCTTATGACGCAGATTTCAGTAAATACAAAGTAGTGGTGGCGCCTGTACTCTATATGGTGAAAGAAGGGATGCAGGAAGCTCTGGAAGCTTTTGTGGAAAAAGGCGGGATACTTGTTACGACATACATGAGTGGTATTGTGGACCAGTCTGACAATGTTCATCTGGGTGGCTATCCGGGACCTCTGGGCAGGATGGCAGGCATCTGGGTTGAGGAAATTGACGCTTTGGCGCCGGAGCAGACAAATTCAGTGGTCTTCAATGATGGAGAGGAGGCTGCAGGCAGGCTGGTCTGCGATATCATCCATTTGAGGGGCGCAGAATCTGTTGGAAATTACGGATCTGATTTTTATGCAGGAAGCCCGGCTGTTACAAGAAATCAGTATGGAAATGGAATCGTATATTACATAGGAACCAATATGAATGAAGACGGCCTTGGGAAAGTGATGGGGATGGCAGCAGGTGATGCAAAGGTGAAGCCTGCTGTTGAAATCGAAACCGGACTGGAAATCACATGCAGGAAGAAGGATGGACATAAGTATTACTTTGTAATCAACTTCAAAGATGATGAAATAGAAATGCCCGATTGTTTTGCAGGATGCAAAGACATGCTGTCAGGGGAAACAATTCGCGGGGGTGAGATGCTTTCCAAATATGATGTGAGGATGGTATGCGTTGAGGAAAGGGGATAAGGAATAACAGAATATATATTTAACAGTCGGGGGAATGCAGCGATGGCCTCAGTATTGGGGCGATGCTCCTTGCTGAACATGAGGCGCTGGCACATAGCACCCTTGCCACAGGTGTCTTTTAATGAACTGATGCGGTTACTGTCACACCAGAAGGATGTGCACAGTAACCGGGAATGCAGGTTTACAGGTGGATATTGTAATTTAAGGTTGTATTGGAGATGGAAAAGGGATAAAATTTAAGGAGAAGGTAGATTTTTCTATAGAGGAATTGTGGATTGTAATTAGGAGAATTGCAGTTGACCAGATACTAATTATGTGGTGCGAACCAGAAGTGAACATAAAAACACTGGGGGATTCGCACCAGAAAAAATGCACAAATTGAGTGTGCCTGTAAATAAAATGAAGAGAAAATGAGCGTAAAGTAGATAAGTTAATCAGATGTTTAGGTGAAAATGACTAAATATTTGGAGAAGAAATTGTCTATTTTGCAGTCGTTCCCCTTGTGGGGACGTGGATTGAAATTTTATATGCTCCAGAGAGGCGTGTGACAGGTCCTGTCGTTCCCCTTGTGGGGACGTGGATTGAAATGTGTTAAAGTCCTTGTTTGTATCCGTCACCTGACGTCGTTCCCCTTGTGGGGACGTGGATTGAAATCACCAATCGTAATACCACAGGCGGCAAGCAGAGTCGTCGTTCCCCTTGTGGGGACGTGGATTGAAATTGACACAGCAGCTGGTGTCCCGGCCTTTGTATAGTCGTTCCCCTTGTGGGGACGTGGATTGAAATTGCTGTACCCCTTTGTGCTTCTTTAATCAAAAATGTCGTTCCCCTTGTGGGGACGTGGATTGAAATATTCGGAAAAACTCTGCAACCGCTCCTTTAGACAGTCGTTCCCCTTGTGGGGACGTGGATTGAAATCACAAATCTGTTCTGTTTCTTTGTCATTCAGGCTCGTCGTTCCCCTTGTGGGGACGTGGATTGAAATCTTGCGGCCTTTGTGGTTTACTTAGTTGCAACAGGTCGTTCCCCTTGTGGGGACGTGGATTGAAATCAACCATTTGCTTAGATCGTCTGCGTACTCTGCCTCGTCGTTCCCCTTGTGGGGACGTGGATTGAAATGTCTTCAATAATCGAAGCTATCATTTCTGCCTCGTCGTTCCCCTTGTGGGGACGTGGATTGAAATTTACATTCTTTGAAAACATGGTTGACAGTGTCTCGTCGTTCCCCTTGTGGGGACGTGGATTGAAATACTTACAAGGCTGTCTTCTGGATATACCTTTCTTGGTCGTTCCCCTTGTGGGGACGTGGATTGAAATAGATGGATAGAGCGAGTGAAAAGGACCTGAACAGTCGTTCCCCTTGTGGGGACGTGGATTGAAATCCAGTAAATGCGTAGCCTGTTCCGGGGCCTTTTGTCGTTCCCCTTGTGGGGACGTGGATTGAAATTCCTCGATCAATCTGATCGTCAACACACCCCAGAGTCGTTCCCCTTGTGGGGACGTGGATTGAAATCTGCATCTTAAATCCCATAAAATCAATGACAGCGTCGTTCCCCTTGTGGGGACGTGGATTGAAATTGGAATATCATGCATAACGCAATAGATTCAGCCACGGTCGTTCCCCTTGTGGGGACGTGGATTGAAATATTCCAGTTCCATCCAATATGCGGCATCGGAATAGTCGTTCCCCTTGTGGGGTCGTGGATTGAAATGCCTCCAATGTGATGGAATATATGCCATCTTCCGAGTCGTTCCCCTTGTGGGGACGTGGATTGAAATGATAAATTGTTATCTGATTGGGATGGGATCAAAGTCGTTCCCCTCGTGGGGACGTGGATCGAATTTAGATGGAGGTGCCTTATGAACCGTTTATTTCTCAGCTTAACAAT
This sequence comes from Faecalicatena orotica, assembly GCF_905197545.1. Taxonomy (NCBI): domain Bacteria; kingdom Bacillati; phylum Bacillota; class Clostridia; order Lachnospirales; family Lachnospiraceae; genus Faecalicatena; species Faecalicatena orotica. Next base: position 14,191 of record NZ_CAJJZH010000004.1, read on the forward strand.
AGTTTCATTGTTAGTTTTAATGATTTCTGGTATTGCTTTTTTAATAACGGGGATATATCATCCAATTGCCGGATTGAGTCTGATTTTGTATATGGTGTCTCTTGCCGCGTACCAAAAGACTAGAGCGTGTTAGATAATTCATTGTACACGTCTGACCGCCCCACTTCACGCCCTATTTGAGCCAAATTTTATCAACGTAGAACCACTACGCCTCAAAAATTCGGCTCAAATATCTCGCGAATTGGGACAATCAGCCTTATACATGATTTATCAAACACGCTCGAGAAGATAAGCAAGATTCTCCAGTATTGTGGCCTGTAGTTAATAACATGAAAATGTGGAGGAATAATGAACTATAAAATAAGGGAAATGAGAAAAGATGAGTATCAGTATCTTGATGATTTTCTATACGAAGCAATTTTCCAGAGAGAGGGAGATGATCCTGTCCCCAGAGAAATAATTCTTAATCCGGAATTACAGGTCTATATTAAAGATTTTGGCATGCTGCCGGATGATTACTGCCTGTGTGCTGAAGTTGATAACAGGTTAGTCGGTGCTGTGTGGGTAAGAAACATTGCCGGGTATGGCAGTGTCGATGATGGGACGCCTGAATTTGCCATTTCTCTATATAAAGAATATCGTGGATACGGTATCGGGAGTGAGTTGATGCGTCAAATGCTGCAACTATTGGGGAGCAAAGGTTATAGAAAAGTTTCTCTTGCGGTGCAGAGGGACAATTATGCTTTGAGTATGTATAAAAAGGCCGGTTTTCAGATCATTGATGAAAATGCGGAGGAATTTATAATGGAATATAATTTCGTATGAGTTAAAGGTGGGACGACTGAATTATATCAGTCGTTTTACTTTATACGGAATAATTAAATCATCGGCTCTATGCCACAAAGATATCAGTGGGGGAAGTAACAAATTGATAATGTGGGTCAGTATCAAGATATGGTACTGATCTATTTTTATGCTTATTATTTTATAGGAGAGCACACCATATGAAATAATAAGCCCTCCGTGTGGAATGCTCCCTTCGGCGTAAGTGGTAGATGTTACGATGCGGCTGATGCAGAAAACTTTCCTGATATGGTTATAAGGTTATTATAAACTATTATATAAAAGTGCAAATATAACAAAATTCTAATTATAAAACTGTTATATTTGACGAAAATATGAATTAAGTACAACACTTTTACTTAATTCATTGACAAAACAAAAATGCGAATGTATGATGAGATTAACTCGAAGAAGGCCTTTAAAAAATTTGTGGTGAAAGTGAGATGGTAGAGATTTGAAAGTATTATTAGCAGGAGAAAGTTGGGTAACCAGAGGGGAGAATGCAGTTGGACTGGATGTTATCGGCATGGGCTCTTACACGGAAGCGGCAGGAAGTTTCATGGAGAAGATCAGTGGACACGGGATTGAGTTTACATATATACCAGGGCAGCGTGTTTCAGTAGACTTTCCAATGACAGAGGAAGAGATGAAAGAATATCAGGTTATCATCATCAGTGATATCGGCAGTAATTCCATCCTGCTGCATCCTAAAGTACAGAACAATTGCGAGAGAATTCCAAACAGGTTAAAAGAGTTAGCCAAATATGTGGAACATGGCGGCGGACTGCTTATGTGTGGCGGTTATATGGGGTTTTCCGGATTTATGGGGAAAGCAAGATTTGGAATCACACCGTTGGCCGGGGTCCTTCCGGTAACATTATTAAACTATGATGACCGCATCGAAGAACCATCGGGCGTCATTCCCCAGATCCATGTGAAGGATCACCCTATTTTACAAGACGTTGAAGAAAACTGGCCGTATTTCCTTGGATATAACTGTTTGAAAGCCAAAGAAGGGGCAGTGGAGATTGCCAGTGTAAACGAGACGGACGCATTTATTACGGTATGGGATTACGGAAGCGGGCGCTGCGGGGTCTTTGCCAGTGATATAGCACCACACTGGGCGCCGCCGGCATTTTTAGACTGGAAATCATATGGTTTATTCTTTGCAAACTACTTAAGATGGCTGGGACACGGAGGATTATAAAATTGGGATATGATAAAAGTTATGCGAAATATATGGATCATACAGTATTAAAAGCAGATACAACGAAAGAGACATTAAAGCGGTTCTGCGATGAAGCGAAGGAGTATGGGTTTGCCAGTGTCTGTGTGAATCCTGCAAATGTTCCATTTGTAGCGGAACAACTGAAAGGCAGCAAGGTAACAGTATGCAGCGTGATCGGTTTTCCTTTGGGGGCGTGTACGACATTTATCAAGGCATTGGAGGCTCTGGAAGCTGTTAAGAACGGAGCAGGGGAAGTGGATATGGTTATTAACATCGGAGCTCTTAAAGATAAGGATTACGATTATGTAAAGAAAGATATCGAGGCGGTCGTAAATGCCGCACATCCTCAGGCGGAGGTAAAGGTTATCATTGAGACATGTTTCCTGACGGATGAAGAGAAGGTAACAGCCTGTAAGCTGGCGAAAGATGCCGGGGCAGATTTTGTGAAGACATCTACCGGGTTTGGAAGTGGTGGTGCAACAGCAGCGGATGTGCGTTTGATGAAAGAAACTGTTGGAGAGATGAAAGTGAAGGCATCCACAGGAATTAATAACCGTAAGGTATGTGATGAAATGCTTGAGGCAGGCGCATGCAGGATGGGGACAAGTAAAGGTATTTTTATTGTTAAGGATGAGGAACCGGACTTGTAAGTAGGAAGCTTCACCCGCTTAGATGAACGAGAAGTTACAATCAGATAATATTATGGAGGATTCAGATATGAGAAAGAAAATGAAGAAGTTAGTGGGAGTTGTACTTGCAGCAGCATTGGTATTGGGAATGACAGGATGCAGCATGGACGGCGGGAATGCGAAGAGTGAAGATAAAAAGACAGAGAACAGGGGTGAGGAGAAAGCAAAAAAAATCGGATTGTCACTCTGGGCATATGACAGCCAGTACTGGACAGAAGTAAGAGACGGGGCACAGGAGAAGTGTGATGAACTGGGGTACGAACTGGTCATTGCCGATCCGAACAATGTACCTTCCCAGCAGGTTTCTGACATTGAGAATTTTATTACGATGGGAGTCGATGCGATCATCGTGGCAGCAATTGATCCACAGTCGGTATCAGGTGTTTTAAAAGAAGCAAGGGAAGCGGGGATTAAAGTAGTTGCACAGTCCATCGAAGTGAATGAGGATGAGTGTGACGTATACTCATCAGCGGACGAATACCAGATGGGTGAGATGACCGGAGAAGGTGCAGGAAAATGGATCGTTGAGAAGTTTGGCGATGACGCGGTTGAATGTGCGGTGCTGAACTATGATTCTAACCCGTCCTGCATCCCGAGAGGAAATGGCATGGAAGAGGGGATTACAAAAGCGGCTCCGAATGCAAAGGTTGTGGCGAGGCAGGATGCCAGCACAATCTCAGACGGGCAGTCTGTGACTGACTCTCTTCTGCAGGCAAATCCGAATCTCAAAGTTATTGTATGCCAGAACGATGCAATTGCTCTGGGGGCATATTCAGCAGTACAGGCAGCAGGAAAAGATACGGATGATTTTTATATCGGCGGGATTGACAACACAGACGAGGGCAGACAGGCAATTGCAAAAGGCGGGGCATACCGTGCAACACTGGATATCATTGCAAGGGAAAACGGATATCAGGATGTGGAAATCTGTGAAAAATTATTAGGCGGAGAAGAAATGGACTGGAGGTATGTGATCGAACCTAAATTAGTTACCTACGATGATGTGAAGGATGAAAGCAAATAAAAAGAGGTGGCAGGATGCAGGATAATTTACTGGTAATGAAAGATATCGTGAAGACTTACAGCGGGACTGTGGCACTGAACCACATGCAGCTTACCGTAAGAAGGGGCACGGTGCACGCTTTACTGGGAGAAAATGGTGCAGGAAAGTCCACTCTGATTAAAACGCTGGCCGGGGCGATACGCCCCGACAGCGGAACGATCGAGTATGAAGGACAAACATATCAGGGATTTGAGCCAAAACAGGCACTGGAATTAGGGATTGGTGTGGTATATCAGGAATTTAATCTGGTGCCGTATCTGACAGTAGCTGATAATATGTTTCTGGGAAATGAGCCTGTAAAAGGTATCCATTTAAACAGAAAGCAATATTACAAAAAAGCACAGGAAATATTCGGGATGCTGGGTGTTGATGTGGATGTAAAAGCCCAGATAAAAAATCTGCCGGTAGCATACCAGCAAATGGCGGAGATTGCAAAGACTGCTTCGAAACAGGTGAAACTGCTGATTTTGGATGAGCCCACGGCTGCGCTTTCCGACTCAGAGGTGAATGCATTGTTTCAGCTAATCCGCAGACTGAAGGCACAGGGAGTTTCTATTATTTATATTTCTCACAGGATGGAAGAACTTGACGAGATAGCAGATGATGTGACAATTCTGCGGGATGGAGAGTATGTAGAGACACTTCCGATCGGTTCCTGCACAAGAGAGCAGCTCATCGCGAAGATGGTTGGAAGAGAACTGGGCAAACAGTTTCAGCCGGGACATTTTGGAACCGGTAAAGTGGTATTGAAAGTGGAAAACCTGAGAAATGACTATGTAAAGGATGTCAGTTTTGAACTCCATGAGGGCGAAATTCTGGGATTTGGAGGTCTGGTAGGGGCCGGAAGGACAGAGGTTGCCAGAGCTATTTTCGGAGCGGATTATGCTGCCGGAAAGATTGAAGTTATGGGAAAAGAGGTTACCATCCGAAGTCCGAGAGAAGCAATTCATAATGGAATTGCATTTATAACGGAAAACAGAAAAACAGAAGGACTGATCTTAAAAAGAAGCATCAGGGAAAACATTACGATTAGTTCTCTTGATAAAATGATCCGACACAAACCATCGATTAATAAAAAAGAAGAGAAAAAAATTGCACAGCAGTATGCAGACAAGCTGAAAACAAAATGTGCCGGACTTGAATATCTGGTATCAAGCCTTTCAGGAGGTAATCAGCAGAAAGTAGTACTTGCGAAATGGCTTCTGACGGAATCAAAGATTATTATTTTCGACGAGCCGACCCGGGGGATTGACATCGGGGTAAAGCAGGAAATTTATCAGATTATGAAGGATTTAGCAAAACAGGGAATCAGCATCATCATGATTTCTTCAGAAATGCCGGAGCTGATTGGTGTTTCTGACCGGATTATTATTATGAGGCATGGGAAGATAGCTGGAGAAGTGAACAGTGAAGACTGCACACAGGAACAGATATTAGATATTGCATTACATGAGGATTAAGGCGAAAGGAGCTTTTATGAAAAGGAGAAAAGGCGAGGTGTTCCAGAAATATGGAACTGCTGTAATCTTGGCATTACTATTTGTATTCTTTGCATTAAGAACAGAAACATTTTTATCTGTCAGCAATATATGGAACATGCTTAGACAGACGGCTGTCACAGGAATAATTTCACTGGGGATGACGATGGCTATGCTGACAGGAGGTATCGATTTATCAGTCAGCGCCGTCGTTGCAATATCATCAGTGACATGCAGTATGTGCATGGTAAACATGAAATTGAATATGTGGGTTGCGATTTTGATTGCGCTGCTTGCAGGACTTGCGGCAGGTTTTGTCAACGGGCTGTTCATTACATATATTAAAATCCCGCCGCTGATTGCTACACTTGGCACGCAGACTGCAATCAGGGGACTTGCTTATATTATGACGGGCGGATATACCGTTTATGGTTTCCCAAAAGCTTTTGATTTCATAGGAAAGGGATATATTGCCGGGATTCCGGTACCAGTCATCATACTTGTCATTGTCCTGATTATAGGCTGGTATGTGATCAATAAGACGAAATTTGGCCGCTATCTGTATGCAATAGGCGGAAACAGTGAGGCTTCGAGGCTTTCCGGAATCAATGTGAACCGCCGCCTTGTGATGACATACGCCATCTCAGGAGGTCTGGCGGCCCTTGCAGGAATCATTGAGCTCTCAAGGCTGAGTTCGGGCCAGCCGAATGCGGGTGAGGGTTATGAAATGTCCGCTATTACCGCAGTTGTATTGGGCGGAATCAGTGTATCGGGAGGAGAAGGGAAGTTCAGCGGAGTTGTTTTCGGTATCCTGATTATGGGGATCTTGTCGAGTGGTCTGATTATGATGAACGTTTCCACTTACTATCAGCAGTTGATTAAGGGGCTGGTCTTATTGTTTGCGGTAAGTATCGACCAGATTTTAAAACTGAATCTGCTGTCCAAAAGCAGCCGTGTCCGTTCATAGGCGGAGAAAGGAGTAATATATGTTGTCGGAAAGACTTCAAAAGATAAAAGACAGAGTTTTTGATGTGGAATTCCATGAACCAAATACGTGGTATTTTGCAGATGTGAATATTCTAAATGATGAGAATAAGAATGAACCTTTGGTAGTCAGAAAAGGACTGTCTTCCAAATTTCTCGGGGAGGCGCTCCCAGTCGTGATTAAGCCGGACGAACTGATTGTGGGTAATCCAAATATGAACAGTGTCGGTTTTGGTTCTGTCGTACCGCAATATGCAACTCCGAAGGAGGAAGCATATGGTGCAAAATATAAACTGAATGAAAAGTCAGTATGGGGGCATCATCCGCCATATTGGGAAAAAGTTCTGAACATCGGGTTTAAGGGAATCATCGCAGAGATTGGGGATGCCATTGAAAAGCAATATGATACAGGGCATCCTGATATGAAAGCAATTGCTGAATACAGGGCGATGCTCGCGGGGATTGAAGGAGTACTGATTTTTGCCGAAAGACATGCGCAGGAGGCCCTGAAAATGAGTGCGGCGGAAGAAAATGCTGACAGACGCAGGGAACTGTTCCAGATTTATAAAAACTGCAGCAGAGTTCCATACTTTCCGGCGGAGACCCTCTGGGAGGCATTACAGGCTTACTGGTTTACATATTGTCTGGTAAACAGCGGCGGTGAGTTTGTACCTCTCGGACGTGTAGACCAGAATGTATATCCTTTCTACAAAATGGATATAGAATCCGGGAGGATTACAAAAGAAGAAGCGAGAGATTTATTAGGTTCTTTCCTTGCAAAATGTAATGAAAGAGTCTGCACAGATACAAAAAAATGTGAGAATCACTACGATTTTGGCGTGTTTTCACAGGGGGTCCCGCCAAAGTTCGCGAATGATATGGAAGAGACCGGGGGACATGAAAGTGGAAGCTATGACAGCCGGAGCCTGATGTGGAAGGATGAGGATGATCCATACAGTGAGAATAATTTCAACTTTGGGCAGTCAGCCAATGACTGGCTGATGAACATGGTTATCGGGGGTCTGAGGCCGGATGGGGAGGACGGGACAAACGAAGTGTCCTATGAGCTATTGAATCTGCGTTTTGAAATGGATTTTGTCATGCCGACCTTATCTGCAAGAGTATCCCGTAAGACACCGGAAAGTTTTTGGAGGGCATTATCAGAATGTCTGAAACATAGTCAGGGTGAACCGGCTATTTATAACGATGACCTGATTATACCCGGGTTTGTTGAAATTGGTGTTCCTTTGGAAGATGCCAGAAATTACACAAACGATGGGTGCTGGGAATGCCTGATTCCGGGAAAGAGCCATTTCAGCTATGCGCATGTTCAGAATCTTCGCTGTCTGGAGTGGGTGCTGACAAGAGGGAAGACTCTTTTAACAGGGGAACAGGAAGGTATCGATACAGGGGAGCTGTCTCAATATGAAGATTTTGAAGACTTTTATCAGGCATATTGTAAACAGGTAAACTCACAGATTGACATGCAGGTGGAAAAGAGACTGGAAAATCTGGGCTTATCCTGTGCAATTGCGCCAGACCCGCTTATGTCATCCATGTTTGAAAATTGTATTGAAAAAGGGCGTGATCTGACAGACAGGGCGATCGTCCCGTACACCTTCCATCTTGTCCTGATTACAGGGCTTTCGGATACGGTAGATTCCCTGACGGCTATTAAAAAACTGGTATTTGAAGACCGTGAGGCGACTCTGGAGGATTTCCGGGATGCGGTGATTCATGACTGGGACGGGTACGGAGAACTTCTTCACAAAGTAAGGACCCAGTGCCCGAAATATGGAAATGACGATGACTATGCAGACGAGATTCTGCTGCGGGTTATCCGGGATTTTGAGGACCATGTTTCCGGCTGGAGGGAAAGGCAGGACGAAATCATGGTTCCGTGTGGAATCGGCACATTTGAAAATTATGCGGCCCTTGGCTGGAACTTAAGTGCAAGTCCAGATGGCAGGAAGGCAAGGGAGGCTCTGGCGCCGAACTACGCCCCGACGCCCGGAATGGACATTCAGGGACCTACGGCAGTAATCAAAAGTGCTACCAAACCGGAACTATTGAAATATTACTGTGGCTGTCCGCTGGATATTTCTCTGAATGCCAGTGACTTTATGGGGGATGTGGGCACCATGCGGATGACAGGAATCCTGAAATCGTTCTGTGAGCTGGGCGGCTGCATTGCAACGATTACCACCTGCGATATTGAGGAATTGAAGGATGCAAGGCTCCATCCGGAAAACCACAAAAACCTGATGGTAAGAATGGGCGGGCTGTCTGCATACTTTATAGCGATGTCACCGGCGCAGCAGGAAAATATCATACAGAGATTTTCAAAAGGGGCTTTGATAAAGTGAGTAAGATATGTATATCCAATATTCAAAAATTCTGTGTCTATGACGGACCCGGGATACGGACTGTAGTATTCTTCATGGGGTGCCCCCTGCGGTGCAAATGGTGCCAGAATCCGGAAAATTTTTATCATGATCCGGTCGTTATGTTTGACGAATTAAAGTGTACCGGATGCGGGATCTGTATTGAGCGGTGCAGGAACCATGCAATAAGCAGAGGCACATCAGGTGGTATCCTGCTGGACCGCAGGCTCTGTACATCGTGCGGGGAATGTGTCCTGCATTGCCGGCAGCAGGCGCGGGAAGTGTGTGGTAAAATCATGTCTTTGGAAGAAGTATATGAGGAAGTCATGAAAGATGAAGTGTTTTTTAGAAACACTGGCGGTGGTATTACATTAAGCGGGGGGGAGTGTACCCTGTTTCCGGAGTATGTGTCTGTGCTTCTGAGTAAGGTAAAGATGAGGGGCATTCATACGGCAGTCGAGACATGCGGGTTCTGTGAACTGGAAGCATTGGAGGAGATAGAACCATATGTAGATTTATTTTTATATGATATAAAGCTGATTACACCTGATCTGCATAAGAAGTGGACCGGGCAGGACAATGATAAAATCAGGGCAAATCTGGAGCATTTGTTAGGGAACGGCCGGGAAGTTGTAATAAGGATTCCTCTGGTTGCAGGAGTAAATGACGGAGATGAATTCAGGGAGATTTTAGATTATCTGAAAGGACTCCGGGAGATCAGAAATATTCACATTCTTCCGTTCCACCAGCTTGGATCATCAAAATACAGATTATCCGGGCAGGACTATGAGATGGAAGAATGGGGGGAATGCCCGGTTAAGATTGTTGACCAATGCGCTCTGATGGCTGAGAATGAAGGATTCAAAGTAAATGTGGGAGGCTGGAACTTGTAAATAAATATTTGAAAGTATATAATTGAAATGTGGAATAAATTACCAGGAGCGTACATGATGTTAAAGAATACAAATATAGTAAAGATGGCCAATCAAGCGTTGGTATTGGACTCAATTAAAAAGAATAAGATGATTACAACGGAAGAGATCATCAGCCAGACAAGGCTGAGCCGTACGACAGTGCTGACCATGATGAAAGAACTGGGGCAGCAGAAGCTTATTGAGAAACGCGGCAATGTCAGGCAGTCCGTGGGCCGTCAGCCTATTTTATATTCTTTAAGCAGGGATGTATATTATGCAATTGGGATTGATGTTGACGTTGCACCTATTTATATGGCCATATCCAGACTGGATGGTACGATCGTCTATTCCAGACAGTGGGACGTCTCGGAGAATGCTGACGGCAGGGAGATTAAAGAGTCCATTGCAGAGCATGTGAGCAGGGCGTTTGTAGAGGCACGAATCAGCCGTGATAAGATTATCGGGATGGGAATCGGACTTCCGGGGGTTATGAATCTTCAGGAGAATATAGCTGAGAAGATCAGCCGTATACGGGGATGGGAAAACTTTGATATTGCAAAAGAATTAGGCGATGTTTTTGATTTTCCAATCTACGTTAGGAATGATACCCATCTTCTCGGACACATGGAGATTGAATCAGAGAATGAAAATATGCTTTACATCCTCCATCGTTCCGGTATCGGTATGGCACCGATCATTAATGGGGAGGTGTATGAAGGGACCTTCGGAAATGCCGGATATATCGGGCATACACGGATTGGCGCCCAGGGCAGGAGATGCAACTGCGGGCTGAAAGATTGTCTGGAGGTGTACTGCTCCAAAAGAAGCATTGAGAAATCTTACGAAGAGACCACCGGTATCAGGCTGGGGTACGATGCTCTTATAACGGCAGCCCGGAACGGGGATGAGAATGCATGTGAGATTTTTAAGACGGCAGGCACTTATTTCGGTATAGGAATTACCAATGCGATTAAGACCTATGATATACTCGATGTCGTGATTGGGGACCTGCGGTGTCAGGAAGACCACATTTTCTTTCAAAGTATACAAGACAGTGTAGCGGAAAATTCCGTTAATTTCAGTGTAAAGCAGCCAACCGTAAGGCTCAGCAGCCATAAGAAAGACGAATATGGCATGGGAGCCTGCCAGTTTGTACTGGAGAAATTCTTTGAACAGCCTAAATTCCATACGAACATAAGTGAAAATGGCGGTGAATGGGTTGAGACAATGTAAATATAATGTAGGAATTGATATAGGAGGAACAAAAGTCAATATCGGGATTTTCCAGAAAACAGGACAACTTGTGGATAAGGTGAAGATTCCATCCCAGCAGGGGGAAGATATTGAAATTTTTGTGGATAGGATAGGATGTGAATTGAAGCGGCTGGCCCAAAAGTGCGGGATCATGATTGAGGAGATCGAATTTATTGGCTTAGGTGTTCCGGGGACCGTTGATATGAGAAGTGGTATCGTAGAATACTGTCCTAATTTATTCTGGGATATGGTCCCTTTAAAGGAGTATTTTCAGACTATTTTCCTGAAACAGGAAATACAGGTCATTCAGGATTCCTGGGCAGGTGCGCTGGCGGAGCATGAGTTTGGTGCAGGGATCGGATATGCAGATATGACCTGCATAACTCTGGGGACGGGAATAGGCGGGGGAATTATCGCAAATAACCGGATTTTTTCAGGAGGAATGCACTGCGCCGGGGAGATCGGACATACGATCATAGAAAAGGACGGGCGCGGCTGTAATTGCGGTAACTGCGGATGTCTGGAAAAGTATGCTTCCGGGAATGGAATATATGAACAGGCGCTGGAATATTTCCCTGAGAAACTGCGGGGAATGAAAGAGGGGGCGGAGTCTGTATTTGAGCTGGCTTATCAGGGCTATGAACCGGCCCTCAGGCTGATAGAGAACAGCGTGCAGATGCTGGCTGTCGGACTGGCGAATCTGGTCGGAATCATCTCGACGGAGGCGATTATTATCAGCGGAGGGCTTTGTGAGCATGAGGAGTTGATATTAAAGCCATTGCAAAAATATATATTAGAATATGGATATCATTCCTGGACCCGCCAGAACAGGCTTGTAGTCAGACAGGCAAAGCTTGGAAGTGATGCACCGATGATCGGGGCGGCTTTCATATATAAAGGACTGGGAATATAAATCATACAAGGCGGCTGGTTTTCATCAGCTGCTTTGTTTATTTCATACAGGGTTTTTCTTTCATGTGCATCATCCTCCCATAAAATGGCAATACTCCTTTTGAAAGGAGGCAGAACAATGCTGGAAGAAAACGTGTTAGTATCATTTTTGAGGAAATTTGACGAGCAGCCGTTTCTCGTGAAAATGAATGGCAAAGAATACTTAATCGGGGAGGGGAAACCCACCTTTACGGTGAAGATCCATAAGATGATCCCCATCAAAGACTTGGTGACAAGTACGTCCCTCGCATTGGGGGAAGCCTATATGGACGGAAATCTGGAGATCGAGGGAAACCTTTATGAGGCGCTGAATCATTTCTTAGGGCAGATGGATAAATTCTCTACGGACCAGAAAGCGCTGAAGAAGCTGATTTTCTCTTCTCCGGCAAAGAAGAATCAGGAGAAGGAAGTGCGCAGCCATTATGATATAGGAAATGATTTTTACAAGTTATGGCTGGACGAAACATTGAGTTATTCCTGCGGATATTTCCGGCGGGAAGACGATACGCTTTATCAGGCTCAGGTCAATAAAGTGGATCATATTCTGGAGAAACTGTATTTAAAGGAAGGAATGAACCTGCTGGATATCGGATGCGGATGGGGATTTCTTCTGATTGAAGCGGCTAAGAAGTATCAGGTGCATGGCACTGGGATCACATTAAGTGAAGAGCAGTACAGAGAATTTAGGCACCGCATTCAGGAGGAAGGACTGGAAGACCTGTTGTCGGTAGAGGTGATGGATTACCGTGATCTGCCGAAGACAGGAAAAAAGTTTGACCGGGTTGTGAGCGTGGGGATGGTAGAACATGTTGGACGTGACAATTACCAGCTGTTTCTGGACTGTGTAAATCAGGTTATGGAACCGGGCGGGCTGTTCCTCCTGCATTTTATCAGTGCGTTAAAAGAACACCCGGGTGACCCTTGGATTAAAAAATATATTTTTCCCGGCGGTATGATACCGAGTCTGCGGGAAATGCTCTCTGATATGGCGGAGGATAATTTTCATACTCTCGATATAGAAAATCTGAGACTTCACTATAATAAGACACTGCTCTGTTGGGAAGAAAATTATAAGAAACATATCCCGGAGGTCCGGAAAATGTTTGATGACAGGTTTGCAAGGATGTGGGATTTATATTTATCTTCATGTGCGGCGACATTCAGAAATGGAGTGATTGACCTGCATCAGATATTGGCGACGAAAGGGATTAATAACCAGCTGCCTGCAGTCAGATGGTATTCATAAGGAAAATATGTGCATCACTAAAGTCGTTACAGTGCATAACCGATAAGGAACGTACTGTAACGACATTATTTCTTTTTCATAGCTTTTATTAAATTTCTCAATGCAATGATTTCTTCACTGGATAGTCCGGATAAATCAACTTCCTGTCTGTTTTCAACACCAAGGAGATAATCTGTAGATACCTTAAAAATCTTCGCTATGTGAATTAAGACATCATACGATGGAAAACGAAGTCCGGTCTCATAGGCACTGATGACAGACTTTGTCATTTCCAGCTTTTGTGCCAGCTGTGCCTGTGTTAATTTATCTCGCAATCTTAGATTTCTTAAATTTTCTCCAAATTCTACCATAACAACTCTCCTTACACTATAAGTGTACTATATTATGTGCATTTAATTGGTTGATTAAAACTTTATTTAGTTGATAAAAGCATCAATATGCATATAATTGAGATGCAAAAAAATGGAGGAGAAAAAGAATATTTTGAAGGTTTCACGACTGAAAGGGACTCCCTGTTGCATTTTCCTGAAAACTAGATTACAATAGACCGATGTGGAAAGGAGAAGTTAAACATGGACTTTATTGAAATTTTGAAGGCGGTCATTCTTGGGATAATCCAGGGGATTACTGAATGGCTTCCTATCAGCAGTACAGGGCATTTGATTCTATTTGACAACATATGGCCCATGACCTCGACACCGGAGTTTTTTGAAGTATTCAAGGTCGTCATCCAGTTCGGCTCTATTCTGGCGGTTCTGGTGTTATTTTTTCATAAGCTCAATCCGTTTTCAGCACATAAGAGCAGGCGGGAAAAGAAAGAAACTTTTGACCTGTGGAAGAAAGTAGCCGTTGGCTGTGTACCGATCATTATTGTCGGGCTGCCACTAGACATGGTTCTGGAGGATTATTTGTCCAGTGTCTATATAATCGCGGCGACCCTGATTATATACGGTATCGCATTTATTGTGATTGAGAATATGAAGAGGCGTCCTTCTATGCGGTCTCTGGGGGAACTGACATTTAAGACGGCCTTTTTTATAGGGTGTTTTCAGGTACTGGCGGCTATTCCCGGGACCTCCCGCAGTGGTGCAACGATACTCGGTGCGGTACTGCTTGGATGTTCACGCTATGTGGCCAGTGAGTTTTCCTTCTTCCTTGCAATACCAGTTATGGCAGGTGCAAGCGGGCTGAAGCTGATCAAATATTTCCTGAAGGCGGGGATGTTCAGTGGGACAGAGTGGGTGCTCTTAATTATAGGCACAGTAGTTTCCTTCGTAGTATCTGTATTTGCAATCCGAATGCTTCTGAGCTATATCCGCAAGCATGACTTTAAGATATTTGGTGTTTACAGAATATTACTTGGTATCATTATCATCATTTATTTTGGATTTATCGGTTAATACTGGCGGAGGAAATCGAAATGAAGACGGCGGTTATAGGATACAGCGGATGCGGAAAGTCCACACTGGCACGATTTCTTGGAGAGAAGCACCACACAGAGGTTCTGCATCTGGACTGCGTACACTGGCTCCCTGAATGGCAGGAGAGAAGGCATGAAGAGGAGGCAAACATTGTCTGCCAATTTATGAACCGGAATAGCTCATGGATTATTGAGGGAAATTATACCGGTCTGTTGTACGACAGAAGACTGGAAGAAGCAGACAGGATTATCATGATGTGTTTTAACCGTTTTGCCTGCCTGTTCCGTGTAATGAAAAGATTATACAGATACCGTGGGAAAACAAGGGAATCTATGACGCCCGGCTGTCCGGAAAAGCTGGATCTGGAGTTCCTGATCTGGATATTAGGTAAAGGCCGCGATCGGAGGCAAAGGAACAATTACAGACAAGTCAGGGAGAAGTACAGAGATAAAACGATTGTTATCAGGAATCAGAGACAGCTCACGGCATATATGCGGCGAGAGACAATTTAGAACTAAAAGATACCCGGACAGTAGATTGAAAATTGTCCGGGTATCTTTTTTGTTTCTTTTTTCAAAGGGGTCTGACCCCTTTGGATTTATTCAGCAGGAACTTCGGCGATTGGGACTTCCGGGAATTCCATTCCGTGTACCGTACCGCCCGCAGCGGCCTTGGCGGCTTTCCGTGCTGCTTTGCGGTCTTCTGCCTTTGAGATACAGATGGCACAGTTTGCGTCACCGGTAATGTTGACAACGGT
The DNA here is from genome assembly GCF_905197545.1 of Faecalicatena orotica. NCBI lineage: Bacteria > Bacillati > Bacillota > Clostridia > Lachnospirales > Lachnospiraceae > Faecalicatena > Faecalicatena orotica. The sequence goes on from NZ_CAJJZH010000004.1 coordinate 29,403, forward strand.
ACGTCCCATATCAAGGATACGGTCAATTCCGGCAATCAGTGCGATTCCTTCCAACGGAAGACCGGCACTCTGAAGTACCATAGAGAGCATGATAACTCCGGAGCCGGGAACACCTGCTGTACCTACAGAGGCCAGTGTGGCTGTGAGCACAACCATGATCTGCTGTGTCAGTGTCAGGTGGATGCCGAATACATTTGCGATGAAGATTGCACATACGCCCTGATAGATGGAGGTTCCGTTCATGTTAATCGTAGCGCCTAAAGGAAGTACGAAGCTGGTAATCTCTTTTTTGGCCCCCAGTTTCTGGCTGCATTCGATGTTCAGCGGCAGTGCGCCCACTGAACTGGATGAGGAGAATGCCATAGTCATAGCGGGCAGCATTCCTTTGAAAAATGCCAGTGGTGACATTCTGGCCATTGTCTTTGTTGTGAAAGAGAATACAACAGCCATATGGAAAATATACGCAAGGTAGATAACGATAATTAGTTTTAATAATGGAAGCAGGACGGATGGGCCGTTTTCTGCAACTACAGGAAGCAAAAGGGCAAATACACCAACCGGAGATAGTTTGATGATGATCCCCATAATCTGAAGACAGACATCTGTCATGCTGTCGATCAGCCGTCCCAGAGGTTCTCCTTTTTCCCCGGCGAGAATGATTCCAAATCCGAAGAAGAGCGCCAGTACGATTACTTGAAGCATGGTAGCTGAAACAAGTGGTTCTACTGCGTTTGAGGGGAATATATTGAGCAGGGTATCCATAAAGCTCGGTGTTTCAACGCTCTCAAATGTGAGTGCTTCTGTTGCAAGGTTGAAGCCTGTTCCGACCTTGCTCACGTTGGCGAAAACCATACCAAGTGTAACTGCAACTGCCGTGGTCACCAGATAGAAGGATACACTTTTGAGTCCGACAGAACCGACTTTTTTAATATCCTTCATGGAAATAACTCCGCTGATAATGGAACATAATACAACAGGGACAACAATCATTTTAATCAGATTCAGAAACAGTGTACCAAATGGTTTGATATACTCGACTGCGAACTCGGGATTCTTCTGGAATGGGATTCCTCCCAGAATACCGAGTACCATACCCAGCATAATCAGGAATGGCAGTGACACTTTAAATTTCTTTTTCATATTAGAATCTCCTTTCAATTGCAAATCTCTTTTTAATCCGTTCGTCTCTCTACGTTATATATTAGTAATAACCTACAAAAAACTACAAAAATATTTCTGGAAAATATAAAATTGCACAATGCGATAATAATTTAACACTTGCGGCAGCACGGCCACGTCTGTATACTTAAAGGTAGACCAATGGGAGGTGGAGGCATGACTTCAATACCGGGGATTTTAAAAAATAAGCGGATCAGGGCAGTTTGCTATGGAATTCTGCTGGGACTTGTCTGTCAGATTTACATTGCGCCATTTGCCTATTCGAGTTATGTTGTCTCTCTGGGGACGCCGGTTTTAACGGCACTGCTTTTATTTTATCCATCCATTTGCGTGATACCGCTGACATTTTCCATGACAGTGACGGCGTGCCTGCTGCGGGGTGTAATCGGTGCAGCAGCCGGAAAAACTACATTTTCAGATATGTTTATCCCGGCTGTTTTTTATTATGGTGTGTACAGCCTGATCCTGTGTATTTGTGTCAGGCTTTTCAGGGAGCGTGGGAAGTCGAAGCTTATGGCAGGAATGATTTTCTGCGATTTTGCCGCGAATGCAGTGCAGCTCGTGCTTATGGGACATGTTGACGGTGCGGCGGTTGTAGATTCTGCGCTTGTAGCAGTGATACGCGGTGTGCTTGTCTGGATGCTGTACTGGATGTATGAATGGGAACACCTGTATCTGAGGAAAAAAGAACATCAGAGCCATTATGCACAGTTGAACCAGATCGTGACAGATATCTATGCAGAATCCTTTTACCTGAGGAAATCGATGGAAGATTTGAATGAACTGACCAGAAAGAGCCACCAGCTTTATGAGAATCTGGAGGCGGAAGGGCAGGATGGACAGCCGGCGCTTGATATTGCAAGAGAGGCGCACGAGATCCGTAAGGATTACCAGAGGATTGTGGAAGGAATCTCATCACTCGTACACGAGCATGAAGAGAAAAGCATGAAGCTTTCTTATATTTTGCGGATAATTGAAGACAATACGAAACGTCAGATAAATGAGCGGGGCAGGATGTTGTCATTTAAGCTGAAGAATCAGTCTGAGATGCAGATACAACATTATTATGATATATTTACGATTTTAAATAATCTGCTTGTAAACAGTATGGATGCCTGCGAAGAGAACGGACATATCAGCCTTACTGTTCAGGAACAGGACCAGATGTTGAAACTGGAGGTCGCAGATGACGGATGCGGGATGGATGAGGATACGAAAGAATATATCTGGGGAGCCGGGTTTTCTACGAAATATGATAAAGAAACAGGGCAGATGTCCACAGGGATCGGATTGTGCCATGTGGCAAATATAATCAGGCATCTGGATGGATCGGTAGAAGTAGAGAGTGCGCCGGGAAAGGGCACAAAATTCACGGTGCTGCTTCCACTTAAGGAATTGTAATGGAAAATATGGGGCATAAGACGGAGGGGTAGAAGATGAAACCTTCTATATTTATAGTAGATGATGACAAAAATATACAGAAAATGCTGGAACTTTTTATCCGCAGGGAGGATCTGGGAAGAATTACCGGGATTCAGGACTCTGGGGAGGATGCGGCGGAAGAAATCCTGTTTGCACAGCCGGACATCGTACTTCTGGACCTGCTTCTCCCGGGAAAGGATGGGATCCACGTTCTGGAGGAAATCATTCAGGGCGGTTTCAAAGGAAAAGTAATCATGATCTCACAGGTTGATGACCCCGTGATGATGGAAAAAGCCTACGAGAGAGGGATTATGTTCTATATTAACAAACCGCTCAATGCCATCGAGGTCATCAGTGTAATCTCGAATGTGGCTAAACTGGTAAACCTCCAGAAATCTATGGATACGATTCAAGGTGCACTTATGGGCATTCAGTCCGCACCGTCGGTTAGTAGAAATGTGCTGAATGAAAGATATCAAAAGATATGCTCTGATATCGGAATCTGGGGGATGAAAGGGATTGATGAACTGAAAAAGATTATTTTCACTATACTGGAATACCAGAAGGTGGAAAAGTCTTACCAGATGAAGGAAATATATGAAAAAGTAGCTGGTGAACTATATGGAACAGACCAGCTTGCTTCCAATAAGAAAGCACTGGAACAGAGAATCAGGAGAATCATGCTGAAGGCTCTGGACAATATTGCACAGATGGGGGCAGAGGACTATTATGACCCTGTGTTTGCAGATTATGCGAACCTGCTGTTTGATTTCGGACAGGTAAGGGCAGAGATGAGGCACTTAAAAGACTCCTCATCAGAGCCGGGGCGGATCAGTTCCAAGAAATTTATCGAAGGCTTTCTTCTCAGAATGACGGCTTAGATGGAAAATGCCGGGCTTCAGCAGCAGAAATAGTTATGTGTTGAAGCATAAATACAAGATATAAAAGAATATGATGACGGCTGACAGACTTTTATCTTTTTCAACAAAGGGATAATGCTATAATCTTCCGGACAAGGACCAGACGGCCCTGACAAGCTTAATTTAGGAGGAAGATTATATGTATAGGAAGAAACGGATCATAGCGGTACTGCTTGCAGCATTTATGCTCGCTCTGTTAGTTGGATGTGTCGGGAAATTCGATGCAGGCGGATACACGAAGTCACTTTTGGATGTTACTTATAAGAACGACACACAGCAGTATATCGAGCTGACAGGCTCCACAAAGGATGCGGCGGACAAGATATTTGAAAAAAATCTGGATGCCACGATGGAGGAATTTGAAAACCTGAATCTGCCGGACGAGCTGGAAAACAAATACCGTCAGCTGTTCGGGGATTTGATCAGAAATGTAAAATATACAGTGAGCGAGGCCAAGGAAGATGACAATGGGAACTTTACAGTCGATGTGTCGATTGAGCCGCTGACTATTTTTGACGATACATATACAGACTTTCAGAATCAGGCAAAGGAATATGCAACCCAGGTCAGCAATGATGTAATGAACGGGGCTCCCATGCCTTCTGACGAAGAGATGCAGAATCATATCTACGAGTTATATTATGAAATCCTGAATCAGGATCTGGAGAAAGGGCTCCAGTATGGGGAGACTGAGGTCATAACCGTGCATGTGAACCGGGGGGAAGGGGACATCTATGAGATTCCGCAGGAGGATATGACGGCGCTGGATGAAGCGATGCTGTCACAGACAGTGCTGCAGTAGGGAATAAAAAGAATGACCATAGCATAAAAAATTAAAAAATGCATTTAATTAAGTCTGCTGCCAGTTAAGGAATGTAATTGGCAGCATTTTTTCATTCTAATACTATAAAAAAAGTATCATGAATGGGTGATGATTTGAATAACCAGAGCATAAATGTTATAATCTTATTGTGAATTAGAAACATCAACTATTGGGAAAGGAGCAGGCTAATGCAGAAAAACACGCATGATATTTTACTTGAGTTTACACGTGGGATAAAGTCTATACTTGGAAACAGGCTGACTAAAGCGATTTTATATGGCTCATACGCGCGTGGAGACTTTAGGGAAAATTCAGATATTGATATCATGGTTTTGACTACTCTTACGGATGAAGAAATTGAAAAGGTAGAAACTCGTGTATTTGATTTGGCATTTGATTTTCAGATGGACTATGGGATAGATATTAGCGTAGTTATTAAGAATGAAGATCATTTCAATTATTGGCTCGGGGCGGTACCATTTTATAATAATGTGCAGAAGGAAGGAGTAGTTTTAGATGAATAGCAGGCAGATGGAGTTAAGTAAATATCGCCTTAAAGAATCAGAAGACAGTTTAAAGGTTGCGGGGCATTGCTTGAAAAAGGACTTTTTAAAGATTCTATTAACCGCTCTTATTATGCTGCTTTTTATTCTATAAAGGCGGTACTGGCAATAGGGACTATTGACTTTAAACGTCACAAAGATGTAATAGCATATTTTAATAAAAATTATATTGCAACAGAAATTTTTCCACGAGAACTAGGCAGACGCTTAGGAACATTAAAACAGCTACGTGAGAAAAGTGACTATGATGATTTCTATATAGCTTCCAAAGAAAAAGCAGAGGAACAATATCAAACAGCAGAAATGGTACATAATTACGTGAAAAATTATCTGTTAGAAAAACAATAAGTTATTTAGAGGCTGTTGAACATTTGGACTTATAAGTATGGCCTAATTTCGTCTGGCTTCAGTTCTAAATTTCCTAAAAATAATTTTATAGAAAAGAGAGATTACCCATCTAATTACAAATTTTTTGTTTTATGGACAGCATTTGTTCATTAATTAGTAATAAGAGAAAATAGGAGAGGTTAATAAACTGGGTTAAACAAGTTATTTTAAGATAATAAATGCGACAATCTACGAGTTTTATTATTGTTAGTAATGGAAAGATAAATAAAGAAAAACATGTATGATAATTTGATTCTGTCATTTTATATAGATATAAAGAACAAAATTATAAAAATATCTATATAGAACAGAAGAGATAACTCATCTTATGATGAACTATATGAATTTTAGTAAAGAAATACACGATTAAGTGATTTATGTATTTTGGGTGAGATGATATTATCAAGAAATATTTAAACTACGGGAGGGATAGATATGGATATATTTAAGTCAATATTGGGTTTAAATAATATTCAGGTTAGTCTATTTAACATGAATTATGATTCATTATTAAGTGCGTCGGAAGCACTTTGTATACCTTATTCTACTATTTCGCATATGCTTGACCAGAATAGTAAGGCAATGGAGATTAAAATTATAAAATACATGGTCAGGTATATAAATCATATTGAGTAATTCCCTTAGGATTGAAAATGCTATCTCATTTTAGGAGTGATTCCTAGTTGACTATATCCTTGACTACATAGGAATTTTTCGGAAAATGAAAAATGCCGGACTCCTTGAAAATTCAAGGCTTCCGGCACTTTGTAATACAGGGGATGAGAGAATCGAACTCCCACCAAAGGTTTTGGAGACCCCTATCATACCACTTGACCAATCCCCTATTTGTTTGTGACTCAATTACCAGTCACTTGATTATTATACTCATAGGACATATATTTGTCAAGAAAAATTAAAAACTTTTTTAAATTTTTCTCCGGCCTATGTTACTGTTCATACCCTGCGGGCGTGCATAGTAACCAGCCTATATCATCACACTTATGCAGAAGCAGGGTACAGCACGATACCCTGCTTTTATGCACTAAATGTTGTCTCCAGAGAGTCCAGCTGCCGGCTGTTTTTTATGTCCCCCGGCGTAATGGTAAACGCCCTTCTTGCACCAGATGAATCCTGCTGATACAAATACGGTTAAAAATTCCGCGGCCGGAACAGAAAGCCAGACGCCGTTAACACCGATCAGGCGGGGCAGCAGAAGGATACTGACTACAAGGAAACCAAATGTTCTCATAAAAGAGATGGCTGCCGATACCTTCCCGTCTGAGAGTGCAGTGAACATCGCTGATGCGAAGATGTTTATTCCTGCAAACAGATAATTGAAAGAGAACAGGAAGAAGCCTGTGGCAGCGATTTCAAAGGTTCTGCTTGTTCGTGGAGTAAATATTTCGACGATCAGGTCAGAGCCAGCCAGTGCGCAGGCCATGATGACTACGGAGGAGACAGCGATAAACAGCATACATATTTTGAAAATCCTGCGCAGCCTCCTGGTGTTGCCACTGCCGTAATTAAAGCTGATAACCGGCGCCACACCCATTGAGAATCCCATATACAGGGCGTTGAAAAGGAATTGGCCGTATAGCACGATTGTGATAGCAGCGACACCTTCTTCGCCCAGCATCTTCAACATGATGATATTGAACAGGTATGTCACGATAGCAGTGGAAAGATTGGTAACCATTTCAGAGGAACCGTTCAGGCAGCTGTTCAGAAGAACCTTCATATTGAATGTGGGTTTGACGAAATATAAATCATTCCGGGTAATCAAAAAGTAAAGGACTCCGATGACTCCGGGAATCATCTGTCCCATGCCGGTTGCAATGGCGGCACCTGCGATCCCCATCTGAAGGGGCCCCATCAATACATAATCCAGAACGGCATTTGCGATACCGCCTAAGATTGTTATTACAAGCCCGATCTGTGGCTTGCCCGCTGTTACGAAAAAGGTCTGGAACAGCATCTGGAGCATACAGACCGGAGCAAAATAGAGCAGGATACTGAGGTAAGTAACACTGTCGGCCACGATTTTTGGGGTTGCGCCGAGTAATTCCACAAGCGGCGTAATCCAGACATTGCCGAATATCAATACTGCGGCCCCAAAGAGGACGCCTGTTATGACGAGGAGCGTGAAGCTTTGTTTTGCCTCTTTACTTTTACCTTCGCCCATTTTTTTAGCAACAACCGCACTTCCTCCCGTGGCCAGCATAATCCCGACAGCGATCAGTATATTAATGGCAGGATAGACAATATTGGATGCGGACAGCGCGTTGCTTCCAAGCAGCCTTGATATAAATACGCCGTCTATAATAGTATAAAGCGACATAAACACCATCATAATCATGGATGGCAGTGCAAATTTTAATAAAGAAAACAGTTTAAAATCCTGTCCGATTGATTGACTCATAATATCACCTCAAAACTTTGTTTATCAGCTTGTCAAGCTGCGGGTATACATTTCCCAAAGGATATGATAAGGTATAGGGTAACCCGATAGTCAAGAGGAGATTTGCCATATGAATAATAATATGTACTTTACCACAGGAGAATTTGCAAAAATAACGGGAGTGACCAAACACACACTTTTTCATTATGACGACATCGGCCTGTTTTCGCCGGAGATAAAACAGGATAACGGGTATCGTTACTATTCGGTCGGCCAGCTGGAGGTTTTTGATGTAATCTGGACATTAAAAGAACTCGACATGCCTTTAGCGGCAATAAAAGAGTATCTCGCGGCTAGAAGCCCACAGGCATTTGCAGACCTTCTGGAACACGAAGAAAAAAGTATTGAACAGAAGATCAGAAAGTTGAAAGAAACAAGGAGATGGCTGCGCACGAAATCCGCACTTACCAGAGAAGCGATACAGAAAGATGTGGATGTAATTGAAAAGGCCGAAGTTCCGGAGCAGTATTATATAGAAGCTTTTTGTGAATTGAATGATGGAAAAGAGTTCGCCGTTCGTATCAGTGAACTTGTGAATTATTGCGATGACCTCGGGATAAAGAGCCCGTACAGTCTGGGCTACATCCAGAAACGTGAAAATATTTCCCAGGGGATTTACAACGATTATCATACATTCTATATGTTGTTTGATACACCGCCTAAAAAAGCGGTATATCAGATCAAACCGGCAGGGACATATCTGTTCGCATATTTCAGGGGGCACTGGGAGGACATCGGTTCAGCTTACGTAAGGCTCATGGACTTCGCAGAGGAGAATAATCTGAAGCTTGATGACTATTATTATGAGGATAACCTCCTGGATGAATTGACTACAGTGGGATGTGACAATTATCTGATGCGTATTGCAGCACGCATTATAAGACAGGCCTGAAGCAAAACAGCCCGGCTGTTCCGCATGAGCGGAAATGCCGGGCTGCTGGTGATTATATGGCAGTCTAAAAGATATCAGCAGCAATTGTCAGTTCATCCAGTGCAGTAAGGTCTGCCTCAGGAATCTCGTAAACATTATTATTTCCTTTGTTAACATGCATAGTTACGGTTTGTGCTTCCCCGTAATTAATACCTGCATCTATAGAAGCCCTTAAAATATTATAGTAAATCTCAAATACTTTATTTTGCATTTCTTGTTCGGAAGGTGTTTCGCCTCCGTTTATTATATCATTACTAACCTGAGTAGTATATTCTTCCGTTTTTGTCATGAATTCTTCGTAGGTATCCTGCAGATTGGTAATTGGTTCGACAGAAACATCTACTGTAAAGTTGCCTTTTTTATCCGGGACAGCCTCTCCGACAGTATACTTCACATTTTGGGCAAGATCTTCAAAGAATTCTTTGTAACTAGCCTGCAGTTCTTCGGAAAGATTTAACGCTGCAAACTCCTCCATGATTTGCTCCATATTATCTGAGAATACAGCTTCAGCCTCTTCTTTTGATGAATTGGTAAGCTTCATATACTGCTCAGTCTCGCCTTTGTAGCATACATCCAGTACTGCTTTCGTATATCCACTGGCATCAAATTTTCTTGCGCATCCACTCAGCATCATAACTGCCATTGACAAAATCAGAATGGACACAATTCCTCTTTTCTTGTTCATTCAATTTCCCTCCTCATTTCGTATGTCAGGTTTGCCGGATTATAGTGCCGGCAGGAATATAAACCTGTTAATGGTATTATACCATTCCTATGCAGACAAAGATAGTTAATTAATTGACACGGGGAAATTTTTAACGCAGAAGGTTACAACCTCCGCCTAACAGAGGTGTATTGCTTGGACATTAACGAAAGCAGGCACGATTGGTTGTGCAAAATTAACAAAATAGTGAATAGAAAAATGTACTAAATGCCATAGTAAAGAAAAAAGAATGAAAGCACTTTCAGATGAAATCAGGTCTATTGAAATTAAAAACAAGCAGGCCTATACTGGTAACAGATCGAGCAAGGAGGATGAGAAATATGAACGAACGAGTAGAACAGCTGAGAGGAAAATTAATCGTATCCTGTCAGGCACTTCCTCATGAGCCCCTCCACTCTTCCTTTATTATGGGAAGAATGGCACTGGCGGCAAAGGAAGGCGGGGCATCCGGAATCAGGGCGAATACAAAAGAAGACATCGCCGAGATACAGACGCAGGTAGACCTTCCGGTTATCGGAATTGTAAAAAGGGATTACGAAGACTGTAAAGTGTATATTACACCGACAATGAAAGAGATTGATGAGCTCATGGAAGTGAAACCTGAGATCATTGCTATGGATGCGACGATTGATAAACGCCCCGGAGGGGTGAGTCTGGATGAATTTTTTGTACAGGTAAAGGAAAAATATCCGGAACAACTTTTTATGGCGGACTGCTCCACTGTGGAAGAGGCGCTTCACGCGGATGAGCTTGGATTTGATTTTATCGGCACAACGATGGTTGGTTATACGGACCAAAGCAGGGACTATAAGATAGAAAAAAATGATTTCGAAATACTTCGCAAAATCGTAGCCAATGTAAAGCATCCGGTCATTGCGGAAGGCAATATCAATACACCGGAAAAGGCAAAACGGGTGATTGAACTGGGGGCATTTTCCGTGGTAGTAGGTTCAATCATTACCAGACCGCAGTTGATTACGAAGCCATTTGCGGATGCGTTAAAATAACTGACATTTTCACAAGAATGTAAGCAGAAGGATGCATCACACAACGGGACGGTGCAAGGAGACAGGTGCATATAAAAAGGGTAACTATATGGCCGCATATTCTATATAAAAGAAAAGGAGAATTTATCATGAGAAATCTGGACAAGTACAAAGGAGTTATCCCGGCGTTCTACGCATGCTATGACAAAGAGGGGAATATAAGCCCGAATGGAGTACAGGCGCTGACACGCTATTTTATTGACAAAGGGGTAAAAGGCGTGTATGTGAACGGGTCTTCAGGGGAATGTATCTATCAGAGCGTTGAGGATAAAAAGATCGTTCTGGAAAATGTGATGAAAGAGGCAAAAGGGAAATTGACTGTAATCGCACACGTTGCCTGTAATAACACCGCGGACAGCAAAGTGCTGGCGGCTCACGCAGAAAGTCTTGGCGTGGATGCTATCGCGGCAATCCCACCGATCTACTTCCATCTGCCTGAGTATGCGATTGCAGAGTACTGGAACGACATCAGCTCGGCAGCACCGAACACAGACTTTGTGATCTATAACATTCCCCAGCTCGCAGGTGTTGCACTGACTATGAATCTGTTTGCAGAGATGAGAAAGAACCCGAGGGTGATCGGCGTAAAGAACTCTTCCATGCCGGTGCAGGATATCCAGATGTTCAAGGATGCAGGCGGAGAGGATTATGTGATCTTTAACGGACCGGACGAGCAGTTCATGAGTGGACGCGTGATAGGGGCCGAGGGAGCAATTGGTGGAACTTATGGAGCAATGCCGGAATTATTCCTGAAACTGGATGCTTTCGTAAGAGCAGGAAAAATGGAAGAGGCAAGAGAACTGCAGTATGCAGTCAATGCGATCATTTATAAAATGTGTTCTGCACACGGCAATATGTACGGTGTGATTAAAGCAATCTTAAAGATCAATGAAGGGCTTGAACTGGGCGGAGTGCGCAAGCCGCTTCCGGGCCTTACTGAATCAGACATGGCAGTCGTAGAAGAAGCTGCAAAGATGATCACAGATGCAAAAGCAAAATATTAGGAGGAAGAAAATATGCAGGGCTTTACAGTCATTGATCTTGTAATACTGATTGTATATCTGGCAGCAGTATTATTTGCCGGACTTCATTTCGCGAAAAAGGATATGAAGGGAAAAGAATTCTTTAAGGGCGACGGGACGGTGCCGTGGTGGGTCACTTCCGTATCCATATTTGCCACATTATTGAGCCCGATTTCATTTCTGTCACTGGCAGGGAACTCCTATGCTGGGACATGGATTATGTGGTTTGCACAGTTAGGCATGCTTCTTGCTATCCCTCTGACAATTAAGTTTTTCCTTCCGATTTACAGCAAACTGGATATCGACACGGCTTACCATTATCTGGAGCTGCGTTTCGGGAGCAAGGGACTGCGTGTACTTGGTGCGGTGATGTTTATCATCTATCAGGTGGGACGTATGTCAATTATCATGTATCTGCCGTGTATGGTACTTTCAAACCTGATGGGCATTAATGTAAATATCCTGATCATCATCATGGGAATTATTGCAATTATATATTCATATACAGGCGGTCTGAAGTCCGTGCTCTGGACAGACTTCATACAGGGTTCCGTGCTGCTGATCGGTGTATCGTTCGCGCTGATCTTCCTTCTTGCACATATCGATGGCGGGATCGGGGCAATCTTCGGTGCCTTTGCCGCAGACCATAAATTCCTTGCAGCAGACCAGCCGGTATTTGATATCAATATCTTAAAAGACAGCGTATTTATCCTGATTGTGGGCGCCGGATTCAATACAATGGGCTCCTATGTATCAAGCCAGGATATTGTACAGCGTTTTACAACAACAACGGATACAAAGAAACTGAATAAAATGATGCTGACAAACGGAGCATTATCTATTTTTATTGCAACTGTATTCTACCTGATCGGTACCGGACTGTATGTGTTCTACCAGCAGAACGCACTTCCGCCGGCAGCAGCCCAGGACCAGATTTTTGCCTCCTACATTGCTTTCGAGCTTCCGGTAGGTGTTACAGGACTTTTGCTGGCAGCCATCTACGCGGCGTCGCAGTCTACACTGTCAACGGGGCTGAATTCGGTAGCATCCAGCTGGACACTGGATATCCAGTCCCGCCTGACCAAAAAGGAACTGAGCTTTGAAAAGCAGACAAAGATAGGGCAGTACGTATCTCTGATTGTAGGTATTTTCGCAATCGTGATCGCAATGGTACTCGCAAACGGTGGAGTAAAATCGGCATATGAGTGGTTCAACGGATTCATGGGTCTCGTACTCGGTATCCTTGTCGGAACATTTATACTCGGTGCATTTACAAAAATTGCAAATACCTTCGGTGCTACGCTGGCATTCATCGCGGCATCTGCTGTTATGATCGGTATTAAGTACTTTGCACCAGCCGGAAGCGTTACTATCTGGTCATACTCACTGATCTCAATTGCAGTATCTCTTGTTGTAGGAATTCCTGCGAGCCTGATCTGGAGGAAAGTAAAGGGTGATACTTCTGTACCGGCTCCAAATACAACTATCTTTAAAAATTAATCTATTGTAAAATAAAAAGAAGGGAGCAGAATTATGATTTTTGGAAACATCCGTAATTTAAGCGAGTACAGCTTTCTGGACAGCCAGATTCAGGAATGCTTTGCCTATGCAAAGGAACATGATCTGATTTCATTTGAAAAAGGATCTCATGAAATAGACGGAGACAGATTGTTTGTAAATATCGTGGAATATACGACAACGACGCCGGAAGATCGTTTCTGGGAGGCACACAGAGAGTATCTGGACATCCATGTCATGCTGGACGGGCCTGAACAGATCGATGTGAACTTCATTGAAAATATGAAGGAAGAAGAGTTCCAGCCAGAAAAGGATTTCCTTCCTCTTCAGGGCGGGGCAAACGGCCATGTTGTGCTGGATGCAGGGGATTTTCTGGTCTGTTATCCACATGACGCACACCGCACGGCTGTGAAGGTGGATGAGCCCAAGTTAATTAAGAAGGCGATCTTTAAAGTAAAGATCCAGTAATTGTAAAATAGTAAAAAAGGTCAGGCACCTGTTCAGCGGGTGTCTGGCCTGTTCAGGTATGAAGGGAGTTTCGGACATGGCATTGCAGAAAGCAGACAAAGAAACTGCGGTGGAGAAATATATAAGCATAGATATCGGCGGCACAGCTATAAAATACGGAATTATAAATGAAAACGGTCGGATATTGGAACGCAGGGAAATGCGGACAGAGGCGGAAAAGGGCGGCCCGGCTATTCTGGAAAAGGCGGTCGGTATCGTAAATGAACTAAAAGGACGTGACGCGCAGGAAGCAGGTGAAATCAGTGGAATCTGTATTTCTACGGCGGGAATGGTTGATACAGAAAAAGGCGAGATCTTCTATGCTGCACCGCTGATCCCTAACTATGCGGGCACAAAGTTTAAGGCAGTGATGGAGAAGAAATTCGGGATTCCGTGTGAAGTGGAAAATGATGTGAACTGTGCAGGACTTGCAGAGAGCATGTCCGGTTCAGCCAGGAACAGCTCAAGCACACTGATGCTGACGATAGGGACCGGGATAGGAGGCTGTATTGTACTGGATAACAAAGTTTTCCACGGTTTTAGCAACAGTGCGTGCGAAGTGGGATATATGCATATGTTTGACAGTGACTTCCAGACTCTCGGGGCGGCCAGCATTTTGTCAAAGAAAGTAGCCGAACGAAAAGGCGAACCACTGCAAAAGTGGAGTGGTTACCATATATTTGAAGAAGCAAAAGCAGGAGATGAGACATGCATTCAGGCGATCGCGGAGATGGTGGACATCCTCGGGAGGGGCATCGCAAATATCTGTTATGTACTGAATCCGCAGACTGTAGTGCTCGGCGGCGGGATCATGGCCCAGGAAGAATATCTGAAAGGAAAGATTCAGGGGGCAGTCGCGGGCTATCTTGTTCCGAGCATAGCACGCTGTACAACGATCACGTTTGCGAAGCATAGAAATGATGCGGGAATGCTTGGGGCATTCTACCATTTTATGGAGAAGCATGGTAAAATGTAAGCTCTCAGGCAATGTATCGAAGAAGCATGGGTAAATACAGGAGAAGATGAGGACCGGTGAGTGATGGAATATTATGTAAAGTCCGTAGTACCGATTATTGAATCAAATTATGATAATTTTACAACTGTAGAAAAAAACATCGCCGATTTTTTCATTCAGAACAGGAAGAAGATGGATTTTTCGGCAAAGGCTGTTGCGGAGCAGCTCTTTGTCTCGGAGGCGTCGCTGTCCCGTTTTGCGAAGAAATGTGGTTACAGGGGCTACCGCGAATTTGTTTACCAGTATGAAGAAACTTTTGTTGAGAAACCGGAGTCTATTACCGGGAATACGAGGATGGTGCTCAATGTCTATCAGGAACTTCTGAATAAGACATACAGCCTTGTGGATGAGGGACAGATCGCCAGAATCAGCCGCTATCTGAATCAGGCCGCAAGAGTGTTCGTATGTGGGATGGGCAGTTCCGGTCTGGCGGCAAGGGAAATGAAACTGAGGTTTATGAGGATCGGAGTGGATATTGATTCCATACAGGACAGTGACCTGATGCGTATGCAGGCCGTGTTTCAGAACCAGACATGCCTGGTGTTCGGGATCAGTATCAGCGGTGAGAAGGAGGAAGTGCTTTATCTGCTAAAAGAGGCACATAAGAGAAAGGCACGTACCGTGATGGTGACTGCCAGGAATAAGGAAATGCTGGAAGAGTTCTGTGATGAAGTGCTGCTTCTGCCATCGCTTCGTCATCTGAATCACGGGAATGTCATCTCTCCGCAGTTTCCGGTGCTTATTATGCTGGATATTATTTATTCCTACTTTCTGGAACAGAATAAGTATGAGAAGGAAACCCTGCATGATAATACACTGCGGGCGCTGCGGGAGCGGGAAGAAAAAGAACGGTATCTGGGAGAGTGAGGAAAACGCCGTCCGGGTATCTATCTGGCCAGAACGGCGTACTTACCGGTAATACTACAGTTTTTCGATCTTACAGATATGCAGGATATCTCCGTCTACATAGAACCTCACGTTCATGCCGGCGTATTTCATCCCATAGATGCGGTCTGGATCGCTTTGATAGGATGGACGCGGGTCCTGGGCAAGAACTGCCAGCAAGGAGTCGAGGTGCTGTGCAGGAATCTCCTTAAGACAGCGGGGAGGACAGTCCACCTCAAGCCGGTAATCCTTATGCAGACTGCCGAATCCCCCCAGGGCATCCGGGTGGCTGTCAACATAAGGAAGATAAGGCTTGATGTCGTAGATGGGTGTGCCGTCCAGCAGGTCGGCTCCTGTAATATGGAGAATGACGCCCCGGTCACTGGTATGTTCCATTCCGGTGAGGCGGACACAGGAGAGTCCAAGTGGATTGGGACGAAACGGAGAACGGGTCGCGAATACACCCATGCGCTGGTTGCCGCCCAGTCTGGGAGGGCGCACGGTGGGTGACCAGCCATCACGGACCGATTCTGAAAACCCCCAGATGAGCCATATATGGGAATATTCCTCAAGGCCCCTTAAGGCGTCAGGGGTGCGGTAGTCCGGCTCGAACAGGATGTCGGCTTTTAGCTCTTCTATCAGCCCGCTCTGTCGCGGAATCCCGAATTTTTCAGGAAAGTCACTACGGATATGGGCAATCGTTTTCAGGGTAAAGGGTGATTCCATTTTCTATTACTCACTTTCTGTTTTTTTAGACATCTTCAGACGCGGGAGGCTTCTCATCCTCCAGTGTAAATTCTATATCAGGGAGCAGCTCGAAGTAGAAGTCCGAAAACTTTTTCGCCAGCGCCTGTATGCAGAAATTTTGTACGATCTTGAATCTGCGGATAGAGACTTCATCCCGGTCAAAGGTAATATAGACGCTGATCCACAGTTTGCGTCCGGTACGGACAATATCATAATATAGCTTTTCATAACCGTAGGCTTCCAGAATAGGCTCTACGGTTTCTTTGATTTCATCTACTGTTTCCTCTTCCGGGGGCAGCAGGAATAAGTCTCTCAACCCGGTAATGACCGCTTTGACCGGAGTCGGAATCATGCAGATGGACAGAACTACAGTAATGATCTGGTCGAGATAAGGGATAATGCCTTTTAAAGGTCCGAAGGGAATGACAACCGGAAGAAAGAATGCAACCGCCATGCCGAGGGAGGCCACGCTGTCAAGCTGCCAGCCGTGCATCTCCATCTCGACTAAGTGGGAATTCATGACTTCATTTTTCCTGTGCAGATACACTGATACTGCAACACCTAAGACACAGGCAGCCAGTTCAAACCACGCGATCGTCCCGAAGGAAACAGTCCGCCCGCCGTGCAGCATGATATCAATGTTATTAAAGATCAGTCCGATCGTTACGGCCGCCATAGTCACACCTTTGACAACGACAAACATAGACTCTATCTGCATATAGCCGAAAGGATGCTTTTCATTGGAAGGTTTGTAGAGGAGCGGTATCAGAAAGATGGATGGCAGCAGCATGACGAACTCCACGCCGTCATAGACTGCATCCAGCAGAACCGCCTGGGAACTTGTATAAACTGCCATGATAAGTTCCAGAATAACAAAAAGCATATTGCCATACAGCGAAACAGTCATAGCCGATTTTTCCTTTTTCTGAGCCTTGCTGCCCACGTGCATAAATAAAACCTCCTAATGGGCCGGGGGTTGTCCTGTGGGGAGAGTTCCGGCCTTTTAACCATTATTTTACGACAAAAGCACGTAGTTGACAAGCCGTCTGTACTTTGAAAAATCTGTCAGTGTAAAATGTATCAATAAATAAACAGAAAATGTTATTGGAAAAGACAAGAATTCAAAAAATGAAACCATGTTCAAAGAAAGCAATGGTATAATTAATAATAAAAATAGTGATGATGTTATATAAAATTTAATTAAGGAGGGAGCAGGATGAAAAGATTAGTAAAGTTTTTGGTTATTTGTCTTTGTGTAGTGGGAACAATCGGTTGTGCGAAGAAAACCCCTCCGCAGGAAGAAAATAAGACAGGGGAAGAGAAAGTGGAAAAACAGGATAGGGAACAGATAGCAGAGATTAAAACCGGTTTGGAATACTTTGTGGAAGAAAAGGTTTCTCTACCCGAGGAAGCTGTGAATGTCATGGATGTCAGAAAAAGTGGGGATACCATTTTAATTGCATCCAGTGAAGGTAGGCAGAAAAGTTCTCTGATTTGGAAGACTGATGACAAAGGAGAGTCTTGGGAGAGAGTGCTGGATTTACCTGAGATGCTGCAGTATAGTCTGGTATCAGAGGCATTATTCGTGGAGGATAACAGTCTGATATGTGGAGTACAGGTGGATTTACTGAAAGAAGGGGCGGATACAGCAAATCGTCAGAAAAAATACTATAAGGTGAACTTACAGGGGGACTTTATAGAGCTTTCATCGGATATGTCTAATCAGGAAATAAGCATTTTGCAGTACTATGATTCTCAGATTTACGGGACAAACCAGAGGGATGGGATTTTCGTGTTTGATGGGGAAACAGGAGCGCTAAAGGAATCGTTTGATAAAATGAGTGGACAGATTAATGGGTTCTGTATTATGAATGACAAAATATTCATAGAAGGAATTGATCATATTGAAATATTAGATGCACTGACGGGTGAGCCTGTGGATGCTGATGAAAAGCTACGAGGATCTCTGGACCCGGTTTTGCTTAAAGGCAGCAGAACGACAGGAAAGCAGGGGTTTATTGACAAAATGATATGTGATCCGTCCACTGGTCTTCTATACTATATAAATGCGGATGCACTGTATCAGTATGATTTTGCTGACGCTGAATTTAAAGAAGTGCTATATGGAAAGAATTACAGATTTGCGGAAGAAGAGATGGTCCTGATGGAGATTTCCTCATCAGGAGACCATGAACTGTCAATTGTTACTTATAAAAATAATACAGAGGATTTGAAAACCCCGGTAAAACCGGAGATGTACTGGTATACTTACGTCCCAGAAGGGATAGAAAGCTAAACTAAGATTCCTGAAAATTATTTGCGTCCATAAGAATACTATAGTATAATTTAAAATATCAGGCTCAAAGGGTTATACAATGTATGCAATTGGATGACTTTGGGAACCGCTAATATAAGGAAAATGAATCGAGGTTTATCATGGACAATAATTTTCAAATTCAAGTGAAGAAGCTGCAGAAGCTTGAAACTACATATGTCGCATTCAGCCAGGGGACGAGAATGCCGTTCATTACCTGCGATGAGGAAACTTTTAATGATCAGGTGTGGATTTTTACTACGGAGGATAAGGCAAAAGAGTTTGGCGAGAAACGCAGGGATGAGGAGAAGGACCTGCTGATGATTGTGCGTCTGGAGAATAAGCAGCTGCTAGGTTTTTACAGCGGACTGTATCTGGTTGGGGTTAACGAGATTGTATTTGTGGAAGAGGAGATGACGACGAAGATTCCGCTGGACAAGCTGGTTGTACAGCCTGATTATTCTAAGCTGCCAAAGGAAAAGCAGCCGTTAGTAAACCCGCAGATGCATCTGACAGGCCTGTATTTTATGCAGGAGCTGCTTCGGGCAAAGCCGAATAATGAGAAGCCGAAACTGCCGGAGCTGGAAGAGGAGATGGTCGTGAACCTGATCCGTTCCAGATTCTTTATGGCGATCGAGGTACAGGGGGAAAAGCCGGATAAAGATGGCTCCAACATCAAGCTCCCATGTGTGAAGAATAAGGAAGGTAAGATGTTCCAGCCGATTTTCACAGACTATAATGAATTCCAGAAGTTTAATACGGAAGGAAAGTTTAAGGCTAATATGGTGGACTTTGTAAATATTCAGAAGGTTCTGGGAAATAATGTAGAAGGGATTGTTGTAAATCCGCAGGGGATGAACACTGTGATCGCTAAGAACATCATTCCGAATCTGCTGAACAGGTTCTCAAAAGGTTAGAGCGTGTTTGATAATTCATTTGGGACAATCAGCCGTATACATGATTTATCAAATACGCTCTAGAGTTTCAAGTTAATTTCGTTCATAGGGGAGCTTCACATGCGGTGGTTTCGCAGGTGAAGCTCTTTTTACCAAATGGGGAGGTCAGGTCATGGAACGTATTTATATAGTAGAAGACGAAGCACGCCTCAGGGATGAACTTTGCAGCGTGCTGGAAAAGAATGGGTATGAGTGCATTGCAGCAAAAGAATTTGACCGGGTGGCAGAGGATATTCTGCGGGAGGCGCCGGATCTGGTACTGCTGGATCTGAGCCTTCCGGTTCATGATGGGTTTTATATCTGCAGGCGTATCAGAGAGGCTTCTAATATACCAATTATTGTTGTTACAAGCTCGAACAGCGACATGGATGAACTGATGAGCCTGAATCAGGGGGCAGATGATTTTATTACGAAGCCATATAATATCCATATTCTTCTGGCCCATATATCAGCGGTGCTGCTTCGGACAAATGGACATAAAAACAGCCTTACATTGTCACATCTGGGGCTGACACTGGATATTGGAAAAAGCCGGGCATCCTATAAAGGAAATTATGTGGAGCTTACAAAAAATGAACTGGGGATACTGAAGACTTTGATGGATCATAAAGGGACGATTGTCAGCCGTGATGAATTGATCAGAGAATTGTGGGAGATGGAAGAATTTGTGGAGGAGGGCACATTGAATGTCAACATCAACCGTCTTCGAAAGAAGCTTGCAGACATGGGATTGAATGACTATCTGAAAACAAAACGGGGACAGGGGTATATTATATGAAATTTTCACGCTATTGTCAGGATAAATGGGTATCAATCTTTATATTTGCCGTGATTTTGTTTGCCGGATGGGGGCTTCTTCTGTTGATAGAGACACCCATTGCAGTGACCTGTGTGATAGAGGGATTCTATCTGGCAGGTCTTTTGCTTTTGTTCCTGCATGACTTTTTTTCCAGAAAAGAGTTCTATGATAAGCTTTTAGAATATGCAGAGGATGTGGATGAGATTGCATATCTCTCGGAACTGATAACGGAACCTTCTTTTCAGGAAGGACAAATTTTGTATTATATTTTGCAGAGAGATGAGAAATATATGAATGACAGGGCTGCGAGTCAGGAAGCGGAACTTCAGGAGTATAAGGATTATGTAGAGATGTGGGTGCATGAGATCAAAACCCCCATTGCAGTGTCCAGACTGATCATGGAGAACCACCGGGATGAGGTGACGCGGAGTCTTTCCGGCGAGATGAACCGGATAGAAAAGTTTATTGACCAGATGTTGTATTACAGTAAAAGCAGCAGCCTGCAGGATGACTATATGATACGTGCCGTGTCTCTGAAGGAATTGGTGATGAGCAGTGTGAAGGAACATGCGGCAGATATGATTGCCGAGAAAGTAACGCCAAAATTCGAGGGGCTCGATATCATGGTCCTTACGGATTTGAAGTGGATGAGGTTTGTATTGGGACAGATCATTTCCAACGGGGTGAAGTATCATTCCAAGGAGCGGAAACCGCAGCTTGTTTTTTCGGCTGTCAGAGTAGGGCGAAAGGTATGCCTGTCTATTTCGGATAACGGGATCGGAATACCGCCGGAAGATGTGGAGCGGGTATTCCGCAAAGGTTTCACCGGAAGCAATGGGCGGGAATATACAAAGTCGACCGGTATTGGGCTTTATTTGTGCGATATCTTATGCAGGAAACTTGGGACAAAACTGTCACTTACCTCGGTGAAGGGGGAAGGTACGGTTGTTTCCCTTGAATTCCTGACGGCTGGTGAGGAAGGGATGAAAAATATTACAAAAATGTAATCTTGCTGTTATGTAATGAAGTAGCAGTGCCCTTTTCCCTGTGATAAAATGATCCCATTAAAAAGGAAAAGGAGTATGATTATGAATCCTGTTTTAAAGATTGAAAACCTGCAGAAATTTTATAAAACAAAAGGTACCGTTACGAAAGCGATTAACCATATCAGCTTTGAAGTAGAACGAGGAGAATATATCGGAATCATGGGGGCATCCGGGAGCGGAAAGACGACACTTTTGAATTGTATTTCCACGATAGACCGTCCGACGGCCGGAAAGATATTGATTAGTGGGCGGGATGTGACCAATCTGAACGAGAATCAACTGGCAAGGTTTAGAAGGGAAGCACTGGGGTTTATATTTCAAAGCTTTAATCTTCTGGACACATTGAGCGGTAGAGATAACATTGCTCTGGCACTGGCAATCAACGGGGTGAAACCTTCGAAGATCCCCCAAATAGTCGGGCAGGCAGCATCAGATTTAGATGTAGAGTCTATTCTCGATAAATATCCATATGAGATGTCCGGGGGACAGCAGCAGCGTATTGCCTGTGCCCGGGCGATTGTGACGAATCCAGCCCTGATCCTTGCGGATGAACCGACAGGGGCGCTGGATTCTAAATCAGCGGGCATGCTGCTGGAAAGTCTTAGAATCATGAATGAGGATAAGAGGGCGACGATACTGATGGTCACTCATGATGCATTTACTGCAAGCCATTGTAAGCGTATTCTGTTCATAAAGGACGGAAGAATCTTCAATGAACTGGTCAGGGGCATGAAGAGCCGGAAAGAATTTTTTGATGAAATCATGCAGGTCGTTTCTTTTCTGGGAGGTGAGAAGAGCCATGCCCTTTAAGAAAATAAAAAACAGGTCCACATCAGGGCTTTTCGATGAACTTGCCAGAAAGAATGTAAGGAAAAGTGCGAAAGATTATTTTATCTATTTTTTTACTCTGGCTCTTTCTGTATGCTTATTTTATAGCTTTAACTCCATAAGTACCCAGTTCACTTCATTGGGAATCGAGGATAAGCTGAATTATCTTGCTTTTTCGTCCGGCATGCTGAACGGATTTTCTGTGATTGTCTGCATTATCATGGGCGCGCTGGTCGTATATGCAAACCGCTTTCTGCTGAAGCGGAGAAAAAAGGAAATGGGAATCTATGCGACGCTTGGAATGGAGCGTAAGGAACTGAACGGAATTCTTATGAGAGAAACGCTGCGTATAGGCGCATTTTCACTGGTCGCAGGTCTGGTCATGGGAATCTTTGCGGCACAGATATTGTCTTTGCTGACTGCAAAGCTGGCAGGGATCAGCCTGGAGTCCTATCGTTTTATGGTTTCTTTTAAATCAATAGGGCTGAGCGTGCTGTTTTTCGGAATTTTATTTATTTTCGTACACTTTTTTAATACAAAAGAATTAAAGAAAATGAGCCTTTTGGATATGCTGTATTCAGACCGGAAGAATGAAACTGTGGCAGCGGCAGGCATAGGTGCAGGATGGCTGTTTGCAGTGCTGTCAATCGCCTTAACCGCAGGTGGATATTATATACTCATCACTGTGGCCAAGGAGGATATTGCAAGGGCTCTGGGGCAGGGCGTGGTACTGCTCATGCTGGGGACATTGTTTTTTATCAAGTCTGTCCTTAGAATTTCGACCAGACTGGAAAAGATGAACAAACGATATTATTTTAAGAACCTGAACCTATTCACGACAAGCCAGTTCTCCTCCAGGCTGAAGTCAGAAAGTACTTCAATTGCAATGACCTCTGTTCTGTTGTTCTTATCGTTATCTTTAATCATTCTGGGGCCTGGAATGGGGAAATACGTGACGAATGGGATTGAGTATTCGACACCGTATGATGCTTCCATTTATTATTCATCGGTGGAAGGTAAAGATGTAGAGGATCCGATGGAGTTGTTGAAGTCAGCAGGATTTGACCTGCAGAAGTATTCCAATTCTTACGAGGCGTTCTGGACTTACACGGCACCTTCCCTTACCTCGGATTTCCTTTCGGGAGAGAAGGCGGAATACGAGAAAAGCGAAACGAATCATAAGGTAGAAATAAGTCATGAGGCTGGCGGATTCGAAGGGTATGACGAAGCAGAGTATGCAGCATATGAGCAGCAGATGTCCCTGCTTACGATTCTGGGGCTGGAGGACTATAATCGAATCTTAGCCTCCCAGAATCAAGAACCGGTACAACTGAAAGAAGGGGAGTATGCAGTGTCATATGCATTCCCTGTGATGGAAAAGAAGCTGGAAGAGTTCCAGAGGAATCCGAAAACACTGACCATAGGTGATACATCCTTATCTCTGGCACCAAAGGGGATTTACCGTGCCGGTTGGAAGAATCAGAATATATTATCTGAGAATGGAACAATCATTGTGCCGCAGAGTAAGGTTCAGGAATTGACACGGGACATGTGGTTCGTAGATCTTAACTATCTGAGTCAGGATGAATCTTTTGGCGATAAGGTTTACGATGGCTGGTTCAATGCAGACGTGACAGGTTTCCAATTGTGGACGAGGCAGGAAACAATGGTTTCCCTCACAGCGGATAATCTATTGACCACATATCTGGGGCTGTATCTGGGTATGACATTCCTGATTACAGCCGGTGCGGTTCTGGCGATCCAGCAGATGGCCCATTCAGCAGATAATATAAAACGCTATAACCTACTGAAGAAGCTGGGGGCATCAAAGAGGAATATGAAACAGACAGTGACAAAACAGCTAAGGGTTTACTTCGGCATGCCTCTGCTGCTGGCGGTCATTCATACAAGCGTTATTGTAGGTGTCGTATTTAGCGAGTTTGAAGGCTTTGATGCCAAAACAAAGCTGACGATTATCGGTGCCGGGGGTTTGATTGTTTTTGGCGTATATATTGTATATTATATTACGACATATCTGGGAAGTAAGAGAATCCTGCAGTTGAAATAAAGGGCCTTCAAAAATCTTCTGCCCTTGATTTATAGAGAATCAAGAGGTTATCTCATGCATAAAATGTACAGTATAAAATTGACTGGTACGGCAGATTCCAGCAAGATAAAGGACAGTGAGGCAATTATGAATAAGAATTCTATCAAGTCTGACCGGGCCCAAATAGCTGCAATTATCGGGGGGATTCTCCTGCTTTTTGCAGCTTTTTTTATCGCTTTTTCTGTGCAGGACCAAAAACAGGGAGAAAATAGGGAAGGCCTGATACAAGAGGCAGCACGGCTTGATACTTCCGGGCTGATTTTGGAGGTAGGTGAAGATGAGAGGAGTGTACAGGTAAATTGGTATTCGAATGAAAAGTCTGATTTTGAACTTCAGTACGGGATTCCGTCCGGGGATGGAGAAGCTGACAACTATGTGTCCGTACCGCTTAGCAGACGAAAAGGCGGTGTCGGGGGCGCCTTCTGCTATACAGCCGGTATGACGGCACTTGAGGCGGACAGCAGGTATGTATACCGGATTCTGGAAACTGGCAGTGGGAAAATGTCCCGGGATTATATTTACCGGACTGCACAAGTAGAAGAGATGTTCACCTTTTTGTTCGCGGGCGATCCGCAGATCGGGGCGGAGGGAACGGAGGAAGACAGTAAAAAATGGGATGAAACTTTAAAGAAGAGTGTGTCCCTTGTGCCGGAGGCTTCTTTTATTATTACGGCAGGCGATCAGACAGACAGCTCTGACAAGAAGAAAGCAAATAAGCAGTATCTTGGGTTTCGGAGTCCTGATGTGTTAAAGGAGCTTCCGGCAGCAGTCAACCGGGGGAACCATGAGGCGGGGAATGACCTGTATGAAAAACAGTTCCAGAGGGAAGGGCAGCAGGGGATGGAATATAGCTTCCTATATAAAAATGTGTTGTTTATCGCACTGGATTCGATGTCCACGGAACCCGTACAACAGATAGAGTTTTTTAGAAACACGGTGGAAACATATCCAGCGGACTGGATTGTGGTGACGATGCATTATTCCCTCTTCAGTGCAGGCTCTCATGCATATGATCATGACATTATCCGGCAGAGGGAGTATTTTGCACCTGTTTTTTCGGAGTGCAATGTGGACCTTGTGCTGGCAGGGCATGACCACAGCTATATGAGGACTTATTATATGAACGGATTGAATTCAACGGGAAAGGATGGCGGGAAGAAGGAAAGAGGAGAAGTCCTTTATCTGACTGGCGGTTCATCCACAGGAAACAAATTCTATAAGAAGACGAAAAAAGAAGTCGGGTATGATGCATTTTTTCTGGAGGATAAGATTCCAGTGGTTACGTCTGTGAATGTGGACGGAAAGACGATGACAATACGGACTTTTGATATGGATAGTAACGAGGAAATAGATTTCTGCGAAATAAGGAAATGAAAAATGACTGTTTACAGAATCATCTGTGAACAGTCATTATAAAAACGCAGCAGGAGGGATTTGAACCCCCGGAGCGTTGCCGCTCTTCTGCTTTCGAGGCAGATGCCATCAGCCAACTCGACCACTGCTGCATATGGGGCACAGTTATATAACTGTGCCTCAAATATTGTAACAAATTTCGGCAGGAAACTCCAGTATTTTTTCAAAAAAGTTTTATCTTATTATCTTCTGTCTCATGCCCTGTTTTTTCTGGAAATAGGGGTACCCCCATTTAAAAAACCAGAAGCAGAAGACGATCTGTATAACGGTGGAGCAGGGCGTTGCGAGGGCTATGTGGAACAGCGAAGCATCTGCGGCCCTGCTCATAAGATAGGATACCGGTATCCGGACACCGAAAGCGCCGATGAGGCCCTGTATCATAACGAAGGTTGTGCAGCCGCATCCGTTAAAATATCCGATGAAGCAGAATAAAAAGGAAACGAGCAGTGTATCAATGGCATAACCTTTCAGATACTCGGCGGAGGCAAGGATGACGGCACTGTCTTTCGCGAAGACTCTGGAGAGGAGATCGCCGTGGAAGAATGCGAAATAGCTCATGATAATGCCAAAGCAAAAGGAAGTAAGCATTCCGTAATACAAGCCTTTTGTTGCCCGTTTCGGCTGTCCGGCGCCTATGTTCTGTGCGACATAAGCGGACATGGACTGCGTGTAGGCGGAGGGCACAAGCATGATAAAACCACACAGCTTTTCTGCAACGCCTACCCCGGCAGACGCGATCACACCAAGCTGGTTGACGATAGCTGTAATAGCCAGAAATGAGATGCTGACAAGCAGGTCCTGCAAAGCACAGGGAGCGCCCATTTTTACGATCCGCAGGATGATTTTCCTGTCAAACTTAATCTGTTTTCTGGAAAACGGAAAAGCCAGTCCGCGTTTTTTGATAATGATAAGTGATAAAACAACGCTGATGGCCTGTGAGAAAACAGTTGCCAGAGCTGCCCCGGAAGCCCCCAGCCTGAATGCCGCGACAAACAAAAGGTCGAGAAGAATGTTCGCTGCACAGGCAATCATGACAGCGATCAGGGGAGTTCGCGCATCGCCCATTCCCCGGAAGATACTCCCCAGGGTATTATAGGCGGCGATGAACAGGATTCCGGCGGAACAGATCATGACATATTGTACCGTATATTCAAAAGCTTCCGGAGGTGCGTGGAGGAGTCTGACGAATACAGGGGTCATGAACATCATGACAGCGGTCAGCGTCAGGCTGAGTGCAGCAAACAAGCAGATTCCGGCGCCTACGGTATTGCCGATCTCATGTTCCCTGCGCTGCCCGAACTGCTGGCCTATGATGATGGTCACGCCCATAGCCAGTCCTGTGATGATGACGGTCAGTGAATAGAGCACCTGGCTTCCTGTAGCTACGGCAGAAACGGACGCAGGCGATGCAAACTGCCCGACAACGAGTAGGTCAACCGCCCCATAAAGTGTCTGCAGGATCAGGGCAGCCATGATGGGCAGGGTAAAGCGCATCAGCGGTCCCAGTATTTTCCCTTGTGTTAAGTCAGTATTTTTCTTCATAGTGTAAAAGTCCCCCATAAAAATGATAAAATAAAAAAGGACAAGAAAGCAGGCATTTCAGCCTGCCATCTTATCCGGCAAATCACTTCTTAGTGAGTATCCGCCCTCCGATGAGCAAGTATATTTTATCGGGGAGTGAAGAAAATGTCAACCTATTTTGGGGAGAACTTATTAAGATCTTTTCAAAATGGCCTGCATCTGGCCAATCTCTGCATTCTGTGATTCGATGATATTTTGTGCGAGTGCTGCTACCTGCTCTTCATCTGTGTTTCCTAAGATGGCCCGGGCCATGTCCACTGCCATCTGGTGGTGCATGATCATCCCTTGTGCGAAGGCATCATCTACGTTTTTAGGGGACTTGTGGGAGGCGTGGTCCATATGGTGTGCGGAAAGCATTTTTTCATAGGCATTCAAATATGTCTGCTCCTGCCCGGCGTTCTGGGTGCCCTGTTTTTTTATATCGTCGATCATTGTCTGCATCTGTTGGATTTCCTGCTTCTGGACCTGTATGATACTTTCGGCCAGCTGGCGCAGTTCATCATCGGAACCGCCGTATTTCAGATAGCTTTCTGACATGGAGACAGCTGCCTGATGATGGGGGATCATTCCAGTCAGGAAGTCCAGGGCGGCGTTACCGGCCGGGGCAATATTTTCCATATCCTGCATCATTTGATCCATGAGTTCATTTTCATCATTTATATAGCTGCTGAGATTTTCCTGGGCGGAAGAGCCGGCACCGGTATTTCTTCCGAAGAGGGCCCAGAAAATCAGTACGATTAGGACGGCTGCGGCTATTCCGCCTGTCCAGTAAACTGTTTTTTTGTTCATGATGACCTCCATATGAGATAGGGTGATTATATATTACAGTCTGTATATTCCGGTGCAGACTGTTAGTACTTAGAATGCCGCATTCGCCGGGGTTTATACGGATTGATCTTGAAAGAAGCTGGGATATATACCTCGGCTCGCAGCAGGTATGTTTCTCACGCGGATATCACGCACTCATTACCACAAAACTTATGCAAAGTTATATTAGGAAAATAAAAGTATTGTTAAAATAAATATAATATATTATTGACAATAGTGTGTGACACACAGTATAATAAAAACACAAGGAGGCGGTGCTATGGGAGAAGAAAAAGATCTGATGGGGAACCTGGTCTCTGAACTCAGGAGGGGAACCCTGATTTTAAGTGTACTGAGCCAGTTAGGGGAAGCAAAGTACGGATATGCACTCGTACAAAGTCTGGAGCTGAAAGGTGTGGAGATAGACCCGAATACTCTCTATCCGCTGCTGCGGAGACTTGAGAAGCAGGGACTGTTAAGCAGCCAGTGGGATGTAGGAGAGGCGAAGCCAAGGAAGTATTACAGAAGGACACTTCTGGGAGATGACATTTTCAGAGAACTGAAGGAACAGTGGGAAAGATTATCGGCTAATATGGAGCAGATTTTACGGGAGGAATTGATATGACAGACAGAGAGCGGGAGTTGGTTAACCGGTATATATATGAAGTGACGAAACGTGTTCCGAAGGCACAGCGGGAAGAGATCGAGCTGGAGCTTAAGGAACTTATAGATGATATGCTGGAAGGGCTGACGCTGGAACAAGTATTTGCAAAGCTGGGGGATCCGGCCGTGTTTGCAAAGAAGTACAGGGAAGATAAGAACTATATGATCAGTCCGGAGTACTATGACAATTATATGTGGGTGATGAAGATTGTACTTATATGTACGGCCGGGGGACTTTTTATATCTGCAGTTGTGAAGTGCATCATTGACTATAGTAGTATTTTTTATATCATCGTCCGCTTCTTAAATGACATCATCATAGCAGGGCTGACAGTATTCGGGGCAGTGACACTGATTTTTACATTTATGGAGCGGCAGAAGGTCAGGATCGACCTGAAGAAGGAGAAGGCATGGACACCGGATATGCTGAACCCCATACCGGACAAAAAAGCAAGGATCAGCCGGGGAGACTGTATCGCATCCATCGTATTCCTGATCCTGTTCAGCTGTCTGCTCATTTTTGCACCACAGCTGTTCGGTGCATACTCGGTGAAAGGGGATAAAGTGGTGAATGTTCCGCTGCTTAATCTGGCGAAGTGGGATATCATCCTGCCGGTGTTCCTGTTTAGTATGCTGGTTAGTTTTGTGGATGAGATCATAAAGCTTGTGACGGGATGTTACTGCAGGCTTGTAATGCTGAGCAGTATTATAACAAACGCAGTGGGACTTATTTTATCCGTGATTGTGCTGAAAGTGCTTCCGTTTTGGAATACTGATTTTGTCCGGGAAGTAGCACAGTTTGATAATGATTTTAAGTTGAAAGTATTCTGGCAGAAGAAGATGGTATTGGGATGGGACGGTCAGACGCTTTCCAATGTTATTCTGGCAATTATTGTATTTGCGTGTGTAATTGAAGTTGCAACAACAGTATATAAAACAATGCGGTATGGCCGCGATATGTGACAGTATATGGCTAAATAGACAGAATAGCCTGCCAATGAAGTTCAAAAGGGTCAGACCCCTCTGCAGAGGGGTCTGACCCTTTTGAACTTTTTGGATTCTCCATGCATGTTGACTAGATACTCTATCCTATTTTCAGATAAATTATGTTAACTTTATCTTATCAAGTATGTAGGAGGAACGAGTGATGTTAGGTTTATCCAGAATTCTAATTAATTATCAGGAGAATCCTGTCGGGATTGAAAAAATTGAACAGGTTGGCTGGGTGATTGTGTCGGATCAGAAACATGTGATACAGAAGAATTATGAACTGCAGATCAGCAGGGACGAGGAGTTTGGAGAGCTGGTTTATGACAGTGGTGTAACAGAGAGCGGGGAATCGGCCCATGTTGTAATCGACAATGAATCTCTGAAACTCCAGTCATCCACGAAGTATTTCATCAGGGTAAGGATCTCTGCAAAAGATGGGGGGCCAAGTGAATGGAAGACAGGCTTCTTTGTGACAGCGCTGCTGTCTGAGGAAGATTGGAAGGCGGAGTTTATTACGATTGAGACAGAGGCGGATAAGGATGACAGCAGAGGGTCTTATGTGAGGAACGAGATTGTAATCGGAAAAAAGGTAAAGGCTGCATACGCGCATGTGACCGCACTTGGCCTGTACCAATTGTATATCAATGGGAAAAAGGTCGGTGATGATGAGTTTACACCCGGATGGACTTCTTATAATAAGCACTTGCTTTATCAGACCTATGACGTCACGGATTATCTGTATGGTGAAACAGGGGAAGAGGGCAGTGTAAATGCAGTAGCGGGCCATATCGGGGCAGGCTGGTATAAAGGTACGGTTGGATTCGTGCGTATGCGGAATCATTATGGGACAAGAGCGGCCTTTGCCTGCCAGATTGCAGTGGAGTATGTGGATGGGTCACGGGAAACATTTTTGACGGATACATCCTGGAAGGGAATATACAGCCCGGTGCTGTTTTCAGAAATATATGACGGAGAGATTTATGATGCACGCAGAGAGATTCCCGGCTGGAATGAGGCGGGGCTGAATACGGAAAACTGGGCGGACGTGGCGGCAGTACCTTTCCGGGCTGATGTGCTGTCAGCGCAGAGTGGCTGTAAGGTGAAACAGATTACAGAGGTTCCGGCGAAAAGAATCTTTCAGACACCGCAGGGGGACACGGTCATTGATTTTGGACAGAATATGACGGGCTGGATCGAGTTTAAGGTCAAGGGCAGATCAGGCGACAGGGTAGAACTGAACTGCTTTGAAGTGCTGGATGCAGAAGGGAATGTTTATCTTGATAATCTGCGTTCGGCGAAGGAAACGATTATCTATACATGTAAAGACAGCGAAGAAGTAACATTCCACCCTCACTTCTCATTTCAGGGATTCCAGTTTGCGAAAGTTTCCGCATATCCGGGAGAGTTGAAAGAGGAGAATTTTACAGCGTATGCACTGCATTCGGACATGGCTGTCACGGGAGAGTTTGAGTGTTCTAATCCGGATATCAATCAGCTGCAGCACAATATTATATGGGGGATGAAAGGCAATTTCCTCGATGTGCCGACCGACTGCCCGCAGAGGGATGAACGTCTGGGCTGGACGGGGGATGCACAGATTTTCTGCCGTACGGCTACATTTTTAAAGGACACCTATACCTTTTACAGCAAATGGCTCCGTGATGTGGAGGCAGACCAGACAGATGAGGGCGGGGTGCCCCATGTCATACCGGATATTCTGATCGGGAAGTCTTCTGCTGACCGGCTGATGAAGGACGGGGACCATTCTGCGGCGGCGTGGGCCGATGTGGCGATTATTATGCCCTGGACACTTTATCTGACTTACGGGGACACAACCGTTATCGAAAGGCAGTATGACAGTATGAAAGCATGGATCGGATTCATGCAGGAACATTCCGTAGGAAACATCTGGAATTATAAGCTTCAGTTTGGCGACTGGGTGGCTCTGGATGCCGAAGAGGGCAGTTACTTCGGCGCAACGCCGAATGACCTGACCTGTACCGCATATTATGCGTATTCCACAAGGCTGTTTGTGAAAATGGCAGAGATCATCGGACGCACGGAGGATGCAGAAGAATACAGGAAGCTGTACAATGAGATTGTGGATACCTATCAGAAGACATTCTTTGATGAGACGGGACACATGAATGTGCAGACACAGACCGCACAGATCGTTTCTCTGTACTTTGACCTTGTGCCGGAGGCGTTCAGACAGAATGTGGTGGATGATCTGTTAAGGCTTCTGGATAAAGAAAACGGACATCTGGTGACGGGATTCGTCGGCACTCCTTATTTCTGCCATGCACTCAGCCAGAACGGGCATACAAAAGAGGCTTACGAACTGCTTCTGAAAGATGATTTCCCGTCATGGCTGTATCAGGTCAGAATGGGTGCGACGACAATCTGGGAGCACTGGGACGGCATGAAGCCGGACGGGACGATGTGGAGTCCGGATATGAATTCCTTCAACCACTATGCTTACGGGGCCATCGGCGAGTGGCTGTACCGGGCGGCGGCAGGAATTGAATGCGACGAGAAGCATCCGGGCTACAAGCACAGCATCATTGCTCCTCATCCGGGAGGCGGGCTGGTTTACGTGAAAGCTTCCTATGAAAGTGTATATGGAAAAATCGTATCTGACTGGAATGTGGATGGAAATAGGGTGACACTCCACGTAGAAGTTCCATGTAATACAACCGCATCGATCTGCCCTTACAATGCGACAGAGATACTGGACTCATGCGGGCTGGCTTTTGAGGAAACAAGAGAGGGATACCGGGCAGAGGCAGGTTCCGGAATCTACGAGATTACCTATCTTATGGAATAAAAACATTTGACTGGATTTTCAATATCGGTTTGTAAGATTATCCATGTTAAGCGAAAAAGAATCATGTTAACATAAATTTATCAAAAGCAAGGAGGAAATTAAGAAATGAAAAAGAAAATAGTTGCAGTGCTTTTATGTGCCACCATGATCGCGGGGATGGCGGCAGGATGCGGATCTTCTGACAAAGGATCAGGCACATCATCAGACGGAAAGGATATGACAGAACTGACACTTTTGATCGACACGGATGTTACCACGGCAGGATTTGAAGCAGTTGCGAAAAAGGCAGAAGAGAAGCTCGGGATTAAGGTGAATATTGAAACAAGGCCGGGCGGGGCAGACGGAGACAACATTGTGAAGACAAGACTTGCATCGGGCGACATGGCAGACCTTTGCCTTTACAACTCAGGTGCCCTGTTAAACGCACTGAATCCGGCGGAATACTTTATCGATATCTCAGGGGAAGATTTCGTATCAAGGATCGATGACAACTACAAATCAGCAGTTTCCGTCGGGGATAAGGTATTCGGTGTCCCATACCAGTCCGCACAGGCGGAAGGAATCGTTTACAGCAAACCGATGTATGAGAAATACAATCTGGAAATCCCGAAGACATGGGACGAGTTCCTGGCTAACTGTGATGTGTTAAAGGAAAACGGCGAGACAGCCATCTTAGGTACATATGCAGATTCATGGACAGCACAGGTCCCATTCTTAGGAGACGCCTACAATCTGGAACAGAGTGATCCGGAGTTCGCAGAAAAATTTGATGCGGGAGAGGCAAAATGGGCGACTACACCTGCAGCCTTAAGAAGCTTTGAAAAACTGGCCGATACAACAGAATACTATAACAGCGATTACCTTGCAACGACATATGATGACGGCTGCGATATCATGGCTAACGGCGAAGCGGGCCACTGGTTCATCTTATCCCAGGCATTATCTAACATTTATGAGCTGTACCAGGATCAGGTCAATGACCTCGGCGTGTTTGCAGTACCGGGAGATAGTGCAGAAGATAACGGAATCACACTCTGGTACCCGGCAGCTCTTTACGGCAACAAGAACAGTGATAAGACAGACGCGATCCTGAAATTCATGGAATTCTATATTTCAGATGAGGCACTTGACGCATACTCAGAAGCAGTTCTTCCGGACGGCCCATACTGTGTAAAAGGTTACGAGATGCCAGATAACGCGTACGACCCGGTAGCAAACGATATTCAGGCATACTTTGAATCCGGAAAAAATGCACCGGCGCTGGAATACATCAGCCAGGTAAAAGGTGCTGATTGTCCGGCAATCTGTCAGGAGCTTGGCTCAGGGCAGACAACAGCAAAAGAAGCTGCTGAAAAATACGACAAAGACTGTGCAAAACAGGCAACGCAGCTTGGATTAGACTGGTAAAAATTTAACAAGCAGGCTCAAAGGGGTCAGACCCCTTTGAACCTTTCGAAAATTGGAGGGTGGAAATGGACAAGAAAAAAATATATTCGAATTGGTTTATCGTACCGGCGATGGTGATTTTCACAGTATTCTTCCTCCTGCCGATGGTCATATCATTTTTCTTCAGTATGACGGTATGGGATTTCAACAGTTTTACGTTTTGCGGATTTGATAATTTTAAGACATTCTTCTCAGATTCGTCTTTGTACAGCTCTGTTATCAACACTCTGATTTATGCAATACTCACATGCGGGCTGAAACTTATCATTGCATTTTTCCTGGCGGTATTTCTGACAAGTAAGATTAAAACGAAAAATTTCTTGAGATCTGTAGTATTCTTTCCAAACCTGATCAGTACTATTGCAGTAGGTATTACATTCTGCGCTTTAATGCATCCGTCCAAGGGTCTGATCAACCAGGTGATTACTATGCTCGGCGGGACAGGGATGGACTGGCTCGGCAATACAAAGACAGCTTTATATGCAGTCATTCTTACGGATGTCTGGAAGGGCGTCGGGGTTGCAACCGTTATTTTCATTGCGGGCATGCAGTCGATTGACAAGACTTATTATGAGGCAGCTTCGATTGACGGCGCTACTGCATGGGAACAGCTGAAGGCAATCACAGTGCCGCTCAGCCGGCCGGCCATGAATTCCGTTATCATACTGGCATTCATCGGCGGCATGCGGACATTTGACCTGATCTGGGCGATGACAGGCGGCGGCCCGGGATATGCGACAGAGGTCATGGCATCCACCGTTTATAAGCAGTATGCAGCAGGATTCTACGGATTGTCCACGGCAGGAAATGTAATTATGTTTGCTGTCATAGCACTTCTGGCATTCCCGCTTCAGAAATTCCTGCTCAGCAAGGAGGCAGAATAACCATGAAAAAGAAAAAAAGATTATATCTTCTGGGTGATGTATTAGGAGTTGCGGCTGCATTTATCATATTTATTGTACCATTCGCTTTTATGCTGGTAAATGCACTCAAAGAACGCAGGGAAGCCAATCTCCTGAGTATCGCACTGCCGACAGAATTCCACTGGGAAAACTTTGCCGAGGTGTTTAAGGCGAATAATTACCAGATACTTACGGCTTTTAAAAACAGCGGACTGATCGTGGTCGGTTCCGTCCTGATCCTCATTATCGTAGGTTCTATGGGAGGCTATGTTCTCCAGAGAAGAAAAGACCGTGTGATGGGTATTGTAAATTCACTGATCATGGCAGGGCTGATGGTTCCGGCCGCAATACTGCCTACGATCTGGGTATTGCAGAGAATTCACCTTTATAAAACAATATGGGGAATGATCCTGATAGAAGTGGCCCTTCAGATTCCATTTACGATCATGCTTTTCAGAGGATTTATGAGTTCAATCCCGATAGAACTGGAAGAGGCAGGGTATATGGACGGATGTTCAAAATGGAAGATCTTTTCCGCTATTATTTTTCCCTTGCTCAAGCCGGTTACATCCACTGTGATTATCCTGAATGCAGTTACTATCTTTAATGACTTTACCAATCCTCTGTACTTCCTTCCGGGGGCAGAGAACGCAACCGTACAGCTTACACTTTATAACTTTATGGGGCAGTACTCCAGTTCTTACAATATGCTTTTTGCCGATGTAATACTGATAACAATTCCGATGCTCATACTTTTCATATTCTTCAACAAGAGGATTGTAGAAGGAATGGTTGCAGGAGCAGTCAAAGGATAAATAAGAAAACTATAAGACCGGATGCAGAACCGTGACAGATACGGTTCTGCTGCCAGTCTTTTTGTGATATAATGCATTTACTTGGAGAGGGGGGACGGCATGAAGTTCCAGAAGAAAATCATTCTTGTTTATACAATTTTTTCTGTCCTGATCACAGGAATCTTCGGGGCGGCATACTATACTTTGAATGTCAGGCAGTACAAGGAGCGGGAATACGGGAATATCCGGACTGTCTCGAATGTGAAGCTCCAGCAGATGGAGGATACGCTTGAGAGCATGGAATCTGCCATTACATATGTCCTGTCGGATATTGAGGTGCTGGATGCCCTGAAAAAGCTTGCCACACTGAAAACAGACTCCTATGCGGACATGTATTTCAGCGACTCCACTGCCACTGTCCGTGCAAAAATTAACTCCTACTATTTAATGGAAGAATTTTACCGCATGGTCTTTTTCAATAAGAACGGGAGGACCATTGCAAATAATAACTATACAAACACCGCCCTGAATACAGATGCCTCCTATCAGACCTACCCGTGGGTGGAAAGGGTGAGCGGGAAGGGCGGCAGGAATGTGCTCATAGGACTCCATGAGGATGACTGGGGCAGCCGTTCCAAACCGCAGGTGATCTCTGTCGTGAAAGAGATACAAGGGATGGAGATGGGATATCTGGAGGTGCAGAAGGACAAGGCTTCACTGGATAAAATGATCGCGAATACAGATGAAAACATAACCTATATTTTCATGACGAAAGAAGGGGAATTCCTGTATTCGGATGCACGTCAGGTCAAGGCAGAGTATTACTGGAACCTGATGCAGGGCCGTGATAAGGATATCGAGGAGATTGAGACCGCGGATGGTGAGAAGGCATTGTGCCTGATGCAGGAGTCGGATACAGATGATATTGTCCTTATGACAGTCGCACGCATGGACATCAGCCAAAGCGCAGCTATGGAGGTGCTCCCGGTATCTTTGCTTCTGTTGTTCGTGGCTCTTGCCCTCTCACTTGGGTATATTTACCTGACTTCACGGCAGCTGACCCGGCCGATCCAGCAGCTGCAGCATTTTATGGAGACGACCCGGCTGGATAATATGGAGGCTGAGATTCCGGAAAAGATTTCAAATGATGAGATTGAATCCCTGTATGTCTCCTACAAAGACGTGCTGAACCGCCTGAACACATCTATGCTAAAAGAAAAGCGTATGTCACTGCTTTCGCTCCAGGCACAGTTCGACCTCCTTCAGGCACAGGTGAACCCGCATTTTATCTATAATGTACTGAACGTAATTTCCAACCGGGGCATGGTGTCGGATGATGAGGTGATCTGTGATATATGCAGTGAACTGGCGGGGATGCTGCGCTACTCGACAAACACGAAGGATAAGTACGCATCGGTGAAACAAGAGATCGAATATCTGGAACTCTATCTCGGCCTGCTGAAACACCGTTATGACTATAAGCTCTCCTATGAGATCCGGATAGATGAGGCACTTTATAACAAGCCGCTCCCGAAAATTGTCCTTCAGCAGATCGTGGAAAATGCGGTTAATCACGGGTATGGGTCAAGTTCTGATATCATCAGGGTGGAGGTTGCCGGGGCACTGACAGAGGATGGCTGGTTCTTGAAGGTGCATGATGATGGAAATGGAATAACGAAAGAGAAACTGGACGAAATAAATAATAATATTTCTTCCATAAGGAATAAACTGACAAATGACCGCAGCAGTGTAGAACTTGAAATTGGTGGAATGGGATTGGTTAATACTTATGCACGCCTGTATCTTTTGTACAACGATGATCTTATATTTGAGATCCGTCCGGGAAAAGAAAAGGGGACGGATGTGATCATCGGATGCAGGGAAAAAAGAAGGCAAAGTGCAGAAGATCTGAGTATAGAACAGAGGAATGATAAAAATGTATAAAATTATGGTAGTAGAAGATGAGCCTACGGCGCTGAACCATGTATGCATGATTCTGGAAAAGAAATGTCCACAGTATGAGATTATGGGGACGGCGGAAAATGGCGGTGAAGCACTCAGGTTGATCCGGGAAGAACAGCCGGACATCCTGATCTCTGATGTAAAAATGCCCGTGATGGACGGAATACAGCTTGTTGCAAAGGTGAAGGAAGAGTTCCCGGAGGTGCTTTCAGTAATCGTCAGCGGCTATTCTGAATTTGAATATGCCAAGGGTGCCCTCCAGTCAGGGGTATGTGATTATCTCTTAAAACCGCTGGCTCCATCGGATATGAAGAAGCTGATGGACCGGCTGGAGCCGAAGCTGAATACGTTATATTATGAAAAACGAAACAGGCTGTTAAGATCACTCTGCAATGGGAAACAGGCGGAGGATGCAGACCGGCTTTACCGCTATTTCCCGGCAGGAAATTACTATGCGGCCATATACCGGAAAAACGGCCTTCCCAAAAGATTTTCCAGAAGAACAGGCGTCGAAATATTTTCTATGGAAGAGGAAAAAGTGTATATCTATGGGCGTGACGAAATGGAGGCACTGTATCTTTTCCCCGAGGAACTACTGTTTTCCGGAGACTTCAAGGGAATGGCGGAGCGCATTTTTGAGAGGGAAAAAAGTGGTTATACATATCAGACGGCAGTTGTGTACAACGAATCATTCCCTTTGGAAGCACTTCCCGAAATCGTGAAAAAGCTGTACAGGAGGCTGGATGAATCGGTGGTAATCGGAGAAAACCAGGTGTTGTACCTGAACGGCGACAGCCAGGAATGCCGGAATCCGGGGGAGGAGGAGACGGCCAAAAAGCAGCTTGAACAGGTAGAATACTGCATCCGATATAAAGAGGATAAGAAGTTTCCAACAGAATTGAAGAAATTATTCGATATATTTAGGAAACAGAAAAGTAGTCAGATTTATGTGGAATCTGCAGTGAAATATATTTTTCAGCTGGTACGCAACCTTTATCCAATAGAGAGGGAATTTGTCGATCTGGAGTTTATGATAGACGATGCCTTTTACTATGCGTCCGATATGGATGAACTGAAGGAGAATATACTGACGGTCATCAGACAGTGCATCCCGGATATGGGGAAGGAAAAGATTGATAATAAAGAACAGCTTTTCCATTCTATCTGTTCTTACATGAAGGGACATATGGATGAGGCAATGACGCTGGGCAGTATCTGCAGGCAGTTTGGTGTATCCCAGACATCCTTAAGCAGGATGTTCCGTACGTATGAGGAGACATCTTTCAGCAATTACCTGACCAGTATCCGTATGAAAAAAGCGATGCAGATGATGGAACAGGATCCGGAGGCCTATATCAAGGATATTGCGGAACGGGTGGGATATACAGACCAGTTTTACTTCAGCCGCATCTTCCGGTCAGTGACCGGGGTCTGCCCTAAGGAATATATGGAAAAAGCAATGTTGCAAATTTAGTTCAGAAGGGGTAAAATCCTTTTATAAAACGATTTATGGAAGGAACAGGGGATATGCATAAGGACAGCGGCACGGATAAGAAGAAAGCAAATTTAATCAGGGTAGCCAGGTTCATCCTGCACAGGCGTGTGACCTCTAAACCCGAGATCGCGGCAACATTAGGTTTAAGCATGCCAACCGTCCTGCAGAATGTAAAAGAGCTTATCCAGCGTGGGATTATCATTGAGAGCGGGGAATATGAGTCTACAGGCGGCCGGAAGGCAAAGGCACTTTCTGTCAATGCAGGCTTAAAGTTTGCCGCTGGTATTGATATAACGAGCAACCATATCAGCTATGTCATGATCGACCTGACAGGGGAACTTACGGCAAAGGTAAGAGTCCGTGAGAAATTTGAAAATTCACTGGAATATAATGAAACCGTATACCGCCATTTCAGGGAATTTGCAGGCCAGTCAGGGATTGCGCACGATAAGCTTCTGGGGGTCGGGATTTCCTTCCCGGGAATCATAGATAAGCAGTATGAGACACTGCTTATTTCCCACATTCTGCGGGTTCAGAATTTAAGCCTGAGAAACTTAAGCCAGCTCTTTGAATATGACGTGCGGTATGAAAATGATGCAAACAGTGCCGCGATGGCAGAGATGTACAGACTGGAAAAAAATGCAGTGTACCTGTCCCTGAGCAATTCTGTAGGCGGATCATTCTATGTCCACAACGGGATATATGAAGGCGACGACTACAGAAGTTCCGAGTTCGGCCATATGGTCATCGTTCCGGGCGGCCGCACCTGCTACTGTGGAAAACAAGGGTGTGTCGATGCATATTGTTCTGCGCAGGTACTGGCCGGGCACACAAACGGAAATCTCGAACAGTTTTTTGAAAGGCTGGATAAGGGCGATACCGATTTTCAAAAGATCTGGGATGAGTATCTTGAGTATCTCGCAATTACTGTGACCAATCTCCGCATGGCTTACGACTGTGACATCATCCTGGGAGGATATGTGGGCGGATATATAGGTAAATATATGGCGGAACTGAGTAAAAAGGTTGTAAAATATAATGGTTTTGAAAATGATACCACTTATCTGAAGACATGCAGCTTCAAAAAAGAAGTTTCGGCCGTGGGGATTGCCATGAGTTTTGTGGAGCAGTATTTTGAATCGCTGGAATAAAATACTGATAAAAAAATCGTTTGACAGCCCCTTTTATTTTAAACGGACATAGCAGGTGGATTTTCCTGAACCTTCCCGCTTTAATTCACCAGAAGATATGAGCTTTCTAAGTGAACCTTCAATGGAACTGATACTCAGGGAAGGACAGAGATCATGGATGTCCTGTTTTGTAAATCGTCCGATTTTATTTTGTGTGGCAATACGCACCATATCTATAGCGGGCAGTTTTTTTTCCACAATAGAATATCTATCATCAAAATCCTTGTATGCTGCAAGTATAGTTCCAAGGA
Organism: Faecalicatena orotica; assembly: GCF_905197545.1. Lineage (NCBI taxonomy): Bacteria > Bacillati > Bacillota > Clostridia > Lachnospirales > Lachnospiraceae > Faecalicatena > Faecalicatena orotica. The sequence continues at coordinate 69,921 of NZ_CAJJZH010000004.1, forward strand.
TGTATTTGACAAATGGAACAGCGTCCTCAGTACCTTCATGCCATCCATGCTGTACCTGATTAAGTGTATTATAATACAGGTCCTTGTTTTTGGCGATCTTTGCTTCTAGAGAAATGTATTTACCTACATAGAAACCATTTCGATAAAGCAGCAGTGTAGTCAGCAGCCGGCTCATGCGCCCATTTCCATCATTGAAAGGGTGGATGCAGAGAAAATCATGGATAAAAATAGGAATTACAATGAGCGGTTCCACTTCAAAATTTCCAATGACACGATTATATTCTTCACAGATTCTATCTAATGCTTCTGGTGTTTCAAATGGTGCAAGTGGAGTAAAAAGAATCTCAGTATGGCCATCCGGATAGGTGGCACTAATATAATTCTGATTATTTTTTGTATGGCCGGCCATTGGATTGTTCATGTGGCTGTACATGATTTTATGAAGCTGGAGAATGTAGTTCTGAGTAACCGGTATAGTGTCAAAATTTTCATGGATAATGCTGAGTACATCTCGATATCCTGCGATTTCCTGTTCATCTCTATTCCTGGGAGTAGTTTTTTCTTCGACAAGCTGCTTAATACGGGTACTTGTTGTGACAATACCTTCAATTGCATTAGATGCTTCAGTACTTTGGATTTTTGCTATCTCAACCAACTTTTCAAGTTCATCGGGCCTCTGCTTTAGGTACATCTCTTGTTTGCCAGCTTCCTTATAGATAGCTGCTATCAGACCAAGGATTTCGGAATCCCACTTTTGGTCTTTGATTTGTGAATAGTTAAATGTCCTCATTCCCTTAATCCCCCTTTCTTTCCCTTAGAACATAGCATGAATTAAGGGAAAAGTCAATGAAAAAGGGGGCTTAACCCTTATAATAGGACGACAATTAAGGGAAAATGTTTGATTTCTGTAGCGATTATATAAAGAATTCTGTATAATCAGGGGAAAGAACAAAAGAAAATTCAAAGGTGCTGGCTGCCCGGAGGTTCATTTTGTTCGATTAGGTCATTTCAAAATTGAAGCAGGAAGGGATATTTTCATGGAAAACACATCCGAAAAAAGGAAAAATGGACAAATAAAGATACAAAAGAAGCATATCTGTTTAGGGATTCTGGCACATGTATAAGCCAATAGACGGTCACTACGAACCAATCTTGTAGGCATTTTTGATAAAAACATGAATGTGCCCGGTAAAAATAAAAATTGAATAATATTTCCTGACAAGCCCAGCGCCCCACACTCATCGCACGAATGGTCAGGTGGAACGCACGAATGGTCGAACAAAATGAGAGAGAATCTGATATAATAAAATTGTATACTGTTTTGCGGGTAAGGGAAACTATACCCTTTTTTATCAGAAAATTTTCGGGAAAGGAATTGACAAGTTATGCTGATGGATCCAAAATTTGACAGACAAGTTGTATCCTGTCCTTTCCGCCCAAATGGTAATATTGTCCTATATGGCAGCAGATTCAGCATTTTACAAAAATGTCAAGCCTGACTGCCGTTTATTAATATAGGACATTTCATTTTTTCTCATAAAAAGTTCTGTGAGGATTGCACTGTGAAAGGAGGGAGGTATTGGATTGCGTATAGCGATATGTGATGACAGCATACAGGAGCAAAGACAAGTGATTGAGGCGCTGCATGCGTATGACCCTACAAGACAGCCGGAATGTTATACAAGCGGCAGGTCGTTATTGACAGCGGCAAGCCAAATACCGCCATTTGACATTGTATTTTTGGATATCTATATGCCGGGAGAAAATGGTGTGAAGACTGCGGAAAAGCTGCAAAAAATTTCCCCATCCACCGGCATTGTGTTTGTGACTACCAGCGAGGAGCATGCGGTGGACGCCTTTTCCCTCCATGCCCTCCACTATCTGGTAAAACCTGTGACAGCGGCAGGTGTGACCGAATCCCTTCGCCGGCTGGCAGAGCTTCGGGAGAAGAAACGGCCGGTAGTGGTGCTGACAAGCGGCAATGACAGTTACACGGTATATTTGGATGAAATCAATTACATTCAAAGCGCGGCCCATGCCAAAGAAGTGGTGCTGACAAGCGGCCGTGTGATAAAGGGGTGGATGTCAATGGAAGAATTGAAAAATAAACTGGGGGAATCATTCCTAAAACTGAACCGGAGCAGCATGGTCAATATGGAGCAGATTGAACGAATGAGTGCAGACGCTTGTCTGTTGAAGGATGGCACACGCTTGGAATTTGCCCGCAGGGAACGGGGAAGAGTCCGGGCGGCCTATGATAATTACCTGTTCACAAGGTTAAGCGAGCCGAAAAACCCGGCGGGGGAGTGGCTGCCATGAGTTTCTTTTTAAGACACTTTGCAGGCTTTTCCCTGCAGATTGGAGCCGGGATGCTGCTCTGCCTGCTCCCGTTTGGAAAAGAAGTGTTCCGATATCCCCGCAAATGGGTCATCACCGGATATGGCGTATTATCCCTCCTGTTTGCCGCAGGTTTTCCCCTTGTTATGGGAATGGCGGCCCTGCAGGGGGGGGGCGTATCGATCAATGATAGCCAACATCTATATGTTCCTTTTGATTCTTATTCTTACTGTTCTGTACTTATGGATGATCCGGTCAGAGATGATCAAGAAGCTGGTGGTGCTGGTATTGGTGATGTTTTATGCGGCAACACAATACCTGCTGGTCAACTTAGTGACCCCCCTGTTTCCGGGCGGTGTGCTGCCGGATGTGTACCCTCCTTTGACCTTAGCGGTTTACGCTGGCACAACGGCCATATTTTTTCCATTGGCAGCGCTGCTCATGCGGCGGGCTGTGCGGGAATATCTGGCGGAGATGGAAATGAAAAATATCCGCCGGGAATTTGGTGCGGTGCTACTGGCAACCTTTCTCTATTTTGTCATGCTGATGATTTACGCCTCCCGGCCGGACGGAATGTTAGCCGACTTCTGGTGGTGGATCATCCCGCCCCTGTTATTGACGGTGGCTGTGCTTGGGATTTTCTACTGGACTTTATTTCGGGAATCCGTCCGGCGAAAACGGGATGACGAGCAGAAGAAGGCATTGGAGATCCAAAAACTCCAATATGAAAGCATTACCCGGGAGATGGAGCAGACAAGGAGAATACGCCACGATATGCGCCATTCCTTAAACCGAATTTCACAGCTGCTCTCACAGGGCGATGACGAAGCCGTAAAAGACTATCTGTCGGATCTGACCGTTCAGGTCAGCCATCGGGATAGGACGGATTATTGCAAAAACACCACCGTCAACAGCCTGCTCCAATACTACGTGGGGTGGGCAGAGGATAAGAACATCCGATGTGAGGTACAGGCAGACTGCGGTGACATTACGATCGCCCCGGTAGATTTGACGGTGCTTTTGGGAAATGTGATGGAAAATGCTATCCGTGCCTGTGAGAAGATGAGCGAGAACCGCTGGATTACCGTAAAGATTGGTGTGATTGGCGGCTCACTGGTGATGCAGATTGCAAACGCCTGTCAGGAGATTCATCCCTCCGGCAAATACAAGCTGGACGGCAGTTTCCTCCCTGCGGCGGCCTTTGTGAGTAACCGGACAGGCGGCGGGTACGGACTGTACAGTTTAGAACATACGGCAAAAAAATACAGCGGAAACACAAGATTTTGCTATGACGAACATACAAAAACATTTATCACGAGAATTCGGCTGAACCTGCATCCGGACTTGATATAGAAGATCCACTTCTCAAAAGGTGACGCCCAGCGCCATGAACGACGCAAATATAGAAACTGTGCTGATCGTGCAGCAGAAAGGAGACAGACAGAATATGAGAAGAAAAAAATTCACGGCAATCCTGCTAGGCTTGTGCTTGATTATCAGCAGCCTGTCCAATACCGTTTTGGCTGCTGATTTTACAGAAAAAGATGTGGTATATGAACTTAACGATAAACCGGAAGAAGAGCCGGGACAAGCAGGGGAACTGAAATCAGCAGAAGAAACGGAACCGGAAGAAGAGCCGGGACAAGCAGGGGAACTGAAATCAACAGAGGAGCCGGAACAGGCAGAACAACCGGCGCCAGCGGTGTTTGCATCGGCTGCGGCCAATGAAGAAGTCGCCTATTTGAAAGAGGATAAAAGCGAAGGGCAATGTACTAACTACACTTTGGCTGACGAAAATATGACCCAGTGGGGGACAACCGGTGAGGAAACCTGGTATGTGGCGGATGGAAATGTGACAATATCCGGGCGTATCAATATTTCGGGCGATGTGCACCTGATTCTGAAGGATAACTGTGAACTAAAGGCCGGCGGCGGTATCAATGTGAGCTCCTCTCATTCCATCACCATATATGCACAGTCTGAGGGAAGTGATATGGGCAGGCTTGCGGCGTCCGGCGGCGCATGTCAGGCAGCTATTGGGAGTGCAAGGTCAGAGGCGGCCGGAAATGTAACCATCCATGGCGGTGCAGTCACTGCTTCCGCTCCTGCTTCAGAAGGAGAGCCTGCGGCTATTGGTGGGGGTGGATATGGAGATGCCGGCAGTATTCGGATTACAGGTGGCGTGGTCTATGCAGCCGGCTGCGGAAAAGGTATCGGAAACGGGGCAAGAAAAGAAAGCGGAGAGATACAGATTTCCGGTGGCGTGGTCTATGCAAACGGGATCGGTACAGGGGGGTACGGTGAATCTGTAACGACATACATTACCGGGAACAGCGTCGTAGTCAGTTCCAATAAGATCAATGAGACAGAGAAGACAGACTGGGAAGGATTCGTATGCACGGGAGCAAAAATATCTGACTCCGGCGGGGATATAACGGCTTTCGATGCAATTGGACAGGTCTATGGAGATGTGACACTGGATAAGGCGATGCCGCTGCCGGATATATTACAGTTGGATATTCCGTCTGGCATGAGCCTGACGATTCCGCAGGGATTGGCAGTGATTCTTCAGAATAATGCAAGTGTGACAGTGGAAGGAACGCTGACGAACAACGGAAAGATTTATATGGGCTATGGCAGCAGCTTAAATATTTTGGACAGCCTGAGCGGTGAGGTATATTATGAAGTTTTCATCGATACCTCATTAAAAGTTGACATTACCGGAGAAAGCATGGAAAGCTGTGCAGGGAAAATATATGTGAAGCCTAATAACAGCGTTTCCATAAAGGAAGTAATCAGTGGTTCTATGGAAAGTCCTGTCGTCAGGAAAAAGGATGGGGCAGAAGTTACATTTTCAGAGAATAGTTTTCGGATGCCGGATGAACCAGTACAATTCTCCTGTACCTGTCTGCATCCATATAATACAGATGATGTGTGTGACGCCTGCGGCAATTATAAACCGGCTGACCTTATTGACGGCGTTTACCAGATTAACAGCCTGCATCAGTTTTATTGGTTTGCAGCGCTGGTTAACGGGAATTTTGAACATACGGAGTTGAAAGAGCAGGATGTGTCGGCCAATGCAATCCTGACGGCCGACATCGGAACGACAGAGAATCCGGTGACACAGAGGATTGGCTTAAACGGTTCTTATAAGGGGACCTTTGATGGGGGCAATCATACCATAACGCTGAATCTGAACGAGCCGGATAAGTATATAGCGCTATTTTACAAAATAGATGGGGCGACTATTCAGAATCTGCATACAGCAGGAACGATTACAACCAGCCGGACGTATAGCGGAGGGATTGTGTGTGCAACGTATGGTTCGGTTACTATGAGAAAATGTATGAGCTCTGTGACAATCAACAGCAGTGTGGATGGGGACGGAACTCATGGAGGGCTCATCGGGGTGGGCTACGGAACTGTGACTATGGAAAACTGTGCCTTTACCGGACGCATACAGGGAAGCAGTACACACAGCTGCGGCGGTTTGATTGGGTTTGCAGAGGAGGCAGCCACTTTTACGAACTGCATGGTGGCAGCCGAGTTTGCTATTTCAAATCAAAACTGTGAAAATTTTGCGAGAGGGTGGACCACCAGGGAGATTAAAAATTGCTATTATCTGAATCCACTGGCTGGCTCACAGGGCACGCAGAAGTCCAGGGAAGCCTTTGCCTCCGGCGAGGTGGCATGGCTGCTCAATGGCGGAACCTCCGAGGGGATGCCGGCCTGGCATCAGAACCTGGATAATGAAGAGCAGGCAGATGACGTTCCGGTACTTTCGCCGTCCCATGGAACGGTATATTATGGATATAAGGGATGTATCCTTGCCTATATGAACAACAGTGGATCATTGGAAAAGGGTGCACATAGCTTTGCCGAGGACGGCTTTTGTACCCAGTGCGGCAGCTATGAACCGGCGAAATGGAATGAGACAGAAGAATACTATGAGATTGGCAATGCCGGGCAGCTTTATTGGTTCGCAGCTTTGGTCAATGGCAACTCTGAACATGCAGATTTTGAAGAAAAAAATGCGTCTGCCGACGCTGTACTGACGGCAGACCTGAACCTGTCAGGATGTGGAAATTATGAGCCTATCGGAATGGTGGGTGGTCTTTATCAGAATGCATCGAGTGAAAGTGATATTGCCGACTGGGGTTATCAGGGTACCTTTGACGGACAGGGTCATGTGATTACAAAGCTTGAAGTACCGAGCATGCCGGGAAAGGCGGCAGGTGTTTTTGGTACAGTGCGTGGTACGGTGCAGAATCTCGGTGTGGATAATTTTTACTATTATACGTGGAATGGTGATGCGCGTGCCGGCGCCTTGACAGGACAGCTGCTGCCGGGAGGCGTTGTAAAGAACTGTTATGTGACTAATTCACAGCTTTATTGCAGCAGTGGTGTAGTCGGAAGTCTTGTGGGCGGCAACTTCGGCGGTTCCATTGAAAGCTGTTTTGCTTATAAAAACTTCACACAGGGTGCTCGTTGGGGCTATTTTGTGGGAGACAATAAAAATGATAAAGAGGCCCCGCTATTCTATGGGACGATTAGGAATTGCTATGTGGATAGTAATGACGCCCCAGTGGGTCTGATGGCAGTGGTGAATGACGTCACATACAAATCCAGCGCGGATTTTTCCTCGGGAAAAGTTGCTTATCTCCTCAACGGCGGGAGTTCTGAAGGAACGTCTGTCTGGCGTCAGAATCTGGACAATGGAGAGACAGAAGATGCTTATCCGGTATTAAACAGAGCGCATGGGATTGTATATGCCGGTTATAAGGTATGCGCCCCAATCTACAGTAATAAATTGATTGCGGAAGAAGTGGGAATCCCCCATGATTTTGGTTCGGACGGCATTTGCAGCGTATGCGGATTATATCAGCCTGCAGTTCGGGGCGGCGAGACACAGGCGTATCAGATCGGTAATATCGGACAGCTTTATTGGTTCACCGCATTGGTCAACGGAGATTCTGCCCATGCTGAATTTGAAACGAGGGATCTGGAGGCAAATGCAATTCTGACGGCGGACATCGGGACCACAGAAAATCCGGTGTCCCAGAGGATTGGCTTAAATGATTCTTATAAGGGAACCTTTGATGGGGGCAGTCATACCATAACGCTGGATCTGGTCGAGCCGGACAGCAGAGCAGCGCTATTTTGCAAAATAGATGGGGCGACTATTCAAAATCTGCACACGACAGGAAGGATTGCCGCCAGCAGACAGTTCAGCGGCGGCATCGCGGGAGAGGCATTTGGAAACAGTACCTTGAAATGTTGTGTGAGCTCGGTGACGATTGACAGTAGTGTGAATGGGGACGGTACCCACGGAGGACTTATCGGTGTGAGCCGGGGAAACGCGAGCTTGGAGAATTGTGCTTTCATCGGCCGCATACAGGGAAGTAAAACAACGGACTGCGGCGGAATGATAGGATGGACAGAAGAGAGAGTTGTTTTAAGAAACTGCATGGTGGCGGCGGAATTCGGCATTAACGCCGATCCAGATGATAGTAAAACTTTTTCGAGAGGATGGAACGAGCTAATAACGCTGGAGAACTGCTATTATCTGAATCCACTGGGTGCGTTACAAGGCACACAGAAGACGGCGGAAGCCTTTGCCTCAGGCGAGGTGACGAGACTTTTGCAGAATGGACAGGGGACTCTTGTATGGGGGCAGAAGCTGTCCGGGCCGGATAAGGATCTGTTTCCGGTGCTGGCCTCTGATCTGTCGCAGAAGGTACTGCAGGTTGACATCCGTCTGGTGACGGAGGGCGCCGCCACAGATCCTTTGACTATCGGTTATGTCAACTATGGTGAAAGTTTCCATGATTACCCTGTATATGATGGGGAGGAGTTTGCCAGAAGCTATACATTTTATGAGGATGAAGCCTGTCAAAAGCAGCTGAATACAGCGACATATACGTATACTGAGGATAAGACGATTTACGCTGCAGTTACAGTTAATGCACCGGAATATATCGTGACCATTCCGGCTTCGGTAGAGCTGGGGCAGACGGCCACTGTCAGCGCAGATAAAGTGACGATGACAGAAGAGAAAAAGCTGGTTGTCACTCTGTCCGGTACAAGCGGCAAGGATAACGCCTTTACCCTGTCAAACGGAAAGACGGCGGTGCTCGCCTATACTGTGACGGCAGATAAGGGCAGCGGTGCTGTACCTGTGACTGCAGGCGATACCATCCTGGAGGTGGCAGGCGGCGTCAAGGATAATTCCGGAAGTACCGGGATGGCTTTTTATGCACCGGCGCAAACCCCGGTGTATTCTGGAGAATATACCGGTAAAGTGACTTTTACAGTCACTGTGGAAAATAACGATTGATCGGCGTCAGGCGCTGTCAATAAATAAAGAATTAACGGAGGACATAAGCTATGAAGAAAACATTATCAGCCATTCTCACCCTTGTACTCTGCGGTACCATGTTATTGACTGTATTTGCGGCAGACCAGACGGTAGATCAGGATACGCAAGACCCGAAAACCGGCGAAACACAGGTTACATTCAATGTAGACCCGACCTATACGGTCACCATTCCGGCAGCCATTACACTTGACAAAGATGAGAGCGATGGTATCCGGTACATCGGTTCCGGCACGATCAAAGCAAACGCCGGACTTCGCCTGCATGAGGGCAAGAAAGTGGAAGTCAGACTCACCACCTGTGATTACAAGCTGGAAACCGCCGTAAGTTCTGATTACAAGCTGCCTTACACCGTATGAGCCAAAGGACGGTAACAACCCATGAAATTCCACTTATGCCTATGGATTCTTCCTTGTTTATAATAATGGCAAAGAGGGATTATGATGAGAAAGAGAAAATACTATCTATATTTGGATAACATTGAAGTTAGTGTACTTATGCAGAGCCTTGTTCGTTTGAAAAACACCCTTATAAGTGAGGGGCGATATACCGATTGTGTAGATGAATTGATTGTGAAAGTCATGGAGGCTCCTGTGAAGCGAATGAAAATTTAATATGGAAATACATACTTTGCCGTTTATTCTAATTTTAGAGTAAGCGGCTTTTTTTGTTCCCGTACATAGCCGCCTGTTTCGCCACAGGGGGCTAAATTTTTGGAAAGGAGGAAGTTATTATGGCGAAAACAAAAGTGATTGCCGTTGCCAACCAAAAGGGCGGTGTAGGGAAAAGTACCAGTGTATATAACATCGGTGCAGGAATGGCTATGAGTGGAAAAAAGGTTCTGCTTCTGGACGTGGACCCACAAGGTGATCTTACAAAAATGTTGGGTTTGAGAAAGCCTCATGAATTGCCTTTATCTCTTGGCACAGCCATGAATGATGTGATTGCAGGTGCAGAGCCAGCACAACACCCGGAAATTCAACACCATCACGAGGGTTTTGACTTCGTACCGGGGAATCGTATTTTATCAGCCGTTGAGGTGGGATTGGTTAATGTCATGAGCCGGGAAACTGTGCTACGGCAATATGTGGACAGCGTGAAAAAGGATTATGACTATGTACTGTTGGATTGCCGCCCTTCATTGGGAATGTTGGTTATCAATGCGCTGTCAGCATCAGATTATGTGTTGGTTCCAGTGCAGGCGGATTATCTGGCGGCAGAGGATATGACAGAGCTTTTGGGAACGGTGCAGAGTATCAAGCGTCAAATCAATCCTAAGCTGCAGGTGGGTGGTGTATTCCTGACTATGACCAATGAAACCAACTTCCGCAGGGAAACTGTTTCAGCGGTTAAGGAGAACTTTGGAAAGCACTTGCCTGTCTTGCACACAGTCATTCCGGCAACCGTCCGTCTGGCGGAAATCAGCACAGCGGATAAAAGCATTTTCCGGCATGAGCCAAAAGGACGTGCGGCAGATGCCTACCGAAGTCTGGTAAAGGAGGTGCTGAAGATTGGGGAAAAACAACGTAGCCGATCTGCTGAGTGTAGATAGCCTCTTTACCACTCAGGCAGAGCGTGAAGAAGCGCAGAGAGAAACTGTTGTGGATATTCCTTTGTCAGAAATCAGTGACTTTCCTAATCATCCGTTTCAGGTGCGTATGGATGAGAACATGATGGAAATGGCAGAGAGTGTCCGCCAATACGGTGTACTTGTCCCCGCATTGGTCCGTCCGAAAGCAGAGGGCGGCTATGAAATGGTAGCCGGACATAGGCGGAAGATGGCAAGTAAGATGAAACTGGACGCTATGAAGCGACAGGGGCAGAGGACCGATTTAACTTTATCGCCAGTGGCGACAAAGTTGGATTCCGCAACAGAACTTGGAAAGCAAAGTGGAGAAAGCCGAGATCAAGTCTTTCGGCATATTCGTTTGACGAAGCTGATTCCTGAAATTCTGGAATTGGTAGACAATTCTGTGCTGAAAGAAAAAGGGATACTTCAAATGGCAATGCGTCCGGCGGTAGAACTTTCTTATCTGACGAAAAATGAGCAGTATAGCTTGTTGGAAACTATGGAGAGCGAGGATTGTACACCATCCCATGAACAGGCAATCAAGTTGCGGAAGTTTTCTAAGGAAGAAAAACTGCACCCGGATGTGATTCTATCCATTTTACAGGAGGAAAAGCCAAACCAAGTGGAACAGTTTCGTATGCCAAGAGACCGAATCAGTAAATATTTTGCGCCGGGGACGCCCGCTCAGAGAATTGAAGATACCATTATCAAGGCTTTGGAATTATACCGGAAACGGCAGAGGGAACAGGAACGATAATTGCTACACCAGGGGGAAGTTATACCCTTTGGATGGGGACTGTTTTTTGCAGTTCCCCCTCTCCACACCTCACCCCCTCTAAACCTGCTGTACCAGCCGAAAAAGAAAGATAGTCAATGGGGCAGTATAACAAGGATAAGAGGGAATGAGCAGTAACACGGCTGAGACTTTCTTTTCAGCCGGTAATCAAGCAAACTGAAATTGGAGGTTATTATGAAATTCAAAAAATTCTTTAAGAGGGCTGCGGCTGTTGTAATGGCTGCAGTTACTTCTTTGTCCGTACTGCCGGCAACTACCGCTTTTGCAGCTACGGGCGAGGTTGGGACAATTACATTCTCCCGCACTTATGACTCGAATGGAAATATCATGCACTACAATTCCAGTGCAGTCATCAATGGCTATACCGCTGGAGGAACAGGTGCAATGAAGTACCGTATGTTTGTGGATGGCGATAATGCTTTCTGTCTCCAGCCTGGTGTTCCGCTTCATACAGGGGATAAACTAACAGAGAGTGCTTCTGCTGCATGGAACGCTCTTTCAGACAGTCAGAGGAAAGCGGTTGGACTGGCGCTTTTGTATGGCTATCAGGGCAATCGAGGCAGTCTGACCGGAAGCGATGATGAGAAGTGGCTGGCAACACAGACCCTTGTATGGGAGTTTGTTACCGGATGTCGTAATGCCGGAGCGCCGTATAATCGGACCAGCACTACGATTTATTCACTTCACTTTGGCTCGAACTATCCAAATAGCGGAGCAGCGGCGGCGTATGACCAGATTGTATCTATGCTGAATCGTCACAATACGGTTCCCAGTTTTATGAATGGCGGCTCCAAAGAGTTGGAGTATAAGGACGGTAAATATACACTTACGCTGACAGATAGTAATGGGGTGCTGTCCGAATACAATTTTTCCAGTCCGGATAGCCGGGTAAGCATTTCTAAGTCGGGTAATAAGCTGACTTTTACATCAGTAGAGCCTTTCCGTGGTTCTGTCCGCATTACCGCAGCACGAAATAATGTCCCGGTGGTTAGCCAAAGCGCCAAGTTGATTGCGTATGGCAGTGATACCTTGCAGGACCTGATTACCGGTGTGGAAAACACCAATGTACCGCAGGCGTATTTAGATTTGGAGACTCCTACCGGAATTGTAGCGCTGAAAAAGACTTCTGAGGACGGCGTTGTGGACGGCATTACTTTTACAGTGTCTGGAAATGGAATCAATCAGACAGTGAAAACCAATGCTGCAGGTGAATTTCAAATTGATGGACTGACACCGGGGATTTATACGGTGACGGAGCAAAGCTATGACCGATATGAACCGCAGAACGTACAGCGTGTGACAGTCATCGGCGGACGTACAAGCACGGTTACTTTTAACAATGTCCTGAAACGTGGCGATTTAGTGGTGACAAAAACCAGCGAAGATGGTCTGGTGGAGGGCATGAAGTTTCACTTGTATGGCACTTCCCTCTCTGGGATTCCAGTAGATGAATATGCCGTTACAGACAATTCTGGAAAGGCGTATTTCAACAAGGTACTCATTGGTACAGGATATGTACTAGAGGAAGTGGACACGCCAATTCGTTATGTGGTGCCTGAAAAACAAGAGGCAGCCGTGGAATGGAATACAGTGACCAATAAGAGCTTTTCCAATGTACTGAAAAAGTGGAACGCCACCGTAACTAAAAGTGACTGTGAAACAGGCAGCGCTCAAGGGAATGCTTCCTTAGGCGGTGCGGTGTACGGTGTCTATCAGGGAGAGCAGCTTATTGACACCTATACAACGGATGCCAATGGTCAGTTTGTGACAGGCTATTACGTTTGTGGTGATAACTGGAGCATCCGGGAAATATCCCCATCGGAGGGGTATCTGCTGAATAATACTTCCTATCATGTGGGTGCAGAGCCACAGCTTTACGAAGTGGAGTATAACAGTACCGCATTGGATGTAAATGAGCAGGTTATCAAAGGGAAAATAGCTTTGATCAAACATACGGATGATGGTGAAACGCAGCTTGAGACACCAGAAGCCGGGGCAGAATTTTCCGTGTACCTTAAATCCGCTGGTTCCTATGATGGAGCAAAGGAGAGTGAGAGGGATTACCTGATCTGTGATGAAAATGGGTTTGCTCAGACGAAAAACTTGCCTTACGGTATCTACACGGTGCATCAGGTGTCCGGCTGGGATGGCCGTGAACTGCTGGCAGATTTTGATGTGTATATTACCGAGGATGGACACGTCTATCGTTATCTTGCTAACAATGCTAATTTTAAAAGTTTTATCAAGATTATCAAAGTGGACGCAGAGACTGGAAAAGTTATACCGTATGCAGGTGCAGGTTTTCAGCTTTTCTGTCCGGATGGCAGCAAGATTGAAATGACTTTCACTTATCCGGAAGTCACTACCATCGACACGTTCTATACCAACGATGAGGGGGATTTGATTACCCCGGAAACACTGGAATATGGCACTGGCTATTCTCTTGTGGAGGTATCTGCTCCGTATGGATATGTGCTGAACACAGAGCCGGTGTATTTTGATGTGACCGCTGATAATGCCACTGAGGACAGCGCTGTAACTGTGGTGGAAGTGACTAAGGAAAATATGGCGCAGAAAGGAATTATCAAAATCAGTAAATCCGGTGAGGTATTTTCCAGTGTTGTGGAAAACAAAGGGATTTATCAGCCAATCTATTCTGTACAGGGACTCCCAGGTGCCACCTATGAAATTACTGCCGCCGAGGACATCTATACATTGGATGGTACACTCCGTGCTTCTGCCGGAGAAGTGGTAGACACGATCACTACCGATGAAAATGGAATGACAGAGAGTCAGCTTTTGTATCTTGGCAAATACGAGATACGAGAAACAGAAGCTCCTAACGGTATGGTCCTAAATACGGTAGTACGCACAGTAGAACTTGTATATGCCGGACAGGAAGCAGAAGTGACCGAGACTGCCTCCAGCTTCTATAATGAGCGTCAGCGTGCAGCCGTTCTGCTGAATAAGGTAATGGAACAGAACGATAAGTTTGGTATTGGTCAGAATAAGGAGTATACCGCTGTTTCCTTTGGATTGTATGCTTCTGAGGAAATGACAGCAGCAGATGGTACAGTAATTCCGGCTGATGGTCTGCTGGAGATTGTATCTGTGGATGAAAACGGATATGGATACTGCGGCACAGACTTACCTTTTGGAAACTACTATTTCAAGGAACTATCCACCGATAATCACTATATTCTTTCCGACCAGAAATATTCGGTCATCTTTGAGTATGCAGGACAGGATACTGCACTTGTGGAAATCAAGGCGAATGACGGAGAGGCAATCAAGAATAAATTGCTATACGGTGAAATTCACGGTGTGAAAAAGGATGACAGCGGAAAGGCTTTGGGTGATGCACTGATTGGATTGTTTAAGCCGGATTGTATGGAATTTACAACTGAAAATGCACTGATGACTGCCACCTCTGCTGAGGACGGCAGTTTTTCTTTTGTCAAAGTGCCTTATGGAAACTGGGGTGTTCACGAAATTAAGGCACCGACCGGATATGTATTGTCTGAGGAAACCTATCCGATAGTGATTGATGCGGACGGTACCGAGGTAGAGATAGAGATTGAAAATACCCTGATTCGAGGTACGGTGCAACTCACTAAGGTTGATAAAGATTACCCGGATCACAAGCTGACCGGTGCAGAATTTGAACTTTATTGTGATACCAACGGAAATAAGGAACTGGACAGCGAGGATGAGAAGCTGGGTACGCTCAATGAGGTTAGTGTTGGTGTTTATGAAATGACAGAGCTTTTGTATGGCGGTTATTTTGTAAAGGAGACAAAGGCTCCAGAGGGCTTCTATCTGGACAGCAATGCGTATTATTTTGAAATCGCAGAGCATGGCAAGACCATGACTGTGGAAAATGAGGCAGGAAAAGGATTTATCAATCAGGCACAGGTGGGCAGCTTGAAAATCATTAAGGTTCCCCGCCAGGTACAGGATGTAATTCCTATTAAGCGTATTTGGGAGGATGGGATTTTTCTCGCAGGCAATCAGTTTTGCCGTACATGGAAGTTTACGGACATTAACTATCAGGTGGCTAGTGAGGAAGATAAAAAATCCATGTTCCTAGATTACTCAGAACTTTTGAACAGTCTGAACGCTGGCTCTACTGCCAAGATTACCATTAACAACCGTACCTTAAACCGGGTGAATTTTGAACAGGCAGTCCTCATGCCTATGCAGGGGGATTCCCGTGATCACTATCGAATAGAATACAATGATGTTATCTTAGGGAAAGCCACTGCTGGCAATGGTATCATACAGGAAAAATATATCACCATTTCTGTTCCGAAAAAGAGCATTGAGGATGCCCGCACTTATTTTGCACGTGTAGGTGCTGATTTGAATGGTCACTATATAGCTCTTGGATCTAAATGTGTGGAACTGGACGCTGCAGAAAAGCTACGTGTCCTCCATGACTTCTATCGGCAGGGTGAGGAGGCAGACTTCCATTTTGAACTGCGTGACATGATGAGAAAGGGACATGACTTCCGGGATTATATCTGCCCGGACTATATCGAAAAGCACAGTGATTATCTGATTCTTGGCGGAAAATACTGCCGTACTCTCTATTTGAAAGATTATGCCAACTACATCCGGGATTCCTTTGTATCTGAGCTGACAGATCTAAACCGGAACATGATGCTGTCACTGAATGTGGTTCCCATTCCTATGGATGAAGCTGTCCGGGAAGTGGAGAACAGGCTGTTGGGAGTAGAGACCAATGTGACGAACTGGCAGCGCCGACAGAACGCCAATAATAACTTTTCTGCTGTGGTTCCCTATGATATGGAACAGCAGCGCAAAGAGAGCAAGGAATTTTTGGATGATCTGACTACTCGTGACCAACGAATGATGTTGGGAATTTTGACAATGGTGTTGACTGCGGATACCAAAGAACAGCTTGATACGGATACGGACCAGATTTTATCACTTTCCAGACAGAAGATGTGTCAAATGGCTGTGCTAAAGTATCAGCAGACAGACGGTTTGAATACAGCGCTGCCCATTGGTACACGGAAAATCAATGCGTTCCGTACCTTAACAACAGAATCATTGGCGGTGTTTATGCCATTTAAGGTACAGGAGATTCAGGACAAGGGTGGTATTTACTTCGGAGAAAATGCCATTTCCCACAATCTGATTCTTTGTAACCGGGAAAACCTTTTAAATCAGTCCTCGTTTATTCTTGGTGTACCCGGTTCTGGCAAGTCCTTTTCTGCAAAGGAATTGATTGCCTTTTTGATGCTGAATACCAACGATGATATTTTGATTTGTGACCCGGAGGGAGGGTTTGCACCGATGGTGGAGGCTATGGGAAATGACATCGGTACAGTCATCCGTGTAGCAGCCGGAGGCAGAGACCGACTGAACGCTATGTACATGGTGGAGGGATATGGTGAGAACAATCCGATAGTGGAAAAATCTCAGTTTATCATGTCATTGGTGGAACAGATTGATAAAAATGGTGTTGGTCCACGTCACAAATCTATCATTGACCGCTGTACGGCTTTGGTGTACCAGGAGGCGGCGGAGACGGGTATCATACCGACACTTTCTACCTTGCGTGAAAAGTTGCTTGTACAGCCGGAGGCGATTGCCAGGGAGATTGCGCTGTCATTGGAGTTATTTACTACTGGCTCTTTGGACATCTTCGGGCATGGTAGCAATGTGGATTTGGATAAGCGTGTGGTGGTGTTCAACATCCATGATTTGGGTGAACAGTTAAAGCCGACCGGATTATTGGTAATCACCGACACCATGCTCAACCGTGTTACCTTAAACTGGAAGCGTGGTAAGCGAACCCATGTATTTATCGACGAATTTCATGTTGTTTTTGAGAATGAATACAGCGGTAATTTCTTCAACAGTGCATGGCGTCAATTCCGTAAGAGAAATGCGTATCCTACTGCCATCACGCAAAACGTCGAGTATCTGTTGGATTCCGTACAGGCAAGCACCATGCTCAGTAACTCTGAGTTTATTATCATGCTTAATCAGGCGGCATCTGACCGTGATAAGCTGGCAAAACTTCTGAATATTTCCAATGAACAAATGAGCTATGTAACCAATGCGGACGCCGGATGTGGACTAATCAAATACGGCAGTGCGTTAGTGCCGTTTGTCAATCGGTTCCCGAAAGATACGGACCTTTATAAATTGATGACAACCAGACCGGGTGAAGGTGTATTCGGCGGAGAAGGACGGGAGGTATCGTAATGAAAGTACAATTTGCTTCTAAAGCCCATAGGGATTTCTTTTTCGACATGATGGATCAGTGCCGGAAGCAGGACTGCTATCATCAGGCATTTTTCTATGTCATGGGCATTGCCCCGGAGACACGGGCAAATATCCGACGAATGTTTGATTTCAAATCAGACTGTCTTGAGCCGGAGGGGATGCACGGCGGTTGGCAGACAAGTGGTACAGTGAGAGTATGTCATCTTGCTTTTAATCTCTGGAATGGATATACCGAACAAGAGCGCTACGGTGATTACACACCGGAGGAATTATTCTGCTGTGAGTTTTCCCCTTATTTTATGGAGGGCATTAAACTTCGTTACCCGGAGTATTGCCGTGAATTATCCCCTGTCAAGACAGCAGGGGAAGCACGATAACAGAAAAAGGAGGGAAACATAATGGCTGAGCAAGCGTTGGCTCTGCGGGAGATTCCGCAGATTATGGAACTGTTTGCTGTTTTGGAGCAAAATGGTCTCCACAAGGAAAAAGAGGAAGTATCCGCACTGGTGGACTATATTTCAACAATGGAAAACCAAGTCATTCAGATGATGGGTGAGCTTCAAGAAATGCACGCAGATGTACAGAAACTCAATGATAAGGGGCTTCGGATAAGATGTGAGCATCTACTGGACAGTGCACAGGATAAGTTGGTACAGATAAAGGCTATGGTATCCACCGTAAAGACTAATTTTCTTCGTGCAGCGGGGAAAGCATTGACAGAGTTTAAGGAAAAGGGGCGGTCTGCGCTGGTGCAGGCTGTTCATGCCATGAAGATTCCGGCGCTT
Source organism: Faecalicatena orotica (assembly GCF_905197545.1). Taxonomy (NCBI): domain Bacteria; kingdom Bacillati; phylum Bacillota; class Clostridia; order Lachnospirales; family Lachnospiraceae; genus Faecalicatena; species Faecalicatena orotica. Next base: position 88,049 of record NZ_CAJJZH010000004.1, read on the forward strand.
CTTTCTAAAATGAAAGAAGCGTTTCGTCATGGAGCGCAGTCTATGCAGGAAGCCGCTATGCAGATAGACGTCCGTCGGGAACAGCTTCACGAAGCGGGGATGTATATGAAAAATGCAGGACGTGTTTTGGTTGGAAAAGAAGCTGTGGAAACAAAGACGTTAGAACAGGATAAGGGAATTTTAGCAAAAGTACGCAAGGTATTTGAGGGCATGGCTCATTCCTTTACAGCTATGGAGCAGCGGACTGATGGGATGAAAGAAAAAATCCCGGAATCAAAGGCAGAGAAAAAGTCCTCAGTAAAGTCGGAATTGAAAGCATTGCGGGCAGAACATTCTATAAAAAAGACCATGCCGCTACAAAACGAGCAGACACGGTAGGATGGAGGTAGTATTATGAATCATAAAATGAAACAGAGGCTTTTTCTTTGTGAGACGGCAGCATTTGCCGTCCTCTTTCTTTTCAGCGGGATTATGTTTATCCGGCAGATGGTAGATCAGAAACAAAGTGCCGAAGTATTTGAAGAAATTGCTGCATTGGTGGAGGAGACAGGGGAGCAATCTGATGGCGAGGAAGAAAAGGAAGATACGGAGGAAGTTATCAGCGCTGTTGAAAAATATGGGGCGGTTTATGAACAAAATTCAGATTTTGTAGGGTGGCTGACAATTCCTGATACCCGGATTGATTACCCTGTTATGCTGACATCAAATGAACCGAACTTTTATTTGAAACATGGATTTGATAAGAAGTATAGTAATTATGGTGTTCCGTATATGCAGGAGAATTGTGACCCGGAGCTTTCAGACAATACGGTGATTTATGGACACCACATGAATGACGGCTCCATGTTTGCGGGACTGTGCAAGTATGAAAGTGAGAAATTCTATCGGGAACACACTCGTTTCACCTTTGATACACTGGCGGGATATGGACAGTATGAGATTGTGGCGGTGTTTAAAACGGTTGCCTATTCATCAGAGGGATTTAAGTATTATCATTTTGTCACAGCAGAGAATGAAGCTGACTTTACGGAGTATGTCAGGGAGTGCAAGGCTTTGTCACTCTATGATACCGGGGTTAGTGCCAAGTATGGCGATAAGCTCCTTACTTTGTCCACCTGTGAATACAGCCGCAGCAATGGGCGAATGGTGATTGTTGCCAAGCGTATTGTTGACCCGCCTGTGGAGGTGGGCGGTGATGCCTGATATTAAAACACGGGATGCTGTCAAGGGTACGATTAAAACTTTGGATAAATCTGCAATAGCCGGTCAGCGGATGAAAGAATCTTATATCCGTACTAAGGAAAAAGCAGAACAGAGTGTCTATGCTTCAGAACATGCGCCGGAGGAATATGCAGCGGACCGCATGACAGGTGGTGTGGAGATTGCAGGCTATGAGACGGTTCACCAATTTGATAAACAAGGACGGCGGGCGGTAAAGACAACAAAAGAGAATATTTCTAAGGTTAAGAATCGTGTGGAACAGCAAAAGGCTGACCTGCCGAAAAAGCAGGCACGAAAAAAAGCGGAGCAGAAACTACGCAGCCGTACACAGGAGGCTGCCCGTACCTCTATTAAGACAGTGGAGCGGGAACATCGTACCATTAAAACTGTGGATCGGAGCGGTAAGACCATCAGACAATCGGCAAAATCCTCAGGTAAAGCCTCTGTAAAGACTGCCGGGCGCTCCATTAAGACTGCTCAGCAGACTTCACGAACTGCTATTAAGACTACTCAGGCAAGCGCTAAAGCGGTACAGAAATCGGTGCAGGCTGCCGCTAAAACCTCGCAGCGGGCAATACAGGCAGCGAGAGCAGGAGCGAAAGTGACTGCAGCCGGGATCAAGGCGGCGGCGAAAGCTACCGCAGCGGCGGTTAAGGCGATTATTGCTGCAACGAAAGCCTTGATTGCTGCTCTTGTTGCCGGTGGATGGATTGCGGTGGCGGTGATTATCATTATTTGTTTGATTGGATTGCTTTTGGGTTCCTGTTTTGGAATTTTCTTTTCCGGAGAGGATAGTGGAACAGGACAGACCATGCAGACTGCTGTGCGGGAAATCAATGAAGATTATGAAACTCAGATTGAAACGATCAGGAACAATCTCGCCTATGATGTGCTTGAGATGTCAGGTTCCCGTGCCGTCTGGCCGGAGGTATTGGCTGTCTATGCGGTGAAAACAACTACTGACCCTGACAATGGACAAGAGGTGGCTAGTATGGATGATTCCAAGAAAGCTATCCTGAAAGATATTTTCTGGCAGATGAATGAGATTTCTTCCCGGACAGAGACAAGCAGCGAGACTGTGATTACCGAGACAGACGATGGAAATGGTAATATTGTAGAGACAACCACTACGGTAACAAGGACTACGCTTTATATTACAATCAGTCACAAGACCGCAGAGGAAATGGCAGACCATTTCAATTTCTCTGTAGACCAGAGAGAACAGCTTGCAGAACTTTTGGCGGCTGAAAATCATTCCATGTGGTCTGCGGTGCTTTATGGTATTGGTGCTTCGGATGACCAGATTGTTTCTGTGGCTCTCTCTCAGGTGGGAAATGTAGGAGGTCAGCCATATTGGTCGTGGTATGGATTCAACAGCAGAGTAGAATGGTGTGCATGTTTTGTCTCCTGGTGCGCTAATGAGTGCGGTTATATTGATATGGGTGTTATTCCAAAATTTGCGGGCTGTGTCAACGGTTCTCAGTGGTTTAAGGACCGAGGACAGTGGGCAGATCGTTCTCACGAACCGTCAGCCGGAACAATCATTTTCTTTGACTGGGAAGGTGATGGTGTGACCGATCCTGTAGGCATTGTTCAGAAATGCGAAAATGGTACGGTCTATACTGTGGAGGGTAACTCAGGCGATAGTTGTCGCACAAGAACCTATCCGGTTGGCAGTGGCTTGATTTACGGCTACGGTATTCCGGCATATTAAAAGAATAGGCAGCCTCACACCGAGACTGCCTATTACATAAATTCTTCCTCATCCAACCCCTCAAAGAAGTCATCGTAACTGCACCCGTAAATCTTACGCAGGGCGATCAGCACACTGATACGGATGTTCAGTTCCCCAACTTCGTATTTTTCATAGGTGGTCCTTCCGATGTCACAGTTCATACGCTGCAGCTCGGCACACAACTTCTCCTGCGACAATCCATGCTCTAGCCGGAGCCTGCGAAGATTAGCGCCCATGTTGCGGTCTCGCCGTAATTTCTGTTCCATCGAATCACCTCTTTTCTCCTTTTCTGCCTGTCGAAAATTGACCAGTATTGGTTGCAATTTCTTATATTGTATGCTATACTGAGGCAAAATATTGACCGCTATATTGGTCTAATTAAAAATGAACCATTCAACTGAATCTTGGTTTGACCGCTATACACACAGTCCATTTTTAGGGAAGCCTTGACTAAGTAGAACATACCCGAACAGCAGCCGTCCCGCTGTCTTAAAATGCAACCGATAGCGAGTCAACAGGAGATAACCCATCGACTTGTTCGATGGGATTTTTTATAGCAAAACGGGTCGAAAACCCTCACCCATCGCACGAATGGTATAGGTTCAACGCACGAATGGTCAAATCGGAAGGTCGAAAATATGTTATAATAAGGTTGTGGTTTTTTCACGGGAGGGGGAAATTATACCCTTTTCCAAACACAAAAATTTTTTCAGAAAGGGTTGACAAGCTATGCTGACTGGTTCAAAATTCGACAGACAGACAGACAGACAGACAGACAGACAGACAGACAGACAGACAGACAGACTTCTGGTGGTGGATTATCCCGCCCCTGTTATTGGCGGCAGCGGTGCTTGACATTTTCTATTGGACACTTTTCAGGGAATCCGTCAGGCGAAAGCGGGATGACGAACAGCGTAAGGCTATGGAAATACAGAAGTTGCAGTATGAAAGCATTAACCGAGAGATGGAACAGACAAGGCGAATGCGCCATGATATGCGGCATTCCCTAAACCGCATTTCAGAACTGCTTACTCAGGGAGATGGAGAGGCCATGAAAGCCTATCTTGCCGACTTGACAACGCAGGTCAGCCATCGGGAAACTGCCACCTACTGTAGCAACACTACCGTCAACGGACTGCTTCAATATTACGCAGGCTTGGCGGCGGACAAGGACATTCAGTGTGAGGTACAGGCAGACTGCGGCGAACTTACTACCTCACCGGTGGACTTAACGGTGCTTTTGGGGAATGTGATGGAAAATGCCATCCGTGCCTGTGAGCAGATAAAGGAGAACCGATGGATCACCGTAAAAATCGGTGTCATCAGCGGCTCATTGGTGATGGAGATAGTAAACCCCTGCCGGGAGATACATCCCTCCGGCAAATACAGACTGGATAGCAACTTCTTGCCTGCGGCAGCCTTTGCGAGCAGCCGTGCAGGCGGCGGATATGGACTATACAGTCTGGAACATACAGCGAAAAAATATAGCGGTGACGCACGATTCCCCTATGACGATAAAACGAAAACCTTTACAACACGCATCCGGCTGAACCTACACCCGGAAATGCTGTAGATAAAGCGATTTGAAAGGAGAACTTAGATGGCTCACAGAAGAAAACGGGGCGTGACGATCTCGAAAAAAGCCCTGATTGCGATAATCATCGCTATACTGCTCTTGATTATAGGGGGAGTCCTGATAGGACTGAACTGGAACAGATGGTTTGGCGGCAACCCCTTTACACCGGATGTAGACCCCAATGCCGGAGCGTGGCAGGGACAGCAGCTCCCCAACAAAAGCGGAGAGGAAGCGGTGGGGATTCAAATCCCCGGCTATCCGTCCATTACCATTCCGGCAGATACGAAAAATGTGACGGTGGCATTCCTAAACCCGGAGGACAATCCCTGCTACTTTACCTTTGAATTGGTATTAAAGGACACGGATGAAGTGCTTTACACTTCCAAAATGGTGCCGCCGGGACAGGCAATTTATGAAGCGGAGTTATCAAGACCGCTTGAAAAAGGCGAATACAATGCAACAATCAAAATCAAAACGGCTTCCCTTGAAGACGGCAGCGCCATGAACGGCGCAGATGTGGAAACCGTGCTGATTGTGCAGTAGATGGGAGGTTAAGACATGAGAAACAAACATAGTATGGGCAGACGCTTTCTTGCTCTCCTTCTCTGCGCCCTTATGATGGTGGGGTTAATGCCTACCACTGCACAGGCAGCGACAACAACGGTGAGCAATGCCACTGATCTGCAAAATGCTATCAAGAATGCCAAAAGCGGCGATACCATCACACTGGGGGGAAATATCACTTTCAACAATTCCTCTCAGATTACAACCGTGGCGGATGTGTACCAAAACTGGGAAATATTGACCTATAAGTTGACGAGATCACACTTTGCTGAAAGACGCCCTTCTCTGGCCGGCATACCAATGGGTTCTTGGGAAAATCTATATAACCCACCGTGGCAAATATCCACCGCTGATTTTTCAATTCCGTCAGAACTCAGACCGGAAGATAAGAGAGGATTAGTGATAAAGGAAGACGGACTGATCTATGATGGATACAACGAGACTCGTGTAAGAGAGAACGGCGACGCTACCACCTATATGCTCATTAAGGACAAAAACCTGACTATCGATTTGAACGGCTATACCATCAATGCGTCCTACACGGATGCCTATTTTCCGCTTTGTTCGTCACCGGGAGTTCCAGCGTGACCATCAAGGGAAACGGAGGTATCAACCGTAACCATTCCCCAAAGCGTGGCTTTGGGGCAGACCGCTACCATCAGTGCAAAAGATGTGGTGGTGGCAAGCGGAGAACAGGTAGCAGTTGCATTGACCGGAACCAGCGGTGATGGCAATGCCTTTACGCTGAAAAGTGCAGAAGGCGCTGTCATTTCCTACACCGTACAAAAGGACAGTCAGAATGTTTCATTGAATGATACGGTTCTGACCGTGAATCCGAAAGACGGAACAACCGGCAGCACGACCCTATCCTTTATCGCACCGAGCAGCATTACCTACGCAGGAGAATATACAGGAACAGTTACATTTACGATCAGTGTCGCAGATGTACCAACCACTTAATTTTAGGAGGAAAACAATATGAAAAAGAAAGCATTATCCATCCTTCTCGCCCTTGCACTCTGCGGCGCAATGTCAACGACTGCTTTTGCGGCAGAAATCAATCCGGATTCCAATCCGCAAACCGGCAACACACAGGTTACATTCAATGTAGACCCGACCTATATGATCACCATTCCGGCAACCATTGCACTTTCAAAGACCGATGTTGACGGTACGGTAAAGTACATTGGCAATGGTACGCTGAAAGCAAATGAAGGTCTTCGTCTGTTGGAAGATGAGAAAATTGAAGTCAGACTGACTGCCTGTGATTATCAGCTCGATACCGCTGCTACGGCAACCTACAAGCTGCCTTATACCGTAATGGCGGGCACAGCAGATATTACGGCTGACAGCAACCTCGTGGCTACCTTTACCACAGAAAACAATGCCGCAGTTCAGGAAAGCCTGCTGACCTTTACCGCAGGCGATCCGACCTATGCAGGAGATTACAGCGACACCGTAACCTTTACCATTGCGGTAGTAAAGAAATAAGGGGGCGGATGACTGATGAAAAAAATAATTGCTACCATTTGTGCATTGGCACTTACACTTGGATTATCGACAACGGCATTTGCGGCAGAGATCGATGAGAGCAGCCCCGAAAAAAATACGGATGTGACACTCACCGTCTCGATTGCTCCGACCTATACCGTGACAATCCCGGCAGATACGAACATCGATTTTAATGCGGAATCCACCGACTTCGGAAAGATTGAACTGACTGCCGCACAGATCGACCCCGGCTATGTCGTAAAAGTTTCGGCTGAGGCAGGCGAATTAAAAAATGGTGCTGACCAAAGCAAGACCATTCCCTACGCACTGAACGCTACAGCTGCTGAAGGCACAGAAAAAAGCACCTTTACCTCTGCGGAGTATCTGACAGCCGGCGATTATACGCCCCTTACCATTGACATTACGAAAGATGACTGGAACAAGGCGTTCGCAGGCAGTTATACGGGTGTTGTAACTTTCAAGGTAGCGTATATTCAAAAATAATTCGGAGGTGACACAATGAAGAAAATTGCAATATTCATTGCCATGTTGTGTCTGCTGTGCTGCCCCTTAAGCGTTTATGCTGCGGAACTGAGCGATAGTACATCCAGCAGCGGTACAGTAATCTCCGCCGAAGTCCCAAGTACGCATACATTAACCGTATCAGCAGACAAGGCAGCAGTAACCTTTGGCGGCAAGACGGGCAATATCTTTGAAGTCCCCCGTCTGATAGAGTTTGTTTTGCAGATCAGCACAGACAACGGCTACAAAGTAACCGAAGTGCGGCTGAATGATGAGGATGTGATGAAAGCCTATGCGGACGGCAAGCTGACATTAAGCGGTATCTACGAAGACGCAACCCTCACGATCCTTACCGAAAAGATTCCGGTAACGCCCGGCGGCGATCCCACATCCCCTCAGACCGGTGATAACAGCCATTTGAGCCTGTGGATAAGCCTATTGTTCGCCTCCGGTGCAGCTTTGCTTATTTTATATAGTTTTATGGGTTACAGTAAACGCAGAAGAAAGGAAAAATAATTGTCTATGCTTAAGGTTGTAGTAAAAACAGACCATACAACCAAACGGCAGCTCAGCAAACAAATGGGCGCCCGGTTTAAGAGAAATCTTAAATCGGGCGCCTTTCCTTTTGCCTGCGAAATTTGTTAGGTCAACACACAATATAGGAACTTTTGCAGAAATGAGGTGAATCCGATGTCGAATCAGGGAGACGCAGCGGAGCAGGAAACAGAAAGTCAGACACAACTGAACAGGAAAAAGATTTGGCGCTGTAATATCGCCTAAGTAATCCCGCTGCAGTCGGCGGTGTTACCGTGCGATTGGAGCGACCGATGAAGGACGATTACTTTTAGATATGCGGCAGCGTATATCTTTCTCTTAAATTACCCTGTCGGTCAGTTATTTTACATATCTTTTCGACAGGAACATCCATACTTCAATCGCCAGGCCGAATTTGCCCCTGTTTTTTCAAGGGGTGACCCCGGCTTTTTTTGTTACGCCCTTTCTGTTTGTGTTTGCAGACGCCATCATTGCCGTGATCCCCCGGTCAATCGTTTTGAATTTTTCAAAAACGATTGATTGGAGGTACGCAGCATGGATGCTGACAGAAAACATATATGGATTAACGGTCAGTTAATTGAGGTAACGGATGAGATTTATTCTGTTTACATGAAAGGTGACCGGAAAATGCGCTATTTTGAAGCAGACCTGAAATCGGAGCGTGTCATATTGGATGAAGATGGACATGTTCTGCAGACTGTTCCCAGCCGTGAGGATTCTTTGGACAGACTCATGGATGACAATGCAGCGTAGTTTCCGGACAAGCAGGATAGTGTTGAGGAAATGGTTCTTCGCAAATTATCCATTGACCGGTTACATGGGGCGCTTGCCCAACTTACCGAAAAAGAGCGTCATCTGATTATTGCGTTGTTTTTCAGGGAAATGACGGAGCGTGATTACGCTGAGGTGCTTGGTGTATCACAACCGGCTGTTCATAAGCAGAAAAACCGGATTCTCAAAAAACTGAAAGTTTTTATGGAAAATAAGAATTAGTGGTTATCAGACCTCTCACTCAACGGCAAATAGAGTGAGAGGTCTTTTTATATTCTCGACGTACCTTGACAAGTGAATACTCATTCATCAGACACATTCCCATTGCTATTGTGATGAGCATAAGCCAGTTTGGCGGCTGCGCCATGATATGCGAAAAGGCAGAGGCAGCGAGATTCCAACTATTTAAAAGACGGTCTGCGTGCCGTTTGCCTTTTTGTAAGAAGCGATAAACAGCAGGCTGACACTGTCGGGCAGTTCCCGACAGGGCGATAACAGGCAATGGGGTGATACTCCTGTCCGGCCAAAAAGTCGAGCGTGATTAAACCGTCGCAACAAGTGGGGGCAGCTTGGAGAGAACCTCGGAGGGGTGAGATTCCCGTGGCGCTGGTACGCTGCCAGCCGTTTGATGATTTCCCTGTGCAGATCGGGGTGTCAAGGACAAATAGATTTGCGCTACATAGGCGGAATAAGCCGCCTAAAATTCAAGGGAGGTCATCAATTATGAACAGAACATATTTGCGGGGCGATATATACTATGCTGATTTAGGTCAGGGTATCGGCTCCGAACAGGCAGGTAATCGTCCGGTGGTAATCATTCAAAATGATATAGGTAACAGGCACAGTCCAACTGTTATCGTTGCGGCTATCACGAGCCAGACAGTACAAAAATCAAAGCTGCCTACACACTATTATATTGGAGCGGGAAAGGGGCTTGAACATCCATCTATCGTCCTTTTGGAACAGATTCGTACCATTGACAAGCGCAGGCTAGGAAAGTTTATTGGACCGCTAAGGTGTAGTGAGATGGAAAAGATAGATTCTGCTCTTGCAATAAGTATAGGATTGGAAAGATATACTCTAATAGGAAGTGATATACGGAGGAAAGAGTGATGATTGCCTCTAAAATCACCAAAGAGTGTGTAACAATAGTGATTCACGATGATTATTGCTGTAACAATACAAAGGATACAGTGAAAATCATTCTGGATAAAGTATCGACACTCATTTCTGATTCTTATGGACGTGATGAAATAAATATAGAAGAAAGAATAGGGCTGCAGCAATAGGCTGTGGCCTTTGTACGTTTTGCTAAATCGCACCTTTGATAGTTACGACCAAGTAAGATACGATAGCAGCAGAAAAGGAAAGAAAGGAGGGAGAAACCAGTGGAGCTCTATTTGATGTATTTACGAAAATCCAGAATGGATTTGGATTTTGATGAAGTTTCTGTGAGGGAAACACTGAACAGGCATCGGAAGATATTAGAGGCTTTTTGCAGAGAACGAAAGCTGAATGTTGTGGAAGTTCTGGAAGAAGTGGTATCTGGTGAATCTCTTTCTTCCCGACCAGAAATGCTTAGGTTGTTGGAACTTGTAAATACGGGGTTGTATGCAGGCGTCATCTGTATTGATATTGAGCGGCTTTCTCGTGGTTCCTCATTGGAATCAGGATATATTATGCAGGTCTTTCAAGCAAATAACTGTAAGATTGTTACCCCTTCCAAAATATATGATTTGCAGAACGAAGCGGATGAGCAGTTTACGGATATGAAATTTATGTTTAGCCGTTATGAACTTAAAACCATTACAAAGCGTTTGGTCAGAGGACGAAATCAATCGGCATCAGAAGGAAAATTCATGGGTTCTATTGCACCGTATGGCTATCGTGCTTATAAACTACCCGGTGTCAAAGGAAACAGTCTTGAAATAGTACCTGATGAAGCAAAGATTGTACGAATGATCTATGATATGTACGGTCAGCAGGGTATCGGATATAATACTATTGCATATCAGCTTAATGAGATGCACATTCCGTCACTGAATGGATCATGGGGACAAACTTCTATTACCAATATTCTCAGTAATGAGGTGTATCTTGGAAAAATCCGTTGGAGACGTGAACCAACAAAGCGTATCATACGAGATGGTATGGTTGTCAAAAAGCGGGTTCTGAATAATAACTATGAATTATATGATGGGTTGCACGAGCCTATTATTACACAGGAACAATGGGAACGTGTGGTGAGTGTACGCAACAGCAGAAATCATTCTTCTGTGCATTCAACCAAACAATTATCTAATCCGTTTGCTACAATACTTTTTTGTGAAAAATGCGGGGCAACTTTGAAACGAAATGTTCCGGGAAAGTCACAGAAAACAACTCCGTGGTATCGTTGTCCGACAAGAGGGTGTGACTGCCGTGCTATAAAATGTCATGTTATGGAAAGTTCGGTTATTAGTGCGATGGAAAGTTGGCTTCATGACTATTTGATCTATATTGGTTCTGATGTTCAATCCCAAAATGACCATCTGGAAACTGCATTAGGTATCATTCGCAGTCAGCTTTCAGACCTGCAAATGCAGCAGGACAAAATATGTGATCTGCTGGAAAAAGGGGTATATACGGTTGAGATGTTCTCAAAACGGAACGCTTCGTTAGTGGAAGAAATCCGAAAGGCTCAAACAGCGGAATCAGATTTATTAAAGAAATGTGAAAATCAGAGCCAAGTAGAGTCAGAGGCTGGTAAAATTATTCCTGCTACGCAACATATACTGGATAATTATGAACACCTATCCCCTGCAGAAAAGAATAATCTATGGAAAATCGTACTGGAAAAGGTCAGTGCGTACCGTACTCCGGACGGAGAATTGAGTGTCCATATTTATCTTAAACTTCCTATGAAAAAGTAAATAGATTACTGGCTTACGAAAGAAACCATCTCGACGATTGCCTCCTCTTGTGGTAAAATAGACACAGTTTATTTCCACGAAAGGAGGCCCTTTTTATGGGCGAACAAGACATTATAAAACCCAAAAAACATATTAGTGCTGGTCTGTTGGCCCATGTCGATGCAGGAAAAACAACTTTGTCGGAGAGTATGCTGTATACAGGGGGCAGTATCAGAAAGCTTGGGAGGGTGGACCATCAGGATGCCTTTCTGGATACTTACGAACTTGAGCGTGAAAGGGGGATTACAATTTTCTCGAAACAGGCTGTTATTTCGTGGAAGGATCTGGATATTACCTTGCTGGATACTCCGGGACACGTAGACTTTTCGGCGGAGATGGAACGTACGCTGCAGGTTCTGGATTATGCAATTCTTGTGATCAGCGGTGCAGACGGCGTGCAGGGACATACCATGACACTCTGGCGTTTATTGAAGCAATACCGGATTCCTGTCTTTCTCTTTATTAATAAGATGGATCAGGAGGGAACAGATCGTGAGTCAATCTTAAAAGAATTAAAGAAACGTTTAAGTGACGGATGTGTTGATTTTACGCCGCTGGATGATCTGGGATCGGCAGATGATGCGTGGCTTGAAAATCTGGCTGTCTGTGACGAGGACATGCTGGAGGAATATCTGGAGACAGGGGGCGCAGCTCCATCCACTGTTATCAGGGCAGTGGCCGGCAGAAAAGTATTTCCCTGTTATTTTGGTTCTGCGCTTCGTCTGGAAGGGGTGGAAGGGCTTATGGAAGGGCTGCGCAGATTTACGGTCTGCGCGGATTACCCGGAGGAATTCGGGGCAAAAGTGTATAAGATAGCCAGAGATGAGCAGGGCAGCAGGCTGACATATTTAAAAGTGACGGGCGGTGTTCTCCGGGTGAAGGACGTGCTTCCGGGAATGGAAGAAAAAGTGAACCAGATCCGTATTTACTCCGGGGCAAAATACGAGGCAGTACAGGAAGTAGCCGCCGGAGGGGTCTGTGCAGTGACAGGATTGGGAACAACTTACCCGGGGCAGGGGATTGGAGCAGAACGGGCAACGGATATGTTTGTTCTGGAGCCCGTCCTGACGTACCAGATCCAGCTTCCTCAGGGGTGCGACGTACACAACATGCTAAAGAACTTAAGACAGCTGGAGGAAGAGGAACCACAGCTCCATATTGTATGGGAAGAACAGCTGGGGGAGATTCATGCACAACTGATGGGTGAGGTTCAGATTGAGATACTGAAAAGCATCATCAGAGAGCGGTTCGGTGTGGATGTTGAATTCGGGACGGGGAATATTGTTTACAAGGAAACGATAGAGTTTCCTGTTGAAGGAGTCGGACACTTTGAGCCGCTGCGCCATTATGCGGAGGTGCATCTGTTACTGGAGCCGGGAGAGCGGGGGACAGGACTGCAGTTTGCGGCGGACTGCAGTGAAGATATTCTGGACAGGAATTGGCAGAGACTGATCCTGACGCATTTGGAGGAAAAGGAACATAAGGGGGTACTGACCGGTGCCCCTGTTACAGATATGAAGATCACCCTGATTACCGGAAGGGCACATTTGAAGCATACAGAGGGAGGAGATTTCCGGCAGGCGACTTACCGGGCGGTCCGTCAGGGACTGAAGAAGGCGAAAAGCATCCTTTTGGAACCTTGGTATGAGTTCCGGCTGGAAGTACCTCAGTCATGTATCGGGCGTGCGATGGCGGATATCCAGAGGATGCAGGGACGGTTTGAACATCCCGGGACGGAGGGGGAACTGTCCATATTAACGGGAACGGCCCCGGTATCCGAGATGCGTGGATACCAGACAGAGCTTTTGTCCTATACAGGCGGACAGGGACGGATGTTCTGCAGCCTGAAGGGATATGAAGCATGTCATAATGCAGATGAGGTGATCGAGGCGGCCGCATATGACTCAGAATCCGATCCTGATAACCCGACGGGATCTGTTTTTTGTGCGCATGGGGCAGGCTTTATTGTCAAGTGGGATCAGGTAGAGGAATATATGCATGTTGAAAGCGGCTGGAAATCAGACACAGAAGTAAATGATCCGGTCAACGTATCAAGAGAAAACAGGTCTGTATCAAGGATTGAACTGACACAGGAAGAACTGGATGCAATCTATAGAAAGACACCGGACCCGGTGAGAAAAAAATGGAACACGTCTCCGGTTACGATCCGGGCAAAGGAAAAAGGTGCCCCGGACCCAAAATGGGAAGAACGTCAGAATGAGAAACAGAGACAGGAAGAATATCTGCTTGTGGATGGCTATAATATTATCTTTGCGTGGGATGAACTAAAGGAACTGGCAGAGGTCAATATCGAGGGTGCCAGGGACAAGTTAATGGATATTTTATGTAATTATCAGGGGTATAAGAAATGTACACTGATTCTTGTCTTTGATGCCTATAAAGTAGAGGGCAATCCCGGTGAAGTAATAAAGTATCATAATATCTATGTCGTCTACACAAAAGAAGCAGAGACCGCGGACCAGTATATCGAGAAGACAGTACGAAAAATGGGGCGGAAATATGCGGTTACGGTAGCAACATCTGATGCACTGGAACAGGTGATTATCTTGGGGCAGGGGGCACAGAGGCTCTCTGCAGCAGGGCTGAAGGAAGAAGTGGAACTGATGCTTCAGGAGATACGGCGGGAATTTTTAGGCAGGGGGCCAGAGGAGAGAAACTATCTTTTTGACTATTTGGGCAAGGAGCTTTCGGATGAGATGGAGGCGGTCCGTCTCGGGGACCGGACAAAAGAATAAAGCTATAAGCATAGAGATATGTATAAACAGGATTTTTGATGACAGGAGCTGTTATTAAGAGTCCTGTTTTTTGTTTCACAGAAAATACGTTCTATGAAACAAAAAGCCCTTCTTGTGAACCGGATTTAGGTAAAAATACATAAATATGCTTCGGAGTTTTTGTGGATTTAGCTGAAATGAAAAAACTTTCATAATATTTCTTGACATTTTTTGGATCTGGAACAATAATGTAATTACTTTAATAAAACATTTAATAAAAGATAATATCAAACAAAATTTAAAGGAGGAAACAATTATGCTGCAGCAAGTCATGACAGAACCGAAAGTAATCACATTCAGGGAGGTGCCGGCACCAGAGCCAGAGCAGGGGGAGATTTTGGTTAAAGTAATGAACATTGGAATCTGCGGTTCAGACATCCACGTTTATCACGGACAGCATCCATTTACATCCTATCCGGTTACCCAGGGACATGAGGTATCCGCAGAGATCGTAAAGCTGGGGGAAGGAGTAGAAGGCTTTCACGAAGGTGAAAAGGTTACAATCCAGCCACAGGTGGTCTGCGGGGAATGTTATCCGTGCCGGCATGGAAAATATAACCTTTGCGAGGATCTGAAGGTCATGGGATTCCAGACAACAGGAGTGGCCTCGGAGTATTTTGCCGTAGATGCGGCAAAAGTGACGCCTCTTCCGGAAGAAATGAGTTATGAAGAAGGCGCTATGATCGAACCGCTGGCGGTTGCCGTCCATGCAGTAAGACAGGCCCAGGATGTCAAAGGAATGAAGGTCGCCGTTCTCGGGGCCGGCCCTATTGGGAATCTGGTGGCACAGACGGCACTTGGCATGGGTGCAGAGTCTGTCCTGATCACAGACATCAGTGACCTTCGTCTGGAAAAAGCACGTGAGTGCGGAATAGAACATACAGCCAATACACGGAATGAAGATTTCGGTGATGCCATGCTCAGAGTATTCGGGCCGGACAAGGCGGATGTCATTTATGACTGTGCCGGAAACAATGTGACGATGGGGCAGGCGATCCAATATGCAAGGAAGGGCAGCACGATCATTCTGGTAGCTGTCTTTGCCGGAAAGGCAGAGATTGACCTGGCAGTACTCAATGACCACGAGCTGGACCTGAACACAACCATGATGTACAGAAACGAAGATTACATAGATGCGATCCGTTTAGTAAACGAGAGTAAAGTCCATCTGCGTCCACTGATCTCAAAGACATTCTCATTCAGAGATTATGACAAGGCTTACCAGTATATAGACGAAAACAGGGAGACAACCATGAAAGTAATCATAAACGTACAGGAGTAGTCGTAAAACCGCAAAGGGGTCAGACCCCTCTGCAAAAGGGTCTGACCCCTTTGTGGTTTATGATTATTTATGACTGTAAACGGGGGATTTTATGAAAAGGAGATTTATGAATGAGTAGTAGAGCATTGCGTGCAGAGATACCTGTGAATGTGAAGAAGAGGACAGATACCAATGTCAGGATTCCGCTTATCAGTAAGGTTGCATACGGCATGGGGGATGTTGGATGTAATTTTAGCTGGATGTTTGTAGGAAACTTTCTGATGATATTCTATACGGATGTATTTGGAATCAGTATGAGTGCAGTGGCAGGATTAATGCTGTTTTCCCGTTTCTGGGATGCAGTCAATGATCCTGTGATCGGGAGCCTGACAGATAAGACGAAGTCGAGATGGGGACGGTACAGGCCCTGGCTGCTGATTGCAGCACCTATTACGGCAATCGTTCTGATGCTGACCTTCTGGGCGCACCCGGACTGGCCGAATACTTCCAAGATCGTATATATGGCCGTAACATACTGCATCCTTGTGCTGGGGTATACCTGTGTCAATATTCCATATGGTACCTTGTGTGGTGCCATGACCCAGAATATTGAGGAGCGGGCGCAGATCAATACATTCCGGTCCGTAGCGGCTATGATTGCGATTGGTATTATTAATATTATTACGGTTCCTCTGATCTCGAAACTGGGGGCAGGAAATGATAAAAGAGGATATCTGCTGATTGCAGTTATATATGGATGTATCTTCGCGGCATGTCACATTTTCTGTTTTTCCAAGACGAAAGAGGTTGTGACAATTCCTGAAAAACAGAAGGTTTCTATTAAAGAACAGTTAAAGGCAGTATCCGTAAACAAACCGTATATACTTGCTTTGGCAGGACAGCTGCTCTTTGGTTTTACCTTATACGGCAGAAATGCCGATGCACTTTATTACTTTACATATGTGGAAGGGAATAAAGCCTTCTTCACAACCTACTCCATGTGTATTATCATTCCCTCTATCATAGGCGCCGCATGTTTCCCGCTGCTTTTTAAGTGGACAAATAATAAGGGGCGTGCTGCATCCATTTTTGCATTCCTGACAGGGATCAGTATGTTAAGCCTGTACCTGTTCAGCGTTCGTACATCCCCAATACTTTTTTATGGGATATCAGGACTGACACAGTTCTTCTTTTCTGGATTTAATACTGCGATCTATGCGATTATTCCGGACTGTGTGGAATACGGGGAATGGAAAACAGGCCTGCGCAACGATGGGTTCCAGTATGCATTTGTATCCCTTGGCAATAAGATCGGTATGGCTCTTGGAACTTCCCTGCTGGCCCTGGTCCTTGGAGCAGCAGGCTATGTGGCGAACCAGCAGCAGAATGAAACGGTGATTGCTGTTATGAAGCACTCCTTTACGACGATCCCCGGAGTATTCTGGGTGGTGACGGGGATTGTTCTGTTCTTCTACAGGCTGAATAAGAAACGGTATAATGAGATTGTCGGGGAAATAAAGATCCGGAAAGAGCAGTAAAATTAGAAAAAATATGAAATATAATGACAGGTGAAAAGACTGTAATATATCTGTAAAATAGTATATATTACAGTCTTTTTGTTGTAAAAACATAATTTATAAAATAATTGCATTTATGACTCACGTGATACAGAAAAATCACTTGCATTCTTATATAATGAAATTACAAAAGGAAGAGAACGAAAGTGAAGAAGTAAAAGTAAAATTACGTAACTGTTCATGGCTCTGAACAGTTACAAAATTACAAAGAACATGAGGAGGTAAGAAATATGTTATGGTCGTTTGAATTTAATTTGATGCTTTTCTGTGTGATCGTATTGATAGCCGAGGTGATTTCAAAGAAAACTTCTGCAAGAATTCCATCTGTGTTTCTGGTGGGTGCCATCTTTATGGTTTTATTTGTCGGAAAGATCATCCCTTCCGATTTTATAGACAGCTCCTATATGGAACTGGTCGGAAGAATTACGCTGACTATGTTGATTATCAATATGGGGACAACCTTTGACATTATGCAGATTAAAAAAGAGTGGAAGACTGTTTTAGTCTGTCTGGCGGTATCACTCAGTCTGATTCTCATTGTAGGATTTGCATTGCGCCCGATCATCGGAAGAGAGCTGGCGATTATGTCACCGGGACCAATCGCAGGCGGAGGTGCGGCAGCGGCAATGGTAGCGGCAGCAATTGGAGGGATCAAGCCACAATTGGCATCTTATCCCTGGCTGATTTTTATGCTTCAGGGACTGATTGGATTTCCGCTGTGCGGCTGGGCTATGCGTAAGGAACTCCAGCATAAAAAGATGCTTATAGATAAGAATGGTTATGTCAAAAGTACTGTACAGCAGACACAGGAGAACCATAAGAAGAAACTTTGCGACAAAGTTCCCCAGTCCTATAAATCCACGGCGTACTACTGGTCCACATTATTGATATTTGCTGTATTGAATATTGCAGTCAACAAGGCATTTCTGGGGCAGTTTAAAATCAACACGAATGTGACGGCAATTATTTTAGGTATCGTACTCAGTCATTTTGGTATCCTTGAAAAAGACCCTCTCAGCAAATCTAATTCAATGGGGATGCTGTTTCTCGGGCTGATTGCCAGTATGGCAAATAGTTTTGCTATGGTTGGGGCACCGGAACTTCTGGCGATGATCAAGCCTCTGGTTATTGTTTTTGCAGTGTCTACACTGGTTATGTTTATCATCGGGATCATTGGATCAAAGATATTCAAAATGTCTAAATACAGAGGGATTGCAATTGCACTGAACTGTTATGTAGGGTTCCCTTACAACTTCATGCTGTGTAGGGAGGCAGTCACATCTATGACAGATGATAAGGAGCAGCAGAAACTGCTTGAGGATGACCTGATGCCGACGATGATTGTTGCATCACTGATCTCAGTTACACTGGTGTCCGTAATCGTTGCCGGACTGATGCTTAGTTTCTTATAATCCTGTAAATAAAAATGGCGAAATTGATTGGAGGATGGTACAATGGGATTAAAACAGGAAGACGAGTATCCGGTGTTTCCGGCCACAGAGGTAAGGCCAGCGCATTCTAAGATTCTCAATGCAGTGATATCGGACGGAAACTGGTATCGGAAACAAGCTGAGTATGTGTTTACATATGTCAGGGAACTCAGGCGTTATTTCCATAATAACCCTGAACAGGTAATGGAAGAACGGGGAACATCAGAAAAGATCTGTGAGGAACTGGAAAAACTTCAGATTCCATACACGATCATACCGCCATATGGAGTTGTCGGTATCATAGAGGGGGAAATGCCGGGCAGGACGGCTGCGCTTCGGGCCGATATGGATGCCCTTCCGATCCAGGAGCTCGGGAATCCGCCCTATAAATCAAAAAATGACGGCTGTATGCATGCCTGTGGTCATGATGCCCATATGGCAATGCTTCTGGGGGCGGCAAAGATTCTGGCCGGGCACAGGGAAAAACTATGTGGAAATGTAAAACTGATTTTCCAGCAGGCAGAAGAAATAGGCGCAGGTGCACTGATAATGCTAAGGGCGGGGGTACTTGATGACTGTAGTGCGATCTTTGGACTTCACCAGTCAGCAGAATATCCAACAGGAAGTTTTTTTATGGATGAGAAAGATTTTACCGCGGCAAATGTAATCTTTAAAGTCAAGGTGAGCGGGGGCGGCGGGCACGGCTCACAGCCGCAGTTGTCCGTAGATCCTGTGGTAGCGGCTTCCGCTATGATCCAGTCGCTCCAGACACTGGTAAGCCGTGAGACTGACCCGGAGGAGATGGCGGTTGTAACAGTCGGTTATATCAACAGTTCCACAAGCAGGTGCAATATTATTACAGAAGAAGTAGAATTCGGGGGAACTATCCGCTACAGGAAAACAGAGCTGTGCGAGGTATTTGAACACTCATTTTACAGAGTCCTTAGAAACATAGGAGCAGCCTACCGTGTGGAGGTCGGGATCGAATATCATAATGTCTGCGTACCTGTTTATAATGATCCGGTGCTGGCAGATTTTACACGGCAGGTATTAGAATCGCTGGCCGGAAAAGAACAGGTAAGTGACCGAATGAAGACTGCGGCTGCAGAGGATTTTGCATTTTATCAGCAGCAGCTTCCCGGTATGTATTTTTTCATGGGTTCAGGGGATGCAGAACATACGAAACCTCTCCATAACCCATACTATGATATAAATGAGGATGCGCTGATCGAGGGGACTGCAGCCTACAGCAAGCTGGCAGCGGATTATCTGCTGAGTACAAAGGAGCAGGATTATGAGCCGGAAGGAAAAAGATTCGTGGAAAAAAGTTGACTTAAAGGAAAAACAGATAACCGGATGTCTGAAGGAGGCCTCAATTTTTAGAGACGTACCTGAAAAACAACTGGCGGAACTGGCCGGGGCCTGCTTCAGTTTTTTTATCAAGCGTGGCGGGTATATCTACAGGCGTGACAGGGATGTGCCGTATATGGTAATCATTTATTCCGGCTGTGCACTGGTTTACATCGGATTTGAAGGGACAGAAGAGATGCTGGTTAAGATCAGGCGCAGAGGAGATTACATCGGTGAGATGGGGGTTCTTGGAAATCAGCCGCAGCCCTGCAATGTTATTGCACAGGAGGACACCATAGCCGTACTGATTCCGAAACTGGCGTTTTGCGAATTTTTGAAGAAAAACCATAATGTGGTCTCTGCCTTGTTTCAGGATTTAATAGGACGGATCAACCAGTCGAGCAGGAAACTGATCAATACGATTTACATGGAGGCGGACGGAAAACTGGCCTATTCGATTGCCAGGCTGATGGTTAGTGCCAAAAAGTGTGAAGAAGGTATGTATATCACAGTCAGCCAGAAGAATCTGGCAATGGCCTCGGGCTTGTCGAGACAGTCTGTTGCGCGTGTACTGACACAATGGAAACAGGAGAACTGGATCATGACGCGGCGGAACAAGATTATTATATTAAATCAGGATGCAATCCTAAATACAATCGTTCTCAATGAAATGAAATAAAAGAGGGGGAAGCCCGGAGCTGACAGAAGAACTCCGGCTTCCCTCTTTCTGTTATTCCAGTCATTATTTATTGAATTCCCCCGCATTTTAGTATATGATATTTTAGTATGGGAATGTCATGATTGTACGAAAGAAAGGAGAGCTATTTTGCTTACGATTAACAATTATGTGAAAGCGAAATCCCTGGAGGAGGCCTATGAGCTGAATCAGGCAAGGAACGCCCGTGTGATGGGCGGTATGATGTGGATGCGGCTGGGGAACGCGAAAGTACAGACGATTATAGATTTGTCGGATCTGGGGCTGGACCAGATCGAGGAGAACGACCATGTTTTCAAGATCGGCGCGATGTGCACACTCAGACAGCTGGAGCAGCACGAGGGGCTGAGGGAGATGTATGGGGACGCTATCGCAAAGGCACTGCATCATATCGTAGGGGTCCAGTTCAGAAACCAGGCGACTGTAGGGGGGAGCATCTACGGACGGTTCGGATTTTCCGATGTGCTGACATGTCTGCTGGCTCTTGATACATTTGTAGAATTATATAACGGCGGAACAATCCGCCTGTCTGAGTTTGTGAACCACAAGAGCGATAAAGATATTTTAGTTTCTATTATTATCAGAAAAAGTAACCGGAAGCTTCGTTACGATTCCATCCGACAGACGAAGACAGACTTCCCGGTTCTGGCGTGTGCGGTTGTAACCGGGCCGGTACATGGGAAAGAAACATGGTATTTTTCAGTGGGGGCACGTCCGATGAAGGCGGCTGTTCTGGAAAAGGAGTGGGAGATCCCGAAGGATATTTCTGACGAGCAGCTGGAAATTTATGCAAAAGAGGCGGCATCACAGTTTACCTATGGTACGAATATGAGAGGCAGCGCGAAGTACCGCCAGCATCTGGCGGAAGTACTGATCCTGCGTTCCATGCGTTCTATTTTAGCGGAGGGCAGATAGATGGAAGTGAAGTTTATATTAAATGGAAAACAGACGGCAGCAGAAGTCGGTGCGGATACGATACTTCTGGATGTTCTGCGCTCTCTGGGCTGCCACAGTGTAAAATGCGGGTGTGAGACGACCAACTGCGGGCTTTGCACAGTCTGGATTGACGGCAGATCACGCCTGTCATGTTCGGTTCTGGCAGCGGCTATGGAAGGGCATGAGATTACAACGCTGGAAGGGGTAAAGGAAGACGCAGAGGAATTTGGCCGTTTTCTGGCAAATGAAGGAGCAGAACAGTGTGGATTCTGTTCTCCCGGATTCATCATGAATGTTCTGGCGATGGTTAAGGAACTCCACAATCCGGATATAGAAGAGATCAAGGAATATTTATCAGGAAACCTGTGCAGATGTACCGGCTATATGGGACAGCTGCGTGCAATCCAGAAGTATTTACAGAGCAAAGAGGAGGTGTGTTCATGAGAATCGTGAATCAGCCGGTTCCGAAAGTAGATGCGAAGGCGCTTGTAACGGGACAGGGAGTCTATACAGATGATTTAGCGCCGTCCGACTGCCTGATCGTAAAGGTATTAAGGAGTCCTCATGCACATGCCCTGATCAAAGATATTAACTTGACAAGGGCTCTGGCAGTACCGGGGATTGAATGTATCCTGACCTATGAAGACTGCCCGGATAAACGATTTACAATGGCAGGACAGAGCTATCCGGAGCCGAGCCCTTATGACAGGCTGATTCTGGACCAGCGTGTCCGCTTCGTGGGAGATGCAGTGGCAGTGATTGCCGGGAACAGCAAAGAGGCTGTGAATAAGGCTATGAAGCTGATCAAGGTGAAGTATGAGGTTTTGGAACCTCTCCTTGACTTTCGAAAGGCAAAGGACAACCCGGTTCTTGTGCATCCCGAAGACAACTGGCAGAGCCTCTGTCCGGTGGGGGCAGATAATAAAAGAAATCTCTGTGCACATGAGGAAGACTCGGCAGGCGATATCGATTCGGTTCTGGACTCATGCGAATATGTTGTGGACAGGGTTTACCATACAAAGGCAAACCAGCAGGCCATGATGGAAACGTTCCGTACATACACATATCTGGATGCATATGGCAGGCTGAATATTGTATCCTCCACACAGGTTCCGTTCCATGTCCGCCGGATTCTTGCAAATGCACTAGATATCCCGAAGTCAAAGGTCCGCGTAATCAAGCCAAGGATAGGCGGTGGCTTCGGGGCAAAACAGACCGTGGTTACGGAGGTTTATCCGGCACTGGTAACCTGGAAGACGGGAAAACCTGCAAAGATCATTTACACGAGAGAAGAATCGTTTATTGCCTCCTCCCCGAGACATGAGATGGAAGTCCATGTACGTGTGGGGGCAGATAAGGACGGCATCATCAAGGGAATCGACGTATATACGCTGTCCAATACCGGTGCATTTGGTGAGCACGGCCCGACGACGGTCGGCCTTTCAGGACATAAATCGATCCCACTGTATGGAAAGGCGGAAGCATTCCGTTTTGTTTACGATGTTGTTTACACAAATGTCATGTCTGCCGGCGCGTACAGAGGATATGGTGCGACGCAGGGGATCTTTGCAGTCGAATCCGCGGTTAATGAACTTGCGGGTAAGATGGGGATGGACCCGGTCGTACTCCGGGAGAAAAATATTGTCAGAGAAGGTCAGGTTATGCCCGCATATTACGGGGAAACGGCAAACAGCTGTGCACTGGACCGCTGCTTACAGCGGGCGAAGGAAATGATAGACTGGGACAGCAAATATCCGTGCCGGGACATGGGAAACGATAAGGTCAGAAGTGTAGGTGTGGCAATGGCAATGCAGGGGTCCGGAATTTCCGCACTGGATACTGCATCTGTCGGGATCAAGGTAAATGACGATGGTTTCTACAGCCTGATGATCGGTGCGACAGACATGGGTACGGGCTGTGATACCATACTGGCACAGATAGCTGCAGAGTGTCTGGACTGTGAGATGGAAGACATCATCGTGCATGGGGTCGATACGGATTCGTCACCTTATGACTGCGGGTCCTATGCCTCCAGCACCACCTATGTTACAGGTATGGCGGTCGTCAGAACATGTGAAGCGTTAAGAGAGAAGATTTGTGCAAAGGGTGCAGAGTACCTGAACTGTCCTGTCGGGGATATCGAATTTGACGGGAATCAGGTCGTGAATTTAAAAACAAGTGAGAGCATCTCAAGGGCAGAGATCGGAAATCGTGTCATGTGCAGCAACGAAGATGCATTGTATGCGAGTGAGGCCTTCAGTTCCCCAATTTCACCGCCGCCTTTCATGGTCGGCATGGCCGAGGTGGAGATTGACAAGGCGACAGGACAGCTTGAACTTATAGATTATGTGGCAGTCGTGGACTGTGGTACCGTGGTCAACCCGAATCTTGCGAGGGTACAGACAGAGGGCGGTATCGCGCAGGGAATTGGCATGGCGTTATATGAGGATGTTGTATACAGCGACAAAGGGAAAAATTACAGCAATTCCTTCATGCAGTATAAGATTCCAAGCCGTCTGGACGTGGGAGAGATCCGTGTTGAATTTGAAAGCAGTTATGAGCCGACCGGGCCGTTCGGGGCGAAATCAATCGGCGAGATCGTCATCAACACCCCGCCTCCCGCAATTGCAAACGCCGTCCAGAATGCGACAGGCGTCATGATCCGGGAATTACCAGTCACATCCGAAAAAATCTATTGGGGGATGCGTGGGCAGAACCTGTAAATGAAATTAAAGTTAGTATGAAAAAAAGGACGACTCTGAAATTTAACAGAGTTGTCCTTTTATCGTAAAAAAGTAATCAGGATTCCAATACAGCCTTATCCAATCTTTTTCTGATAGGCAAGCCGTTCAGTCCCGTCCTCGGAATAAATAATTCCACAGTATGTAAATCCGTTTTTGTCCAGCATGTGCTGCATTACCATGTTATCTCTGTGCGTATCGATCTTCAGGTTCCCGCATTGTTTAAGTGCCCAGTTCAGACAGAACGTGGCGGCACCCCTGACTGTACCGTTCGAGGTGATCCTGTGGACGACACCGTAGGGACTGTCATCCAGCCATTGTCCTTCATAAATTTTGGCATAAGTGTCATCTTTTCCCAGTTTATAGTAGAAGGTGGCAACAACTTTCCCCTGTTCTTCACATACATAACTATTGCCTTCCTCAATATCTCTGGCGAGCAGAGGCTTCGGCGGATAGGAATTGCCCCATTGTGAGGGATTTCCGTGACTCGTCATGAAAGAACGTGCGCCTTCATACATTTTCATAAGAATATCAAGGTCTGCCAGCTGCGATTTTCTAATTTCCATAATAAAAATTAACCTCTCGTAATAATACTGACATGCAATCAGAACCTGTCCAGCATCTTCTGGCATGTAATATTATTGTAAAACGGATTCAAAAATTAAGCAATTAGAAAAAATACTGAAATATGCAACCTTTTGCCTTGAAAATCCGTCTATTTAATGTAAAGATAGTAGTATACCCGAAGGGCATACCGTAACACATGCCCTGCGGGCAGATCTGCAGCGCAGACTGCAGAATAAGGTTCACCCTAAAGGGCATACCGTAACTCATGCCCTGCGGGCGGGTCTGCAGCGCAGGCTGCAGAATAAGGTATACACATGAGGAGGGCACAGCAGATGGGCAGCAGAAAAAAATTATTACTTGTATTGGGAATTTTGGCAGCGGTTATTGTTTGTATTTATTTAGGTTTTTCTTTCTATTTCATGAGTCATTTCTATTCCGGCACTCATATCAATGGGGCCGATTTTTCCATGAAAACCGCAGAAGATGCGGATAAATACCTGCAAAAACAGATAGCGGGCTATACACTTACCATCATCCCGAAGGAGGGGGAGAAGGAAGAAGTGGCCGGTGCAGACATTTCGATGAAATATGTTAAGAATAAAAAATTAAAGCAGGCATTAGAGGAACAGAATGCATTTCTGTGGCCATCCATGTTTTTCGGGGACAGCAGTATCAAGGCTGACTTGGGCTTTACCCTTGATGAGAAGAAGCTGGAAGAAAAGATTGAGGGGCTTAGCTGCTGGCAGAATGAAGGAAAGACTGATCCCCAGAGCGCGAAACCGGAATTCAACGGGGAGAAGTTTGTAGTAAAAGAAGAAGTACTCGGTACAAAGGTGGATCAGGAAAAGATGAAAAAAGCAATCACGGATGCGGTATTTGGCCTGTACGAAGAAATCAGTCTGGAAAAAGAAGACTGCTACCAGAAGCCAAAATATACTTCTGATTCAAAAGAAGTGGCAGCGGCCTGCGACACTCTCAACCAGTACTGTAAGGCAAGCATCACTTACGACATGGCGCCGGCAAAAGAAGTCGTGGACGGCAAGCTGATTGCCCAATGGCTGACATGGGATGACAATATGAATGTAACCTTCCATGAAGACAAGGTGGGCGAGTATATGAATAATTTTGCCGCAAAGTATGAAACGCTGTATGCTTCCAGACCCTTGACAACACCTTGGGGAAAAGCGACGGAAGTCAGTGGAGGGACCTATGGATGGGCGATTGACGAAGCTTCGGAGACACAGGCATTGCTTGCAAGTATCAAGGCCGGTGAAACGGTAACAAAGGAACCTGTCTATGAGCAGAGGGCGGCAACCCACGAGGCGCAGGACTGGGGAAAAACGTTTATCGAGGTGGATCTGAGCGCGCAGTACATGTGGTATATCGTGGATGGAAATGTGGCATTTGAGAGTGCGGTCGTGACAGGTAAACCGTATGATCATTCTACGCCGTCGGGAGTGTATGACATTTTATTGATGTCTTTGAATACGACACTGGTAGGAAATATTGTGCCCGAAACCGGGGAACCGGAATACCGCACGCCTGTGGATTATTGGATGCAGGTGACATGGGGCGGTGTTGGTTTCCATGATGCGACATGGCAGCCGGCATTCGGCGGTGACCTGTACTGGAGCATCGGATCGCATGGGTGCATCAATATGCCCCTGGATGCGGCGGGGACATTATACAGCATGATATCCACCGGGACCCCGGTCGTCATGCACTATTAGGATTGGTACATTTACATCTTCTACGGTCACTGAAAGTAGTGGGTGAGAACAGGATTTGACACTAGATATTGTATAAAATTGCGTACAATGCATCAAATGATAACGATTATCACTTAAACTCTTGTCTTTTATTTAACGTGATGTTATACTAGGCGAGGAAAAAAGATAAACCTTATTTACTAAAGGAGGATTTTCGAATATGACACATTTTGAGCAGTGGGACGGATTTCAGGGGAGACTCTGGAAAGACGACATTAATGTACGCGATTTTATCCAGCACAACTACACACCTTATGACGGGGACGAAAGTTTCCTAGCAGGACCTACAGAGGCAACGAATAAACTCTGGGGAAAACTTCAGGAATTACAGAAGGAAGAACGTGCAAAAGGCGGCGTTCTGGATATGGAGACAGAGGTTGTTTCAGGGCTGACAGCTTATGGGCCGGGATATATTGATGAAGAGATGAAGGATCTGGAAACAGTTGTGGGACTCCAGACAGACAAGCCTCTTAAGAGAGCTTTTATGCCGTACGGCGGTATTAATATGGCAGAGAAGGCCTGCACCACATACGGATACCAGCCGAGTGAAAAGCTGCATGAGATTTTCACAAAATACCACAAGACACACAATCAGGGTGTATTCGATATTTATACACCGGAAATGAAGAGAGCACGTCACAATAAGATCATTACAGGGCTTCCAGACACTTACGGAAGAGGGCGTATCGTCGGTGATTACCGCCGTGTGGCTCTTTATGGAATCGATCTTCTGCTTGAGAAGAAGATGGACGATTTCAATGAGACAGAGAGACATGGTATGAAGGGGACGGACTTCCGTCTCAGGGAAGAGGTTGCCGATCAGTTAAAGGCCCTGAAAGAGATGAAAGACATGGCGGCTGTTTACGGATACGATATTTCAAAGCCGGCCAAAGATGCAAGAGAAGCAGTTCAGTGGCTGTATTTTGGATATCTTGCAGCGATAAAGACACAGAACGGGGCTGCAATGAGCGTCGGAAGAATCTCAACATTCCTGGATGTCTACATCCAGAGAGATATGGAGAAGGGAATCCTGACAGAAGAAGAGGCACAGGAACTGATCGACCATATGGTTATGAAGTTCAGAATGGTGAAGTTCGCCAGAATTCCTTCTTATAATGAACTGTTTTCCGGGGACCCGGTATGGGCTACGCTGGAAGTGGCAGGTCTCGGGCAGGACGGACGCTCTATGGTTACAAAGAATGACTACCGCTTCCTGCACACACTGGAAAACATGGGACCGTCACCGGAGCCAAACCTGACAGTACTGTATTCTTCACGCCTGCCAGAGGCATTTAAGAAATATTCCGCACACATTTCTATTACGACAAGTTCCATCCAGTATGAGAACGATGATGTGATGCGCCCAGTATGGGGAGATGATTACTCTATCTGCTGCTGCGTATCCGCAACACAGACAGGCAAGGAAATCCAGTTCTTCGGGGCACGTGCAAACCTTGCAAAATGCCTGCTGTACGCAATCAACGGCGGCGTGGACGTGAAGACAAGAGAGCAGGTAGCGCCTGCATACAAACCAGTGACCTCAGAGTATCTGGATTACGATGAGGTCATGGATAAATATGACAAGATGATGGACTGGCTGTCCAAGCTGTATGTCGATACACTGAATATGATCCACTACATGCATGATAAATACTACTATGAAGCGGCAGAGATGGCACTGATCGACACAGACGTAAGACGTACATTTGCAACAGGTATCGCTGGATTTTCACATGTGGTTGACTCTTTAAGCGCGATCAAATATGCCAGGGTGAAAGTAATCCGCGATGAGACCGGAATGGCTGTAGACTACGAGACAGAGGGAGACTTCCCGAGATACGGAAATGATGATGACCGGGCAGACGACATCGCGATCTGGCTTCTAAAGACATTCATGGGTAAATTGAAAAAATGCCACACCTACAGAAATTCAGAGCCGACCACATCAATCCTTACCATTACATCAAACGTCGTATATGGCAAGGCAACAGGATCTCTTCCGGATGGAAGAAAAGCAGGAGAGCCGCTGGCACCGGGAGCCAACCCGTCCTATGGTGCAGAGCAGAACGGTCTGCTTGCATCTCTGAATTCAGTTGCAAAGCTTCCATATGAAGAGGCGCTGGACGGTATTTCCAATACACAGACGATCAATCCGGGAGCACTCGGACACGATGACCAGGAGAGAATCGACAATCTGACACACGTGCTGGACGGATATTTTGAGCAGGGTGCACACCATCTGAACGTAAATGTCTTTGGAAAAGAAAAGCTGATCGACGCAATGGAGCATCCGGAGAAGGAAGAATATGCAAACTTCACCATTCGTGTATCCGGATATGCAGTGAAGTTTATCGACCTGACACGTGAGCAGCAGATGGATGTAATCTCCAGAACATGCCACGCAGAGATGTAGTTTTATAAGTACTAATATTTAGTCAGAGGTGAAAAAATGACAGAGCAGACAGAGAAAAAAGGGTATATTCATTCCCTTGAAAGTTTTGGCTCTGTAGATGGACCGGGTGTCCGGTATGTGATCTTTATGAGCGGGTGCGCAATGCGCTGCCAGTTCTGCCACAATCCGGACACGTGGAATATGCAGGCAGGTACGCCGTACACGGCGGACGAACTGCTGAAGCAGGCAAAGAAATACCGCTCTTACTGGGGAAGTAAGGGCGGTATTACAGTAAGCGGGGGAGAACCCCTCCTCCAGATTGAATTCCTGACAGAACTATTCCGGAAGGCAAAGGAAGAAGGAATTCACACGACACTGGACACAAGCGGCAATCCATTTACAAGAGAAGAACCATTTTTCAGCAAAATGCAGGAACTGATGAAATATACAGACCTGATTATGCTGGATATCAAGCATATCGATGAAGAACAGCACCAGATTCTGACCGGATGTACCAACCGGAATATACTGGATCTGGCGGAATATCTATCAGAGACTAAAAAACCGGTCTGGATCAGACACGTCCTTGTACCCGGAAGAAGCGATCAGGACGAATATCTGGAAAGGCTGGATACATTTGTCCAGACACTGGGAAACGTGGAAAAGGTAGAAGTACTGCCTTATCACACACTGGGCACCTTCAAGTGGAAAGAACTTGGACTTTCATATCCACTGGAAGGAGTAGAACCGCCTTCAAAAGAGCGGATCGAGAATGCAGAAAGAATACTGCATGTATCTTCATAGGGGTCAGACCCTTTTGCGATCCGTATTCAGAATATTCTGGATATAGACGTAAAAACAGGCGGACTTTCGCCGCCTGTCGAGAAATTGTTTCTTAATCATGAACAAAAATTTGAATAATTTGTCTGTACCAGATGTCCACCCTCGCAGTCATAAATATATTTGATCTGTGCCCGGGTTAATTTCTGGGCAGAGGTGAGGATATTTCTGTCTGAAGAAGCAGTCCTGTCAGTGTTGGAAAACAGCACGGCATGGCTGCTTTTTTGGACTAGCAGACTCTGTCTGTGTTCTTTTGCAGCTAAATGCCGGGTGTCATTTCCAAATATGAGAAAATGCTGCCCGATGCTGTATATGTCATCCGTAAAATGTGTGCGGCACAAGATACTGTCCTTCAGTTCCGCCTGACAGTATCCGTTTAGTTTCTTATTAATATCCAGAACATATTTTTCTGAGGGGACTCGGGGGAGATAAAAGTCTGCACAGGGGCAGACTGCAAGAAAATATTGAAGCTCTCTGGACACGTCTGTACAGCCTGCAGAGAGAATGATTGTGTCAACATTTTTAAGATGTGGCCTGATTAATTGAATGTTGCTGCGCAAGGCATCTGCATTGGAAGAGATAAAAAGCAGCTTTCTTTTGCAGGTGTCTATATACCATGTTGGGTTGTCAGGTAAGTGGCCTGATGACAGTGATCCGGTAAATGTTGAAATCTTCATATTCAAATCCTCTCAGAATGTGGACCTGTGTTTGGCAGGTACTGCTGTTGACTGACTGCATAGAAAACGAATGTACGAAAAAAACAATAAATCTACCCTAATAATTTAGCACATTAATACAATAAAGACAATGGTATTGTGAAAAAAATTACAATTTTATCCAGAAAATAAAAAAACGTTCAGGAACATGTTTTGTAAGTCTGGGAACTGCCATGTATATAATTTCCAGTCCGGTCAATCCTATTGATGAGGTGAACGTAAATGGTGAAAAAATCAATATGGAGTATATCGGCATCTGCCGGAAAAAGAGATCCGTTGTCGGGAAATATCAGTACAGATACTGTCATCATTGGAGGCGGAATGGCGGGAGTCCTGACGGCTCATTTTCTGGAGCAGGCGGGTGTGGAATGTGTGATACTGGAAGAGAACAGAATCGGCAGCGGGCAGACGAAAAATACGACCGCAAAAGTAACTGCACAGCACGGTCTGATCTATGACCGGCTGCTCCAGAGCGTGGGGAAGGAGAAAGCCGGGCAGTATGCAGCCGCAAATCAGGAGGCAATACACCGGTATCGGATTCTTGTAGAGAAGTACCAGATGGACTGTCAGTGGGAGGACTGCCCGGCTTATCTGTATACTTCTGTCGATTCAAAAAGGCTGCGACAGGAATATGAGGCGGCAAAAAGACTCGGGATTCCGGGGGAACTGGCGGAAAAGACCGAGCTTCCGTTTCCGGTAAAACTAGCCCTGAAATTCGAAAATCAGGGAAGATTCCACCCATTGAAATTCTTGTACAGCATTGCGGGGGATCTGAAGATCTATGAAAATACAAAAGTAAAGCATGTGGAGGGACACACTGTAACGTCGGATCTGGGGCAGGTAACAGCTAAGAACATCGTGTTTGCATGTCACTATCCATTTCAGAATGTTCCGGGATATTACTTTATGAGGATGCATCAGGAGAGAAGTTATGTTGTTTCCGTAAAACAGACATGCAGTCTTAACGGTATGTATTATGGAATCGATGAAGATGCATTGTCATTCAGAAGCGCGGGCGAAGAAATCTTGATCGGCGGGGGCGGACACCGTACAGGAAAGAAGACGGCGGGGAACTCTTATGACTATCTGGCGCATATGGCGGAAAAATACTGGCCCGGATGTAAAGAAACTGCCAGATGGTCGGCACAGGACTGTATGACTTTAGACAACATTCCCTATATCGGGCTATTCAGCCGCTCCTGTCCGGACTGGTATGTAGCCACTGGTTTTGGAAAATGGGGTATGACAAGCTCTATGGTATCTGCAATGATACTGACAGACCTGATTCTGAAAAGAGAGTGCCCTTATGCGGATGTATTTTTCCCCCAGAGGTATAACATTCAGGCATCGGCAGCAAATTTTATCAAAGACAGCGGGCACGCGGCAGCCGGACTTCTGAAACGCGCAGCGGGCATACCGAAAGAAAAACTGGAGGAAATACGGCCTGGCGAGGGTGCTGTGATAGAACATGACGGCCAGAAATACGGGGTATATAAATCCGAAACAGGAAAAAAGTATGCGGTATCTGTCAAATGTCCCCACCTTGGCTGCCAGCTGGAATGGAATGCACAGGAAAAAAGCTGGGACTGCCCATGCCACGGTTCACGGTTTGACTATCAGGGGAGAAAGCTTGATGAGCCCGCGCAGGAAGATACCGAATGTTATATATGGGAGGAGGACTAGATGAAAGAACAATACTTTCACGGGATCGGCAGGCGCTATCCCTATTTTGAAGGCTGGTATTTAAAACATCAGAACATGGGGAAGACGATTGCATTTATTCCAGCACTGCACGCAGATAAAAAAGGAGGCTGGTCAGCCTCCATACAGGTCGTGCTGGATGACGGTGCATGGTACTTCACTTACCCGGTTGAAAGCTGCAGGATCAGCAGAAAAAAGTTTTGTGTAAAAATAGGAGAAAATGTATTTTCGGAAAAGGGAATCCGGATTAAAATACACGATTCCCGGGTTTCGGTTGAAGGGCAGATTATGTATTCGAAATTCAGGAAGATCAAGGGCGACATTATGGGATTTTTTCGATGGATTCCCTGTCTGCAGTGCCATCACGGCGTGATCAGTATGGCCCATGACCTGGCCGGGAGTCTGAAGATTAATGGCGAGCGGGTCGTGTTTACAGGAGGGCGCGGATACATTGAGACGGACTGGGGATCTTCCTTCCCAAAGACATATCTCTGGACACAGTGCGGATTTGGAATGCAGGAAAAAAACAGTATCATGGTTTCCGTGGCAGATGTCCCAGTGTTCGGAGTCAGCCTTTTGGGCTGTATCTGCGCGATTCATTACAAGGGACGAGAGTACAGGCTAGGAACCTACTATGGTGCACGGGTGACTGATTATGGACCCGACACTGTCACACTCACACAGGGGAAGATGAAAGTGAGAATCACAAAACTAAGCGAACATGCACTGGGACTTCATGCACCGCAGATGGGGAGTATGAAGAGGATGATAAAAGAAAGTCCTGCCTGCCTTGTGCGCTACCAGTTCTGGAGGGGGAAGAAACTGGTCTTTGATGTTACCTCGGACCGGGCGTCGTTTGAGTCAGAAACAGAGGAAGTAATGGACTAGAATAAGTTTAGAGCGTGTCAATGAATCATTGTACACGCTCTATTCCGGTCGATGTCCAAAGTATTGTGGAAAGTATTTTGTGAAAATTCCAATATTGCTTTAACTGATATATTATGGTAGAATAGCACCACATCAAAAATCAAGACAGATTCATTTCGAATATTATAACTGTCTTTTCAACAGCCATATGCTGTTTGTATCTGAATTCAGGCATTTTCAGCCAGATTACAGTTTGATGAAAAACAAGAAGATTTTTATTAGGGAGCAGAACCCGGTCAATGACAATTTTCGTTAATTGTGCTAAAATAAAAAAAGAAACGGAAATATCTGATGAGGCTCAATAATCTTCCCGAATAAAAATGAATTAACACAAAAGGGAAGGAGAAGGTGAGTGAAAGATTTTAATGAAGTGCGAGAAAGGGTACAGCGGTTAAATATAATTGATGATACTCTTTTTCAAAAAATGTCAGAAGATATTGGTTTCTGCGAAGAAATGTTTTCGACAATTTTGGAAGAGAATATTAAGGTTGTTCAAGTAGTACCACAGAATTCTATTAAGAATCTGCAGGGACGTTCGGTAATTGTTGACGCTTTGTGTGAAAAACAGGATGGCACATTTATAAATGTTGAGGTACAAAAGAGTGATAATGATAATCATCAGAAACGGGTTAGATATAATGCATCATGTATTACGGCAAATGTTATGGATCCGGGAACAAAGTTTGAAAAGATTCCCGATCTAATCGTAATTTACATATCCCAGTTTGATATGTTTAAAGGAAATAAAATTATATATCATGTGGATAGAACGGTTCGGGAAATGAATACCAGAGTATACAATGGCATGGAAGAAATTTATGTAAATACAAAGGTAGAGGATGGAAGTGATCTTGCTGAATTAATGAGAATCTATACGAATGCAGAGGCATACAATTACGAACAATTTCCGAACACATCCATAAGAAAAGCACAACTCAAAAAAAGCAGGGAAGGGGTGGAGATGATGTGTGATATAGTAGAAGAATACGCAAAGGAATATGCAGAAAAACAGAGTCGGATTGCGGTCAGACAGGCAGAAGAGAAATTGTCTAAAAGGCTCTTGGAAGAAGGCATGCCGATTGAAAAAATTGTATCTATGATGGAAATGCTTTCAGAGGAGGATGTGAAGAGAATTAGCGGTGAAATGTAAAAGGGACATTTTTTTATAATGTAATAGAGGCAGAAGCGAATGCCGGTGATTGTTTCACCGGTATTTTTGTGCATTTTGCCGCTGGGGATGAATGGGACAGAACTGTAACGTGCGCACTCTTTCTTTTATTACAGTTTTGCAAGGTATCTTTTTTTCCGTAATTCATGTGGTATACTATTTACACTTAGCGAGGTTTTATCGAGCTTAGTGAAAATGCATACCTGAATACTTGGTGAGGTGCTTTCGAATCTAGTGTTCATGGTATACTATTTACAATTAGAAAGGTTTTGCCGGGCTTAGTGTAAAGGTATACCTGAACACTTGGTGGGGGAATTTGGGGCGTGTTTGAGGATTCATTGTACAAGAACTTCAAAGAGCCTTAGAGTGTATTTGAGTTTAGGGAGAGATGACGATGAAGATTCTGATTGTAGAAGATGATATGACGCTGGCCAATGAGCTGGCTCTGTTATGCAGGCGGTGGGGATTTGAGGCCGTCTGCGCCAAAGGGTTTCGTGAAATTACGCAGGAATATATTCAGTGCCAGCCGGATTTTATACTGATGGATATTAATCTGCCATATTATGACGGGTTTTACTGGTGTGAGCAGATCCGCAAGATTTCTAATGTGCCCGTGTTGTTTTTATCCAGCCGGGACCAGAATGCGGATAAGGTGATGGCAATGGCGTCCGGCGGGGATGATTATGTGGAAAAACCATTTGACCCCGAACTGCTTCTGTTGAAGATCCGGGCAATGCTGCGCAGGGCTTACGAGTATACGGCAAATGACAGGGACTATTTAAATGACAGCATGTATTATGAGAACGGTATGTTTTTCTGTGACGGAAAATCGGTGGAACTGACCAGATCCGAGAGTAAGATTATGTCCACCCTGCTGTCGAAACGGGGGAGCATCGTCAGCAGGGAGAAACTGATGCAGCAGCTTTGGAACACGGATGAATTTGTCACGGACGCATCGCTTACGGTGCTGGTTTCCCGGTTACGCACGAAACTGAATGAGATTACCGGAGGACAGGATGTGGTCGTTACGAAAAAGGGAATGGGGTATTATATCGAATGAAAAATTATTTCCGCGAACGGGAAAAACAGATTTTGACAGGTGTACTGATCCTCGGTTTTATTAATCTGTATTTTTTAGTCCTCTGTGCAAGCAGACTTTATGTTCAGGATCTGTTCTATCTCGATGCAGTTCTTATTGCGGCTGCCGCAGCGGCAGTTTGTCTGGATTACAGAAGGTGGAAAAAGATTCCGCACATTTTCAGGGACGATATCAGGCGGCACAGGAGTGAGCTTGAGCGGCTCCTGGGAAAACAAATGACAGATCTGCTTTTTACGATGGAAGGTGACCACGAGGAAGAAATCCGCTCCCTCCGTGAAGATATGGATATGCTGACGGACTATATAACAAAATGGACGCATGAGGTCAAACTTCCGCTGTCAGCCCTTGGACTGATGAATGAGAGGAATCAGGACCGGGAGCTGAATACGGAGATGCAGGACTGCATTGAAAGAATCCAGCAGCTTTTAAACATAATGATGATGAGCAATAAGCTCAAAAACATGGAAAATGACGTCAAGTTCGAGCGTGTTTCTCTGGATGAGTGTGTGAGCGAAGCACTACGGAACCAGTCCTATTTCCTGATTCAGAATCATTTTCAGATCGGGAAGAACTGCGGGGATACTGCAGTGTATACAGACAGGAGGTGGCTTGTCTATATCCTGGACCAGCTGGTCGGGAATGCTGTGAAATACAGGCAGGAGGCACCGGAACTTCATTTCAGTGTAATGCGGGAGTCGGCAGACGGTGTGGTGCTGAATGTCCGGGACAATGGAATCGGGATTAAAAACGGAGAGATTCCTTACATTTTTGAGCGTGGGTATATCGGGAGCAATCTGCGTGCAGGAGATTACCGCTCTACCGGAATGGGGCTCTATTTTGTGCGGGAAACGGCAGGACATCTGGGCATTCAGATAAAGGTATATTCAGAACATGGAGCGGGAACAACATTTGAACTGCATTTTCAAAATAACGATTCGTATCTTATTTTGTAAGGAACCTTGCAGAACTGTTAGAAAAGGGGAGGCACTGTTATACGGATGAAAGGATTTAAGGCCGCCTTTTTGTTACACTTTTGGTAAACAAAGGAGGCTATAGAAATGAAAAAGATAGTTGAAATCAGAAATCTTGTGAAAAGTTTTGGGAAAAAAGAATATGAGACACGTGTTCTCAAGGGGATTAATCTAGATATCCAAGAGGGGGATTTTATCGCCATCATGGGGCCCAGCGGGGCAGGAAAGTCTACTTTGCTGAATATGCTCTCAACGTTGGATAAACCAACCAGAGGGCAGATTTTTCTGGACGGCGAGGATGTGACAAAGGCTGACAACAAGCGTCTGTCAGTTATCCGCAGG
Organism: Faecalicatena orotica; assembly: GCF_905197545.1. Classification (NCBI taxonomy): domain Bacteria; kingdom Bacillati; phylum Bacillota; class Clostridia; order Lachnospirales; family Lachnospiraceae; genus Faecalicatena; species Faecalicatena orotica. The sequence goes on from NZ_CAJJZH010000004.1 coordinate 124,732, forward strand.
GATAAGATCGGGTTCATCTTTCAGGAGTATAATCTGCTGGACAATATGAGCCTTGAGGATAACATTGCACTGCCGCTCTCTTTAAATGGCGTGAAGAGTAAAGAAGTCCGAGAACGTGTGAAGAACATGGCGAAGCTTTTTGGGCTGGAGGAACACCTTGCAAAGCATCCGTACCAGCTTTCCGGAGGCCAGAAGCAGAGAGGGGCCAGTGCAAGGGCGCTCATTACGGAACCTGAGATTATATTTGCAGATGAGCCCACCGGGGCGCTGGATTCAAAGTCCAGCAGGGATCTGCTGATGAGCTTAAAGGCTGCAAATGATTCCGGGAGGGCAACAATCCTGATGGTGACCCATGATGCATATACGGCAAGCTATGCAAAACAGGTCTATATGCTTGCTGACGGGCAGATACAGTGCAGGGTTTATAATAAAGGCAGCCGGAAAGAGTTTTACGAGGAGATTCTGGACCTGCTTGCTTCAATGGGAGGTGACAGGGAATGAGTCTGATACAGCTGGCATTTTCTAATTTCAAGAGAAGCTTACGTGAATATGCGGCGCTGATCATATCGCTGTCATTCTCTATTTTTATCTTTTTTAATTTTCAGAATATTGTGTACTCGGATTCGATGGATGTCCTGAACAGTATGAAGAAAGAGTATATTGATGTGGTCGTAAATGCGGCCTCTGTAGTATTTGGTGTATTTCTGTTTTTCTTCATCTGGTATGCGACAAATGTATTTTTGAAACAGAGGAAAAAAGAAATCGGAATCTATACGTTTATGGGGCTGGATAATATAAGGATTGGAAAGATGTATGCGCTAGAGGCATTTTTTATCGGTTTGTTCTCGCTGGTTATCGGCCTGGCCACGGGGGCGGGATTTTCGAAGCTGTTTCAAATGCTGCTGTTGAAACTTTCTGAGATCAGTGTGGATATCCGTTTTTCTTTTACTTTAAAACCAGTTCTGGTCACTGCAGCTGTATTTTTTATCATATATGGGCTCATGATTCTGAAAGGCTATGTTTCGATTACAAGGAGCAGTGTACTGAGTATGCTTTCCGGAGCAAAACAGGAGGAAATGAAACCGGAAAAAACATGGTTAACTCTCATAAAGGTAATCACAGGCATCCTAATACTGGCGGCAGGCTATATATGTGCAGTAAGGACTGGGGAAATAGATACTCTGACATACGCTTTTGCAGCTGTCGTGCTGGTGATTGCCGGAACATACCTTCTGTTTGGCGGGGCAATCCCGTTCTTTATCAGAAAACTGACCGGAAGGAAGGATTTTTTATATCAGAAACAAAGAACGCTGTGGATCAATAATCTGTCCTATAGAATCCAGCGGAATTACCGCACTTACGCTATGGTGACGATTCTGATGATCTGTTCAGTTTCTGTACTTGGTACGTCCATTGCTATGAAGCAGCGCTATGATAAAATGACGCATTTCAGAGATACGTTTACGATTCAGGTAGTCGCACAGGAAGAAATGGATAAAGATGAAATAGAAAAAGGGATTGAACAGGAAAACAAGGTGGAATACAGTGCCGAAGTATCTTACCTGATGCTGGATCCAAGTTATTTCCATACAGAGTATACAAACTCTAATTATGGGATTATCCCATATTCCCAGGTCAAAAATGCAGCCGGGCAGGCACATCTTAAGTTCGGGTATTCCGAATTAAAGCAGGATGAAGTGATTGAACTGTCGCATGTTATACTAATGAGTTTTGTAGGGTATAACGGTCCAAAGGAGGTTCAGATCGGGGATGATAAGTTCCGTATTCTGGCGGAAGACGATACACCGTATCTCGGGGAAATGCAGGGGGCGATGAGCATTTATGTGGTGAATGACGAGGTTTATAAAAAGCTGGAACCATTGGGAATTGTAGCCCATATGTATAATTATAAGCTTGAAGACCCTGCAAATCTGGATGCATCCAGACCTTACCTAAAGTCACTCGCAGAACAGGGGGAGGACGGTCTTTGGAATGTTGGTGTAAATTTTAACAGTCCGGAAGGGAAGGACGAAGCATGGATCCGTGTCATGTATTCCCTGTGCGTCTTTATGTTCGTGACACTGATCCTCGCGGGCGGCAGTATTATCTTTATTAAACTGAACAATGATGCCTGTGAGGACAGAGAGCGCTACGGTGTGCTTATGAAACTGGGAATCGACAGGGAAACATTAGGAAAATCTATCAGGCAGGAAATCCGTTTTACTTATTACTGCCCGTTCCTGTTGATGACGGTAACCTCATGGTTTGCCATAAAGGCACTGGGAAACGTCATGAAGGAAGATTTGTTCAAGGTAAATATCTACAGTGCAGTTTCTATACTGGCGGTATTTACGGGGATTTATCTGGTTTCGGTGAGGGTGTTCAGAAGAAAGGTGTTGGATTAAGTTAAAGGTGTTATATGCTCTAAGTGACTTCTTAATCATGGTCTTTTCATGGTTAGTGAAGCACTTAGGGCATATTTTATTTTTATCAGGGATTGAAAAGAATCATGTGCAGCATTACAGATTCGTTTCCGATATTTTTATACGGATGAATAGTAACGGCTTCAATATAGAAAAAAGTCTTGACTTGGAGTTAACTTCAAGGCGTATGCTACTATCAGGCAGAAATGCCGGAACAAGGTTAACTTAGATTTTATACGATTGTATAAAAAGAAGGAGGCATTTTTTATGAACAGTTTTGTATATGATATCCCTGTAAAGGTATATTTTGGCGAGAACCAGCTTGGAAATCTTGGGGCGGAGTTAAAGAAATTCGGAAACAGGGTACTGCTTACTTACGGCGGGGGCTCTATCAAAAAATCAGGCCTGTATGACAGTGTTACTGATGAAATCAGAAAGGCAGGACTCGAATTGTTTGAACTGTCAGGGATTGAGCCAAATCCGCGTATCGATTCTGTGCGAAAAGGGGCTCAGATTTGTAAGGATGAGAAGATCGATGTTCTTTTGGCTGTCGGTGGAGGATCTACGATTGATGCGACTAAGTATATGGCAGCAGGAGCCTGCGTGGACCATGATCCGTGGGAGTTTTTCAGTAAGTGGGCACCGATAGAAAAAGCACTTCCCATTGTTACCGTACTGACGCTCTCTGCGACGGGGTCTGAGATGGACCCGGGCGGAGTGATCAGTAATCCTGAGACAAAAGATAAGATCGGAAGGCTGGCACCGCAGCTCCTTCCAAAGGTTTCTTTCCTTGACCCGACACTGACGTATTCTGTCAGTGAGTACCAGACGGCATGCGGGGCAGCCGATATGATGTCACATATTATGGAAGTTTATTTTAACATGGAGCAGGATTTATATATGCTTGATTGCTTTATGGAAGGTTTGATGAAGACAATCATAAAGTTTGCGCCTGCAGCCATGAAGGAGCCAGATAATTATGAGGCACGCGCCAATCTGATGTGGGCATCGAGCTGGGCAATCAATGGATTTGTGAATGGAGGAAAGCAGCAGGAATGGAGCTGCCATCCGATGGAGCATGAGGTTTCGGCAATCTATGACATCACACATGGCCTGGGCCTGGCAATTCTGACACCGAGATGGATGGAATACTGTCTGGATGAGACAACTGCTTCTAAATACTATCAATTTGGGGTAAATGTATTTGGGATTGATGCTTCCCTTCCTGAAATGGAGGCCGCTAAGAAGAGTATTGAGATGCTGAAGGAATTTTTATATGGTACACTGGGACTGAAAAGCAGCTTTGAAGAAGTAGGGATTGATGACAGTAATTTTGAAATCATGGCAAAAAAGGCATGTATGGGAGAGACACTGGAGGGATTCAAGTCTCTTAAGCAAAAGGATATTGAAGAAATATTTAAGATGTGTCTGAAATAGAACCGACTCTGTCTATCAACTAAAAAAAATGCAGCAGGCTGCGTGACAACGGAGTGAAGAACAGATATAATAAGAAGATGACCACGAAGAATGAGGTGACAATAGATGGAAACACATGAGGTGCTGGAAAAAGTCAGAAAAGGCGAGATGTCCGTTGAGGAAGCGGAACAGTATTTCCGGAGGGAGCCTTTTGAGGAGATGGGGTATGCAAAGCTGGATACCCATAGAAAGTTAAGGTCCGGTTTTCCGGAGGTGGTCTTTTGCAGCGGGAAGACGGATGAGCATTTACTTCATATTTATAAAAAGCTGTATGAGGAGGAAGGCGAGGTATTCGGGACAAGGGCATCAAAAGAACAGTATGATTTCCTGAAGAAGGAACTGCCGGAGGCAGAATACGACCCTCTTTCCAAAATTCTTAAGATTGAAAAGAAAGAAAAAGAGCATATCGGGAAAATTGCTGTCTGCACGGCAGGGACAGCGGATATTCCGGTTGCGGAGGAAGCGGCCCAGACGGCAGAATATTTTGGGAGCTATGTGGAGCGGATATATGATGTTGGTGTCAGCGGCATACATCGCCTGATGTCCCGTCTGGATGTTATCCAGAGCGCCAACTGTGTAGTTGCGGCGGCAGGTATGGAGGGGGCTCTGGCCAGTGTGCTTGGGGGGCTTGTAGATAAGCCTGTTATTGCGGTGCCCACATCAGTCGGTTATGGAGCCAATTTCCACGGCCTTTCAGCACTGCTTACGATGATTAATTCCTGTGCCAACGGGATCGCGGTAGTTAATATTGACAATGGCTACGGGGCAGGGTATATTGCGACACAGATTAACAGACTGGGGGAGAGACAATGAGCAGAACATTATACATGGAGTGTGGCTCGGGAATCAGTGGAGACATGGTAGTCGCGGCGCTTCTGGACCTTGGTGCGGATGAGAAGGTTTTACGGGACACACTGGACAGCCTGCATGTTTCCGGCCACCGGATCGAGATCAGCAGGGTCTCAAAAAACGGACTGGACGCCTGCGATTTTCGCGTGATTCTGGATGAGGAGCATGAAAATCATGACCACGACATGGCGTATCTTCACGGACACGGGGATGGCATACATGAGCCGGTGCACGGTCATAACCATAGCCATGAACACACTCATGGACATGACAATGAGCATAACCACGGGGAAACAGCAGCACACAGCCATACTCACGAACACCGGAATTTGACGGATATTCTTTCCATTATAGGAGATTCGGCCATGACAGAGGCTGCAAAGAAGTGTGCGGTACATATTTTTGAAATTCTGGCACAGGCGGAAGCGAAAGCACATGGTGTGCCTGTGGAAGAAGTACATTTCCATGAGGTGGGGGCTGTTGACTCTATCATCGATATTGCGGCCACAGCAGTCTGTCTGGATAATCTGGGAATCGAAGAGGTGATTATCCCCGTTTTGAATGAGGGGTCAGGATATATCCGCTGCCAGCACGGGATGATTCCTGTCCCGGTACCCGCAGTTTCTGCCATAGTACAGGCATACGCCCTGACACTTCATATGACGGGGATAGAGGGAGAACTTGTAACACCGACTGGGGCTGCCATTGCAGCAGCGGTCCGGACATCGGAAAAGCTGCCGGATAAGTTTACCATTCAAAGAACTGGGACCGGAGCCGGAAAGAGAAGCTATGAAAGGCCAAGCCTGCTCCGTGCGATGCTGATTGAATCCAGAGAGATTGAAGAAGATTGTATTTATAAACTGGAAACGAATATTGATGACTGTACAGGCGAGGCCCTCGGGTATGTGATGCAAAGACTGCTTGAAGCCGGGGCGAGGGATGTCCATTATATGCCCGTCTTTATGAAGAAAAACCGTCCCGCATATCAGCTGAATGTTATCTGCAGTGAAAAAGATGTTGAAAAGATGGAAGAAATTATTTTCATGGAGACTACAACGATCGGTATACGCAGACAGAAAATGGAGCGGAGTGTTTTAAAGAGAGAAACTAAGGAAATTGAGACTTCTCTTGGAAAAGCGGGTATAAAGATATGCAGACTTCCATCACGAACACGCATTTATCCGGAATATGAGAGTGTAGCGCAGTTAAGCAGAAAAACAGGGCTGTCCTGGCAGGAAGTATATGAATTAGTTGGGAGGGAAGCCCGTGACAGAGTACAGTAAGAAGCGAAAGGCTTTCCTGAATGCCATGGGGGAATATACGAAACACGATATTGCAGTGGCATTTTCAGGAGGGGCAGACAGCAGCCTGATTCTGAGAGCTGCCTGTGAGGAGGCAGAAGCATATGGAAGCAGGGTATATGCAGTTACGATGCAGACCGAACTTCATACGATGGAGGATTTAAAAACGGCTGAAAAAGTAGCGGAGGAAACGGGGGCATATCATATCGTTCTCCGTATAAATGAACTGGAGGAAGCGGGAATTGAGATGAATCCGGTTAATCGCTGTTATCTCTGTAAAAGACTTTTGTTTTCCAGACTGCGTGAGAGGGTTTGCCAGCTTGGAATCGACATGATTTTGGAGGGGACCAATGCAGATGATTTGAAGGCGTACCGCCCGGGAATCAAGGCAGTTGAGGAACTGGGGATCGTAAGTCCCCTTAAGGATGCGGGATTTACCAAACAGGAAGTACGGCAGATGGCAGCTGAATATGGAATTTCAGTGGCGGAACGCCCGGCGGCCCCGTGTATGGCAACAAGATTCCCATACGGGACAAGGCTGACAAAAGAGAAGATGGCGGCGGCAGCTATGGGGGAAGCATACATTAAGACGCTTGGCTTTTATAATGTGAGGCTGCGGGTCAATGATGAACTCGTACGCATAGAAGTTGACCGGGACCGGCTGGAGCAGGTGCTGAAATATAAAAAAGAAATCACAGACTACTTAAAGAGGCTGGGATACAGATATGTGACGCTTGATCTGGAAGGCTTCAGGTCAGGCAGCATGGATCTGGAACTCGGGGGAAAAGGGGGCATATGATGACGATAACAGAAGTTAGTAAAAAGTATGATATCACTGCCGATACACTCCGCTATTATGAAAGAATAGGCCTGATCCCGCCGGTTCCCAGAACAAAGGGGGGCGTGAGGAATTACGATGAAGATTCCTGCCGCTGGATCGAAATGATGAAATGCCTGCGTAAAGCGGGTGTTCAGATTGAGGCACTGATCGAATATGTGGCATTATATAAGCAGGGTGATTCTACGCTTGATGCAAGAAAAGCAATTCTGGTTGAACAACGCAGCCAGCTTGTGGACAGGATGGAAGATATGAGGGCATCTCTGGAGAGACTCGATGATAAGATTGAAAGATATGAAAATGGACTTATGTAAACTGAAAAATTGCTTAATAAATAAAATGATATGGATTTCTGCGCGCTAGAGCTGAAAGGCAGGAAGACTCGCAGTGGAGGAAAAGAGATGATAACAGGTTCCATAATTAAAAGTGAGGATATTATCGGGGTAATCCAGCGAACCCTGAATGAGGTCGATACCCGGCTTGTAGAGCATGGTGTGCGGGTGGCATATCTGGTATCTGGAATGTTGAAAGTGGATGGCGGATTTACGGATAAAGAGATGCAGGATATCTGCATCCTTTCTGTACTGCATGATATAGGGGCCTACAAGACGGAAGAGATAGACCGTCTGGTGCAGTTCGAAACGGGAGACGTATGGGAGCACTCCATATATGGTTATCTGTTCCTGCGTTATCTTTCTCCACTGGATGAATGGGCCGAGGCGGTCCTGTACCACCATGTGCCCTATGAAAGAATTCCCCATACAAGGCAGGAAATAAAGAAGGTAGCGCAGATGATAAGCCTAGCCGACCGGATGGAGATTTTCAGCAGAAATGCCAGGCAGGAAGGAACAAACGCCAAGATGTGGGAGGCAGCAGTAGAATATCTGGACAAGAGGCGTCCGGGCCAGTTTTCGGATGAAGTTACAGCGTCTTTTTTACAGGCTCAGAATGAATTTTCCATTTATGACAAATTAAAAGAGGAGAGCATTGATTTCTATGAGGTTTACCCGGGTGTGACTCTAACTGAGGACGAATGTATGAAGTATCTCAGGATGATGACATATGCCATAGATTTCCGCAGTCAGCATACAGTAACGCATACAATTACGACAACCAGCATCAGCAGCAGCTGTGCCCGCTATATGGGGATTTCAGCGGATCGGATCGAACGGATAAGGTATGGGGCGATGCTGCACGACCTCGGTAAAATCGGAATCCCGGTGGAGATACTGGAATATCCGGGAAAGCTTAGTGCACAGGCGATGAATATCATGAGGACACATGTGGACATCACAGAGCGGATACTGAATAAAGCAGCGGCGGAAGATGTCACGAGGATCGCCCTGAGGCACCATGAGAAAATTGATGGGAGCGGTTATCCCCGCGGGCTTAAGGGGGAGGATATGACTCTGGACGAGGAGATCGTGGCGGTTTCAGATATTGTCAGTGCGCTGATCGGAACGCGTAGTTACAAATCTGCTTTTTCCAAGGACCGTACGTTGTCTATTATTCAGGAGATGTCTGATGAAGGAAAGTTAAATCCCGAAGTTGTCGGTACGATGAAGAAAAATTTCAATGCGATCATAGACGAAGTGGCAGAAAACTGTGCGACCGCACTTCAGAATTATTATGGGATCCAGTCGGAATACCGTAGACTGCTGGTCAAATATCTTTCTTAAAAGTAAAGAAGTCTAAAGCAGCCGGGGCATTTGTGCTCCGGCTGTTGTTTTATCTTGAACGGCAAAGCAGGAACAAAACTACCATAGTTACCAATGCTTCAGCGGCAGGCACTGTCAGCCAGATTCCGGTGAGCCCGAAGAGGGCTGACAGGATAAAAGCAAGTGGAATAACCAGTAAAAATCCCCTTAGGCATGAAATAAGGAATGCATTTCCCGGCCTGTCGATGGAACTGAAATAGGCGGCAGTAATGATATTAATTCCGATGAACAGGAAGGCCGTAAAGTAAATATGCATTCCCTGCACTGCAATTGCATGGAGAGCCGCATCTTTATCTTTATTAAAAAGCTCCACGATTGGATCGGAAAAGAAAAACATGCACCCATAAGAAAACAGCGCAAACAGACCGGATGTAATCAGGGCATAGCGAAGCACCTTTTTGATATTTCCATGTTCCTTTTTCCCGAAGCAGCTGCTTAAGACCGGCTGGATACCCTGTGAGATACCGGTGAAAATAGAAATCAGTACAAGTGCGATATTCGCTAGAATGCCATACGCGGCAACGCCCAGATTACCGCTGTCTTTCAGGATCAGCATATTGAAAATGATCATAACTACCCCGGAGGAAACTTCTACAATCAGAGAGGAAACTCCGAGAGAACAAATATCCCTGATACTTTTGAAATGTATCCCGGTACGGCAGAAAGAAAAGTTGTTTTCTTTCCTGATAAAATGCCGCGAAAGGACAAGCATACTAATAACAGGGGCGATTCCAGTTGCCAGGGCGGCACCTGCCATTCCCAGCTGAAGCGGAAATATGAGAATGTAATCCAGCACAATATTGGCAAAGCTTCCAAGCAGCATGGCTGTCATAGAGAGCTGCGGCCTGCCGTCGTTGCGGACAAAAGCAATTAGCAGATTATTCATCATGAACATCGGTGCGAATAAGAGCAGGATGCGCAGATAAACACCGGTCAGTGAAAGGATCGTGGAATCAGCGCCCAAAAGGCCGGCCAGCTGATAGGGCAGAAACAGGCCAATCAGAAAAAATACTGCTGCAAGACAAAGCATAAAACAAAAAGCCTGGGTAAAGATGGTCTTCCTTACAGTTTTATCGCCTCTTCCTCCGGCGATGGAGTAACGGGTTGCGCCGCCGATCCCGATCATCAGCCCCAGTCCATTCACAAAGCTGTAGGCCGGGATTGCAAGGTTGAGCGCGGTCAGCCCGTCGGTTCCGACGCCTCTTGCAATAAAAAAAGTATCCGCCAGAATATAGCAGGAAAGGCCGACCATTCCCAGAATATTTGCGGAGACGTATTTGATAAAGGTTCGTAAAATAGAGTTCGTCTGGTTCATTTTATTATTCTCCTGTTTTCATATGATATGGATTCTTCCGGACAAAATAAAAGCATTCGTTCCCCCATACCTTCTAAGGCCTGCCGGTATGGGGTACGAATGCTTTTAGTTTCCCTACCCGGCGGCAGGGACAAGCATCTTTCATCGGAGGGAAAATACTTTTCGCTTCCGAATACATTTCAATGTTGTATTTGTGAAATTTATACTATCATAGATTAAATAAGAAATCAATGCTTTTCTGAAATCGGTTTTCGGTGTAAAATAGCATTACGCTGTTGTTCACAGGCAGCCCTGTAAACAGTAAAGCAGGTTTTGTGCAGATATTAAGTCATAGAAGAAAGAGGGAAGATAAATGAATAAGAAAGAAGTACTGGAGATAAGAAAACAATTTACACCAGCCAACTGTGCCATCACCCGCATCTGTGGATGCTATGTAGACCATGAAAAGAATAAGAAAATGGAATCGAGAGATGCATTCCTTTCCCTTCCGGAAGAAGAGGCATTTAAGTACTTTGATATTTTTAAAAAGACAATGTCAGGCACAATGGGGCGCAATATGCTGAACATGGAGTTCCCGCTGGACGCGGAGATGCCGGGCGGAACACAGGAATTCCTAATGAAGCTTCGGAACAGTAAGCTGGAAGACGATATGCTTCTGGAAGAATTTTATGATAAAGTAATCGAAAGCTACATATATGAAGAAAACTATTATATCGTCCTTATACATGCAATGTACGATATCCCCGGTAAATCCTCGGATAATATCGAGATGTTCGATGCGTCTGATAATGTATATGAGTACCTGCTCTGCAGTATCTGCCCGGTCAGCCTTTCCAAGCCAGGGCTCTGCTACAATGCGGAGGATAATAGGATACAGGACAGAATTCGTGACTGGATCGTAGATGTGCCGGATAAAGGATTTTTGTTTCCTGCATTTACAGACCGTAATATGGATATCCACGGTGTTTTATACTATACGAAAAAGTCTGAGGATCTGCAGGAAGAATTTATCGACCATGTGTTAGGTGCCAAGATGCCGATGTCCGCAGATACACAGAAAGAGACATTCCAGATGCTGATCGAGGATACACTTGGAGAGGATGGGGATTACGAGACTGTCCGTAATATCCATGAGACCCTGAACGAACTGATCGAGGAGCATAAGGAAGAGCCCGAGCCGCTTGCTCTTGACAAGACGGATGTTAAAAAAATCTTTGAAAAGAGCGGTGTACCGAATGAGAAGATGGAAACGTTTGAAGAGAATTTTGAGGAGACAGCAGGAGAAAAGGCTTCCCTTCTGGCAGCCAATATCGCGGAGACACGTAAGTTCAATATCGAGACGCCGGACGTTGTGATCAAGGTAAATCCGGAGCGCATGGACCTCGTAGAGACGAGGATCATTGACGGAAGGCAGTGCCTTGTGATTGCGGTGGACGACCATATTGAGGTGAACGGGGTCAATGTCCGCACCGTGAAAGCTCCGGGGAGTATTACTGTTGCCGGGAATGAGGAAACTGAAGATATAGAGCAGTAAAATAAGTGAAAGTGGCTGTGGTTAATCCCCTGGGGTCACTACCCAATAAAATTATGAATGAAAATTTAGCGTTGCTAGAAAATAAAATTTAGCAGTTATGAGCTGTAGACGGGCCTGGGACAACTCCCTGCCCGTCTTTTTTGAATTCATAAATATTTAGTAAACTTTATTTACAGGTCCATTACATTTCTTTTCCGACAGACTTAGTGATACTTGAAAGTATTCAGAATTATTAATTTGAGGACAGGAATGATACTGTTAAGGGATATTTAATTGAAAAAAATTAGATAATTGTTATAATAAATTTATAGAATACAGAATAATTAAATGAGATACAATTAGCCATTGTGGGGGAGAGTTTGATTGAAAAAAATATTAGAAAATATTAGATATGATTTGTATCGAAGTATGTTTAGAAAATCATATGTGGTTAAGATTATTCTCATTGCCGCTGTATGCCTGATGAGTCAGGTGGATGTATTAAGAGATCTATATTATGGAAGATCGCTTGAGGGGTATGACATTATTGGAGTGTATAATTTCATTATACATTTCGATCGGTTTAAAATTGTTTTACTTGTCATTATTGCTTCAATTTATACAGACAGTTTTTGTGTTGATTTTAATTGTCACTATTTAAAATATATTATTGTCCGAAGTGGTTTGAAAATATATATTATATCCAGAATCATTGCTATTTGTATTTCAGGGATCATTGCTTATATTGGAGGAGTTACAGTTTATTTCATAATTTTGGCATCTAAAATGCCGCTGACAGAACTAGAAAATCCTATTTTCCCACAAGAAGCATTTGCTTCATTTGAAGAGCTGCCACCGCATGAACATGCATGGCTGTGGCTTACGCTGACATCAGTCTTGTTTATTTTATCTGTTCTGATATTTTGCGTGGCCGGATTCTATCTTTCTATCTTTTTAACCGATTCACTGGCAGCTATATGTATGCCAACTATTTTATATTTTGCTTTAGCGAGTGTGACATTCCTGTTCCCGGAAATATTATATATACCAGCCTATGGAAATAATGTGTTATTACTAAATGGAGGTATGTGGGTAAATTATTTTTATAAGATACTGGTAAATATTGCTGGGATTGTATTGTTTACGGCTCTCTCTTATTTGAAATTGAGGAGAAAAGGCTATGAAGGAGTGCTTTAAAAAATCCTGGAACTATTTTAAAATAAAAATGAACAATATATTATATAACCAACATTTCTGGATTATAATTGTTATTATTTTTATTGTTATTTTTGAGTATACCAAGGACATACGTATTATGATAAAAATGACAGGGGTTCCTATTACACCCTATTTTATCACATTTTTTTTGAGCGACTATGTGGTTGCTTCAGGGGTAATGAAAATTTTAATATTACTTGGTTTTGTGGCTGTTATTTGCAACGTTTCTAAGATGTATCAAGAAAAATATTATTTTATTATACGTACAGGGTACAAAGCAGGTGTATTTGGCGATGCATTATTTATAGGAGCAGTTTCTGTTATTTATGCAGCAATAATTTATTTGTTTAGTATCATATGTTTTTTACCGAATTTGGAATTTCAGTTGGGCTGGGGAAAAATCATTAGCACTTTGGCTTATACTGATGCCTCTGTGCAATATGCTTCAGTTTTTGTGATAAATAGCAGAATAATTGATATCTATAATCCGGTTGAAGCTACTTTACTGTCGTTTACATTACTGGTTTTAGGGTGTTGGATGTTGGGGATGCTTGTCTATGTTGTCAATGTTATCTCTAATAATAAAGCGCTTGGAATAGCTATAGCGTGTATTTTAATATTGATTAGTCCAATTGTGATTTATTATAGGATACCTGCATTGTATTGGGTATCACCAATGACATGGGTTAGTATCGGCTGTTTAACTCCTGTTTTGGATTCAGATTATCCGTCGGTGTTTTATGCGGCGGGAATGTTTATGCTTATGCTGACAGTAATCTTAATAATACTTAATAAACATACCGCACGAATGGAGATTAAGGGTGATTATCATGGCTGATGTTAGAGTTAAAGTGAAAAACCTGAGTAAGAACTTTGGTAATAATGTAGTGTTAGACCGTGTTTCTATGGAGTTGGAAAAGGGAAAGATATATGGACTTATTGGCAGAAACGGATCGGGGAAAACTGTTTTAATGAAATGTATTTGTGGATTCCTATTGCCATCATCAGGAGAAATACTAATAGATGGTCAAAAAATGTCAGAGAATGCTCATCTACTTAATGATTTCGGTATAATTATAGAAGCACCGGGTTTTTTGCCTAATTATTCCGCTGTTAAAAACTTGCAATTGTTATCCTCAATCAGGGGAAGATGTGACCTTAATCATATCATAGACTGTATAAAATTAGTTGGACTTGATCCTTCATCCAGAAAAAAAGTTTCGAAATACTCAATGGGCATGAAACAGCGTCTTGGAATTGCGCAGGCGATAATGGAATATTCTAATATTTTAATATTAGATGAACCAATGAATGGATTAGATAATCAAGGCGTGGATGACATGAGAAAATTATTTATGAAACTGCGTGAAGAAGGGAATTTAATATTGTTAGCGTCTCACAATAGAGAGGATATAGAATCACTATGTGATGAGGTATTCGAGATGAATGCTGGAAGATTGATTAAAAAAAATGAGGACATGAAGACTAAAGGAAACTCTTCAGGGGGAGGATTATAATGGTGGAAAAATATTTAAAGGTTATTTTTGTAATCCTTATTATGATGATTTTTACAGTAAATTGTACAAAGAAAGAAGAAATGCAAAAAAATTCAGAAGAGTTTGACATTCAAGTTGATGAAAAGATTAATGAGAATTTAAAGGTTAAAATTAGTAAAGCGTTTTCAGAATAGGAAGTGAAAAATCAGGCAGTACTATCAGTTGAGCCTTATCCATTAACTGAGAAATGGGCACAGGGATTGGCAGATAAATATTTTCATATAGACGGCAGCGTTAAACTGAATAGAAATAAAGAATATGAGGAAAGTTTTGGAGATTTATGTTTTGATATATCAGGAGATGAATATTATTTTTTAGCGAAATTAGATTCTATTACTTTCTATACAGATAAAAACTTTGATAATGAAGCCCGGGTCTATTTTGAAGATGCTTTTGGTCTGTACCCTTACTTTAAAGAGGATGCTGCCAAGTATTATGACCAGAGTGACTTGACGAAAATGAGTTATCAGGAAGCTAAGGAACTTTGTATGAGTGTTTTATCTGATTCCGGTTTTACATATTTTGAGCCGGGAATAGAAGGTTTTACAATTACGTCTGAGGCTATGAGGAAGTACAGAGAAGCGAATCCCGACATATTTAATGCAGAGTTGGATAAAACAGGAGACTGGCTTAAGTCAGATGGTTTCTATGTGTTTTGTTTTCCCACAGAAGTAAATGGAGACAAAATTCGTGGGAACAGTATTTTTGTGGATTATGCGCAGTTTCTAGTATGTGACAACAAGATTATCTCAGCCTTCATACCTTCAAAATTAAAAGTTAAGGAACAAGAAAAAAAGCAAATTAAGGATCCCCAGTATGTACTTGATAATATTATAACAATGTATGAAAATATCATATTGACCCAGAAAGTAGAAATTTATGACTTGAATATGATATATGCATGCACTAAAATGAATTCTACACAAGGAGAAGGCATCAGGTCGTGGGAATATATTTGTGCACCTATATGGGAGTTTAGTGTAAGGTTTACAGATGAAACAGGAGTTATGGAAGGGAATGTTTTATATAATGCTGTAACGGGAGAGCGGATATATTAGTATTGAAAACAATTTTTGGTGAATAATAGTAAAAAATGCACGATTAGTTAAATGTTAGTTGTGAAAAAAGTATAGACTAAGACCCTAACTATGATTGAAATCTTATATAAAATGTGGTATTGTTAAAATATGGACAATGAGAGGCAAAAATGTATGAGGATATAGCCTTGTGGCATGGGGAATGTCAAAAAGCAGTGTTGTCCGGGAAAGGAAGGTATATGGGTATGATTTATTGTGGTAAGCATTTACTAACAGGAGACGGCAAGACACATCTGACAGACGCAGCGGTGGTTGTAAATGAAGCAGGTAAGATTCAGGACGTAGGGACAAAAGCAGATATGGTACAGAAATATCCTGATGAAGAAGTGAAAGATTACGGTGATGTGACACTTCTGCCGGGATTGTGCGATATGCATGTTCATTTTGGCTATTACTACAGCCAGCCGGATCAGTATAACTATGACGATTACATGATCGCTTATTATGCGCAGGAGCAGGCAAAGACCGCATTAAGCCTTGGCATCACGACTGTGCGTGACCTTTCTTCACCTCACAATTTGTGCAAGCAGCTCAGACTGGCAGGGGAAAAGGGATACTGCAGGGTCCCAAGGATTATCCACTCAGATGCAGGTATGTGCATGACAGGCGGACACGGACATGATGACGGGATCGAGGAAGTAGACGGAGAATGGGAAATCCGCAAAGAGATCAGAAAGCAGATCCGTGACGGCGCTGACTGGGTAAAGATCCTGACAAGCAACCGTACAAGTATTCCGGAATTTACACAGGCTGAACTGAATGCGGCAGTGGATGAATCACACCGTGTAGGCAAAAAGTGCGCAGTACATGCTGGACTCCAGCCGGCACTGCAGATGTCAATCGATGCCGGGTTCGATACGATAGAGCATGGAACCTTCCTTACATACGATCAGGTAAAACAGATGGCTGCAAACGGACAGGCATGGGTACCTACGATGACAGCCTATACCGTACTTTATGAGTTCTGCAAAGAAAAAATTGAGGCAGGATTTGACTCAGGCGACAGAATCGCTGCAAAAGCAATTAAAGATATGGCATTCTTTGAACCGGCTTACAATGCATATAAAGATAACTTCAAAAAATTCTATGACACTGGCGTTACGGTTTGTACGGGAAGTGATATGGTACTTTATGAGGCTCCTCCGCTCCCGATTAATCGTGAACTGGAACTGATGGTAGAATATGGAATTACACCGATCCAGGCAATCGAGACTGCAACTTCCAACCCGGCAAAAGTACTGGATCTGGAGGATGTTATGGGACAGCTGAAACCGGGCCTTGAGGCGGACATGATTGTTGTAAAGGGAAATGTTGCTGAGGACATCAAAGCTGTGAATAATCTTGTAGATGTATACATGAGCGGGGAACTGGTATACGAAAGTAAATAAGGTTCATTTTATTCTGGTAAAGAAAGAGAGGACTTAATCATGAATGTAACAGAACGTGTAGCTGCACTTAGAAAAGTAATGGCGGAAAAAGGGATCGATGCTTACATGGTTCCATCTGCTGATTTTCATCAGAGTGAATATGTTGGGGAATATTTTAAGGCAAGAAGATACATATCCGGATTTACAGGTTCCGCAGGAACTGTAGTCATAACACAGGACGACGGCGGACTGTGGACAGACGGAAGATATTTTATTCAGGCGGAGACACAGTTAAAGGGAAGCCCAATCCGTTTGTTTAAAATAAATGAACCAGGATATCCTACCGTAGAGGAATATCTTGCGGATGTTGTTCCGGAAGGCGGTACAGTCGGATTTGACGGACGTGTCATCCCGGTTGTGGAAGGAAAAGCTCTTGAGGAAGCGTTTGCAAAGAAGAATATTAAGATGCATGACGGCGAAGACCTGATTGATTTAATCTGGGAAGACCGCCCGGCCATGTCTGAGGAGAAAGCATTCCTTCTTGATGTGAAATATGCAGGAGAGTCTTTTGAATCCAAACTGGAAAGAATCCGCAAAACAATGCGTGAAAATGGCGCAAATGTCCATGTAATCGCTACTTTGGATGAAGTGGCATGGCTGTTTAACATCCGTGGGAATGATGTTGTATACACTCCGGTTATTCTTGGATATGCAGCTGTTACACTAGATAAAGTATACTTGTTTATGGATGAAAGAAAACTAAATGATGAGATCAAAGAGTCCTTTGGAAAAGTAACAGTAGAGATCCGCCCGTATAATGATGTCTATGATTATGTGAAGAATCTGTCTCCGGAGGAAATCGTAATGATCGATCCGGAAAGGATGAACTACAAGCTTTATAAGAGCATACCGGCAGAGGTGTCAAAGGTTGAAGCAGAGAATCCGGCAGTTCTGATGAAGGGCATGAAGAATGAAGTAGAGATTGCCAATACAAGAAATGCTTATATCAAAGACGGTATCGCCTGCACGAAGTTCATGTACTGGCTGAAAACGAACATCGGCAAGATGAAGATCACTGAGATCAGCGCGGCCGACGAGCTGGAGCGGTTAAGAAGAGAGCAGGAAGGCTTTATTGACTTAAGCTTCGAAACGATTGCCGGATACAAGGAACATGCAGCTATGATGCACTATGCGGCTACACCTGAGACGGAATATGAACTGAAACCGGAGGGCATGCTTCTGGTAGATTCAGGCGGACACTATTATGAAGGAACAACAGATATTACGAGAACCTATGTTTTAGGAGAACTCAGCGACGAATTAAAGACACATTATACAACAGTTTTACGTTCCATGATCGATTTGTCTCTGGCAAAATTCCTTTACGGATGCCGCGGATACAATCTGGACATTCTGGCAAGACAGCCTGTATGGGATCTGGGCCTTGATTTTAAATGCGGAACAGGACATGGCGTAGGCTATATATTAAGCGTTCATGAAGGACCTACCGGATTCCGCTGGTATATCGTGCCTGAGAAGCATGAGACCCACCCGTTTGAAGAAGGAATGATTATCACGAATGAGCCGGGAATCTATATCGAAGGTTCCCACGGTATCAGAACGGAAAACCAGCTGATCGTAAAGAAAGCAGAGAAAAATGAAAATGGACAGTTCATGGAATTCGAAAATATCACAATGTCACCGATCGACCTGGATGGAATTAATCCGGAACTTCTGACAAAACGTGAGAGAGATTATCTGAATGCTTATCACAAACAGGTTTACGATGTGATCGGACCGCACCTGACAGAGGAAGAACGTGACTGGCTGAAAGAGTATACAAGGGAAGTTTAATATGAAGTATGATTTTACAACAATTATGGACAGGGCAGGTCATGACGCCATCGCAGTGGATGATATTCCGATTCCGGGTGCGAGGGTAAAGGATGGTTTCTCGAGACTCCCGATGTGGGTTGCAGACATGAATTTCCCAACGCTGCCATCCATTCTGGATGCAATGGAGGAGAGACTTAGGCACCATCATTTCGGCTATTTCAATTTATCGGATGCTTATTTTAACGGGATTATGAACTGGCATAAAGAGAGATTCGGCGTGACAGGCATGACCCGGGAAGATATCGGCTATGAAAACGGTGTACTGGGCTGTGTATCAGCCTCGATTCAGGCATTTACAGCGCCGGGGGATGCAGTACTTTTGCATTCCCCCACCTACATCGGTTTCACGAAAACGATTGAAAATATCGGGAGAAATATTATACTGAGTGACCTGAAGCTGGATGAAAACAATGTCTGGCGGATGGACTATGAAGACATGGAGAAAAAGCTCAAGGAAAACAAGATCCACTGTGCTGTGTTCTGTTCCCCGCATAATCCTACAGGAAGAGTCTGGGAGCGGGAGGAACTTGAGCGGGCAATGGAACTGTATCAGAAATATGACTGTGTTGTCATTTCTGATGAAATATGGGCGGACCTGACACTCCCCGGACATACGCATATCCCGCTGCAGACAATTTCCGAGGATGCAAAGAACCGGACAATCAGTGTTTATGCCCCGTCAAAGACCTTTAATCTGGCAGGCCTGATCGGTTCCTACCATGTCATATACAATTCTTACCTGAGAGACCGCATCGGAAAGGTTTCCGCGGCCTCACATTACAATTCCTGCAACGTGCTGTCCATGCATGCCCTGACAGGGGCATACAGCCGGGAAGGAATGGAATGGGTGGATGAACTGCGGCAGGTGCTTGCAGACAATGTTGAGTATGCTTATGGGTTCATCAACAGCCATTTCAAAGGCGTCAGACTGGCAAAACCACAGGGCACTTACATGTTGTTTCTGGATTGTGAAGAATGGCTGAAGGAACATCAGAAGTCTCTGGATGAACTACTGAGGGCGGGCGTTGAAGTCGGCGTAATCTGGCAGGACGGCAGAGCGTTCCACGGAAAATACAGTATACGGGTGAATCTGGCCCTGCCACATGCATTGGTGGAGGAGGCCTTCGACCGGCTTGACAAGTATGTGTTTTAAAAATTGATACAAGTATTTTTATAATATGGGGCGTTGCAAAATAGATGAGTAATCATCTGTGGTGCAGCGCTCCATTTTTATGTCTATTCACAAATAGCTATTCTTAGAGAGAAAATGAAACAGCCTGCCGGAATTATTCAGACAGGGAGATTTTTAATTTCTTCGATAAACTCAGATTCTGTTTTAGTTAGCGTATGGCTCTGGAGATATAACAATACGAATTCAATTGTGATTTCAGTATCTGAGATGGGAATGTAGCGTATTCTTCCATTTCCGGGAGAAAGAGCTTCTAGGTTTACGCCTATGTAAAAGGCATTCGTGTGGGTCAGGATCTCGTAGAGCATGGATTTGTCGTTGATTATGATACGCTTTTCGGATAACTTTTCGTTATAACCCCGGATATCAGAGCAGGAGAGTATGGAGGATACGTCGCTGGAAGCTATGGTGGCATGAGGGTAGTCTTTTAACTCAGATATGTATACATAGTCTTTGGCTGCCAGAGGATTCTGTTCACCGATCTGGATGTATGAATCATGAGTGGAAAGAGTGGTCCAGTGTAGATTATACATATCTGCTTTGTGTTGCCAGTACTCTCGGGTATCGCTGGAAATCAGGATAAATCCCAGAGAATATTTCCCGTCATAAAGATTAAAAATCACTTCGTTTGTGTTTGTCTCTGATAAGGAGATATTCTGGAGTCTGTGTTCCTTGTGCTTATTATAAAAATTAGTGAAGGCACGCTCAACCGCTGCGTAATGAACGGATGATACAGACAATGTCAGGATGTTGGATTTACGCCTGTCATAATACTGCTCCTGAAAACTGACAAACTGTTCATTCAACCTTTTTGCTCTCATCAGAAATTCTTTGCCCTGATGGGTAACGACTACACCGGAATTGTTTCTAAGAAACAGCGTTATTCCGATCTCATCTTCTAACTCTCTTAATGTACGGCTTAATGCAGGCTGTGAAATATATAGATTCTGAGCTGCCTTGTTGATTGAGCCGCACTGTTCGATTTCCAAGGCATATTGGAGTTGCTGAATGTTCAAAATTAACCTCCTTTGTTTTCTTTCGCCATTATCAATAAATTTCGCGTAGCTAATTTATTTATATTATACTATACTTTTTGGTTATACCCAATATCCTTTTTTACAATTATCTGACTGGGGTTCCTCTCTGCTATACTGAATTCAAGAAAAGAGCATTCCTGCAGGTTTGTGTTCGAAAATGAAAGAGAGGAATAAAGCAATGAGTAATACTTGGCTGATAATCGTATTTTTGTTATCTATGATTTACCTGTTTCTTACGATTGTAAAATTTAAAATGAATCCTTTTTTCTCTATGGTTACAGCATCACTCATTATAGGCCTGCTTGTAAAACTGGAGCCGGGAAAGATGGTATCAGGAATCACCTCTGGCTTTGGAAGTGTCATGACCAGCCTGGGAATTATTATTGTACTGGGTGGAGTGCTTGGTACCCTTCTGGCTGAGGCAGGCGCCACAGATTCTCTGGCAAATTTTATGTTGGAGAAGGTAGGAAAAAAGCGCGCCAGTCTGGCGATCAATCTGACCGGTTTTTTAATCTCAATTCCGGTTTTTTTCGGAGCTGCTTATATTGTTTTGAATCCGATTCTTCGGGTTTTGTCAAGGAAAACAAAGAAGCCTGTACAGGTATATATTACATCACTTTCCGTTGGTCTTCTGATTACACATGCGTTGGTAATCCCTACACCGGGGCCGCTGACAGTAGCAAGCACATTAAATGCAAATATAGGCTGGTTTATCATTTATTCAATCATTGTTAGTATACCGACATCTCTGATAGCAGGGTGTCTTTACGGAGAATATCTTGGGAAAAAAATCCCCTATGTAGAACCGGAAGATCCCATTGAGGATGAAATTGAGAGGGGAGAAAGAGAACAGGCACCAGCCCAGCTTGCGATTATACTGATTTTTGTACCGCTATTTTTAATCGTTCTGGGAACAATTCTCCCCTTGATTTCGCAAAATGCGATACTTGTGGCTGTCTGCGGTCTGTTGACAGCAGGCAATGGTATGATTTCCCTTTTGATCAGTGTAGCTCTTGCTGCATGGCTTTTGCGTCCTTATATCAAAAAGAAGTATGCGCCTTTGATTACAGAGTCTTTCAACGGGCTCGGCGAGACGATACTACTGTTGGGGGCAGGGGGATCATTTGGCGTGATTGTGCAGTACAGCGGAATTGGAGAGTGCTTTGTAGAATTGCTTCAGAAATGGAATCTATCCTTGTTTGTTCTGGCAGCACTTCTTGCTATTCTTCTGCGGACCACTCTGGGATCATCGGCGACTTCAAGTGTAACGACAGTTTCGATTGTAGCGCCGCTTTGTGCACAGATGGGAGCAAGTCCCATTCTTATCGGACTGACAATCTGTGCCGGCAGTCTGGCAATTTCTACACCTACAGATGCCTCTTTCTGGATTGTACAGAAGTTGGATAACTTATCAATCAAAGATACTTTCAGGACATATACATTTGGAAATGCAATAGCCTGTTTCATTTTGCTCGCTATTATTTTTGTTCTGAATGCATGCAGCGGATTTCTGCCGGGTTTAAATATATAATCATGGAGGAAAAGATATGTACAGTTACATTATTAAAAATGGACTTATAGTAGACGGAACAAACGAAGTGCCTTATTCTGCAGATATTGCCGTGAAGAATGATACAATCGTTAAAATCGGGTGCATAGAAGAAGAGGCAGAACAGATAATTGATGTTCAGGGGAAAATAGTTACTCCTGGGTTTATTGATATCCATTGCCATTCTGATGCGATAGTGTTCTTTCCAGGAAAAAATGAAAAAAGACTGCGTCAGGGTTTTACAACAGAATTAACGGGAAATTGCGGTATTTCTGCCGCACCGGTAAATTCGGAGTATAAGGAGATGCTGGAAAAGTACTGTGATCCATATTATTCCTGTGTTCCCCTTCCTTATAATTGGAATACATTCGGAGAGTACTTAGATGAAGTGGAGAAGAATAAACCAGTGCTAAACACTGCGGCAATGATAGGGCATGGAAGTCTTAGGATTGCAGTTTCCGGTTTTGAGAATCGTAAGTTGACAGAGGGTGAAATGGAGCAAATGAAATGCCTGTTGAGAGAGGCTTTGGAGGATGGTGCATTTGGTTTGTCTACAGGCCTGATCTATCCACCGGGAATTTTTGCAGATGAGGAAGAAATTTTGGAACTGGCAAAGGTCGTAAAGGAGTATGACGGAATGTATGCCTCCCATATGAGAAGTGAGAGCGGCGGTTTGATTGAGGCGGTGCAGGAAACGATAAAAATTGCACGTTTTACTGAGGTAAATACAGAGATCTCACATCATAAGGCGAATGGAAAGAAGAACCACGGAAAAGTAAAAAAGACCCTGGAGATCATTGCAGAGGCACAGGCAGAGGGGATTCCGGTTCACTGTGATGTCTATCCTTATGATGCTGCAAGTACAAATTTCAATTCTGTTCTTCCGCCCTGGGCTATGGAAGGCGGAGTAGAGAAACTGCTGCTTCGTCTGGAAGATCAGGAACTCCGTGCAAGGATGATCAGGGATATGAAGAATGAAGAGCCGGATTATGAGAGCTTTTATCAGCTTGCTGGATGGGACAAAATCATAATTAATGAGTGTGAGATAAAGGCTTATGAAGGGAAAACAGTAGAAGAGATTGCGTGCATGCAGGCGAAAGACCCGTTTGAAACAGCGCTGGACATCATAAAAGAGAGCCGGAATAATGTGATGATGATTATATTTTCTATGGATTCACAGGATGTGGCAAGGGTTTTACATAGTCCATATTCTATCCTATGTACAGATGGTTTTGCATCTCCGGGGAAAACCCATCCCAGATATTTTTCCTCCTTTATCCGTGTATTGGAAAAATATGTGAAAGAGGAGCATCTCCTCTCTTTGCCGGAAGCGATTTATAAAATGACAAAGATGCCTGCCGATAAAATCGGAATCAGTGACAGAGGCAGGTTATTAGAAGGATGCAAGGCAGATATACTGGTTCTGGATTTGAAAAAGATACACGACAACTCGAATTATAATGCCCATGACGCCCTGGCAGATGGCGTGGATTATGTCATGATTAATGGACAGCCTGCAGTTGAAAAGGGAGTTTGGCATCCTATCTGTGCAGGAAAGGTATTGAGAAGAAAATAGGAACAGAATGTAAACAATATACTGGCCAACAGAATGGTTTATGTTAGAAGGAGAGGTATACGATGCAGGACTTTAAAAACCGATTTTGCAAAATAGCTGTAGTACAGGCGGAACCTGTAATGTTTGATAAAGAGGAAACTGTAAAAAAAGCGCTGGAGTATATTAAAGAAGCAGCAGAAAACGAGGCTCAGTTTGTTGTCTTTCCCGAGTCTTTCATTCCCTGTTATCCATATGGGATGAGTTTTGGATTTACCATAGGGGCACGTACGTCTCAGGGAAGAGCGGACTGGAAGCGTTATTATGACAATGCGGTTGTTGTTCCGGGCAAAGAAACGGAGCAGTTCGGTGAGGCAGCAGAAAAGTATGGGGTTTATATTAGCATTGGAATTACAGAGCGTGATGCTGTAAATACAACACTGTACTGTACTAACCTGCTCTTTTCACCTGATGGCAGGCTTGCTGCAAAACACCGCAAGTTAAAGCCTACAGGGGCAGAACGTTATATATGGGGGGATGGCTATGATGGTCTTTTCCCTGTCGTGGAAACTCCCTGGGGACCAGTGGGAACTCTGATCTGTTGGGAAAATTATATGCCCCTTGCCAGAGTCGCTTTATACGAAAAAGGAACGGCTATTTATCTGGCACCCAATACCAATGATAATACGGAGTGGTTTGACACCATACGGCATATTGCCATTGAAGGCCATTGTTATGTGATAAATGCTGATCAGTATGTGACCAAACAGGCGTATCCGGGAGATCTACACGCACAGGAGGAAATCAGCAGGATTCCGGATATAGTGATAAAAGGAGGAAGCTGTGTTATTGATCCTTATGGACATTATTTAGAAGAACCTGTATGGAACAGAGAGGCTATTATTTACGCAGACCTGGATATGGAGGCAGTGCCGGCAAGCAGAATGGAATTTGACGGAACAGGTCATTACTCCAGACCGGATGTTTTAAAACTGCAGGTTAGAGAACCGGAACTGTGATAAAAAAGTGGAAAGTCATATTTGCGCTGCCTGTTTGGCGGCGGAATGGAGAGTATCATGAAGAAAATTCTAATCATCAATACAGGAGGCACCTTTTCATCTGTAGAAAACGGAAGTGGACTTGCACCGGGAATTTCCGGAGAACAGATTACTGACTTACTCAGTCCCGAGCCTGATATGTGCAGACTTAAAATAGAAGATTATTGTTCCCTTGACAGTGCCAATATCTCACCTGATGACTGGAGGAAAATCAGCCAAAGAATCAGCCGTGCAGCAGAGGCCTGCGATGGAGTTGTTATCATCCACGGAACTGACGTTATGGCCTATACAGCATCTATGCTTTCTTTTATGTTGCTGCACGTGCCTATTCCGGTTATCCTGACCGGAAGCCAACTGCCTCTGTTTGCTTCAATGACCGATGCAGTGGACAATTTTCAGAGCGCTGTGCAGATGGCATTGACCGGGAAAAAGGGTGTTTATGTTGTATTTAGCCGTAAAATCATGCTGGGTTGCAGGACCTCAAAGGTAAGGACTGTCAGTTTTGATGCATTTGAAAGTATCAATTATCCGCAGGCTGGCGAATTTAATGCTAAGGGCCTCCAATTGAACGAAAGTGTTTTACCCGGGCAGGAGGGAAGTTTTTCTTTGTGTCCTGTATATTCAGACAAGATTGCGGTGCTCAAGGTATTTCCAGGGATTAGTCCGGATATTTTTTCCTATCTGTATGATAAAGGATATGAAGGTGTGTTTATTGAAGGCTTTGGATTAGGAGGGGTTCCTTTTATGAAGAATAACTTGCTCAGAGAAATAGACAGAGCGTCTGCAAAAGGGATGCCAATTCTGGTAGGAAGCCAGTGTCGCTATGAGGGAAGCGATTTGAGTGTATATGAAACCGGGCAGAGAGTGAAAGCCTGCGGAGGGATTCCTGTTTATGACATGACGCAGGAGGCTACAGTGACCAAACTTATGTGGTGTCTGGGACAGACAAAAGACAGGGGAGAAATCCAAAGGTTTTTCCAAACAAATTTTGTGAATGAAGTTACTCTGACGTGCAAAAATAAATAATCCAGATAATAAAACAGAAAAAGACAAGGAGGAAGTTGTCATGAGAAAATTAGGTTTAATTGGAGGAGTTGGACCGGAAGCTACGATCCCTTATTACCACGGTATCGTTTACGGTGTACAGAAGGAAATGAATGAGTCCGTATTTCCTCATCTTACAATTGAAAGCTTGAGCTGCTTTGAACTTATCCCTATGAGTGCACAGGGAAAGCGCAAAGAATTAAAGGAATATCTGCTGTCCGGAGTACAAAGTCTGGTTGCCGCGGGAGCGGATTTTGGCGCACTTGCCTGCAACACAGCTCATATGGTATTCGAGGAACTGAAAGCAGAGTGCCCCATTCCACTGGTGAGTATCATCGACGTAACTCTTGCTGAGGCACAACGGCTTGGTATAAAAAAAGCAGGACTGCTGGGCACAGAAGCTACGATGAATGACGATTTTTTCAGCCGTCCTTTCGAAGAAGCCGGAATTAAAATTGTGACGCCCGGAGAAGAAGAAAAAACGGCCATAGCAAAAAAGATTTTCGAGGAGTTGGAACTTGGGATTGTAAAATCGGAAACAATAAACCTATTCTGTGGTATTGTAGACCGTATGGTAAAAGATGATGAAATAGAAGCCATTATCCTAGGCTGTACAGAAATTCCTTTGGTGTTTCAAGATGTCACCCTGCCGGTCCCCCGTCTGGATACTATGGAAATCCATATCAAAGCATTGGTCAAAGAGATCCTTGCTGATACATAAAGCTGTATTGTGAACTTCATACTCATTCCACTGTAAAGAACAGAATATTGTTTCCATCCACAAGCAGAGGAAATTCTACCGTTTTTTTACATATAGAAAGAGGGTATCGCTCAATCATCTTTTTGCTGATTTTGCGACACCCTCTTTTTTGCCTAAACATAAAGTGTTTTTTTATTTTTATATAGCAAGGGGTTGCAAAAAATAGTCAATGGTTTATTCTGTTTATAAGGATTGACCAATAAAGTCAGTTCTAAGTACCGCAGCTTTAAGCAGGGCGGACAGGCAGGGAGGGGCCACATGAACGACAAATTTTATTTGCTTGAGGAAGAAAAACAGCTGAAGATTATAAATGCAGCTATGGAAGTATTCGGAAAAAATGAATACAAGAAAGCTTCCACCGATTTGATTGCGGCAAAGGCTGGAATTTCAAAAGGGTTATTATTTTATTATTTTCATAATAAGAAAGAATTATATATGTTTATTTATAATTACCTGATTGAAATTATGAAGGAACAGGTTGCAGATAAGAAGTTTCTGGAGTTAACTGATTTTTTTGAGCTTTTAGAATATGCTGCGACAGGTAAGGTATGGATTCTCGACAAGAATCCATACATCATGGACTTTACAATGAGGGCGTTCTATTCTGAAAAAGAATGTGTTTCGGATGACTTAAAATCTGTAAATACGAAGCAGGAAGAGATCATGTACCAGACATACTTTGGACATATAGAAACTTATAAGTTTAAAGATGGGATCGATCCATTTAAGGTGTTTAAGATGCTCCGCTGGATGGGAGACGGCTATATCCACGATATACAGATGTCAGGGAGGGGATTCAATATCAATGAGCTGCTGAAAGAATTCAATGAGTGGATGGACATGATGAAAAGGCTTGTGTATAAGGAGGAATATCAATAAATTTATAGAAGGGGGTTGTAAAAAATAGTCAATCCTGTATTCTTGAAAGTACTGGAAAGGAGAGCATGATGAATGAAAAGTTTTATGCACTTCCAGAGGAACGGCAGCAGGGTATTCTGAATGCCGGTATGGAGGTGTTTTCAAAAAATGCATATAAAAATGCATCCACTGATCTGATTGCAGCAAAAGCAGGAATATCAAAGGGACTCCTGTTTTATTATTTCCACAACAAGAAGGAATTGTATATGTACATATATGATTACCTGGCCGAAGTGATGAAAGCCCAGATTATAGATACCGGATTCCGGAAGCTGACAGACTTTTTTGAGATACTCAAGTACTCGGCAGACAAAAAGGTAGCCATGCTGCGGAAGAATCCATACATTATGGATTTCGCCATGAGGGCCTTCTATTCTGATAAGGAGGCTGTGTCGGAAGAAGTAAAAAGGATGAATGATCGTCTGGAAGATTCTTTATACCACATATACTTTGGGAATATTGATCTGTTTAAGTTCAAAGAAGGAGCAGAACCATACCGGATTTATAAGATGGTACGGTGGATGGCAGATGGTTACGCACATGATGTGCGGATATCCGGCAGGTCATTTGAGCTGGATGAGATGGAAGCGGAATTTAATGATTGGATAGACATGATGAGAAGGCTTGTGTATAAGGAGGAATATCAGATATGAGTGTAATTGAGATCAGCCATATTACGAAAGACTATGGGAAAGGCCGGGGCGTTTTTGATGTGAGCTTTTCAGTGAATCAG
This sequence comes from Faecalicatena orotica, assembly GCF_905197545.1. Lineage (NCBI taxonomy): Bacteria > Bacillati > Bacillota > Clostridia > Lachnospirales > Lachnospiraceae > Faecalicatena > Faecalicatena orotica. The sequence goes on from NZ_CAJJZH010000004.1 coordinate 153,139, forward strand.
GGAGAAGTGCTGGGGTTTCTGGGGCCCAACGGTGCGGGGAAGACAACAACCATCCGCCAGTTGATGGGATTTATGAAACCGGACAGCGGAAAGCTGTCCATTATGGGGATGGACTGCTTCAAAAATACAGAGAAAATACAGAAATCTGTTGGGTATCTGCCGGGCGAAATTGCCTTTATAGATTCTATGAATGGAATGGAGTTTATACGTTTTGTGGCTAAGATGAAGAAGATGAAAGGGCTGGGGCGGGCAGAAGAACTCATGGAGATGTTCGGACTCAATGCGTCCGGGAGACTCAAAAAAATGTCAAAAGGAATGAAACAGAAGATAGGAATTGTCTGTGCATTTATGGACCCGGAGGCTGATATCATGATTCTGGATGAGCCAACATCTGGTTTGGATCCTCTCATGCAGAACCGTTTCGTAGAGCTGATCCTTTCAGAAAAGAAACAGGGGAAAACGATATTGATGTCTTCACACATGTTTGAGGAGATTGAACGCACATGTGACCGCGCTGCGATTATCAGGAGCGGACGGCTGGCTGCTGTGGAAGAGATTGAGAAGCTGAAAGAAGGCCGTCAGAAGGTGATTGAAGTTACGTTTAAAGAATCCCCGATGGCGGAAGAATTCGCCGCGGCCTTCCCGAGAGCTGTTTATCAGCCGGGGGGCAAAATTGTGACAGTCAAGGTTGGAAAGAATCTGGATGCATTTATCAAAAAGGCCGGAGAATATACGGTGACGGACTTTAATGTGCGGACCCAGAGCCTGGAAGAGTTCTTTATGCATTTTTACGGAGAGGGGGCAGACAAGTAATGAATACAACACTGTTTAAAAAAGAAATCAAATCGAACTGGCTGCTGCTTGTTATTTTTCTGGCGGTGCTTAGTGTGTACGGGAGCATGATTACAATTATGTTTGACCCGAAAATGGGGGACAGCTTAAAGCTGATGGCAGAAAGTATGCCGCAGATGTTCGCGGCCTTTGGCATGAATAATCCCGGAACAACATTGCTGCAGTTTGTTTCAAGTTATTTGTACGGCTGGCTTTTTATTGGTTTCCCCGGGGTGTTTATCATCATTCTGACAAACAGGCTGGCATCAAAATATGTGGACAATGGATCAATGGCATATCTGCTGGCCGCGCCGGTAAAGCGCTGGAAGATTATGCTGACACAGGCAGTTTTCATGTTATTATGCCTTGTGATTATGGTTGGATTTGTGACAGCACTGATACTTGCGTTTAGTGAAGGTATGTTTCCGGGGGAAATGGAAGTCAAGGCTTTTCTGCGGGTGAATATCGGTCTGTTGGGGCTGTTGGTGTTTTTAGGCGGCATAGGGTTCTGTGCATCCTGTTTTTGCAACGAAACGAAATACTCATCGGCAGTCAGCACGACAGTTTTAGTGTATTCCCTTCTGGCGCAGATGATTTCGAGAGTTGGGGATAAATTTGAAAATCTGAAGTATGCCACGCCTCTGACTTTGTTTGATGTTGATGGACTAGGGGCAGGAGACAGTCAGGCGTGGGCAGTATGCTGCATATTGTATGCGGCCGGGATCATTCTCATTGGAATTGGGATCGTGCGGTTTAGTAAGAGGGACCTGCCGCTTTGAACCGGGGGGACAGGAAATAAGGACACAGTAAAAGAATACAGAAAGTATGAAGAAAGGCATGACCGGGAGCACTTCGGTCGTGCCTTTTCAGATTAAAAAATACGCCTTCGTCTTATTTTGCGGTATCTCCTGCCTGTTCCGAGACCATTGCTTCCAGATATTTCAAAAAATGTGCAACAATCGGCGCCGGCCGGTATCCTTTCCTGCATATATAATAATACTCCCAGTCAACATTGATATCCGGAAGCGGCAATGCAGTCAGAAACGGATGCAGTTCCTCCACATGAAGCTGCGTGGTTCCGATAAAAATACCATCTGAATTGCCGATAAAATTATACATAAAGCGCATACTGTCGGTGAAGATGGTCTGCTCGAACTGATCATAAAATGGGAAACCGGCAACCAGATTATAGTCATCAAGTAAATTATCATCGTAATCCGTGCGGAAAACCGGATACTTGTAAAAGTCTTTGAGATGGAGTTCTGATTTTTCCAACAGGGGATGGCCTTTGCGCAATATTGCATAAGATCTGGTCCGGAACAGAAAGTGATGTACGATATCTCTTTTCTTTAAATCTTTGATCCATTCCATATTCTCTGAGGCCAGTACGGCTATGATTCCAACATCCACTTTTCTTGTAACCACATCGATAATGACCTGAGCGCTGTCTTTTTCATATAGATGGAGTGCATACTTCTTATCTTTCAGATAATCCTGACTAAATTCTACTAGCGCCTTTGCCACAAATGCAGCCCGGTCACTGGAGAATTTCAAAATCTGCGTCTGTGGCTGCTGCTGGGGAATATGAAGCTGCTGGATATTCTCCAGTTCCTGAATAATCGTTTGGGCCGATACAAGGAACTGCCTTCCCTCGTCTGTAGGCCTGACCCCTTTCCTGTCACGGATAAAAATGCTGTAGCCAAGCTCTGTTTCCAGATCTTTGATTGCATTGCTGAGCGCTGGCTGTGAAATAAATAGTGCCTGCGATGTTTTATTAAAGGATCCTTGTCTTGAAATTTCTATGACATATCGTAACTGTTGTATATTCAAACTCTCATCTCCCTTGATTCCTGTAAAGGAATGTGAATTGTATACATCATATCATAAAAAAATCAAAAGTAAAAGTAGAAGAGTATGAATGATTTTGTAAAATAGATTCATTTTTCTGATAACAGGTATAAGAAATAGAAATTGGTAAGAAAAATATCTTCTGTAGTATGATTAAACACAAGAGATGCAGTGAAGAAACAGGCAACATGAAAGAGAAAAGAAAGCAGGAGGGAATTTATGGAGAACAAAACAAAAACACAAAAGGAAAAGCGGCTGCCCCTGTTCTGGGAAGCGCTCATACCAATCGCTGCCCTGATTGTCTTACTGGTCTATGGAAAAGGAATTAAGAACTATTCTGTAGAGGCACTTCTCATAATTGCAGCAGCGATTGCCGCTATTATCGGGAAACGGACCGGACACACATGGGAGGATATGGAACAGGAGGTTGGCAACAAGATTAAATCAGCCTTTGGGGCAATTATGATTTTATTATCTGTCGGCCTGATTATCGGCAGCTGGATTCTGTCCGGCAGTATTCCGATGATGATCTATTATGGTGTGAAGATTATTAACCCACATATGCTTCTAACTACGGCGTTTGTCGTATGCGCTGTAATTTCGGTAGTTACCGGAACTTCGTGGGGGTCCGTCGGGACAATGGGCGTGGCGATCATGGGAATTGCCGGCGCACTTGGTGTGTCACTGCCAGTGGCGGCAGGTGCTGTGATCTCAGGGGCATACTTCGGGGATAAGATATCACCGCTGTCCGATACAACCAATCTGGCTCCTATGGTATCAGGCTGCTCTTTATACGACCATATTAAACATCAACTGTGGACGATAGTGCCTCCTACCATTATCTGCCTGATCGTTTATACTGTTCTGGGACTCAGCGGAAGTGTTACCGGTTCAGTTAATGCAGAAAATGTGGAACTTATGCTCGGACAGCTGGATCAATTATTTAATTTTAATATTTTCCTTCTTTTGCCGGCAGTCATTGTGCTGGGAGGTTCTCTGCTGCGTCTGCCAACTACTCCGATCATGGTCATCTCGGTAGGCGTTGCCAGTGTGGAAAGCATGATCTTCCAGCATGCGTCACTGGGTGATGTGTTATCCGCGATGATCAATGGATTTAATCTGGACTTACTTCATGTTCCGGGTTTCGATATGGTTGGCGTCGTACCTGAAATCAATACCCTGCTTGTGCGGGGAGGGCTGTCCAGTATGATGAGTACCATTCAGCTGCTTCTGGTAGCCCTGACATTTGCAGGGATTCTAGTTGCATCGGGCAGTACAGAGGTCCTGCTTGGAAAACTGCTCCAGTGTGTTAAGAGTACAGGCGGCCTAATTGCGTCAACTCTGTTTGCTACAGCCGGACTGGCGTTTACGGTTGGTTCAACCTATCTTACGATCATCCTTCCGGGTGAATTATTCCGGGATGTATATAAAAAAAGAGGGCTGGCGGCTGAAAACCTTTCACGGTCTTTGGAGGATGCCGGCACAGTGATTATGCCACTGGTTCCCTGGTCGACAAGCGGAGTCTTTATGGCATCTACATTAGGAGTTTCGGTAATATCTTATCTGCCGTGGTCATTTTTATGCTATTTGTGCATCATATTTGCACTTATTTATGGATTCACCGGTATCGGTATTAAAAAGATACCGGAAGGAGAAAAGACTGCTGGGCAAAGTTAGTTTATGCAAAGGAGAATGATTATGAATGCAGGAGAAGTATTAGCCATCGGATGGCGGGGCAGCTATGAGGATCTTTGTTTTACCGGACACATTCTGGTAGTAGATTCTAATGGAAAAATCGTATACAGTGCAGGAGATTCGGAAAAGATTGTGTTTGCCCGGTCTTCTGCCAAACTTTTTCAGGCAATGGTTGTTCTGGAAAGTGGCGCTTCCGATTATTATGGCATTACAAATAAGGAGTTATCTTTAATCTGTTCGTCGCACAGCGGTGAAGATTATCATGTGGAGGCAGTACGGGAGATCTTAAAAAAAGCGGGACTGGATGAAAGCTATCTGCAGTGCGGCACGCACTACCCTATGTATCAGCCGCTTGCGGATAAGATGCACCGTGAAGGGACCGAGCCTATTCCGGCACAGGAAATGTGCTCTGGTAAACACGCAGGCATGCTGGTCACCTCGAAATATCTGGGGGATAGCCTGGATGATTATTATCTGCCATCTCATCCCCACCAGCAGAGAATTCTAAAAACGATCAGCGAGATGTGCGATTATCCCATAGAAAAGATCGGGCTTGGTATTGATGGCTGCGGGGTTCCGGTCCATGCTATGCCAATGTACCATTTTGCACTTGGATTTGCACGAATGAGCCGTCCGGAAGTTCTACAGGAAAAACGCAGGAAAGCGTCCGAAAGAATTGTGGAGGCGATTCAGGAGTACCCCCTTTATATCTCTGGCACAGGACGTCCAGATGCAAGGATTAACGCCCTGTCCCGCAAAAATGTGTTCAGCAAGTCTGGTGCAGATGGATACTATGGGCTTGGTATCAAAGATAAGGGGCTTGGTATCGCAATTAAGCTGGACTGCGGTATCGGTCCGGTCAGGGACGCGGTTGTCGTGGAGACACTGCGTCAGCTGGGGGAAATACAGGATAATGAATTGGAGAGTTTCATTCCTGAGACGGAGATGAATGTCTATAATTTCAAGAAAGAAATCGTGGGACAGACACACTGCTGTTTTAAGCTTAAGAGGGTATAACTGTCTGATGGGGGAGAAATGAGTGGCTATGAATGACAGAGATAAAGGAAAAGCGAAGAAGAGCGGAGGGAGTATTCTTATTATCATGGCCGGAATCTTGTGGGCGACAATGGGGGTTTTTGTCCGGCAGCTTACCGGATATGGCCTTACGGCCATCCAGATATCCACCCTCAGGCTGACAGTGGCGGCGATGGGATATATAGTGATTATGCTGATAAAGTATCCTGTAGGATTTCGGATTTCCTGGAAAGATATCCCCCTGTTTATAAGTTTGGGAGTGTGCGGACTCGCAATTGTTACATGTACCAATTTTACTGCCATCCAGATGATGTCGATGTCGACGGCATCCATTCTGATGTACACTTCCCCTATATGGGTGATGCTGATGTCGATCGTGTTTTTTCATGAAAAGGTGACTAAAAGAAAGCTGGCAGCCCTGAGCATGGCATTTCTCGGATGTATACTGGTATCGGGCAGCGGAGGAGGCCTTGTGACACCGTCCGGCATCCTGCTTGGAATCATATCTGGCATTTCTTATGGTTCCTACAGTATTATAGGGACAATCGCCCTGCGGAAATATCCTCCGCTTGTGGTAACTACCTATAGTTTTCTATTTGCGGCAATTGCTATGTGCATTATCTCCAGACCCTCGGAGTTTGTAGTCATTTTTACTACATCTCCGGGACGTCCGGGCCTGCTGGCTTGGTCTGTGGCACTGGGGGTTGTTACAGCTCTTGTCCCACATTTGATATATACGATAGGACTAAAGACGACGCCTGCAAGTAAAGCTGCAATCCTCGCAACGATTGAACCGATGATGACCACACTCTTTGGTGCGGTCATTTACAGAGAGCCACTGACGATGGGGGCTGCACTTGGGATTCTCTGTATTCTGGGAGCCGTTATGATTCTTAATTTAAGCGTATCAGAAAAATAAAATAATGCCTCGGAAACAGTCGTTTACGATTCCGTATAATGGGAATGATATGAACAAATATAATTCTCAGGAGGAAAAGTATGTACAGATTGAGTCCGGAAGATCTTCTTTCATTTGAAAAACATTTGACTGAAGAAGAAAAAAGTAAGGCAACCACTGAAAAATATTTGAGGGATATCCGTTGCTTTAGACATTTCCTACAGGATGGGGACATCAGCAAAGAGCAGACGATTGCATATAAAAAGTACCTGTTAGAAAGATATGCTCCCTCTAGTGTGAATTCCATGCTGGTATCACTTAATTGTTTTCTGCGTTATGCCGGTAAACAGGAATTCTGTGTGAAATTATTGAAGGTCCAGAGGCAGATCTTTGCCACGGAAGATAAAGAACTGAACAGGCAGGAGTACCAGCGTCTTGTAAAAGCGGCCGGGGATACACGGATGTCATATATTATCAGGACTATCTGCGGTACGGGAATCAGGGTAAGTGAACTGGAATATATCACGGCAGAGGCTGTCAGGGCCGGTAAGGCCACTGTCCGGTGTAAAAGCAAAACAAGGGTCATCTTCATACCGGCAATGGTACAAAAAATATTATTTAAGTTCATAAAAAAAACCGGCCACAAAACCGGCCCTGTATTTGTGAGTAGAAGTGGGAAACCTCTCAGCCGGAAAAATATCTGGAGGGATATGAAAGCATTATGTTTAAAAGCGAAAGTGGCTGAGAATAAGGTTTTTCCACATAATCTCCGCCATTTATTTGCGAGAACATTTTACTCTGTTGAGAAAGATATCGTGAGGCTGGCTGATCTGCTGGGACACAGCAGCATTAACACGACCCGGGTGTATACGATAGAAACAGGTGAACAGCATATGGATTGTTTGGATCGTGTACAAATGTGTCTGATGACATAATGTCAATTATGTCATCCAGTATGTCATTTATATAGTAAATATCTTTGATTATTATAGCATTGACGGACTGTCAGCTCAACTTTGGACAGAGAAAATGAAAGAAAATAATAAGATTTACATATGTGTAATATTTCGTTTCACTGAAATGGGCACAAAAATGAAGCCATCAAGCGGACCTTGAAAAGCGGTGGCTTCATTTTTGCGCCTCTTTTTGCAATTTTATTGGCGGCATTCAATCTTTAGTAATCTGACCATACTGGTATGAAGACATAATTGACATTATGTCTTCCGGTGCGGGAGGATAAAATGGAGTCGAGAATATACAGGAAACAAACCTGGGATGAATGGTATCTGTGTGCGAAAGATTATTTTGAAGAACATGGGGATCTGCTTGTGCCCTCCAATTATATAACAGCGGACGGCTATCGTCTGGGACGTTGGATTGAGCGGCAGCGAGCGCGGTTTAATGGGCTTCTTGCCAGCCCAATCTATCATGATGAACAAATTGCCCTGGAAAGTATCGGGATGGTCTGGAAGCTGGAGGACAGACTTGAATGGGACAAATGGATTTCTCTGGCAGAAGGGTATTATCGGCAATATGGAAATCTGGAAGTTAATACCGAATATGTAGCAGATGGGTACCGGCTCGGGTATTGGCTTAGGGAACAGAGGAAAAAGCGGAAATCCGGGAAATTGACGGAAAAGCAGATTAGAGATTTGGACCGGTACAAAATGATCTGGAGCTGCTATGAAAGAAGGAGCTGGAATAACTGGTATTCTATGGCAGAAGAATATTTTCTGGAAAACGGGAATCTGCTGATTCCGCTGAGTTATAGGACTAAGGGAGGGGAACGGCTGGGAATATGGATTTTTGTCCAGCGGGAAAGGTACAGCCAGAAAGGAGGGCGCAAGCCTCTTAACAAGGAACAGATTCAGGCACTAGAGAGGATTTTGATGGTCTGGGAACTTGATAATGTGCGGGAGGAAAAGTGGACGGCCATGTATCAGTGGGTAAGTGAATATAAAAGAGAATATGGCCGTCTGCCTCTGGGAAGAGAATTGAAGGCTCCGGACGGGCGAAGTATGGGAAACTGGATATCTGTGCAAAGAAAGGCTCTGAAGCAGGGGAAGATGTCTGTGGCTAAAGCAAAGCAGTTGGAGACTCTGGAAATCTGAGCAATCAGCGTCCTGATGAAAGCGTATCCGGTGATTTATAAGTTGTATCCCGGAGCCTGTTTGTGGTATCATACCCATAATGACGATTTGATTATTAGGTTAGAATTATAAAGAGGAAAAGGCTATGCAGTCAATATTAATTATAGAAGATGATCCCAATATCAATAACATGGTTGCTGAATATCTACAGGAGAACAATTACACGTGTACCCAGGCGTTTTCAGGCAGTGAGGGTGCACTCCGCTTTTCGATGGAGACTTATGACCTGATTCTGCTGGACCTGATGCTCCCGGGGCAGACGGGGGAAGAGTTGATTCATACATTTGCAGGTAAAGTTCCGGTCATTGTGCTCTCTGCAAAAAATGAGCTGGACAGTAAAGTAGAGCTGCTCTCGTCGGGAGCTAATGACTATATCTGTAAACCCTTTGATCTTCGTGAACTTCTTGTGCGCATTCAGGTACAGCTTCGCAGTTCGCAGTCATTTGATTCAGGGAGTATCCTTCATTATAAGGAATGGACGCTCAGCCCGGATACTCAGGAGATGACCGTTGCAGGAAAGAATATAGATTTTACAAAACATGAATTTAAAATACTGGAATTATTATGCAAGCATCCGAAAAAGGTATTTACCAAACAGGTGATCTATGAATATGCATGGGGTGACGAGTATTTTATAGAAGATAAGACGATCAATGTACACATCAGTAATATCCGTTCAAAACTGAAACCAACTGGGACGGAAACTTATATCCAGACTGTATGGGGGATGGGCTTTAAACTTTCTTAAACTTTTCTTTGCGTTTTTTGAATTTTGCGGGGCTACACTATAATTACATCAAAGGATGAGAGTGTGTTTCGAGAAGGAATGCGCTCTGAAGCAAAGAAAGGAGCTGCCATGAATACAGAATATGCAGTCAGAACGAAAAATTTAAGTAAGATATACGGCGCGAAAGCAGCCGTGAGCCATCTCAATATGGAAGTAAGAGCGGGAGATATCTACGGCTTTATCGGCCGCAATGGTTCCGGCAAGTCTACCACACTGAAAATGTGCTGCGGGCTCGTCCATCCCACGGAGGGGGAAATCTCTCTTTATGGTTTGCCTGTAAAGAACCAGACAGCACGTCGCAGAGTCGGAATGCTTATAGAGGATGCGGGCCTGTATCCCCATATGACAGCCAGAGATAACATGATCCTGAAGGCAAAGTGCCTGGGGCTCACGGATGAAAAGAGTGTAGATAAGATTCTGGAGCTTATGAATCTGTCTCATACAGGAAAAAAGAAGATCCGGCAGTTTTCAATGGGAATGAAACAGAGGCTGGGAATCGCGATGGCCCTTCTCGGTAATCCAGACCTTCTGATTCTTGATGAGCCGATCAATGGTCTGGACCCGGAGGGGATCAGGGAAGTCAGGGAAAGTCTCATCAGGCTGAATGAAGAAGCGGGGAAGACGATCCTGATTAGTTCGCATATCCTGGGGGAACTCAGTAAACTTGCAACCTGTTACGGGATTATCAAGGAGGGGGAGCTGATCCAGCAGATTTCCAGAGAAAAATTAGAAGAGAAGTGTAAAGATTATCTGGAGCTTCAAGTGGACAATGCGGATAGAACCGCGGCGCTTTTGTCAGAACATTATCCCAAGATTCATTATGAAGTATCTGGCAGAAACCAGCTTCAGGTTTTTGATTTCACGGAATCGGGCCTGCTTACGGCAATGCTTGTACAGAACGGGATTCTTGTTCATTCGTGCAGCCTGCACAGGATGGATTTGGAACAGTATTTTCTGGAACTGATGGAAGGGGGTGTGCAGTATGCTTAATCTTCTTCGCACGGACCTATACCGTGTCTTCCGCAGCAAAAGTTTTTATATATGTTTTGGGATACTCGTATTTATCAATATCGTGACCTTTGGCATCCTGTTTATCATCACAAATCCATCGACCAGAGACCTGATCCTCCAGTTCGGGGCAGAGCTTTCAGCAGATGCCTCCGACATTGAGTCATCTCTGGCAAATACAACGATTCTGGAGATATTCCGGCAGGGAACAGTGAGCGGCGGCTTTCTTTCCGTTACGACAGGGGTTTTTGGTGCACTCTTTATATGCATGGATTTCGAGAGCGGGTTTATTAAGAACATTATGGCTGCCCATGAGAATAAGTGGGATTATGTTCTGGGTAAAGCAGGTACTTTCTTCATTGTTAATTTCCTGTACCTTACAGGTACTTTTCTGGTTACGCTGCTGTTAAATATTATCAGCGGAGGCTTTTTTGAATATTCAGGGTTAGAAGACATTCTGTATTATCTGTTCTCAGCCTGGGTTATCGTAAATGCTTTCTCAGCACTCATAATGCTAATCTGCATGATTACCCGCAGTAAGGCGGCGGGGGTAGCCGGGGCCATCTGTTTAAACAGCGGACTCGTCGTTATGATACTCAGCAGTGTGTTCGGACTGTTTGGACTAGGGTGGATTTTTGACTACAGTTTATATTTGACTCTTGCTTCTCTGCCAAGTGCGTTTCAGGGAGAATATGGTTTGAGGCCATTTATTACCGGAGCTGCTTTTTTTGTACTGTATACTGTTATCAGCGAGATTGTGCTGGCGAAAAAAGATATTTAAGGAGGTTAGATGCGGATGAAATTTCTGATTGCAGTACTGCTTATTGTGACTGCAGTACTGTCTGCCCTGATTATCCTCTATATCAGGGAGGTTAAGCATCTGTATAAACAGCTTGACCAGCTGGAAGCGGGCAGCCATATAGAGCTGACCTCGAACACAAGGAACCGGGCATTTTTGCGGCTTTATACGAAACTGAACCATATCTTTGCGGATGTCAGCGGCGAAAAACAGAAATATCTGCGGTCCCAGACAGAACTGAAACAGTCTATATCCAATATTGCGCATGATATCCGAACCCCGCTTACCAGTGCGTCGGGTTACCTGCAGATGCTGCAGGACTGTACGGAATCTGAGAAGCAGCTTCGCTATGAGCGGATTATTGAAAGACGGATTGCGGAACTAAAGGATATGCTGGAGGAATTGTTTTTATATACGAAGCTTACCAGCGGTGAGTTTTCACCCGACTGCCGCAGGACTGCGGTGTTCCCGATTCTGAGTGACTGTATGATTGGCCTGTTTCATGTGTTCGAGGAGAAACAAATAGAACCGGATATCCGGTTTGAGAATGAAGAAATCTGTGTCTTCGCAGCAGAGGAAATTCTTGGCCGCATCTTCCGTAATCTGATCAATAACGCATTGATACATGGTTTGGGCGGACTGAGTATTGTTCAGAAGGGGACGGCATTTACGTTTTCGAACCCGGTGCAGAATGCTTCAGTAATTGACCCTGACAGAATCTTCGACCGATTCTATAAAGCTGACCCGGCCCGGCAGAAACATTCTTCCGGGCTGGGCCTTGCGATTGTAAAGGAACTGTGTGGGAAGATAGGTGGAACAGCAGAAGCGGCCATTGTGGACGGGCAGTTTCTGGCGATCACCGTCCGTTTTCAGCCGGCAGATGAATAAGCTGCCGGCTATCGGTATGTATATTGGTTTTAGGCGAGTCTGGCATAAAGTATGAGGAGAGATAAGTATGAATGTAATAAGAAAGACAGGGAGAAGAGTCCAGAGGTTCGGAATACGTAATTCGGTCTATATTGAGAGAATCGTTCTGGTATTATTATGTTTAGGGCTGTGTCTATTTCATTATAATGTCAGGGAGTATAGAGCGGATACGGTCGTATTTAAGAGCTATCTGGAACAATATGGATTTCTGGATTTCCTTATCTGGCGTTCACAGACATGGTCAGGCAGGCTGATTCTGGAGGGGGCGCTTTATATTATACTGAAACAGCCCTATGTGGTGTTTGCTGTTTTGGACGGTCTGATTATTCTGGGAACGGTATATGCACTGCGGTCGCTGCTTGCGTGGAAACGGTTTGAAACAACTGTATTTATGGCACTGTTGTTTATATTTCCGGCAGATGGCCTTGTCGAAGTCGGGATCCAGCCCGGTGCGATTAACTATATCTGGGCGCTGGCTGCTGCAATTGCTGCCCTAATTCCAATTAGAATGCTGTTTCAGGACCAGAAAGTCAAATGGTATCACTATGCAGGATATGGCGTCGCGGCACTATTTGGCTGTAATATGGAGCAGACAGCTGCAATTGTTTTTTGTTTCTATTTTTTGGCTGCTGTATATTTCTTTCAGCTTAGGAAGGTTAAGCCGATCCTGTTTTCTCAAATGGCAGTCAGCCTTTTATCTTTAGTTTTTCTAATGACCTGCAAGGGGAATGCGGCGAGGCTTGAGCAGGAGATTTCTTCTTACTGGCACGGGTTTGGGGAACTATCCGTAATTGATAAGCTCTGGAACGGCTGGTTTACTACAGTCAATTACTTTTATGCCGCGAGGGATATTCCATTTATTTTATTTATAGTGGTTCTATGTGTGTGGCTTTGGATGAAATATCGAAGAGTGAACATATTTACTGTGTGCGGAACTATACCATTTTTGTACCGGGCCGGCATCTGGGCAGGGAAAATTCCAGATGCTCTGTTTGGCACGCAAATTCGGAAATGGGCTGCCGGTGTATATTATGAAAATGGCGATCTGGAGGCACCGCCACAGCCGGTCTATCCACAGATTATATTGTATACGATACTTACACTGATGATTCTGGTGGCTGTCTGTGGAAGCTTTATGTCTGCAAGAAAGACTCTGTTATTGGTTCTCATCTTATCGGCCGGACTTGCCACACGCCTGCTTATGGGATTTTCACCGACTCTGCTTGCATCAGGGACCAGAACATTCTTCTTTATGGATACAGCGCTGTGTATCGGAATTGTCTGGTATATCAGAGAAATATGGGATTTATTAATATCAGTTAATTTCAATTAAAAGCTTGTTATAATCTGACAAAATAAGTATAATAGTAGTAAGAACTGATGGACGTAAATCATGAAGGAAGGAGCTGAATGAATATGTCAAAGAATGTAATCATCACAATCGGGCGGCAGTTTGGAAGCGGCGGACGTGAAATCGGGTCGATGCTTGCGGAAAGATTGAATCTCCCGCTGTATGACAAAAATCTGGTGGAACTGGCGGCGGAGAAACTGGACATCAGCGAGGATACAGCAGATTCCGTGGATGAAACGGCTTTAAGCGGGTTTTTATCTACATATGCCTATGCACCCGGAACGATTATGCCATATGTAGGGAGAGTGGATTATCTCGAGCCGATCAATGATAAGATGTTCTATGCACAGGCAGGGATTATACGTGAACTGGCGAAAAAGGGACCTGCAATCTTTATCGGAAGATGTGCCGACTATGTACTGGATGGAAAGGCGGAATGCCTCAATGTTTTTATCTGTGCAGACAAGGCAGACAGGATTAAAAGGACAATGGAACTTTTTGACCTGACAGAGAAGAAGGCCGCTGACAAGGTAAAAAAGATGGACAGAGAACGACGCTATTACTATGAGACATATACCGGAAAGGACTGGGGATCTGTCGGCTCCCACGATCTGGTCCTGAATGTAAGCAGAATGGGAATGGAACGGGCAGCAAAGGATCTGGAGCTGATATATAAAGGGATGATTGAGGATTAAGTGCAGTGTATTTCCTGACATAGATGCCGTGCACAGGGGTGCACGGCATTTGCATGTGTAATAGTGGAAAGTTCTCTTAATAAGGTAGACATTATGAAAAGGATACGTTAAAATAATCACAGTATGTACAGTAAGATAAGGAAAAAGGGAGAGATTTTTCTATGTTAACAGGTATGAAGAAGCTATTCGCCCCGGTAGATATGACTGAAGGGAATCCGGGTAAGAAGATTGTGGCATTCACAATTCCGATGCTGATCGGCAATATTGCCCAGCAGCTATATAATACAGCAGACAGCATCATTGTAGGCAGGTTCGTAGGGGACAATGCACTGGCAGCAGTTGGAAGTGCAGGACCTATACTGAACCTGCTGCTTGTGTTGTTCGTTGGGATTTCTGTCGGGGTCGGAATCATGGTGTCGCAGTATTTTGGCGCGAAGCAGAGAGAAGCGCTGTCAAAAACAATTGGATGCTGTATTACGCTGACGGTTATTACAACGGTTCTTGTCATGGCGGTTACCCCGTTTGTTACAATGCCGCTTCTAAGACTTTTGCGTACGCCGGACAGTATCATCGGGTGGTGCAATAATTATCTGATGATCTTGTTCATGGGAATTGTAGGGTGTGCCTTTTATAACATTCTGGGTGGTATTTTAAGAGGTCTGGGAGATTCCGTTTCCGCCCTGGTGTATCTCCTCGTTGCGACAGTTATCAACATTGTTTTAGACTACATATTTGTGGCGAAGTTCGGACTTGGGGTGGCCGGAGTTGCACTGGCTACAGTAATTGCCCAGATGATCTCTGCGGTTTTATCATTTATGAAATTATGCCGGATGAAAGAGGTTTTTGATATGAAAAAAGAATATCTGATTCCGGAGAAGAAGTATTCCTGGGACCTGGTCCGTCTGGGACTGCCATCTGGTGTGACTCAGGCAATCTTTTCTTTGTCCATGATTGTTGTGCAGTCACTGACTAACAGCTTTGGGGAATTGTTTATAGCGGCCAATGTCATTGTCATGCGTGTGGATGGATTCGCGATGATGCCGGCATTCTCGTTTGGGACTGCGATGACGACATATTCCGGACAAAATGTAGGCGCCAGAAAGATGGACAGAGTGGTCAGAGGAGCAAGGCAGGGAACCGGGATAGCGGTGATGACATCGGCCGTGATTACGCTCCTGATTCTATTATTCGGACGATACCTGATGGCGATCTTTACAGAGACGCCGGAACTCGTGGAATTAAGCTTTTCTATGATGAAGATACTGGCAGCCGGTTATATAGCGATGGAAGTGACGCAGTGCCTGTCCGGTGTTATGAGAGGTGCCGGAGATACGGTTACTCCAATGTGGATTTCAATGGTGACGACGGTTGTCATCCGCGTGCCTCTTGCCTACGGTCTGGCATATTTTACAAGATCAGCTGCACATCCAAATGGAGATAGTGCGTGTATCTTTATCTCTCTCCTGATATCATGGGTACTCGGGGCATGTATTACATTTATTTGTTACCGCGCGGGACGATGGAAGAAAAAAGTGATTGCGGATTAAAAGGAAAACATAGAGAAAGGGCGGCGGTCAGGGGAAAAATCAATTTCTGACCGTCAAGATACTACATGACGAAATCATACAAATATACTATTTATTCCTGCTATGTAGGATATATTACTCAGGCAATAGTTAACAATTTAGGACCGCTTCTGTTCCTTACTTTTCAGCAGCAGTTTTCGATTTCTGTTGAGAGGATTGGATTCCTTATCACAATGAATTTCGGAATCCAGTTGATCGTAGATCTGCTTGCCGCAAAATATGTGGACAGGATTGGCTACCGTGTCTGCATGGTATTTGCGCACTTTATGGCAGCAGCAGGACTGATCGGGATGGGGATCTTCCCATTTTTGTTTCCCACCCCTTATGCGGGATTAATGGCGGCGATTACCCTAAACGGAATTGGCGGTGGGCTGCTGGAGGTACTGGTAAGCCCGATTGTTGAGGCTGCGCCGACGGGGGCAAAAGAGAAGGCAATGAGCCTTCTGCATTCCTTTTACTGCTTCGGGCATGTGGGAGTCGTAATTCTGTCTACATTGGGATTCAAGCTCATAGGAATGGAAAACTGGAGATATCTCCCGATGATCTGGGCGGTTCTGCCATTTTTGAATGCATTTGTTTTTATGAGGGTTCCGATCAGCGTACTGGTCGAGGAAGAGAACCGTATTCCAATTAAAAAGCTTTTGTCCATGCGGATATTCTGGCTGTTCTTTGTTCTGATGCTGTGTGCCGGGGCTTCCGAGCAGGCAATGTCCCAGTGGGCATCCTATTTTGCCGAGAGCAGCCTGCATGTTTCTAAAACAGTGGGAGACCTGCTCGGACCCTGCTCCTTTGCGCTTCTGATGGGAGTGTCCCGTGTCTTTTACGGGAAATGCGGAGAACGGATTAAACTGGAGAAGTTTATATTTATGAGCAGTGTGCTCTGCGTCGCAAGCTATCTGCTGGCGGTTTTTGCACCGATACCGATTGTCAGTCTTCTTGGCTGTGCCCTCTGCGGGCTCTCTGTCGGGATCATGTGGCCCGGTACTTTCAGTATAGCTGCCAGAGAATGCGCACAGGGTGGAACCGCCATGTTTGCTTTTCTTGCCCTTGCAGGGGATGCCGGCTGCATGTCCGGCCCGGGGCTTGTTGGTGTGGTAGCTGACCATACCTCGAAATGGGGACTGAAGGGCGGCTTATTTGCAGCAATCATCTTCCCAGTGTGCATCGCGGCAATATTCTTGATAAGAAAAGAAAAAAAGAATGCTCCTGCTTAGGAGAATTAAAAAATCCCCGGTGATTCATTTGCCGGGGATCTTGCTTCAAAGCCTCTTATCTCTTACCAATGTTACATATAAGAGCATCAAATTCATTGATAAATCATAACCATTCGGATAGTTCCTGGGATCAGCAAGAAATGTTTCAAATTCAGCTTCTGTTAAATGAAGATAGTTTGCAATTGCCTTATTTGAAACCATAAAATACCATGTCAGCATTGCTGCCAGATCTTTTAAATAATTTATATTTGTGGTATCCTCCATATATAATTCACTCAAAAAAGCAAGGACATATGTAAGTTCCTGATATTCTTCTCTGGTTAGAGTTTCCTTTTTGCGGCATTTCTCAAGCAGTTCTGCCGGTACACCGGCAGCCTTGCTTAATGTTTCATCGGTAAAGCCATCTGAATAAAACTGATCTAATAAAGACCAGATATCTGCGTTCGTAATCATGTAATTCTCACTTTCTATATTTTATAATATATTTCTTCAGGAGATACTTTCTAATCCGTTATCATTATTATATAAACAGATTACCAGATATTATAAAAACCCGTCAATCTATTTTGCGGCAGACAAGACTTGTGTTATGAATATAATATGTTAACTGTCTAATTATTTTTTGGAAGAAATTATTAAAAAACTGTGAAATCTATCACTTTATATTGACTTTTTTATATAATACTACTAATATAACCGTTAGACGTCTAACTAATTTATGGTTAGCGGTGTTTTGAAAATGCTTAAAGAAAGGAGCGCTGAGGATGAATTGTGACATGGAGCATATGCCTACTGTGGGAATTATGGGCCAGATTATGCATTTGAGTATGAAGAAAGCGACTCAGTTATTCGATAAGTTTGATTTAAAGCCGGGTCAGGCGGGGATACTTTTTATGCTGAATAAGTCGGGCGGCCTTTCACAGCGGGAGATGGCGAAGTTTATGAATGTGACACCACCGTCGATTACGAATACAATCCAGAAGATGGAAAAGATGGACTATATCAGGCGGAGCCCGGATGAAAAGGATCAAAGGATTATGCGGCTTAGTCTGACTGAAAAAGGGGAAGCCTGTCTTAAGAATATTAAAACCGTGGCGGCAGAGATGGATGAACAGATATTCAACGGGCTGAGTCAGGAAGAAAAGCTGCTGATGAGAAGACTCTTACTGCAGATGAGAGATAACCTCATGGAAATATCTTGAAAATAACGGGGTATGCATAGAACAGGGCTTAGAATAATGAAGCACCCTACAGGCACTATCACGATGACATAAGACAAGAATGAAGAAAGGATAGGGATTATGAAGAAATTATTCAAGTATATGGGAATGTACTGGAAAGCAATGATTGCGATTCTGGCAGTTCTCGTTGTGCAGGCATATTGTGATCTTTCGCTTCCTGCATATACATCCGATATAGTAAATGTCGGAATCCAGCAGGGCGGTATTGACGAATCAATACCGGACGCGATTGCACAGAAGGATATGGATAAGCTGTTGCTGTTTGTAAGCAGTGATGATGCAGAGACGGTAAAGGATGCCTATGAACTGAAAGATAAGGATACAGGATATGATTACGACGGAGCTGTTTATGTACTGAAAGACAAGACAGCAGAAGACGAGAAGCTGATGGAAAAGCTGTCAGATATTCTCGGAAAGCCGATGCTTTTTGTGTCCGGGATAGATTCAGGCAGTGATACCACGAAGAAGATGGAAAATTCCATGAAGGAGAATATGAAATCTGCCATTCAGGAACAGGCTGACCAGAAGATGGAAGAGGCAAAGCAGCAGATGGCGGATGCCCAGAACCAGATGACGGATGAGCAGAAGGCTGCACTCGCTGCAAACCCTGAGTTAGCTGACCAGATGATGGAACAGCAGCAACAGGCGGCAGAACAGATGCAGAAGGAAGCGCAGGAAAAGATTGACGAACAGTTGAAAAAGATAGACAAAGCGGATATTTTTGAACTGTTTGAGCTCGTTCCGGATGAGCAGCGTGCCCAGATCGTTGACAAGATGAGTGAGCAGATGGACGACATGCCCGAAACAATGGTAGAACAGGCTGCTACGCTTTATATAAAGGAAGTATATGGGAACCTGAATATTGATACGGCCCATCTTCAGTCCTCCTATATATTGGGGACCGGTGGTAAGATGCTGGCACTGGCGCTGCTGGGGATGATAGCGAGTGTGCTTGTAGGATTTATGGCTTCCCGCGTCGGCGCGACAGCAGGGCGCGACTTGAGGGGCAGGGTATTCAGAAAAGTGGTAGGATTCTCCAATAATGAGTTTGACCATTTTTCAACAGCGTCTCTGATCACAAGAAGTACCAATGACATCCAGCAGATTCAGATGCTTGTTGTCATGCTGCTTCGAATGGTCTTGTATGCACCGATCATGGCAGTCGGAGGTATCTACAAGGTATTCCAGACGAATGTATCTATGTCATGGATTATCGGTCTGGCAGTCCTCCTGATTGGTCTGGTTATACTCGTACTCTTTACAGTTGCTATGCCGAAATTCAAGATATTACAGAAGCTGGTTGATAAACTGAATCTCGTAACAAGAGAAATCCTGACCGGTCTGTCTGTTATCCGTGCTTTCAGTACGGAGAAGCATGAAGAAGAACGGTTTGATAAAGCAAATATTGACCTGACAAAGACGAACCTGTTTGTTAACCGTGCCATGACATTCATGATGCCTGTTATGATGGTGATTATGAATGGAATCTCCGTGTT
Organism: Faecalicatena orotica; assembly: GCF_905197545.1. Classification (NCBI taxonomy): domain Bacteria; kingdom Bacillati; phylum Bacillota; class Clostridia; order Lachnospirales; family Lachnospiraceae; genus Faecalicatena; species Faecalicatena orotica. The sequence goes on from NZ_CAJJZH010000004.1 coordinate 172,700, forward strand.
GATCGTCTGGACAGGTGCACATGGAATCAGTGACGGGCAGATGCAGGTAGGAGATATGATGGCATTTATCCAGTATACAATGCAGATCATCTTTAGTTTCCTGATGCTGTGCATGATTTCGATTATGCTCCCGAGGGCAGCCGTATCAGCAGAGCGTGTGGATGAAGTTCTGACAAGTAAGACAATGATCCATGATCCGAAGGAACCTGAAAAACTTCCGGATGACCTTGACGGAGTCCTGAAATTTGATCATGTATCCTTCCGCTATCCGGGAGCAAGCGAGGATGTACTTCGTAACATTACATTCGAGGCTCGTCCGGGTGAGACGACAGCCATAATAGGAAGTACCGGCAGCGGTAAGTCCACACTGGTCAATTTGATCCCGAGATTCTATGATGTAACGGAAGGTGAGATTACGCTTGACGGCATAGATATCCGCAATATTTCACAGCACGAACTGCGTGAGAAACTGGGGTATGTTCCTCAAAAGGGAGTTCTTTTCTCGGGAGATATCGCATCGAATATCATGTTTGGCAATCCGGATGGTTCAGACGCGGAGATGGAAGAGGCGGCAGAAATCGCCCAGGCAACAGAGTTTATCGACGCAAAACCGAAGAAGTATAACAGCACGATTGCCCAGGGCGGTTCCAACGTATCTGGCGGACAGAAGCAGAGACTTTCTATAGCAAGAGCAATTGCAAAGCATCCGAATCTCTTCATCTTTGATGACAGTTTTTCGGCTCTGGATTACAAGACAGATGTTTCTCTCAGAAGGGCATTGAAGGAAAAGACAGCAAACAGTACCGTACTCATTGTCGCACAGCGTATCAGTACGATCTTACATGCGGAACAGATTATCGTTCTGGATGACGGAGAAGTTGCCGGTATCGGTACCCACAGAGAACTGCTTAAGAAATGTGAGGTTTATCAGCAGATCGCGGCATCTCAGCTGTCAGAGGCAGAATTAAAAGAAGGTCTGGAAGGAAAGGAGGAGAGCAGCCATGAGTAAAAACACGAGAAGAGGCATGGGCGGACATGGTCCCGGCAGGGGAATGGTACCGGGAGAAAAGCCGAAGGATCTGAAAGGCACGATGAAAAAGTTACTCGGATACATGAAGGTTTATAAGTTCCAGCTGTTTTTCGTCCTTATATTTGCAGTCGGAGGTACAATTTTTAATATTGTAGGGCCGAAGATTTTAGGAAAAGCAACAACAGAAATATTCAACGGACTCGTTAGCAAGGTTTCCGGCGAAGGCGGGATGGATTTCGAAAAGATCGGAAGAATCCTTTTATTCACGCTGAGTCTTTATGTAATAAGTGCATTATTCTCATTTGTACAGGGCTACATTATGACAGGCATATCTCAGAAGATGACTTACCGCCTGAGAAGAGAAATCTCATTGAAGATCAACCGTATGCCGATGAATTACTTTGATACAAAGACACACGGGGAAGTCCTTTCACGTGTGACAAATGATATCGATACGCTGGGGCAGAGCCTGAACCAGAGTGCTACACAGATGATCACATCTGTTACAACAATCATAGGGGTCTTCATCATGATGCTGTCCATCAGCCCGCTGATGACAGTTGTGGCCCTGTTGATCCTGCCGATATCCATAGGACTGATATCCATCATTATGAAACGTTCGCAGAAATATTTCCGCGGACAGCAGGAATATCTGGGAAATGTAAACGGACAGGTGGAAGAGGTTTACGGCGGACATAACATTATCAAAGCATTTAATAAGGAAGAAGATGTTATAACCGAATTTGATGAGACGAATAATAAGCTGTACGATTCCGCATGGAAATCCCAGTTTATATCTGGTATGATGATGCCGATCATGCAGTTTGTCGGAAATCTGGGGTATGTCGTAGTTGCAATCCTGGGCGGATACCTCGTAATCAAGGATGCGATCGAAGTCGGTGATATCCAGTCCTTTATCCAGTATGTGCGTAACTTTACACAGCCGATCCAGCAGGTTGCACAGGTGGCAAATATGCTTCAGTCAACCGCAGCGGCTTCCGAGCGTGTATTTGAGTTCCTTGATGAAGACGAAGAGGACCAGACTGTTGAGAATGCAGTATCTGTTGAAGGGCTGAAAGGAAATGTGGAATTTGACCACGTACACTTCGGATATAACCCGGAGAAGATCATAATCAATGATTTCTCTGCAAAAGTAAAAGAGGGGCAGAAGATTGCAATTGTCGGGCCGACAGGAGCCGGAAAGACAACAATGATCAAGCTGCTTATGCGGTTCTATGACGTGAATTCCGGTGCAATCCTGATAGATGGTCATGATGTCAAGGATTTCAACAGAAGCGAGCTGAGGCAGATGTTTGGTATGGTGCTTCAGGACACATGGCTGTTCCACGGAAGTATTAAAGATAATATCCGCTACGGAAAACTGGATGCGACAGATGAAGAAGTTATAGAGGCAGCGAAAGCGGCACGTGTCCATCGTTTTGTCCAGACACTGCCGGGCGGTTATGATATGGAACTGAATGAAGAGGCGAGCAATGTATCTCAGGGACAGAAGCAGCTGCTTACAATCGCGAGGGCGATTCTGGCTGATCCAAAGATCCTGATCCTTGACGAGGCCACCAGTTCTGTTGATACGAGGACAGAGATCCAGATCCAGAAAGCAATGGATACCCTCATGAGAGGCAGAACAAGTTTTGTTATCGCACACAGACTTTCTACAATCAGGGATGCAGATATGATCCTTGTTATGAAAGACGGAGATATCGTAGAAATGGGTAACCATGACGAACTGATTGCGAAGAACGGGTTCTATGCGGACCTTTATAACTCGCAGTTTGAGAAAACAACAAGTATTGCTTAAGACAGGATGCCTGAAGAGATATGGATAAATAAGCCGGGAAATTTATTTCCGGCTTATTTTGTATGAAAACGGGAATGGAAAAAAGAAGTATATGCGAATGTCGATTTTTATTGTATAATGGTAACTGTTCAGTACAGGACTGTGCATTTACTGCACAGTCCGTACGAAAACGTGGAACAGCCAGAAGCAAGCCCCATCGCCAAAGGCGATTTTTATGGGCTTGCGGCGTAACTGTTCATAGTCCTGAACAGTTACGTATAATGTTTTTATTACTGAAGTTTAAAGGAGCCTGTGTAAATGTTTGATTTACTTGTAGTTATGAACGATATGATTGTGATCGTTTGTGACCTTCTTCTCTATACAATTATGTGTCCGTCAAGGGAGAACACCCGTGTGACGGTGATGTTTAAATATATAGGCTGTGTACTGATTGTGGCGGCATATTACGGGGCTGTATATATCCTGAAATTACCGGCAGCGGTTTCGTCAACGGTCTGCATGACAGTGCCTAGTTTCCTGTTGTTTTTGTATTATGCAAAATACAGGGACAGCCGGTTTGTGCTGACATTTTGTTTTATAGATACGATCTCCCTGATTGTTGCATTCATTGGCAGGCTGTTTGGCATTACTCTGAAGTATGGTGAAGTTTATGCGGTTATCATCATGCCGGTATTATTTGCAGTCATCCTCCGGTTTGCATTTAAATATGCGGATAAGTATAAAAAGCTTCTGGCGGAGGCTGATGCGGGATGGGGGCTGATGGCATGCTCCACGGCGTTGATCTATTTTGCCATGATTTTCTTTGCCGGGTATCCAAAACCGATGGTTGAGAGGGTCGAGTATTTCCCGGTGTGGTTAGTTTTTGCAGTTGTTGTTATATCCTGCTATGTTGTTTTTATTCATTCTATATTTAAGACTCAGAAAATCAGTGATCAGAAAAAGCGGCTCGAGCGTGAGAAGGAAGTATATCAGCTGGCGTACAATGACGGGCTTACTGGGCTGCATAACAGGGCCTCATATATGGAAAAGGTTAACGAACTGGAACGGAACCGAAGTCAGTTCCGCCAGATCGGGTTTGTCGTGGTTGATATTAATTGTTTTAAACAGGTGAATGACACAATGGGACACCACATGGGAGATCAGATTCTTATTTTTGTGGCGGACGCGTTAAGGGTGGCATTTAAGGGATATGAAAAATATATATTCAGAATGGGCGGCGATGAATTTTTTATTATTCTTCCAGATGAAGAGGAAGAGGAGCTCAAGAACCGCATATCCGGATTCCGCCGGTATCTGGAAGAAGAAAAGAATGCGGCTGGTTTAAAAATAACGGCAGCGGTCGGTTATGAGATTATTTTGACAGAGGAGAAGGAATCGCTGGAACATGCCTTTGTTCTGGCTGACAGGAAGATGTATGAAGATAAAAGAAGCTTTCGTTTCTAAGCGGCATGAGGAAGAAAGAGAAGGTTATAAACAAGAGGAATCTCCGGATGTACAGTCAGTAATGGCTGTGACCGGAGATTTTTTCATGAAAGGCAGTACCGTTAAAAATTCATTTGAAATTCATATGGTTCTGTTATAATAAATGAAACAACAGGAGGAGTACCATATGGGGAAGAGGATTTTATTTTTAGAGGATGAGCCGGTCATTCAGGATGTTCTGGCTGAATATATGAAGATGCAGGGATATGATGTGTATTCAGCGGCGGACGGGGCGGAAGCAGTGAAGGCTCTTACGGAAGATATATTTGATATGGCAGTTCTGGATATTATGGTTCCGAAAATCAGCGGTCTGGAAGTTCTGGATTTCATAAGGGACAAATATCCTGATATGGCTGTGATTATGCTGACAGCTCTCGGGGATGAACAGACACAGGTACGGGCGTTCAATGCGTATGCGGATGACTATGTGATCAAGCCGGTATCGCCGATTATCCTGTTGAAGCGCATGGAAACAATTTTCAGACGGGTGAAGCCTTCTGCCCGGACGGTGCGGGAGGGGTTATTCATCGATAAAGGTGCATATCAGGCCTGTTACAATGGGGAACCATTGGAATTGACGCTGAGTGAGTTTCTTTTGCTGGAGACCCTATATGATGAGCCGCGCAGAGTTTTTACAAGGGAGCAACTGATCCTGCATATTTTTAATGAAGATTACATCGGGAACGACAGGATTATCGATGCACATGTGAAGAACCTGAGGAAAAAACTGCCCCAGAACTTTATCAAGACCGTAATTGGGGTCGGGTACCAATTTAAACAGGAGGTGTAGCATATGAAGCTGTCAAAAAAGACATTTCTATACAGCATTGGGATTTCGGCGCTTCTTGTCAGCCTGATTGTCATTTATTTCGTAACGATGCTGCCGTCCCTGTATGTGGATTATATGAAGAAGCAGAACCTGAAGTCTGTGGTAGAAGTCGAGAAGGGATACATGAAGAATCACAGCTATAAGGGGCTTAAGGTTCAAAACCCGACGGGGGCGGCTACGCTGGAGATCCCACTTGAGGGGGACGAAATATACTTGGCCGGAAAGGCCTTTAAATTTACGGTGACTGTGCAGGACGAGCAGCTCAAAAAACTTCTGGGGCAGGTCCGTAACTGTTTCGGGAATATGAAAGATGTAGAAAAAGAGGACTTCGAGGCGATCGACTGGGAACTTTTGAAAAAAGGGTTCCAGAAGAGTGCCTTGCTGAATGAAACTGCACCGGTTGATGTGGAAGTACAGATTGATAAGGACACAGAAGTGTTCAAAGCGGACGACTCTGTTAAAATGCATATTATGGATAAAGATATTGTTGTTTTTGAAGGGGGAGCTTCGGATGAAGATAATCAGTATACGACTTATATTGCAATAGGCAGGAGCGGAAGTTCGCTCATTTTTTCCTTTCTGCCGGTGATGACTCCGCAGATGAAAGAAATTAAGCCGATTGTTATGGGGAGTATTCCGATGATAGCAGCGGTTTTGTTTTTGATTGTCATGCTTTGTTCCCAGTTCTTTTCCAGAAAGATTGTTAATCCGGTGGTCAGCCTTGCCCATTATGCAGAAGAAGTTAAGAACGCCGGGAGTCTGGAGGTGGAACCGTTCAAAATTACGGCGCGTGATGAGATTGGGGAGCTTGGCCGGACCCTGAACGAGCTATATGCAAAACTGAAAGAGAATTACGATGAGCTGGAAGAAAAGAATGAACGGCTGAAAAAAGAAAATAAGCGTCAGGAAGTCTTTTTAAGGGCATCTTCGCACCAGCTAAAAACACCGGTCACTGCGGCACTCCTGCTTGTGGACGGTATGATACAGGAGGTGGGTAAATATAAAGATACGAAGACTTATCTCCCTCAGGTGAAGGAACAACTGCAGTCGATGAGGAAAATCGTGGAGGATATTTTATATCTGAACCATTGTACGGAAAACCTTCATATAGAATCCGTGGATGTAGATGTTCTTCTAATGGAAGTGATGGGGGCTTACCGTATTCAGGCAGAGATGAAGAAGCTTCGTTTTGAGAAGGGTGGGACAACCCGGACTGTGCCAAGCGACAGGGAGCTTCTAAAGAAAATACTGGATAATCTGTTTTCCAATGCAGTAGCAAATACACCGGAAAATGGGCAGATACTTGTGGAGTCAGAGGCAGGTTCGGTGAGTATTGTGAATCAGGGGGCACACATAGATGAGACCCTGTTGCCGCACCTTTATGAACCTTTTGTGAGCGGCAGCGGGAAAGAAAGGGGAAAGGGGCTTGGACTGTATGTCAGTGCATATTACAGTGAAGTACTCGGCTGTAAACTGACCGTGGAAAATGTATCCGGCGGGGTAAGGGCAAAATTGAATTTCACATTCAAAGAAGACGCACAGCATCTTCATACAGACTTCATATGAAAGCGGTAAACTAAAGTTATCAAAAGGAGAGGAGAAAAGAAATGCTGGTGACAATTAAAAACCTGCAGGTATATTATGGCAGACAGCTGGCCCTTGAAATTGACCGTCCGCTTGAGATTAACAAAGGTGAGCGAATAGGCATTATCGGTTCCAATGGGGCGGGGAAATCTACATTTGTAAAGACCATGCTTGGCCTGACATCTTACAAAGGGAGGATTCAGACGGAGCTGAAGCCGGAACAGATGGCAGCCCATCTGCAGTTTAACGATTATGTATCCACCATGTCTGTGCGGCATGTTCTGGAAACACTGCTTGATACAAGTATCAGTAAAAACAGCCGTCTTCAGGAACTGATCACATATTTTGAATTTGAAGAGTGTCTAAAGAAACATTATAAATCCCTATCCGGAGGACAGAAGCAGCGGCTTACGATTATTATGGTCATGATGCAGGATGCACCGCTTACTTTTTATGATGAGGTGACTTCGGGTCTGGATTTCGAAACGAGACAGCGGCTGATGGAAAGGCTGCTGAAGTGGTATGAGGGAAAGAGTAATACACTCTGTATCGTATCTCATTATTATGAGGAACTGGAGCTTCTGGCAAATAAGCTGCTGATTCTGGATCAGGGGAAAGTGATTGATTATGGGGAAAAAGAAACTCTGTTCCGTAAATACTGTGGTAATTCCATCATTACTCTGGATGCAGGGGAAGAGCATGGGCGCCTGACAGAACCATACAGGAAATTGGAAGCACCTTCCCATCTGATTGCACTTGCATGCAGGGGAAAGACAGAGGAGGAAGATATTGCAAAACTGCTTATACGGAATAATGTTAACTTCAAACGAAGCAGCAGTGATATTGAGATTATGTCAATCAATGCGAAGAAAGCGTATTATCAGGGGTGCGGAAACGGAGGGGTGGACCATGACTAAAAAAAGATGCGGCAGAAGGCTGATTATGTATGAGATACGGAATGTGCTGGGGAATCCTTTTGTATATATGTTCGGAATCTTTTTCCCCATTCTGATGCTTTTTATTATCACAAAAGCGGTACAGGCAGATGTCCCGGAGAGTATGATCCCACAGGCGAATACGGCAGTATTTATCACTATGAGCCTGATCATTCCGATGGCAGTCGTATTGCTTGGATATTCCTCGAATTATTCGCAGGAACTGGAGAAGGAGATACCGCTGCGGATGCAGTTGTTTGGATTTTCACCGAATACGACGCTCCTGGCAAAGATTATCGCACAGTTTGCAGTGATGAGCATCGGACTTGTGCTGTATACGATTGTAGCTTACAGTACCCTTGAAATGGAGATACCAAGGCCGGGCGCAGCTCTGTGCCTGATCATCAGCCTGCTGCTGTTAAGCGGGATCTTTTTTGCGCTGGCCCACGGAGTTGCCACGATCCTGAAGAAGTTCGGCCCCACGTATGCGATTATGATGGCGGTTTACTTTGGGGTGATGGTACTGTGCGGGATGATGGGGGTTCAGGTAGAGGACCTGCCTGAAGCAGCACAAAAGGTGGCTGCGCTTTTCCCGATGAGTTATATCACCAGTGATTTCGCAGGCTTCTGGACAGAGGGGAACTACAACTTTACACCTCTGATACAGTCATTTCTGTTCTTTGGGGCTGTGTCCGGGATCATACTTCTGATAGCACTGCGCAGGGAACGAAGAGAAGTCACTGAAAAAAGGATGTAAAATTCTAAAGTGGAATAGGATGTCATATATATAGAATGATATGGAACAAACGGAGCATGACATGGAAGCTATTTCGCAGATTATGAAATCAATTTATGAGTACCTCTGGGGGATGCCGATGCTGGTTGTCCTGTTGGGTACTCATTTATATTTTACATTCCGCCTTGGGTTTATCCAGAGGAAGATACCGACGGGAATCCGTTTGAGTTTTTCCAAAAGTGAAGAAAGCAATGAGGGGATTTCTCCGTTTTCCGCACTGGCTACAGCACTGGCGGCAACCATCGGGACGGGAAATATTATCGGAATCTCTGCGGCAATCGCGATAGGCGGGCCGGGGGCCGTGTTCTGGTGCTGGGTAACCGGCGTGTTCGGGATTGCAACCTGTTACGCGGAATGTTTTTTGTCGGTGAAATACCGGGTGCAGAAACCGGATGGTTCATACAGCGGGGGACCAATGTACGTTATGGAACATGTTCTGCACCAGAAAAGTGCGGCAGTCATATTTGCAGTGAGTACAATACTGGCATCTCTGGGGATGGGAAGCAGCGTCCAGTCACATTCTATTTGTGCGGCAGTCACATCAAACTACGAGGTTTCCCCGCGCATCGTGGGGATCATTGCAGCCTTGCTGGCAGGAATTGTCATCCTGGGAGGGGCGAAGCAGGTCTCAAAGGTGTGTACATATCTGGTGCCTTTTATGAGCATTTTTTATCTGGGGGGATGTTTGCTGCTCTTATGGATAAACCGTGCGTATCTTGGTGAAACACTGGCGGTGATCATTGGATCAGCTTTCTCATCAAGATCTGTTGCCGGCGGGATTACAGGAACCGCCGTAATGATCGGTATGCGAACTGGGATTTCAAAGGGACTATTTACAAACGAGGCAGGACTGGGCTCGATTCCGATGGCTGCGGCTGCATCCAGAACAAGTTCGCCTGTAAAACAGGGGATTATCTCTATGACAGGGCCTTTCTGGGATACAGTTGTCATGTGTGCGATCACGGGAATTGCAATTGTCAGCAGTATGATAAAAGCTCCGGCAGTCTATGCCGGAGCGGGTGATGATGAACTGTGTTTTCTTGCTTTCGCGGGACTGCCCGCAGACGGCAGCATGATGCTGTCCGTCTCCCTTGTACTGTTTGCATTTGCAACGATCATTGGGTGGAGCTATTACGGGGAATGTGCGGTCCGCTATCTATGGGGAAGCAGAAGGCTTTTTACCTACAGGGTCGTCTACATAGCAGCCGTGTATTTCGGCGCCGTGATGTCGCTGGATCTGGTCTGGACTGTCTCGGACCTGTTCAATTCCTTTATGGCAATACCGAATATACTGTGTATCTGGATGCTCAGAAAAGTAGTGATTCATGAGACGCGTGCCGGGGCTAAAAAGTCATTCATGAAAACCTAGAAAAATATTCTTCCGCTTTTTCCCTTGTAAGGGAAAAGCGGTTTTGCAGTTTCATAAGAATCTTTTCTTTGTCATAGCCTTCCTCGCGGTAATCAAGGATAAATGCTTTAATGCCTTGCTCAATGCCTTGTTCGATACCCTGCTCGACACCCCGTTCGACACCCTGCGCAATCCCCTGCTTGATGCCCTGTTCGATTCCTTTTTCAATACCGGTTTTAATCCCCTCTTTAACACCATCCTGATATAAATCGTCTAATGCTTTACACATATCAATCCCTCCTGATTTTTGCTTAGCTTCGGGTAATTGCTGCCCTGATCCGAGCAGTACCCGTATTGCGTTATATGAATCTTCATTGATACTGCCGAAGTATTTCTTATTAGTCTGCATATATTCCTGCAGCCCTTCTTTACTTTTTCTATATTCTAACATGCCGAATACCAGCTGTAAATCCGTCTGAAAACATAAATCATGATTCAACCGCCTTGGATCAATCAAATTTATCCGGTAGTTGGGAATATATTTTTTCAATAGTTCATATTCCTTTGCGTTAAGACCTAACAGTCCATGCAGGTCCTGTGTTCCATCCCATTCTTTTTCGCCATAGTAAAAGACAACAGTGATAACGGGGGTGAGCTGGTCACTTTTCTTGAGGCCGGACAAAAATTCAGAGGAATTTTCCAATTCCTTGTTTTCTCTCCTGATTTTTCTAATCTGGCTGATTTGTTCAGTATAGTTCAATGCATCATACAGCATTCCCCGGACAGGCATGGCATAGTGGATTTCATCCTGGTTTTCACATGCAAGTACCACGATCCTTGTTCCGTCTTCTGCCATCATCATGATGTCACGGTATCTTTGAATACTGATATCTTCGCCGTTCGGTTTCCGTAAGATAAGGGTTTGTTCCGGGCTGCTTTCCTTTAAATGATTCGGCAGGAATACCTGTTTTCCCTGAAACAGGGAGCCATTGATTAAATCTGCAAACCGGTGCTTATCGGAGAGCCAGCGTTTCATATAAATATCATTTTTTCCCATATGTAATTTTCTCCTTGTCTACTGTTTATGTATATTTCAAAATGAAGTGATTGCTCCGAAGACAAGTTTATACTTTCAATAGACATCACCAGCCTTTATTGTTTGAATTTTTAAATGATTGTTGTTTGTCCGATGTTGAAACATGGATTGTTGGAATGATTCTTTCTTTAAGAAGGAAACCTTTGAAAATGGGGAATTCCCCTTTGATTAGATTCTAAGAATGTATGAAATACACCAGATCTTTTCAAGTACATATACTCTATCATAGATTACTGCCTGAAGCCATAAAATTTGTATGAATTTTGTGCCAAAATTTTGTGAAGTGCTGAACCATATGATGCTGGGGGCAAAAACTGATTTGCCCCCAAAAAAGTTTCCGGCTCAATGCCGGCTTGATCCTGTAAAATTATCTTGATTTTACGGCTGGGACAGCGAGTCTGGCACCTGTGGCAGCCTCGGCTCCGAGATTGAAACTCGGGGCAATGTCATAGGCGAACCGATAGCCGTAGACCTCGGGTTTGTATTTTTCTACCGCAGCATAGGTACTTTCGATTGCGGCGCAGAAATCGTTCTCATCTTCATAGGGCTCGCTCTGGAAATAGAGCATGGTACATTCCTGTAATTCTACGGTCAGATACCCTTCAGGCAGCGGCTTGTCGAATGTGAGTGGGACTTCTATCCCTGCGGCAGTCTTTGAGCAGCCTTCGGGGACTGCAAAATCTGGCAGTTCGACCAGTGCAGCAGGTTCGAATCTTTCCGGGATGCTGTTCAGCAGGCCCTCCCATTCACAGCCCATTTCTTCACAGTAGGAAAAATAATCTTCCGCCTTTACAGAGGGGAGGTAGATGAGCTTTCTTTTTGGCCTTTCTTTGGCTGTTACCATACATAAACTGATTTCCTGATTCATTTTTATTTCCTCCTTGCGTTTTTCATAGTCCAGCAGGGCATAGTAATGTTCAACCGGGTACTGTGTAAACAGAGGGACAGGGATCTGGGTACGCCTGTACTTCGAAGGGGTTACGTGGAACTTCTTATGAAAAGAACGGGTGAATCCTTCGTGTGTCTGAAAGTGGCTGTTGAGCGCAATCTCAAGGATACTGGTATCACTTTCTGACAGTTCTTTTACGCTTTGTGTCAGACAAACAGAGTGAATATAATCTTTCAGCGACATATCCAGATGATATCTGAAGAGTCTGTCCGCATGGCGCCGGGAGTAACCGGAGGCCTCACATACCTTTTCGAGACTGAAATCTTCATCCCCAAAGTGGGTGCCGATATACTCCTGCATCGTCTGGACTGCTTTCAGGGATGTGTTTTTTGTATACTGATTCTCTGCTTTATCTCTGTTCATTTACTGCACCTGCTTTGCTGTTTAGTATAGGGGAGGACGAAATGTATTTCTTGACATTTCTGGACAATTGTAGAGGTAACGTTATGTCTATTATACATGTTTTTGATTCAGATTTACACTGGAAATTGTGTGTGTTAATATAGATAATAAGGACAGGGAGGAAGATAACTATGGGTTTGACACATTTTGATGAAAATGGAAAAGCGTTCATGGTCGATGTAACGGGAAAGCATGAGACGGTCCGCGAGGCAGTGGCGACAGGGAAGATTATTGTGAACAGAGAGGTTTATGAAGCAATCTGTGCCGGCACAGTCGGAAAGGGAGATGTTCTATCCGTGGCCACGACGGCGGGAATCATGGGTGTGAAGAGGACTTCGGACTTGATCCCGATGTGCCATATCCTGCCGATCACAAACTGTAAGGTGACTTTTGAGATGCTGCCGGAGGAATATGCGGTACAGTGTTACTGCACGGTGAAGGTAACAGGAAAGACCGGGGTGGAGATGGAAGCACTTACGGGTGTCAGTACTGCGCTGCTGACTATTTATGATATGTGTAAGGCACTGGACAAGTCTATGGAGATTCGGGAAATTTATTTGTGCCGGAAGACTGGCGGAAAGAGTGGTGAATATTATCATGAAAAGAAAGTGGAAGACAGCAGTCATAACGCTGAGTGATAAAGGATATGCAGGCGAGCGGGAGGACAAAAGCGGTCCGCTGATCCGGGAGATGATAGAGCATGAGGGGTATGAAACAGCTGAGATGATCCTCCTTCCGGACGACCAGAAAATGCTGGAAGAAAAACTGATTGAACTATGTGATGAAAAGAAGATGGATCTGATCCTGACAACAGGCGGGACAGGGTTTTCCCCCAGAGACTGCACGCCAGAGGCTACACTTGCGGTGGCGTCGAAGAATGCACCGGGGATTGCGGAGGCGATGCGCTATGCCTCCCTTCAGATTACACCAAGAGCGATGCTGAGCCGGGGGGCATCCGTGATCCGGGGAGAGACTTTGATTGTAAACCTTCCCGGGAGTCCAAAGGCTGTAAAGGAAAATCTGGAATGTATCCTTTCATCCCTGCCCCACGGGTTAGAAATCATGAAGGGTATGACAGGAGAGTGCGGAAGCAAAGTGAAGAACCCCGGATTGTAAAGTCCGTGGAAATCGAGTATAATAGGGGCAGGGTGATTTTACGGCAGAAGGAGATGTGATGTTAGACCAGTATGGAAGAAAAATAGAATATCTGCGCATTTCCGTGACGGACAGGTGTAACCTGCGCTGCGTTTACTGCATGCCAGAGGAAGGTGTCGAACAGGTGAGTCACAGCGAGATTCTTTCGTTCGATGAAATGACACGTATCTGCCGGATTTGTGCAAAACTCGGCATTACAAGGGTCAAGCTGACAGGCGGTGAACCTCTTGTGAGGAAGGGGCTTGGCAGCCTTCTGCGTTCTATAAAGGAAATAGAAGGCATAGAACAGGTAACGCTGACCACAAATGGTGTGCTGCTTGCAGAGCAGATAGAAGAGCTTGCAGCCGCGGGACTGGATGCGGTGAATGTCAGTCTGGATACGCTGGATCGCGCACAGTATATGAAACTCACACGCAGAGATGAGCTGGAGGCGGCGCTGAGAGGTCTGGAAGCAGCACTTCAGTATCCGGATATCCGGGTCAAGGTGAATTGTGTTGCACTGCACGGAGAGAACGAGTCGCAGTGGGTGCCCCTTGCCAATATGGCAAAAGAAAGACCGATCGATGTACGTTTTATCGAGATGATGCCGATCGGACTGGGGAAAGAGTATCCATTCAGCAGTCAGGAGCTAGTATATGAAGCGTTAAAGGCGGCTTTCGGCGAAGCACAGTTTTTAACGGGTAATTTTGGGAATGGACCTGCCATTTATGCAAGGTTTCCCGGGTTTACCGGGAAGACTGGATTTATTAGTGCAGTTTCCCACAAGTTCTGCGAAAGCTGCAACAGAGTCCGGCTGACAGCAGAAGGATTTTTAAAGCCATGCCTTCAATATTCCACAGGAGTAGATTTAAGGGCGATGCTTAGAAATGAGGCCGGGGAGAAGGAACTGGAAGAGATGATACAAAAAGTCATATTTGAAAAGCCGCGCAGCCATCAGTTTCAAATGGAGGGCAGCTCGAAACAGGAAGATCTGGAGCAGAAACAGATGTCCAGTATTGGCGGCTGAAGCGGACAAAAGGGAGGATATGAATGGGAAAGGTGATGGCAGTCTGCACAAGCCCTGCAAAGGGAACGCAGAAAACAAATGTGGGTGAAGCACTTTTTATAGAAGATTTTGGTCTGGAAGGGGACGCCCACGCAGGTAAATGGCACAGGCAGGTCAGCCTGCTGTCGCATGATAAGATAGAAGAGTTCCGAAAGAGGGGCGCAGAGGTGGCGGATGGTGCTTTTGGGGAAAATCTGGTCGTGGAAGGGTTTGATTTCAGAAATCTGCCCGTGGGCACCAGGTTTCGCTGCAATGATGTGATTCTGGAGATGACACAGATTGGAAAGGAATGCCACCACGGCTGTGAGATTTTTCAGAAAATGGGAGAATGTATTATGCCCAGAGAGGGTGTGTTTGCTAAAGTAATAAAGGGAGGGCGGATCCGCACGGGAGATGTTATGGAAATTATGAAATAGCAGGAGAATCACAGCTGATAAGGAGATTCGCAGTGCAATAAGGGCACGTTTACAATGCCCTCATTGCACTGCGATTTCTTCTGTCAATTGATGCTTATACGCATTTCTTTGAAAACTAAAATAAAACAGAAGAAACTAAAATATTTTATATTGTAATAAATAATTTCTTGCGATAAGCGAATAGGAAAAATAAGAGGGGGCAAGGCAGTGTGTACCTCTTGGAAAATATGGGGATTTTTAGGATGACACAAGATAGGAAATTAAGGATGAAGGGCTGCCTGTATGCATTTCTTGCAGGTGTACTGTGGGGAGTAACAAGTCCGGCGGCACAGTTTCTGTTCGAGAAGAAAGGAATTGTATCGGAATGGCTGGTGCCGTACCGGCTTATATCGGCAGGAATCCTGCTGCTAATTTACGCTAAAATAAAGAAACAGGATATTGTCAGTGTGTGGAAGGATAAAAATGACGGGATCAGGCTGGTCCTGTTTGGAATACTTGGGATGATGGGAATGCAGTTTACCTTTTTCTCGGCAGTACAGGAAATGAATGCAGGAACGGCAACCATTTTCCAGTATCTGAACCCGGCTATTCTGATCTTGTTTTTTGCAGTCGTACATAAAATTATGCCGAGCGTAAAGGAGATGCTGGCTGTCTGTGCAGCGGTTGCAGGCATCGCGGTGGTTGCTACCCACGGTGATTTTTCTACGTTGACGATTTCTGGAAAGGGTCTGTTTCTGGGAATGCTTGTAGCTGTCACAACCTGTTTTTACGGTGTCCTGCCAGCGCCTCTCCTGAAGCGCTATTCTGCGGAAACGGTCAGCGCATGGGGGATGATATGCGGCGGAACCCTGCTTATGGCAGTAGTGAGGCCGTGGCGGATACCGGCAGTGATTGACTGGCAGGTTATAGCGGCATTTCTGATGATAATTACAGTGGGAACAATCCTTCCTTTCTGTTTTTACCTGTCCTCGGTGAAATATACTGGTTCTGTGTATGCCGGCCTCTTTTCGAGTGTAGAGCCTGTTGCAGCTACTGTGGTTGCGGCTGCGGCTCTTGGGACAACGTTTATGAAAATGGACCTTCTCGGGTTTGCACTGGTACTTTCCACTTTATTTATACTGGCAATCCCGGAGAAAGTGCGGTAAAATCATAGGAAAGCGGTGCTGTATCAATTCCGGTGCTTAATGCATGGGAGTGAAAAAAATCTTGCATGTAATATAGAAAAGAGATATAGTTTACGTTGGATTGCTTAAAAGCGGTTACAGGTTTTATTTACTTTAAGGAGCATGAAGATGGAAAATACAGCAAAGAAAAAGTCGTTGATGAAAGATATGACGCAGGGGAGTCCTATGAAACTGATTCTGGAATTTACCCTGCCTATGATATTTGGATTTTTGTTTCAGCAGTTTTATAACATGGCAGATACCATGATTGTAGGAAGATTTCTGGGAGTACATGCGCTGGCATCGGTCGGTGCAACAGGGTCTGTCAATTTTTGCGTGATCGGGTTTTGCATGGGGGTGTGTAATGGCTTTGCGATTCCCGTTGCACAGAAATTCGGGGCAAAGGATGAAAAGAGGCTGCGCGCCTTTGTCGGGAACAGCGCATTGCTTGCGGCTATATTTGCACTGGTTATGACGGTGCTGACAGTTATTTTGTGCCGCCCCATACTTGAATTCATGAATACCCCATCCGACATTGTTGACGGGGCATACAATTATATTGTAGTAATATTTGCAGGGATCCCGGCTACCTTCCTATATAATCTGCTGGCGGGATATATCCGTTCACTCGGCGATGCCAGGACACCGGTCGTGTTCCTGACGATTTCTTCTCTGTTAAACATTCTGCTGGATATCCTGCTGATTGTTGTTTTTAAGATGGGGGTTGCCGGTGCGGCATGGGCGACTGTAATATCACAGGCAGTATCCGGCGTTTTATGCCTTTTTTATGTGATTAAACACTTTTCGATACTTCGTCTTAAGAAAGAGGATATAAGGCTCAGGAAACAGTACGTAGTGCCATTATGCAAGATTGGGATTCCTATGGGGCTTCAGTTCTCCATTACTGCCATCGGAAGTGTCATCCTGCAGATCGCGGTCAATTCACTTGGCTCTATGGCTGTGGCGGCTGTAACCGCGGGGTCTAAGATACAGATGCTGCTGGCGTGCCCATTTGATGCGATGGGATCTACGATGGCAACCTATGGCGGCCAGAACGTAGGTGCAAAGAAGCTGGACAGAATCGGCAGGGGACTGAAAAGCTGTGTAATTATCGGTGCTGTTTATTCAGCTGTTGCTTTAGGGATTACCCTGCTGTGGGGAAAAAATATAGCATCTTTGTTTATCAGCGGAAGTGAAACAGAACTTCTGGAACAGGTTAATCTGTACCTGATCGGTTCTGTCGCGTTTTACATCCTGCTGGCATTGGTGAATATCGTACGTCTTCTGATTCAGGGGATGGGATACAGCGGCTTTGCAATCCTCGCGGGAGTATGTGAGATGGCGGCAAGGTCATTTGTCGGCTTTGTCCTCGTTCCTGCATTCGGATATAAAGCGGTCTGCCTTGGAAACGGACTGGCATGGATTGCCGCGGATTTGTTTCTGATACCGGCATATTTTCATGTGATAAAGAAATTGAAAAAAATATTTCAGGAGGATAAAAAATAATGAGATGGAATAAATTCAGATTAAAGACAACAACAGAGGCGGAAGACATTGTCAGCAGTATGCTGATGGATCTGGGGATCGAAGGCGTAGAGATTGAGGATAAAATACCTCTGACAGCGGCAGACAAGGAGCAGATGTTCGTAGACATCCTGCCGGTAACGGAGATGGATGACGGTGTGGCTTATTTAAGCTTCTATCTGGATGAAGGGGAAGAGACAGAAGAAATCCTGAAGAATGTCAGGGCGGAGCTGAAAGACATGGCCTCATATGTAAATGTGGGGGAATGTACGATTGAAGAGTCCCAGACAGAAGATCTGGACTGGGTAAACAACTGGAAACAGTTTTTCCACCAGTTTTATGTGGATGATATCCTGATTATCCCGTCATGGGAAGATGTAAAACCGGAAGATGAGGACAAGATGGTCGTTCATATTGACCCGGGAACTGCATTTGGAACCGGAATGCATGAAACGACGCAGCTCTGTATCCGCCAGCTCAAGAAGTATGTGACGGACGGGGCAAGGATTCTGGATGTCGGATGTGGGAGTGGAATTTTAGGGATGCTGGCGCTGAAATTTGGTGCCGCTTATGCTGTCGGAACAGACCTTGACCCATGTGCAATCGAGGCAACCCATGAGAACATGGAAGTGAACGGTATCCGTCCTGACCAGTATGAAGTCATGATCGGCAATATTATAGACGACAAAGAGGTACAGGATAAAGTCGGCTACGGGAAATACGACATCGTTGCCGCAAACATTCTTGCAGATGTACTGACAGTTCTGACGCCTGTCATTGTGAACCAGATGAAAAAGGGCGGTATCTACATTACTAGCGGAATCATTGACGATAAGGAAGAGACCGTAGTGGAAGCTGTCAAAAAGGCTGGCCTGGAAGTTCTGGAAGTCACATACCAGGGCGAATGGGTATCTGTGACAGCGCGTAAGAATTAGAGGGGGCTTTCGATATGCATCATTTTTTTACAGAACCATCCCAGATCAGAGATCCGCATATCTTTATCACCGGACCGGATGTGAACCATATGAAGAATGTTCTTCGGATTATGCCCGGAGAAAGGGTAGGAATCAGTGACGGACAGGGGACTGACTATGTCTGTGAGGTAGACAGACTGGAAGAAACGGAAGTGGTTCTGAACATCCTTTCTTCCGAAAAGAGCTATTCGGAGCTTGCATCCAGAATCTATCTGTTTCAGGGTCTCCCGAAGGGGGATAAGATGGAACTGATCATCCAGAAAGCAGTCGAACTCGGAGTTTTCGAGATCGTACCGGTAGCTACACGGCGTGCGGTGGTTAAGCTGGACGAAAAGAAGGCAAAGAAAAAGACGGAACGCTGGAACGCGATCGCACTCGGTGCGGCGAAACAGTCGGGACGCAGCCTGATTCCTGAGGTGAAGCCGGTCATGCGTTTTGCAGAGGCACTGGAATATGCAAAAGAACTGGATGTGCTCCTGATCCCTTATGAGATGGCGGAGGGGATGGAAAAAACGAAAGAGATTATCTCCGCAGTCAGACAGGGGCAGAGCGTCGGCGTTTTCATTGGGCCGGAGGGCGGCTTTGATGAGGAAGAAGTCGAAAAGGCAGCGGCAGAAGGTGCACAGCCTGTCACACTGGGCAGGCGCATCCTGCGGACGGAGACGGCCGGACTGACAGTACTTTCAATACTAATGTATCATTTAGAACAATGACGGTTCCAGACGCATAATGTATTAATAAGAAATAGTAAAGGAAGAATATCATGGAAGTTTATTTGGATAATTCAGCAACGACCAGGTGTTACCCGGAAGTTGGGGATTTGGTTTATAAAGTGATGTGTCAGGACTACGGCAATCCGTCCTCCATGCACAGAAAAGGCGTGGATGCGGAGCACTATGTCAAGGAATCGAAAGACAGACTGGCAAAAATACTGAAGGTAAACCAGAAGGAGATTTTTTTCACTTCAGGCGGGACGGAAAGTGATAATCTTGCCCTGATCGGAAGTGCGAGGGCGAATAAAAGAGCGGGAAACCATCTGATCACGTCATCGATTGAACATCCGGCCATCCTGAATACAATGAGATATCTGGAGGAGGAAGAGGGATTTACGGTCACTTATCTTCCGGTAGATGCAAACGGAAGGGTGAAGTTAGAGGCGCTGAAAGAAGCGCTTTGCCCGGAAACAATCCTTGTCTCCATCATGTATGTAAATAATGAGATGGGCGCTGTACAGCCGATCGATGAAGCGGTGCAGATCGTCAAGAAATACAATCCATCCATACTGTTCCATTCAGATGCGGTTCAGGGCTTCGGAAAATACCATATTTATCCGAAACGTCAGGGTATCGACATGCTGACGGCCAGCGGGCATAAGATTCACGGCCCGAAGGGAATCGGTTTTATTTATATCAATGAAAAAGTAAAGATAAAACCCATTGTGTTCGGCGGGGAACAGCAGAAGAATATCCGTTCCGGCACGGAAAACGTTCCGGGAATCGCGGGACTGGGGCTTGCGTCCAAGATGATTTATCAGGATCTGGATATGAAGGTGGCTCTGATGCGTGAATTAAAGTCGTATTTTTTAGAGGGGCTTGGCCGGATTGAAGACTCTACCGTGCACGGACTGACAGATGATAGCAGCGCGCCACATATTATCAGCGTGGGAATCGCGGGAATCCGCAGTGAGGTACTTCTCCATGCACTGGAGGATAAAGGGATTTATGTATCTTCCGGGTCGGCATGCTCCTCCAACCATCCGGCGGTCAGCGGTGTCCTGAAAGGAATCGGGGCGCCGAAACAATTTCTGGATGCGACGGTAAGATTCAGTATGTCAGAGTTTACCACGAAGGAAGAAATTGACTATACGCTTGATACGTTATATAATTGTGTTCCAATGCTAAGAAAATATACGAGACGTTAACAAGTAACCGGTACACCGTACGGCAGGTGGATGCACATTAGCAATTTTACTGTTTTACGGTGTACCGGCCATATGAAGTAGTCCCGGGCAGGACCGGGACATGCAGACAAAGGAGAGGAATATGAGATTTCATTCATTTTTGATTAAGTACGGGGAAATCGGTATCAAGGGAAAGAACAGGTACCTGTTTGAAGATGCACTTGTCCGCCAGATCCGTTTCGCGCTGAAAGGCGTGGACGGTGACTTTCATGTGCACAAAGCACAGGGCCGGGTATATGTGGACTGCGAGGGTGACTACGATTACGAGGAAACCGTAGAAGGATTGAAGAGAGTTTTCGGTATCGTGGGGATCTGCCCGGTTGTCCGTGTAGAGGACCGCGGATTTGAGCAGTTGTCTCAGGATGTCCTTGATTATATGAAAGAGATGTACCCGGATGGGAACCAGACGTTTAAGGTAGAGGCAAGAAGGAGCAGGAAGCAGTATCCGAAGACCTCTATGGAGATCAACTGTGATCTGGGAGGTGTGATTCTGGATGCATTTCCAGAGATGAAGGTGGACGTGCACAATCCTGAGATCCGGCTGAATGTGGAAGTCAGAGAAGAGATTTACTTATATTCAGAGATTATACCGGGACCAGGGGGAATGCCGGTAGGTACGAATGGGAATGCCATGCTGCTTTTGTCAGGAGGGATCGACAGTCCTGTTGCCGGTTATATGATTTCAAAGCGCGGGGTAGGCCTTCAGGCGACATACTTCCATGCACCGCCGTACACAAGTGAGCGTGCAAAGGAAAAAGTCGTGGATCTGGCGAAGCTGATATCCAGATATGCGGGGCCAATCCAGCTCCATGTTGTGAACTTTACCGATATCCAGCTTTATATATATGAAAAATGCCCGCATGAAGAACTGACAATCATCATGCGCCGCTACATGATGAAGATCGCCGAGCATTTTGCTAAGGAAAACGGATGTCTCGGCCTGATTACGGGAGAAAGTATCGGACAGGTTGCCAGCCAGACCATGCAGAGCCTTGCGGCTACAAATGCAGTATGTACACTGCCTGTGTACAGGCCGCTGATTGGGTTTGACAAAAGGGAGATCGTGGAAATTGCGGAGAAGATAGATACATTTGAGACATCAATCCAGCCGTTTGAAGACTGCTGCACCATTTTCGTTGCAAAGCATCCGGTGACAAAACCGAATCTGGAGAGGATTGAGAAGTCAGAGAGAAATCTGGAAGAGAAGATTGATGAATTGATGAAGACGGCAATAGAGACAACAGAGGTTATTACAGTTAAGCCTTAAGATAAAGGACAAATGAAAAAGGGCTGCCTCCTTTGAGACAGCTCTTTCTAGCTTTTTCTTGTAAATGTATTACTATTTGATAATGTATGGATCCAGGGCGCTCAGAATATCATCTGCATTTCCCTCGGCATGGATGTTCAGCTCGATTGGCTTAGATAAGTCCAGGCTGAAAATTCCCATGATTGATTTGGCATCTATTACATATCTTCCGGATACTAAATCAAAGTCGTTATCAAATTTTGTAATTTCATTTACAAATGATTTTACTTTGTCGATTGAGTTTAAAGAAATCTGTACTGTTTTCATCGGTAATCCCTCCTTCAATATACATGTGTCAGGCTTTTCGCCTCATGTATATTCTACGAGATGCGCGTTTAAAAGTCAAGAAACAAAGAGGAAAAACAAGGAAATAGGAGAATAAATTTTATGAAAAAAGCCGCACTGCACAATTTAGGGTGCAAAGTTAACGCTTATGAGACAGAAGCGATGCAGGAAATGCTGGAAAAAGCGGGGTATGAGATCGTGCCGTTTAAGGAAGGGGCGGATATTTATATCATCAATACCTGTACGGTAACGAATATCGCCGACCGTAAATCAAGGCAGATGCTGCACCGGGCAAGAAAATTGAATCCCGATGCCGTTGTAGTTGCAGCCGGATGCTATGTACAGGCGCAGGAGGAAAAACAGGAGACCGATCCGTGTATTGATATTGTTATAGGCAACAATAAGAAGCAGGATCTGATTGCGATTCTTGAGGAACACTGGAAGAAGCAAAATGAATCTAAAATAGCTGAGTCAAAGCCAGGGGAAACGAAGGAAGTCATTGATATTAACCATACAAAGGAATATGAAGCACTTAAGGTATCCCGGACAGGGGAGCATACGAGGGCCTATATCAAGGTGCAGGACGGGTGCAACCAGTTCTGTTCTTACTGCATCATCCCCTATGCAAGGGGGCGCGTCAGAAGCCGCAGGAAGGAAGATGTGGTTGATGAAGTGAGGCGTCTGGCGGATCATGGCTGTCTGGAAGTCGTGCTAACGGGTATTCATCTGAGCTCCTATGGGGTTGATTTCGAAGAAAAAGAAGACCTGCTGTCCCTGATTCAGGCTGTCCATGAGGTGGAAGGAATCAAAAGAATCCGCCTTGGTTCTCTGGAACCGAGGATTATTACAGAGGAATTCGCACAGTCAATCGCCTCTCTGGAGAAAATGTGCCCGCATTTCCACCTTTCCCTGCAGAGCGGATGTGACCTGACACTGAAGCGGATGAACCGCCGGTATACGAGTGCTGAATATTATGAAAAATGCATGCTTCTGAGGAAGTATTTCGGGCAGCCTGCGCTGACGACAGATGTGATCGTTGGTTTTCCGGGAGAAACAGAGGAAGAATTCGGGGAATCAAAAGCTTTTGTGGAAAAAGTAGGTTTTTACGAGACACATATTTTCAAATATTCGAAACGCCACGGGACAAAGGCCGCCGTCATGGAGAATCAGGTTCCGGAACAGGTTAAGGCCGTTAGGAGTGATATCCTGCTGAAACTGAATGAGGAAAACAGACGCAGATTTGAAGAAAGCTTCCTTGGCAGGGAAGTCGAGGTGCTCGTTGAGGAAGAAGCAGAGGTAAACGGGAAAAAAGTGCAGGTAGGTCATACAAAAGAGTATATGAAAATTGCACTAGACAGGAATGAAAATCTTCAGAATTGTATCGTAAAAGTTGAAATTGAAAATGATTTACAAATTATTCATTGAATTTTGACAATGTTTATATTAGAATTGTAAGTAGGGTATCTGGCATGATCGTCAGATTTACGATACTAATAACACAAAATAGTGAAAAACACAAAATGGAGGAAAAGAAATGAGCGATTTAAGCAACACTCAATTCTTTCAGGTAGAGCCGGGTCCGCAGATTTCTGCAAAAGATATTCTGGAGATCGTATTCAAGGCACTGAAAGAAAAGGGATATAATCCGGTGAACCAGATCGTCGGTTATATCATGTCAGGAGATCCGACCTATATCACAAGCTACAATGGAGCAAGAAGCCTTGTGATGAAGGTAGAAAGAGATGAATTGGTAGAAGAATTGTTAAAAGCGTATATCAAACACAATTCATGGGAATAATGAATATGCGGATTATGGGGCTTGACTATGGGACGAAGACTGTCGGGGTTGCAATCAGCGATGCAC
The DNA here is from genome assembly GCF_905197545.1 of Faecalicatena orotica. NCBI lineage: Bacteria > Bacillati > Bacillota > Clostridia > Lachnospirales > Lachnospiraceae > Faecalicatena > Faecalicatena orotica. The sequence goes on from NZ_CAJJZH010000004.1 coordinate 196,662, forward strand.
TCGGACTTACGGCCCAGGGGATTGAAACAATTCAAAGAAAAGAGGAAAACAAGTTAAGACGTACTCTGGCACGTATTGAGGAGCTGGTTTCCGAATACGAGGTTGGGAAGATCGTGCTTGGTTTTCCGAAACATATGAATAACGACATAGGGGAACGTGCGGAGAAATCTTTAGAGTTCAGGGATATGCTTGTGCGGCGGACAGGGCTCGAAGTCATTATGTGGGACGAGAGGCTGACAACCGTGGAGGCGGAGCGGACTTTAATTGAAAGTAATGTAAGGCGGGAGAACCGGAAGAAGTATATCGACAAGATTGCTGCAGTATTTATTCTGCAGGGATACCTTGACTCTGTCTATATAAAAAGAGAGAGTGACGCGCGGCAGGACGATTGATAAAAAGGGTTTGTCAGGAAACGTTCAGGCTGCAGAAATAAGGGGATATTTGTATGGAAAAGATTAAATTTACCTTTGAAGATACGAGTGAAACAGTAGATTTTTTTGTGCTGGAACAGACAAAGATTAACGGAGCCGTATACATACTTGTTACAGACTCCGAAGAAGACGACGCGGAATGCCTGATTTTGAAGGACACGAGCTCTCAGGAAGATACAGAGAGCGTATACGAAGTCGTGGAGGACGACACAGAGCTTCTGGCAGTATCCAAGGTTTTCGAAGAACTGCTGGAGGACGTTGACATTGAAATGTAAAGTCTAAAAGACATTTACAATAGATTTACTTACTGCAAGTGAAGTGGAGTATGACGATGAAAGAGGAAAAAGTGCAGGAACTGCTCAAAGTTAAGTTAAGAGAAAAAGGTCTAAAAGTAACGCAGCAGAGACTGCTCGTTTTGCAGGCGCTGGCAGCGAACAGCGGCAGCCATATGGCGGCCGAGGACATTTACGAGCTGATCAGGGAAGACTATCCGGATATCGGACTTGCCACCGTCTATCGTACTTTGCAGCTGCTTCTTGAAATGCAGTTGGTGGACCGTATTAATCTGGATGATGGATGCGTAAGGTATGAGATCGGACATTTATTTGAAGGTGATACAAAACATAACCATCATCATTTAATATGCAGGACATGTGGAAAGGTGCTGCCTTTTGAAGATGACCTTCTGGAAGAACTGGAACGTCACATTGAAGAGGACACCGGGTTCCATGTACTGGACCATGAACTGAAATTTTACGGACAATGTAAAGAATGCCTCAGTAAGAGCAAATAATCCGTTTATGAAGTCATTACATAATTAAGAAAAGTGCAATGAATGCAGGCGGAGGTATGCTGTTTTTTTCATGCGCGGAAGTAGGTACATAAAACACATGGAGGTGTAAAATTTTTGAAAAAAGAGAATAATGGAAAGCTTCGGATCATCCCACTGGGAGGTCTGGAACAAATTGGAATGAACATTACTGCCTTTGAATTTGAGGACAGTATTATTGTGGTAGACTGCGGACTGGCATTCCCGGCCGATGATATGCTGGGAATTGACCTTGTAATCCCGGATGTCACATATCTGAAGGATAATATCGATAAAGTAAAAGGATTTGTCATTACCCACGGTCATGAGGACCATATTGGGGCCCTGCCGTATGTATTGAAGGAAATCAACCTTCCAATTTATACGACTAAGCTGACAATGGGAATTATTGAAAACAAGCTGAAAGAGCATAATCTTCTGCGGGGGACGAAGCGTAAAGTCGTTCGCCACGGACAGTCTATCAACCTTGGCAAATTCAGGATTGAATTTATCAAGACAAACCACAGTATTCAGGATGCATCTGCCCTGGCGATTTATTCACCGGCAGGAATTGTAGTGCATACAGGGGACTTTAAAGTAGATTACACACCGGTATTTGGGGATTCCATTGATCTCCAGCGTTTTGCAGAGATCGGGAAAAAAGGCGTTCTGGCTCTGATGTCAGACAGTACGAACGCGGAGAGAAAGGGATTTACCCAGTCTGAAAAGACGGTAGGGATTACCTTCGACCACATTTTCGCGGAACACCAGAATACCCGTATTATAATTGCAACGTTCGCGTCCAATGTGGACCGCGTGCAGCAGGTGATTAACTCTGCCTACAAATACGGCCGTAAGGTTGTCGTAGAAGGACGGAGCATGGTAAATATCATCTCTACGGCATCGGAGTTAGGATATTTGAATGTGCCGGAGAACACACTGATTGAGATCGACCAGATGCGGAATTACCCGCCGGAGAAGATGGTACTGATTACAACAGGAAGCCAGGGTGAGTCTATGGCGGCACTCTCCAGAATGGCGGCTGACGTGCACCGCAAGGTTACAATCCAGCCGAACGATACAATTATATTTAGTTCGAACCCGATCCCGGGAAATGAAAAGTCAGTTTCCAAGGTTATTAATGAGCTTTCAGCCAAGGGCGCTAATGTGATCTTCCAGGATGCCCATGTATCAGGACATGCCTGCCAGGAGGAACTGAAACTGATTTATTCCCTCGTAAGACCGAAGTATGCGATCCCGGTCCACGGCGAATACAGGCACTTAAAGGCAAATGCGGCAATTGCAGCCTCACTTGGAATTGAGAAAGACAATATCTTCATCATTCAGTCAGGAGATGTTCTGGAATTAAGTGAACAGGAAGCAAAAGTAGTAGATAAGGTCCATACAGGGGCAATTCTTGTTGACGGGCTCGGAGTCGGTGACGTTGGCAATATCGTCCTGAGGGACAGACAGCATCTGGCTGAGGACGGTATTCTGATCGTTGTCCTGACACTGGAAAAGGGGACGAACCGCCTGCTTGCAGGACCGGACATCGTATCCCGCGGTTTCGTCTATGTACGTGAGTCAGAAGGGCTGATGGAAGAAGCCCGCCAGGTAGTGTCAGACGGACTGGACCGCTGCCTGCAGAATAAGCATGCAGACTGGAATAAGATCAAGCTTGTCATCCGCGATACAATGAACGACTATATCTGGAAGAAGACTAAGAGAAGACCGATGATTATTCCGATTATCATGGATGTGGATGTGTAAGATATGATAGTAGATGAACGTATGATTACATTCATCAATTCTTTAGAGACAGAGAATAGTGAAATATTGGAAGCGATAGAAAGGGAAGCGTTGGATTCGTACGTACCAATCATACGAAAAGAAATGCAAAGCTTTCTAAAGGTGCTTTTAACTATACAAAAACCTATGAGCATACTCGAAGTGGGGACTGCCGTAGGTTTCTCTGCGTTATTGATGAGCGAAAATGCCCCAGACGGGTGTGAGATAACCACGATAGAAAACTATGAAAAAAGGATCGCCATTGCCCGGGAGAATTTCAGACGCGCGGGCAGGGAATCACAGATCACGCTGATAGAAGGCGATGCATTTGAGGTGATGAAGGACTTAGCCGGATGCTATGACTTTATTTTTATGGATGCCGCGAAGGGACAGTACATTCATTATCTCCCTGAGGTGATGAGGCTTCTGAAGGAAGGGGGCACACTTGTGTCTGACAATGTACTTCAGGACGGTGACATCATCGAGTCACGCTTTGCCGTGGAGAGAAGGAACCGGACGATCCACAGCCGGATGCGGGAGTATCTCTATGAACTGAAGCATCATGAAATGCTTGTAACATCAATCCTGCCTTTGGGTGACGGAGTGGCTGTCAGTGTGAAGAAGCGGAGCATAAAAGATGCGAAATAAGAAAAAGGGGAAAGAAGATGGCTAGACATCCTGAGTTATTAATCCCGGCAAGCAGCCTGGAGGTATTAAAAACAGCAGTGATATTCGGTGCCGACGCGGTTTATATTGGCGGAGAGGCATTCGGGCTTCGTGCCAAGGCAAAGAATTTTTCGATGGAAGATATGAAAGAGGGGATTGCATTTGCCCACGAACATGATGTGAAGGTCTATGTAACAGCCAATATACTGGCCCATAACGATGATCTCGAAGGCGTGCGTGAATATTTTGAAGAACTAAAGGAGATCAAACCGGATGCTTTGATCATAGCCGATCCCGGAGTATTTGATATCGCTAAAGAAGTATGTCCGGAGATTGAACGGCATATCAGCACACAGGCGAATAATACTAATTACGGGACATACAATTTCTGGTACAGACAGGGAGCCAGCCGTGTTGTTACGGCGAGGGAGCTTTCGATGGACGAAATCAGGGAAATCCGCGCCCATATTCCGGATGAACTGGAAATCGAGACATTTGTACACGGCGCGATGTGTATCTCCTATTCCGGAAGATGCCTGCTGAGCAATTACTTTACAGGAAGGGATGCGAACCACGGGGCCTGCACCCACCCATGCCGCTGGAAATATTCCGTGGTAGAGGAGACGAGGCCGGGAGAATACATGCCTGTCTACGAAAACGAGAGGGGAACCTATATCTTCAACTCGAAAGACCTGTGCATGATCGAGCATATTCCGGATCTGCTGGAATCCGGTATTGACAGCCTGAAGATAGAAGGCCGTATGAAAACCGCGCTATATGTGGCAACAGTTGCGAGGACCTACCGGAAAGCAATAGACGACTACCAGAAGGACCCCGCATTATACGAGAAAAACTTGCCCTGGTATCTGGAGCAGATATCAAACTGTACCTACCGCCAGTTTACGACAGGCTTTTTCTACGGGAAACCCGATGAAACGACCCAGATCTACGACAGTAATACCTATGTAAAGGAATACACGTATCTGGGAATCATCAATGAAGAAAAAGAAGGTCTTTACCAGATCGAGCAGAGAAATAAATTTTCTGTAGGCGAAACAATAGAAATCATGAAGCCGGACGGTGAAAATACAGAGACAAAAGTCCTGAAAATAGTAACAGAGGAGGGCGAAGAACAAGAAAGCGCCCCACATCCGAAACAGGTATTATATATAGGCCTGGACAAGAAAGCCGAAAAATACGATATCCTGAGAAGACAGGAGTAATATAAGCAGTACAGCTGAAAAAGCAAGGAAAACAGAGGGACATACCTCAATTTTCCTTGCTTTTTCAGTTACGCCTTCTTAAGCGCCTAACCCAGTTAGAAAAATTCCCGCAGCTTCTCCACGGCGCTTTTTTCAATCCGAGACACATACGAGCGAGAGATTCCAAGCTGTCTGGCAATCTCCCGCTGCGTATATTCTTCCCCGTTATAGAGTCCATATCTCATTTTCAGAACGAGCCGTTCACGGTTAGAGAGCTCATTCTCTACCTTTTCATATAGCTTCTGTATATTTTCCTTCAGGTGAATTTTCTCCGGTACATCTGCATCTTCTGTCTCAATGATATCATACAGCTTGATCTCATTGCCTTCCCGGTCAGTACCGATCGGTTCATACAGTGAAATCTCCTTGCTCGTTTTCTTTTTGGCTCGCAGGTACATGAGGATTTCATTTTCGACACATTTCGATGCATAGGCAGCCAGACGGTTACCCTTGTCGGGATTGAATGTTACAACCGCTTTAATCAAACCGATTGTTCCGATGGATATCAGATCTTCGGGGTCTTCATCCAAATATTGATATTTTTTGATGACATGTGCAACGAGCCGCAGATTTCGTTCGATTAAGACATGTTTTGCCTGAAGGTCACCCTCTGTATATTTTTGCATGTAATATTTTTCTTCCGAAGGAGTGAGGGGATTTGGAAAGGATTTCAAGAACAGCACCTCTAAGCACATTTGATATAGTCTATGTGCGAAGTGCTGAAATTGTGCTTTTCCACCACAAATAAGGACAGGTGGGGGCTCTTTTTGTAAGGTTTAAGGGCCTGTTATCCCATGAGGAAGTCTAGAACGTCCCATCCGTCGGAGTTCTGACGTTTGTATAATTCTGTATATCCGCAGCGTGTACAGGAAATTGTCAGAAACTTCTTGTTTTGTACATCGAAGACTTTGGCAAAGTTCCCGCCGGTTGCCTGAAACTGATCGCTTTCATAGTGGTTATTGCCGCATTTGGGGCATACATACTGCTGTTTCTCCATAGTGAAACCTCCTTGAATTTTCTATATTACCAGTATACTATATCCGATGGAAGAAGAGGAGACAGATAAGAAAGTTTATGCTTTTTTTAGGAATCATGGGAAAATTTAACAAATATAAAATTGACAGTTTTACAATGGCGGGATATGATAATCCTACAGTTCCGGAAATTTCTTTTTCCGGTACAGCAGATCAATCGTTACTGTTTACAGGCTTGCCTGTGAACAGTAACGATCAATCATCAGGCCGGTTCGGCCGTGTTTCATGGAATGATTTATAGAAAAGAAGAGAGGAGTGTGCGGATGAGTTTCAGCACGGTTTTGTCGGCCTCTATTCAGGGGCTGAAAGTAGAGTTTGTACATGTGGAGGCGGATGTCAGCAATGGACTTCCGGCGTTCCATATGGTTGGTTATCTGTCATCAGAGGTGAAGGAGGCGGCTGAGCGGGTGCGTACGGCAATCCGGAATTCCGGGCTGGACTATCCGGCCAGAAAGACAGTGATTAATCTGTCTCCCGCGACGATGCGAAAAAGAGGGGCGGCGTTTGACCTGCCGATAGCGGTTTCCATCCTGATTTCGCTGGGAGAGCTCCCGCAGGAAAGCACAGAGGGAATGCTTCTGATAGGGGAATTGGGGCTTGATGGCTCTGTACAGAAAGTACCGGGAATCCTGCCCATTGTACTTGAAGCGCGCAGTGCCGGAATCCGCTCGTGTATTGTGCCAAAAGACAATGCGGCGGAAGGTGCGCTTGCGGAGGGAATGTCGGTAGTCGGAGTAAAGAATCTAGAGGAAGTCTTCTGTTATCTGTCCGGGCAGCTTCATCTGGAAGCACAGCCATACCCTGAAAGAGGTGGAGGAAGTAAGAAGGAAGAACTGCTTGATTACAGCGATATCCAGGGACAGGAATCGGTGAAAAGAGCTGTCGAGGTTGCGGTTGCGGGCGGACACAACCTGCTCCTCGTAGGGCCGCCCGGGAGCGGGAAATCAATGGCTGCGAAGCGTATACCGGGCATCCTGCCTCCACTTACAATGGAAGAGAGCATGGAGATCACGAAAATATACAGCATCATGGGTCTGGTAGAAAATGAAGCACCCCTGATCAGACAGCGCCCCTTCCGCAGTGTACACCACACGGCTACAAGGGCGGCCTTAATCGGGGGAGGGCTGATGCCCGTCCCGGGGGAGATCAGTCTGGCCCACGGCGGGGTTCTGTTTTTGGATGAACTGCCGGAATTTCAAAAATCGGTGCTGGAGGTTTTAAGACAGCCTCTGGAAGAACACCGGATCCGGATATCGAGGTCACACGGCAGCTATATTTTCCCGGCTAATTTTATGCTTGTCTCCGCCATGAATCCCTGTCCGTGCGGGTGTTATCCTGATATCGAGAGGTGTACCTGCACCCCGGGGCAGATCCAGCACTATCTGGGGAAGATCAGCCAGCCGTTTCTGGACCGGATTGATATATGTGCAGAGGCCCCGAAGGTGAAGTATGAGTCTCTGAAGAACCGGAAGAAACAGGAGAGTTCTGCCGAAATCAGAGAGAGGGTATGCCGAGCTAGGGAGATTCAGAACAGGCGTTATGTGGGAACAACGATTACTTCCAACGCGCTGCTTGAGGTAAAGGAACTGGACACATACTGCAGGCTGGGCAGGCAGGAAAGTAAACTGATGGAACAGGCATATTCCGCACTTAGGCTGACGGCAAGGACTTATCATAAGATTCTGAAGGTTTCACGGACAATTGCCGATCTGGAAGGCTCTGAAAAAATAGAGGAAAAGCACATAAAAGAAGCCATTGGCTACCGGACGATGGATAAAAAGTACTGGGGGAGGTGATTCTATGATGTACGAGTACTGGCTGGCAGCAATCCCTAAATTGTCTGATAAGAAAAAGATGCTGCTGAGAAAAAAGATTGGTACGGGGAAGGATATATTTTATATAGAAGAAACAAAATTAATGACGCAGGAGTTCTTAAACAGGGATGATGTCAATACAATTATGCAGGCACAGAAATCGCGGAATCTTGAGGAAGATTTTCAGGAGCTGAGGCGAAAAAATATACGGTTTCTGCCTCATTTCTCGGAAGAATTTCCCAAAAAGCTTCTGGAAATCCCTTCTCCGCCTTATGCCCTTTATGTGAAGGGAAACCTGCCTCCAGAGGACCGAAAAGCTATTGCCATCGTGGGAGCCAGAAAGTGCACTCCATATGGGGAAAAGTATGCTTTAGAATACGGAGAAAAACTGGCACAGTGCGGGATAAGCATAATCAGCGGACTTGCAAGGGGAATTGACGGCATCGGACAGAGAGGCGCTCTGATGGGGAAGGGAAAGACCTTTTCCGTGCTCGGCTGCGGCGTGGATATTTGTTACCCAAAAGAAAACAGAGGCCTGTATGCTGATATTCTGGAACAGGGAGGCGGCGTTCTGTCAGAATTTTTACCCGGGACACCGCCCGTACCCCAGAATTTTCCCAGACGCAACCGTATCATCAGCGGATTATCAGATGTTGTGCTTGTGATGGAGGCGAGAGAGAAGAGCGGGTCCCTGATTACGGCGGACATGGCACTGGAGCAGGGGAAAGACATTTATGCCCTTCCAGGACCGGTTAACAGCAGTCTGAGCCAGGGGTGCAACCAGCTTATCAGGCAGGGCGCGGGCATTTTGATTACACCGGAAATACTGCTCGAGGAGTTTGGAATATGCGGGTTTCCGGATACGGTAAAAATAGACAAAAATAAAAAAGTGCTTGAAACTACGGAAAATATGGTGTATAGTCGACTTGATTTGTATCCCAGAAATGTAAGTTCGCTGATTGAGGAAACTGCACTTAGTGCAAATGAGGTGGTAGAGGTGCTTGTTTCACTGGAGCTTAAGGGATATGTCAGAGAAGTATCTAAGAATTATTACATTAAATTGAAATAATAAATGTGTCCGGGCATATACAAAAAACCGGGACAGGTGGAGGAAAGAATTTTTATGGCACATTATCTGGTTATTGTGGAGTCACCCGCAAAAGTGAAGACAATTAAGAAATTTCTGGGAAGCAGCTATTCAGTTGCGGCGTCGAACGGTCATGTCAGGGATCTGCCGAAGAGCCAGCTGGGAATTGATGTGGAGCACGACTATGATCCGAAGTACATCACAATTCGGGGAAAGGGAGACATCCTTGCAAACCTGCGCAAAGAGGCGAAAAAGGCCGACAAAGTTTATCTTGCGACTGACCCTGACCGCGAGGGGGAGGCAATTTCCTGGCATCTGGCAACAGCACTGAAGCTGGATGACAAGAAAATGCGCCGTATCACGTTCAATGAGATTACGAAGAATGCGGTAAAAGCATCTTTAAAGTCACCGAGAGACATAGACATGAATCTGGTGGATGCACAGCAGGCACGCCGTATTCTGGACAGAATGGTAGGATACCGGATCAGCCCGGTCCTGTGGGCGAAGGTGAAGAGGGGACTGAGCGCGGGACGTGTGCAGTCTGTGGCTCTGCGCCTGATCGCGGACAGAGAATCTGAGATAGATGCATTTATCCCGCAGGAGTACTGGTCTCTGGATGCGATTCTGAAAGTAAAAGGTGAGAAGCGGCCATTGACGGCAAAGTTCTATGGCACGGAAAAGCAGAAGATCACAATCAGTTCCAAGGCGGAATTGGACCAGATCGTGGAAGCGATTGAGAATGAAGAATATAAAGTGACAGATGTGAAGAAAGGGGAACGAATCCGTAAAGCCCCGCTTCCGTTTACGACGAGTACACTTCAGCAGGAAGCGGCGAAAGTGTTGAACTTTGGTACACAGAAAACGATGCGTATCGCACAGCAGCTGTACGAAGGAATCGACATCAAAGGAAATGGCACGGTCGGCGTGATCACATATCTTCGTACAGACTCTACAAGAATTTCAGAAGAAGCGGACGCAAATGCAAGGCAGTATATTGAAGAAATATACGGAAAAGAGTATGTGGCAGCTTCCACAGCCGCAAAAAAGACGGAGAAGAAGATTCAGGATGCCCATGAAGCTATCCGTCCGACCGATATCAGCAGGACACCGGCATCATTAAAAGAATCTCTTTCCAGAGACCAGTTCCGCCTCTACCAGCTGATCTGGAAACGGTTTGCGGCCAGCAGGATGAAACCGGCAAAATATGAGACAATTTCTGTTAAAATCGGGGCTGGTGATTACCGTTTTACAGTGTCAACCTCCAAGGTTGTATTTGACGGATTCCGCAGTGTTTACACCGAGGCGGATGAAGAAAAGGAAGAAAGCAATGTTCTGGTTAACGGCCTGAGCATGGAGACAGAGCTGAAAAAAGACAGCTTTGATACAAAACAGCATTTTACACAGCCGCCGGCGCATTTTACGGAGGCAACGCTTGTAAAGACACTGGAAGAACTGGGGATTGGACGTCCAAGTACTTACGCGCCTACAATTTCAACAATTCTCGGGCGCCGCTATGTAACAAAAGAAGCTAAGAATTTATATATTACGGAAATCGGTGAAGTCGTAAACAACATCATGAAACAGTCTTTCCCGAGCATCGTGGATGAAAACTTTACGGCTAACATGGAAGGCCTGCTAGATATGGTGGAAGAGGGAAAGGTGGCCTGGAAGGAAGTTATCCGGAATTTCTATCCCGATTTGGACGAAGCCGTGAAGATCGCAGAGAAAGAGCTGGAGAGCGTTAAGATAGAAGACGAAGTGACCGACGTAATCTGTGAAGACTGTGGACGCAACATGGTCATTAAATATGGCCCCCACGGGAAGTTCCTTGCCTGCCCTGGATTCCCGGACTGCAGGAATACGAAGCCGTATCTTGAGAAGATTGGCGTTTTATGCCCGCTCTGCGGAAAAGATGTAGTAATCCGCAAGACGAAAAAGGGAAGAAAGTATTATGGCTGTGAAAACAACCCGGAATGTGAATTCATGTCCTGGCAGAAACCATCGAAAGAGAAGTGTCCGGAATGTGGAAACTATATGGTTGAAAAGGGGAATAAGCTAGTTTGTGCGGATGAAAAATGCGGTTATGTCCGAAATTTGAAAAAGAATTAGAATTATAGAAAAGAATTAGATAAATTACGTTGATAATTCGAAAGTTGTATGATAACATATCTATATCGAGGAAATTGGGAAGATTTGTATATACAATTAGAATTGGAGGAAATTTATGAGCGTACAGTTATTGGATAAAACGAGAAAGATTAATAAGTTACTGCATAACAATAATTCCAGTAAGGTGGTTTTCAATGATATATGTGCCGTCCTTACGGAGATTTTGAATTCCAATGTGCTTGTAGTAAGTAAGAAAGGAAAGATCCTGGGGGTCAGTAAGTGTTTAGAAGTAGACGGGATCAAAGAACTGATTACGGAGTCTGTGGGATCCCATATTGATGAAATGCTGAATGAACGGCTTTTAAACATCCTGTCCACGAAAGAGAATGTGAATCTGGAGACACTGGGATTTTCGGCAGACAGCGTTAAAGGTTACCAGGCAATTATTACACCGATCGACATTGCAGGTGAGAGACTAGGGACCCTGTTTATTTATAAGCAGAACTCTGTCTATGAAATTGACGATATTATCCTGAGTGAGTATGGAACAGCAGTGGTGGGACTTGAGATGCTCCGCTCTGTGAATGAAGAGAGCGCGGAAGAGACAAGAAAAGAGCATATTGTACAGTCTGCAATAAGCACACTCTCATTCTCCGAACTTGAAGCAATTATTCATATTTTTGAAGAATTAGATGGAACAGAAGGAATTCTTGTTGCCAGTAAGATCGCAGACCGTGTGGGAATCACAAGGTCCGTGATTGTAAATGCACTTCGCAAATTTGAAAGTGCAGGAGTCATTGAGTCACGTTCTTCCGGGATGAAGGGAACCTATATCAAGGTGCTCAATGATTATGTTTTTACAGAATTGGAAAAGATTAAAAAAGAACGTTTATAAAAGTTTATTCTTATCAGTGGATGGGATAATCGAAAGGGTATCAGGCAGCTGATGCCCTTTCTGTTTCCAGATTAATAAAAGAACAGGAGGCATAATATAATGTATGAAGGAAACCCGGTAGATTTGCAGATGGAGAGTGTGATTTCAGCAGACGGTATTTTTGATGATACATCACATCATTGTCAGGTTTTTAAGTATGATTTGGAGGAAGACTATATATACTTGCTGCTGAAGGAAGACCAGCTGACAGCTATTTCACTAGATGCCAAGTATCAGTGTTACATTTCCACAAAGAAAGAACTGCTTTACTGTACGGGAGTCGTAAAAGAGCGCTATCAATGCGAGCACGGTGATATGATCGTGTTTAAGATTAAAAATGGATTCTACAATGTATCCGGTGTGAAACGCCCTGTAAAAAGAAAGTAAAACTGGTAACATAAGATTTTTATGTTTATAAACTAAATATAAAAAATTAGAAACTCTGTTGACAAAATGGAAACAGAGTGCTATTTTATATTCATGAGGTTAGCACTCAAAAGAAATGAGTGCTAATAAAACGAAAAACAAGGAGGAATTACTATGAAATTAGTACCATTGGGTGACAAGATTGTATTAAAACAGGTAGAAGCAGAAGAGACAACAAAATCAGGTATCGTCCTGCCGGGCCAGGCTAAAGAAAAGCCACAGGAGGCAGAAGTTATCGCAGTGGGTCCTGGTGGAAATATAGATGGAAAAGAAGTGACGATGCAGGTTAAGGTTGGGGATAAAGTAATCTATTCCAAATATGCAGGAACAGATGTAGAACTCGACAAAGAGGAATATATCATTGTTAAGCAGAGCGATATCCTTGCAATCGTAGAAGCATAGAATATCCCGGGCCGCTTTAGCGGCGGTATACGAACCGGAAGCGGACAGAGAATAACCAGAAAAGAAGATTTCAGTAAAAGAATAGAAGAAAAGAAAGAGGAGTGACAGACATGGCAAAGGAAATTAAATACGGATCAGAAGCCAGAGCAGCATTGGAAAGAGGCGTTAACCAGCTGGCTGATACAGTAAGAGTAACATTAGGACCAAAAGGAAGAAACGTCGTACTTGACAAATCATTCGGAGCACCGCTTATCACAAATGACGGTGTAACAATTGCGAAAGAGATCGAACTGGAAGACGGATTTGAAAATATGGGGGCACAGCTGATTAAAGAAGTAGCTTCCAAAACAAATGATGTAGCAGGTGACGGAACAACAACAGCTACAGTACTTGCACAGGCTATGGTTCATGAAGGAATGAAGAATCTTGAAGCAGGTGCTAACCCGATCGTTCTTCGTAAAGGTATGAAGAAAGCAACAGATGTTGCAGTTGAAGCAATCGCAAAGATGAGCAGCAAAGTGAAAGATAAAGAGCAGATCGCAAGAGTTGCAGCCGTATCTTCAGGGGATGATTCCGTAGGCCAGATGGTAGCCGATGCTATGGATAAGGTTTCTAACGATGGAGTTATCACAATCGAAGAATCCAAGACAATGCTGACAGAGCTTGATCTTGTAGAAGGTATGCAGTTCGACCGTGGATATATTTCCGCATATATGGCTACAGACATGGAGAAGATGGAAGCTAATCTGGAAGATCCATATATTCTGATCACAGACAAGAAGATTTCTAACATTCAGGATATCCTGCCTCTGTTAGAGCAGATCGTCCAGTCAGGAGCAAGACTTCTGATTATCGCTGAAGATATCGAAGGAGAGGCCCTGACGACTCTGATCGTGAACAAACTGCGCGGAACATTCAATGTAGTAGCTGTAAAAGCACCTGGATATGGTGACAGAAGAAAAGAAATGCTGCAGGATATCGCAATCCTGACAGGCGGACAGGTGATTTCCGATGAACTTGGAATGGACCTGAAAGAAGCTACAATGGATCAGCTTGGACGTGCAAAATCTGTTAAGGTTCAGAAGGAAAACACAGTTATCGTTGATGGTTGCGGAGATAAGAAAGCAATTGAAGACAGAGTTGCACAGATCAAAAAAGGTATTGAAGAGACAACATCTGATTTCGATAAAGAGAAATTACAGGAAAGACTTGCCAAACTTGCTGGCGGTGTAGCAGTTATCCGTGTAGGAGCTGCAACTGAGACAGAGATGAAAGAAGCGAAGCTTCGTATGGAAGATGCCCTGAACGCTACAAGAGCGGCTGTAGAAGAAGGAATCATTGCAGGAGGCGGATCCGCATATATCCACGCAGCAAAAGAGGTTGCAGCCCTTGCTGAGACTCTTGACGGGGATGAGAAGACAGGTGCCAAGGTAGTTCTGAAAGCTCTGGAATCACCACTGTACCACATTGCAACAAATGCAGGTCTGGAAGGCGCTGTCATCATCAACAAAGTAAAAGAATCAGAGTGTGGAATTGGATTCGATGCTTACAAAGAAGAATATGTTGATATGGTAAAAGAAGGAATTCTGGACCCGGCTAAGGTAACAAGAAGTGCATTACAGAACGCAACAAGCGTAGCTTCTACCTTACTGACAACAGAATCTGTAGTTTCTACTATTAAAGAAGATACACCGGCAATGCCAGCAGGCGGTGCAGGTGGAATGGGAATGATGTAATAAGCCCTTCAATCAGACAGGGGCCGGAATATGAAACAACCCGCAGGACTTGTGGTCCGGCGGGTTGTTTGTTATACTGGTTTTTGGATATACTCATTTTTTATAACTGTATGCGATTTATAAGCAGAGGTTTATAATAGGAGTTAAAATAAATCAAGATTAATTTTACTCTTATGAGAAGGAATGCCTTGACAACTCGGCTTTATTTTTGTACTATATCAGTTAAAATATCGTAACAATTCAGAATTATGAATAGTTACCTATACGTTAATACTATTAGAGGAAAATGGAGGATGTTAAATCATGGGTAAAATTATTGGAGAGGGTATTACTTTTGATGATGTACTTTTAGTACCTGCATATTCAGAGGTGATTCCAAACCAGGTGGATTTGTCTACAAATCTTACGAAGAAAATACGGCTGAATATCCCGATGATGAGTGCGGGCATGGATACAGTTACGGAGCACCGTATGGCTATCGCTATGGCTCGTCAGGGCGGGATCGGTATTATTCATAAAAACATGTCTATTGAGGAGCAGGCAGAAGAAGTTGATAAGGTAAAGAGATCTGAAAACGGGGTCATTACGGATCCTTTTTATCTGTCACCTGAGCATACTCTTGAGGATGCGAATGATCTTATGGCTAAGTTCAGGATATCCGGGGTACCGATCACAGAGGGAAAGAAACTGGTCGGGATCATCACAAACCGTGATTTGAAATTCGAAGAAGATTTTTCTAAAAAGATTAAAGAGTCAATGACTTCCGAAGGTCTGATTACTGCAAGGGAAGGAATCACACTGGAGGAGGCTAAGAAGATTCTTGCAAAGGCAAGGAAAGAAAAACTTCCTATAGTAGATGCAGAAGGAAACTTGAAGGGTCTGATCACCATTAAGGATATCGAAAAGCAGATCAAATACCCGTTATCAGCGAAGGACGAACAGGGCCGCCTGCTCTGTGGAGCCGCAATCGGAATTACAGCAAACTGTCTGGAGAGGGTCGAGGCACTTGTACGCGCGAAAGTGGATGTTGTCGTTATGGATTCTGCACACGGACATTCTGCAAATGTTCTGCGCACCGTACGCATGGTAAAAGAAAAATATCCAGACCTTCAGGTGATTGCAGGAAATGTGGCTACAGGTGCGGCAGCAAAGGCTCTGATAGAGGCTGGTGTAGATGCTGTTAAGGTAGGAATAGGACCAGGTTCCATCTGTACAACACGTGTCGTAGCAGGAATTGGTGTGCCGCAGGTTACAGCGGTTATGAACTGCTATGAGGCCGCGAAAGAATATGGTATCCCGGTTATAGCAGACGGCGGTATCAAATATTCAGGGGATATGACAAAGGCAATCGCAGCCGGTGCAAATGTATGTATGATGGGAAGTATCTTTGCGGGATGCGACGAGAGCCCGGGAACATTCGAATTATTCCAGGGAAGGAAATATAAAGTATACCGCGGCATGGGTTCCATCTCTGCAATGGAGAACGGAAGCAAAGACAGATACTTCCAGGCTGATGCGAAGAAGCTTGTTCCGGAGGGTGTGGAAGGACGTGTTGCTTACAAGGGAACAGTAGAAGACACTGTGTTCCAGCTGATGGGCGGACTTCGTTCCGGCATGGGATACTGTGGAACAGCTACCATCGAAGATTTGAAGGAGAACGGTCAGTTCGTTAAGATTTCCGCTGCTTCACTGAAGGAAAGCCATCCGCATGATATTCATATCACAAAGGAAGCACCAAACTACAGCGTGGATGAATAAGAGAGCTGTCAGTAAGACTGAATAATTAATAATAACTCAATATTAAATAAAAAGTGAGGAAAAGGAAGACGCTTAAATCCAGTCTTGTTTCCTCACTTTTTCTGTTTGTCTAACTGTTTTTATCGATATCAATTGGTTTGTTGGCGAATAAGGTTGATAATATGATAGATGTACTTGTGGTTCCATATCTTTTCAACTGGTCAATCAGGTGTTCTAATTCGGAAGATTCGTGAAGTGCTGCCAACAGCATTGCATTATGTATACCGACTACTCTGTGATGCTCCAGAATCTGCGGGCAGGAACTGCAGAAACTGCTGAATGCTGCATATTTCATGGGTATAACGTCTACGGCAATAAAGACAGTCAGGCTTTTGGAGAGCTTGGCAGGGTTTATACGGGCGTGGTACCCCTGAATGACACCTGATTCTTCCAGACGGCGTATACGCTCTGTGACTGAGGGGGCGGACAGGTTTACCTGCTGGCTAATTTGCTTGATCGAGGTTCGGGCATTTTGCTGTAAAATCTTCAAAATTTTGTAATCTGTTTTGTCCATCTTTATCTCCTTTTTAAATAAGGTTTTTAATTATGTATTCTTTCTTTTTTTATGTTTTGGATTATGTTTACCTTTTTTTAATTATATACCAAAAATAATTAGAATTGTATACTGAATATAAAAAAGGAGGATACGAAATGAAAAAATTAAATCAACCTATCACTGGAATCTGTTCATTTGCAAAGTACCCTATTTGCACAGATCTGGAGGAACTGGATGCGGACATCGCAGTGCTTGGTGTTCCCTATGACCTTGGGGTTGGATTTTTATCCGGGGCCCGTCTCGGACCCAGACGAATCAGGGAGGTATCTACACATTATGCGCGCGGTGATGCAGGGTTTTATGATCCTGAAACACAGGAACAGCTATTGGCGGCACCGATCAGGGTGGTTGACTGCGGTGATGCAGATGTGCTGCATGGGGATATCGAATATTCTTTTAAAAGTATTGAAGAATCTGTGAGAAAAATATTGGAAAAAGGTGCGGTTCCGGCAATCATGGGAGGGGACCATTCCATTACAATTCCTGTGGGGCGTGCGCTGTCGTGCCTTGGCAGTGAAATCTGTATCGTGCATATTGATGCACATTTAGACTGGACTGACCATGTGGGTCCGCAATATTATGGAAATGGAAGCCCTATGAGAAGACTTTCGGAGATGGATCATATTGGCCCGATGATACAGATCGGGATGAGAGGACTTGGGTCAAGTAAGCGGGCAGATTTTGAAGATGCGGAAAAATATGGAAGTATTGTGGTTCCGGCAAAAGAAGTACACAGAACAGGGATGCAGGAAGTGCTGAAAAAAGTACCGAAGGCAGAGAAATATTTTATTTCTCTGGACATTGACGGTTATGACATTTCAATTGCTCCGGGAGTCGGATCACCGTCACCGGGGGGCTTATACTATGATGAAGTAGCAGAATTGCTGGCAGGAGTCTGCAGCATGGGGG
Source organism: Faecalicatena orotica (assembly GCF_905197545.1). Taxonomy (NCBI): domain Bacteria; kingdom Bacillati; phylum Bacillota; class Clostridia; order Lachnospirales; family Lachnospiraceae; genus Faecalicatena; species Faecalicatena orotica. The sequence goes on from NZ_CAJJZH010000004.1 coordinate 214,421, forward strand.
AAATTGTGGGATTTGATTTGGTAGAGGTTGCACCGCAGTATGACCCTGCCGGAGTGACTCCCCGTGTTGCCGCAATGACAATGCTGAATCTTATGGGGCAGATTATGAAGCATAAAAAATCCTGATAAAGATAGGGGGAGAAATGATGAAACGTTTTTTTGCTCGGGCAACAAAGAAACATACTGAGGTAAATCCTTTCTTTGCACTACTTATTATCTTGGTAATTGCAACTATTTTTTCCAACATTATTCCAAGTGGAATGTATGAAAGGCTTTCCGTAGACGGAAGGATGGTAGTCGACCCGGATAGCTTCCAATATGTAGATAAACACTATGTAGGTATTTCAGATTTTTTCTTATCTTTTTACCAAGGCTTTAACAATGCAGCCAGTTTAATGGCGATGCTGTTTTTTGCAGGAGGGGCCTTTGGTGTTGTAAAGCGTATCGGCCTGCTTGAAACTGCGATAAAAGCTCTCGCACATAAGCTCAAGCATACGAGTTTTTATGTCATTGCATTCATTCTTATGCTTGCAATCGGGACACAGGTGGCATTTACAAGTATGTGGGAACTTAGCGTAGTGATTATTCCCATGATCGTCCCCCTTGTACTTGCACTCGGATATGATGTGGTAGTCGGGGCTGGGATTGTCATGCTTGCCGCATGCGCCGGTTTCGGGGCGGCGATGACAAATCCGCTGTTTACTGCTATTGCACATAAACTGGCGGAGCTCCCGATTTATTCGGCACTTGGATACCGGGCTGTCTGTTTCGGGGTGATACTGTTTATCTGTTATCTTTATCTGATGCGGTATGCAAAAAAGATTAAGAAGGACCCGTCTAAAAGCCTGATGAATGGAATGAATACAAAATACACAGCGATTAAAGAGGAAGCAGTGACCTTTACCCCTGCATTAATCCGTGCCGGAATTGCATTTTTAGCAGTTTTTGCGTTTTTGCTTTTCGGTACAGTCAGGATGGGTTTTGATTTTCCGCAGATGGCAGCATGCTTTGTGGCAATGACATTTGCAACAGGGCTTGCATACGGGAGTGGGCTTAATGAGATATGTGACATGATGGGCGAGGGCATGAAAGATTTGTTTTATGCTGCTATGGTTATGTTGTTTGCACGCGCTATCCTGTATATTCTGGAGGAGGCGATGGTGGTGGATACGATTATTGCTTTTCTGGCAAGGCTTGTTGTTGGGAAGTCTTCCCTGATTACTGCGAACATGCTGCTTGTTATGCAGACAATCATTAACTTTTTAATACCGTCGGGCAGCGGGCAGGCAGCAATTACGATCCCGATTATTGTTCCATTGGCGGATATGGGAAATGTTACACGCCAGGTGGCTTGTCTGGCAAGCCAGTTTGGAGACGGGTTCTCTAACTTTTTGTACCCCACGAACGGTTCCCTGATAGCAATCCTGATGGTCGCCGGGATACCTTATAAAAAATGGCTCCGTTTCTTTGGTCCGTTATTTCTCATAATCATGGCGGTATGCATGGTATTCATCAGTATAGGGGTAGGGATCAAACTAGGCCCATTCTGACCGGTATAAAGAAGCATGCAGATATAGTGGTGAAGAAAAATTAATAAAATAATCATGAATTATTCAATTTTATATTCTGTTTCTGTGCTAAAATAGTCGTAGATTATGTGGTGAGGGTATACTGATGAGGAAGAAACGAAGGCGCAGATATAGATTTTCAATAAAGAATTTAAATTTGGATAAGAAGACATTGTGTATTTATGGCGGAATTATATTTCTGGTGATTTTAACGATTGTGCTGGGGATTTACTCGTGTACAGCAGGAAGCAGGAACCGGGAGAATACAGGCGTTAAGGTGGATGCGTCCCAGCCGGATATCGATGTCCAGCTCCTGGATGTCAATGAATACTCCAGACCCGGGATTGAGTCGGACCCGATCAAGGGGATTGTCATCCACTATACTGCGAATCCGGGAAGCACGGCACAGAATAACAGGGATTACTTTGAAGGGCTCAAGGACAGCCATGAGACGTCTGTGAGCAGTCACTTTGTGGTAGGGATAGACGGAGAGATTATACAGTGTGTTCCTACATGGGAACTCGCCTATGCCTCGAACAGCAGGAACCACGATACGGTTTCCATTGAATGTTGCCATCCGGATGAGAGTGGAAAGTTTACAGACGAGACTTATAAGTCTCTGGTACAGTTAACAGCGTGGCTTTGTGACAAGTTCGGGCTGACCGAGGACGATGTGATACGACATTATGACGTGACGGGAAAGATATGTCCGAAATATTTTGTAGAGGACGAGAAGGCCTGGGAGCTTTTTAAAGGAGACGTGAGAGCCGCTCAGGAACGAAGCAAAGCTGGTAAATAAGGAAAAGGTATTTCTGAACGGGAATACCTTTTTTTCTTGCTAACCCCTGGGAAAATTGCTATAATATGGTGTATTAGTTTTGAAAAGAAATAAAAGGTGGACGGTGGAAGATGAATGATTTAGAAATGTACCGTGAGCAGCTTGCATTATGCGATGATAAAATTATTGACGCCCTGGTGGAACGTAATGCGATAGTTGAGAAGATCATGGCATATAAGGAAGAGTATGGCATGCCGATCCTGCAGCCGGCTCAGGAAGATAAGCAGGAGAGAAGGCTTCAGGAAAAGCTGGAGGGAAACAAGTATCAGGAAGAGATTCATGATGTATTTCGCAGAATTGTCAGGAATAGTAAGAGAATACAGGCAAGAAAGCTCTTTTCTTATAATATTGTCCTTATCGGTTTTATGGGTGCGGGCAAATCAACGGTATCGGATTACTTAAGCACCATGTTTGCAATGAAGATTGTGGAGATGGACCAGGTGATTTCAGAGCGGGAAGAGATGAGTATTCCGGATATTTTTGCTACATATGGAGAAGAATATTTCAGAGATCTGGAAACAAAGCTGCTTGTGGAGATGCAGTCAAAGAAGAACACGATCATTTCATGCGGAGGCGGTGCGGCTTTGCGTGAGGAGAATGTTGCGGAGATGAAGAAGAACGGCAGGGTCGTACTTCTGACGGCAAGCCCGCAGACTGTATATGAGCGTGTTAAGGACAGTGAGGAGAGGCCGATTCTAAATGGCAACAATAATGTGGAATATATAGCGGAGCTGATGGAAAAGCGCCGTGAAAAATATGAGGCGGCTGCGGATATTGTTATTCAGACGGATAATAAGACTGTGCTGCAGGTGTGCGAGGAACTGATTTCTAAATTAATGGAGATGGATGCAGAGTAATGTTTGATAAATTTTTTCCTGATGACTATAAGATGTCTACATACGTCATCCCTTTTGAAAAATTATATGAGGAAGGTATGAGAGGCGTTATATTTGATATTGATAATACCCTTGTACCGCATGGCGCGCCTGCGGATGAACGTGCAAAGAAATTATTTGCGCGCCTGAAGGATATCGGTTTTTCATCCTGCCTGATATCCAACAATCAGGAGGCACGTGTGAAGATGTTCAATGAAGAGATTCAGACGAACTATATTTATAATGCGCACAAGCCTTCCACGAAGAATTACAAAAAAGCAATGGAAATCATGGGGACAGATTGTTCGAATACGATTTTCGTAGGGGACCAGCTTTTTACGGATGTATGGGGTGCGAAAAGAACCGGGATCAGGAATATCCTAGTGAAGCCGATCCATCCGAAAGAAGAGATCCAGATCGTTTTAAAGCGTTATTTAGAGCGGATTGTGCTGCATTTTTATAAAAAGAAGCAAAAGAAGACAGCATCTAAGTAAAAAAAGGTTGAAAAATATAGGAAACTATTATAAAATTATAAACAGTGTAAATTAGGTAAGTGCATGAATTGCGCAATTGAAGGAGGATTACAATGATTTCAGCAGGAGATTTTAAGAATGGTTTAACAGTTGAAATTGACGGAAATATTTACCAGATTTTAGAGTTCCAGCATGTAAAACCAGGTAAAGGTGCAGCTTTTGTCAGAACAAAAATGAAAAATATAATCAACGGGGGTGCTGTAGAAAGAACATTCAGACCTCAGGAGAAGTTTGAACAGGCACGTATCGAGAGAAAGGACATGCAGTACCTTTATCAGGACGGAGATTTATATAACTTCATGGATGTGGAGACATATGACCAGATCGCACTGAATACAGAAGTAGTTGGAGATGCTCTGAAGTTTGTAAAAGAGAACGAAGTAGTTAAGATCTGTTCTCATAACGGCAATGTATTTTCCGTAGAGCCGCCTCTGTTCGTAGAGCTTGCTATTACAGAGACAGAGCCTGGATTCAAGGGTGATACAGCTCAGGGAGCTACAAAGCCGGCTACAGTTGAGACCGGGGCAGTCGTTTATGTTCCGCTGTTCGTAGAGCAGGGAGACGTACTGAAGATCGATACAAGAACAGGGGAGTACCTGTCACGTGTATAAGAGCATGGAATGAAAGAATAGGCCTGCATGGATAGAGTTTGTATCCATGCAGGTCTTTATTAGTTTCATGGGAAAGTACGCCCCATGAAACTGGTTACATAATGCAACAAATCTTGGCAGAAAAAAGGATTGTGTTTTCGGCGGGAATCGGATATAATCTATTTACATAATTTGTTTCAGATCCATTTATCAAGGCACGGGTCGTGCCGTTTTCACAACTTTTATGATGAGCGTATAATATTAGAGAGGAGATATATGGGATATCAGGAATTTTTATACGCTGTTGAAAAAGAATTGAATAAAAGATTAAAGGAGGGGGTAAAGGCAAGTGTTTATACTGCTGTTAAGAATAACGGCAAAGAGAAAAAAGGAGTTATGATTGAACGGACAGGGAGTAATACAGCCCCTACAATTTATCTCGAAGGCTTTTTTGTCAGGTTTCAAAGAGGGGAATCTATGGAAAAACTGATCGGGGAGATCATGGCATTCTATGAATCAGTGGGGGAAGAGCAAATCTGGGATCCTGCGCAGTTTGAGGATTACTCAGAAATCAGGAACAAGATCGTGTTCAAGCTTGTCCATAAGATGAAAAATAAAGCCCTCCTTAAAAAGGTGCCGTATGTCGACGTGCTGGACCTGGCGATTGTCTTTTATGTTCTTTTAGACCTGGATAAAAAGGGGACAGCCTCTATTCAAATAAGTAATGACCATCTGGAGAAATGGGGGATTTCGAGAGATGAGCTTTTCACTGAGGCAGTCAAAAATGTAAAGACAATACTTCCCGCGGAATTTTTTACAATGCAGCATGCAATCGCGGAAATGCTGGAGGTCACCGAGGACCGGGAGGCGGAGAATCTTCTTCGGGAATCCCGGAAAAATAAAAAAGATGTTATGTATGTACTTACAAACTCTGTAAGAAATTATGGCGCGGCATGTATGATATATCCACATGTGCTCGAAATGATCGGCGATATGCTGAAAGAGGATTACTATATCCTTCCGAGCAGCGTCCACGAGGTTATTATTGTCCCTGAATCCAGGGGACTGGACCCGGATGAGATGGACGAGATGGTGAACGAAATCAATGAGACACAGGTAGAGCCGGAGGAGGTATTAAGCAGCCATGCTTACTTCTACCAGCGCAAGGGACGCCGGCTGATGATCCGGCCAAAAGGCGGCATGGAATAGGTGTATAACTTTACGCTTTTGCAGGCCGCAGGCGGATAACTGTATAAACCGGAGTTGGTGCAGACTTACTAGAATTTCCACCAACTCCGGTTTTTTGTTTCTTTAGTCTTTACTTTTTGGAAAATTTGTGCTAGGATTATAAGGCGTTCTGTTGAGGATGATTTAAGACTGGCAGGACATATCCGATTATGCGTCTGTAGCTCAGTGGATAGAGCAATGCCCTCCGGAGGCATGTGCGGCGGTTCGACTCCGCCCAGACGTGTATTTTTTATGCTCTGAAACTTATCAGGGGGCGGGATAACTTTTGCCCCAACATTATAAGGATACAAATGTTAATATATACAAGAAGGAATGAGTGAGATGTCAGGTTATAAGAAAGCGTTTAAAAAGGCATTCCCTTATACGATTCCGGTGCTGACGGGATATTTATTTATCGGGATTGCTTTTGGGGTCATGTATGCGGAAAAAGGATATTCAGCCTGGTGGGCCGTACTAATGAGCCTGCTGGTGTATGCCGGGTCAGGGCAGTATCTGGCGGTTAACTTTTTTGTCCCCGGAATTTCCTTCATACAGGTGATTTTTATGACGCTGATGGTTAATATACGCCATATCTTTTATGGATTGTCGCTGTTGGAACGGTTCCACAGAATGGGTGCGAAACGCTGGTACATGATTTTCGGTCTGACGGATGAGACATACTCGCTTTTATGTACAACGAAGGTGCCCGAGGATGTGGAGGAGGACAAGTTCCTGCTCGCAATCTCACTTCTGGATCAGAGTTACTGGGTCATTGGCTCTGCAATAGGGGGGATCCTGAAGAGTGTCCTGCCGTTCAATGCAGAAGGGATTGAATTCGCGATGACAGCTTTGTTTGTTGTAATATTTGTGGAACAGTGGATGGAGGCAAGGAACCGGATTCCGGCAGTGATCGGGGTGATCAGTGCCCTGCTGTGCCTGCAGGTATTCGGAAGCGCAAGCTTTGTCTTCCCGACCATGATATTGAGTATCCTTGTGCTGTTTGTTATGAAGAAGCGGCTGGACAGGGATACGGATCACGGAAATGAAGGGGAGGTGGAGACATGCCGGTAAATGCAGTGACTTCTCTACTGATCATACTTGCAGTGGCGGCAACGACGTTTGCCACAAGGGCTGTTCCGTTTCTTGTTTTCCCGAAAGGGAAAGAGATACCAAAGGTTGTTGAGTACCTGGGAAAGGTCCTGACACCTGCTGTGATAGGTATGCTGGTCATATACTGCCTGAAAGACACGCAGATTATGGCAGCTCCTCATGGATTACCAGAACTGATTGCCGTATTGGCTGTCGTGGTTCTCCATGTATGGAAAAGGAATAACCTTTTAAGCATTGGGGCGGGAACTGTTTTGTATATGGTTCTTGTCCAAATAGTGTTTTAAAGAGATATTGGAATAAGGAAGAGCCTGCGGATGGGGTTTGATTTGACTCAAATCCACCTGCAGGCTCTTTTTTAACTGAGATTTAGTTTTTTGTTCATAATATACTGGACACCGAAATAGGCTGCTATCATAATGATGGCTGACATGACTCCTCCCAGTCTGAAAGAAGTTACCATATAATGTGTGGCTGGCATTCCACGGCTGGCAAGATATGCTGTCGTGCCGGGCCCTATATTAAATGCAAACATCAGTGAAAATGAGAGGACCTGTATTATGGCTGACAGTATAAAATAAGTGACAATCGCACATAAGATGCGGTGGCCCGGGAACAACTGCCCGATTGCCACACAGAGGTAAAGCATGACAATGCTGCCAAGGGTGCCGAACAGGGAATAAATCAGCAGGCTGATACCAAACTGTGTGATCGGCATTCCAAGAGACTTCGTAACATCCGCGGCCACCTGTGCATATGCCTCCGTCACATTGTCGCCGCTTACCAGTATCAGTAAGGATGCGGCCGAGATCAGAATGCTTGAAAATTCCCATATGATTCCTGATATGATCTTTCCCCACAACTGCTGGGTTGCCGTTGCCGGAAGGGTCCATGTCAGATATCCTTCATCTGTATACAGGTTTTTATAAAAACGGGCAACTAACAGGATGTTAATGCCAAATCCAACACCGGTGAACAAAAGGAGGAACAGGGAGAAAAATAAAATCAGCGGGGAAAGGTAAGCTTCTAATTTTAAATTAAAGTCCAGCTGATTCATGAAAAGAATGCGTCCGAGTATGCAGGCAGTCACCAGTATGGCATGCAGTACAATGAAAATGCGCATTCCGTATTTCAGATCATATTTCACTAATTTCCCTAACATTTGAATACCTCCCTGAATAAAGCATCTACAGATTTGCCCCATTTGCTGCGGATCTCGTCAACCGTTGCATTCAGGGTAAGCTGTCCGTTCTGAAGGAAGATTACCCTGTCCAGCACGTTTTCAATATCAGTAATGAGATGTGTAGATAACAGGATTGTTGCATTCTCATTGTAATTCGTCAGAATCGTGTGCAGGATATAATCTCTGGCCGCCGGGTCGACACCCCCGATCGGCTCGTCCAGTATGTAGAGTTCTGCATCCCGGCTCATGACAAGGACAAGCTGGACCTTTTCCTTTGTTCCTTTTGAAAGTGTCCTCAGGCGGGCATGGGTGTCAATTTCCAGATCTTTCAGCATGGCATTTGCACGTTCGATGCTGAAATTGTCATAGAAGTCTACAAAATAGGATAAGATTTCGTCTACTCGCATGTGATCATTTAAATATCCACGTTCAGGCAGATAGGATACCAGTTTTTTTGTTTCGACCCCGGGAGCCAGACTGTTAATCATGACACGGCCGTCAGTGGGAATAAGAAGTCCGTTAATCAGCTTGATCAGTGTTGTCTTGCCGCTGCCGTTCGGGCCGAGCAGGCCTACGATCTGGCCTCTTTCCAGAGTCAGGTCCAGATTGGAAAGGGCATAGAAGTTGTTATATTTTTTAGTTAATCCCTGACATTCCAGAAGTGGTTTCATTTACTTATCCTCCTTTAATGCTTTCTGAATCAATTCTAAAGTCTCCCCGGATTCAAATCCAAGCAGTTCCATTTTCTCAAGAAACTGGTGGATGTGCTCCGATGCCAGTTCAAGCTTCATATTCTTCAGCATCTTCTTGTCCTCAGTGATAAACCGGCCGCTGGTCCGCTGTGAATATACCAGTCCGCTTCTCTCCAGCTCGGAGAGTGCTTTCTGCATGGTATTCGGATTCACGGCGGCATCCAGTGCCAGATCACGTACGGAGGGAAGCTTGTCTCCCGGCTTGTATGTGCCGGCAATGATGTCCTGCTGGATCCGCTCCATGAGCTGCAGGTAGATGGGACGGTCATTATCTAAATCCCACGGCATCTAAGTCACCTCTTTTTCTATAATGTACAACAAAAATAAACGATACCTCATCATATCTTTTTTGCGGAGAGATATCGCACACCGTTGTTGCTTATAAATCTACGACTGTACTAACTATATAATACAATCATACAATGAGGGTGTGCAGATGTCAAGCCTCAGTCAGCAGACTTTTCATGATCTGCGATAATCTTGTTTAATAAGTCCGGATCAAATACACCTTTTCGCAGCATTTCAATCTCATACTTATAAGGGGCATAAGACTTCTTCTCCTTTGTCGGGGACGGAATATAGGGTGTTTCCAGAATCTTGGGCACGTTTTCAAAGTCTTTATGGTGTACAATGGTGTTGATTGCATCAAAGCCGATTTCGCCGAAACCAATGTTTGCATGACGGTCTTTCGCGGCCCCGGGAACATTTTTACTGTCATTAATATGAAAAACTGCGATCTGGTCCTTTCCGATGATCTGGTCGAATTCCTGAACGACGTCATCGAAATGGTGGACGATGTCATACCCGCTGTCACTTGTGTGGCAGGTATCAAAACATACCCGGAGTTTTTCGTTATATGTGACCCCGTCGTAGATGCGTGCCAGTTCTTCAAATGAGCGCCCAACCTCGGAACCCTTTCCGGCCATTGTCTCAAGCGCGATGAAACAGTCCGTATCCTTCGTCAGGACTTCATTCAGTCCTTTGATGATCTGTGCAGTGCCGGTATCTGTTCCCTCACCGACGTGTGCGCCGGGGTGGAGGATCAGGATGTGGCTTCTGCAGGCAACGGTACGTTTAATCTCTTTATCGAGAAATTCAACGGCGAGCTCAAAAGTCTCGGGCTTTACGGCATTGCCGAGATTGATGATGTATGGGGCATGGACGATAATTTCATCGATGCCATGTTCACCCATATATTCCCATGCCGGACCGATATTCAATTCACTGATATCCTTACGGCGCGTATTCTGGGGCGCCCCTGTATAAAACATAAATGTATCTGCTCCATAAGAAACAGCTTCTTTCGCGGAACCGAGCAGCATTTCTTTACCGCTCATCCCTACATGTGATCCTATTTTCATTATTGTTACCATCCTTCTTAAAATATGCTTAAACTCCGGGCCCGAAAACACGGGCAATCTTCTATGATTAATACTTGTACTTCCTGATTATACATGATAAAATATCCGAATGGAAGAAAAATAGAACGGAGCGTGAAATAAAAGTGAATACATTACTGGAACTTATTACCATAGAAATGAAAAAAGCCTTTCAGGCAGCCGGATATGATGAGGCTTTTGCAAAGGTGACGTTGTCCAACAGACCGGATTTGTGTGAATATCAGTGTAATGGTGCAATGGCAGCTGCAAAGACTTATAAAAAGGCGCCGATCATGATTGCGAATGATGTGGTGGCCGGGTTGAAGGACTGTGCCTGTTTTGAAATGGCAGAGGCTGTCAATCCCGGATTTATCAATCTGAAGGCAGATCCTTCTTTTGTGGCGCAGTATCTGAACGCGATGGCGTCGGACTCTGACTTAGGTGTGGAGAAGGAAAAGAATCCAAAGACAATCATGGTTGATTACGGTGGGCCGAATGTGGCCAAACCTCTGCATGTCGGGCATCTCCGTTCAGCAATTATCGGAGAGAGCGTGAAGCGTATTGCCAGATTTAAAGGGAACGAAGTAATCGGAGATATCCATCTGGGCGACTGGGGATACCAGATGGGGTTAATTATTACAGAACTGAGAAAAAGAAAACCGGAGCTTCCTTACTTTGATGAGTCCTTTGAGGGTGAATATCCAGAGAAAGCGCCGTTTACGATCGGCGAACTGGAAGAGATATATCCGACGGCCAGTGCATATGCAAAGGAACATGATGATTACAGGGATGAAGCACTTAAGGCAACGTTCCTGCTCCAGAACGGGCACGCAGGATACCGCGCGATCTGGAATCATATCATGAATGTTTCGGTGACTGACCTGAAGAAGAATTATAAGAATCTGAATGTTGACTTCGACCTCTGGAAAGGCGAGGCGGATGCACAGAAATATATCCCTGATATGGTGGAAAGACTGAAAAGTGAAGGGTATGCCCACTATGATGACGGTGCACTTGTGGTAGATGTACAGGAAGAAGATGATAAGAAGGAAGTTCCGCCGTGTATGATCTTAAAGTCTGACGGGGCCGCGCTGTATGATACAACGGACCTTGCAACGCTGGTAGAGAGAGAAAAGCTGTACCGTCCGGACGAAGTGATCTATATTGTGGACAAGCGTCAGGAACTTCATTTTGTACAGGTTTTCCGCTGTGCAAAGAAGACGGGTATTGTGCGTGAGGAGACGGCACTTAAGTTCCTAGGTTTCGGTACGATGAACGGGAAAGACGGCAAGCCTTTCAAGACGAGGGAAGGCGGTGTGATGCGTCTGGAGAACCTGATCCGGGAAATCAATGATGAGATGTACAAGAAGATCATGGACAACCGGACTGTCACAGAGGAAGAAGCAAGGAACACGGCCAAGATCGTGGGACTGGCAGCCATCAAGTATGGTGACCTGTCCAATCAGGCGGCGAAAGATTATGTGTTTGACGTCGACCGTTTTACGTCCTTCGAAGGAAATACAGGGCCTTATATTTTATACACGATCGTGCGTATCAAGTCTATTTTAAATAAATACCGGGAGAACGGCGGAGAGCTTACACAGCTTTCTGTTAAAAATGCGTCCAGTGACTGCGAAAAGGCACTTATGCTGGAGGCCGCAAAGTTCAACGATGTGATAGAGGCAGTATACGAAGAGACGGCACCTCACAGGCTCTGCGCATACATCTATGATCTGGCCAATGCATTTAATAAGTTTTACCATGAAACAAAGATTCTGACAGAGGAGAACGAGGAACGGAAAGCAGGATATATTGCACTCCTAAAACTTGTAAAAGAAATTCTGGAAACATGTATCGGCCTGCTCGGATTTGAGGCACCGGAAAGGATGTAGAGAAAGATTATGACAGAAAAGTTATTTTATCAGGACAGTCATATGACGGAGTTTACGGCCCGGGTCTTAAAGTGTCAGCCGAAAGGGGAAGAGTATGAGGTGGTCCTTGACAGGACTGCCTTTTTTCCCGAGGGCGGCGGGCAGTATGCGGATACGGGCACACTTTCAGGGGTCAGGGTCAGGGATGTCCATGAAAGGGACGGTATCCTTTATCACCTGACAGAAGCGCCTGTTGAGGAGAACACGGATGTAACAGGAGTAATTGACTGGGATATGCGTTTCATGAAAATGCAGCAGCATACTGGCGAGCATATAGTTTCGGGACTTGTCCATGAAAGATTTGGATATAATAATGTGGGATTCCATCTGGGCAGTGAGGACTGTACGATGGACTTTAACGGAGATATTACAAAAGAAGAACTCCGGGAAATCGAGTGGGCAGCCAATGAAGCGGCAGTGAAAAATCTGGATGTCCTCGTCAGCTATCCTTCAAAAGAAGAACTGAAAGATCTGGAATACCGCAGTAAGATCGAGATAGAGGGACAGGTCAGGATTGTAACGATTCCGGGATATGATGTGTGTGCATGCTGTGCGCCGCATGTGAAGAGGACCGGGGAGATCGGTGTCATTAAGCTGACAAATGTGCAGCGCTATAAAGGCGGCGTCAGGGTGACCATGCTCTGCGGATTCCGCGCCCTTCTGGATTACCGGCAGAAGGAGGAGCAGGTGAGAAGTATTTCTGCCAGTCTGAGCGCGAAGGAGAATCAGGTGGCGCAGGCTGTGGAACACATGAAAGAGGAGAACGGCCGGATGAAGCAGAAGCTTTCGGACAGCCAGAAGCAGCTGCTTATGTACAGGGCAAAGGAAATCCCAAAGGACGAAGCATTTGTATGCTTTTTCGAACAGGGCCTTGAGGGTGAAGGGCCGAGAATCCTTATGAACCTGGTTCTGGCCGAAGGAAAAGAAGGCTGTGCTGTTTTTGTGGAAACAGGGGATGAGGAGTACCGTTATGTGATTGGCAGCAGGAATCTGGATGTCCGCCCGCTGGCAAAAGGCCTGAATGAGGCATTCTCAGGACGGGGCGGCGGAAAGCCGGAGATGGTGCAGGGGTCCTTAAAAGGGAAAGAAAGCGATGTGAGGGTGTGGATACAGAAGAAAGTGAGGGAAACAGACGAATGAATAAGAATCCGGGGGCAAAGCAGTTTTGGAGACTGACCGGCCCCATTCTTTTGTATTGGCTGATTGAATTTGCAGGAAGGATCATCGCAGAGCTTTTCGTGATGGCCCCGCATTTTGGTGAGATCATGAGAAATACGCTGGCAGCAGGCGCATCCACGCAGGATGAGTTTATGGAGCTGACCATGCAAAGTACCGAAAAGTTAATGGAGATTGTCGTAAGATATCAGGTTGAGATCCTGGCATTCGGGGCTCTGTGTACGATACCGCTGACATGGTTTTTGTTCCATGCGGACCGGAAAATGGAGCGCACACTTCAGATCCCGTTAAATAAAAAAGCCGGTATCTTAAAATATGCAGAGATCATCGGGATAGGCGTTGCAGTGTGCATCGGTCTGAACTGCTTAAGCTTCATGACCAATCTGGCGTTTTTCAGTACCGAGTATCAGAAAACGTCGGAGACTTTTTACTCGGCAGGTATTCCGGTCCAGATTATCTGTTTGGGAATTATCATGCCGATAGCGGAAGAGATGATGTTCCGCGGTGTGCTTTATAAGCGGTACAGGGAACAGGGCGGATTTTTGAAAGCCGCATTGTATTCGACACTCTTATTCAGTATTATACACGGGAATATAGTACAGTTTTTATATACTTTTGCACTGGGGATGCTGCTCTGCTATGTATACGAGAAATTTGGGTCCTTCAAGGCCCCTGTTGTTCTGCATATCTTAGTGAATATGGTCTCTCTGGTTCTGACGAATACAGGGGTGTTTACCTGGCTTACAGGCAGGGCCATGAGGATGGGAATCACAACAGTAGTCTGTGCATTTGTAGGTTCGGTGATGTTTGTATTGATTCAGCGCATCGATGAAAAGCCGGATGTGGCAGTGCCTAAGCAGGAGCCGGATGTTACGAATATGTTTTAGGGTATGTTTTGAGGCAGACACAGGACTTTTTACGAAGTCCTGTGTCTGTTTTTACAATCAGATTTTCCGGTCAAAAGGTTTGCAAAAAGTGCAGAAAAATTTGCTTGACTTTTGAAGGATCTGGGAGTAATCTATTAACACAGACAGAACAAAAGTCTGTATCAGGGATTTATCTTTTATTTCTTTTGGGATCTTGGAATCTTTAATTTTCCATGTTTAGTATTTTAATATTACAGTGTTTTTGGGCTTTTTAATAAGATTTGCATAGCATGCTAGTGAATAAAAGGCGGGTTATACGGCTATTCAGATATATTATGAGATATAAAGAATATGACCAGTGCAGTGAAAAGCAGTCAGAGAAAATATTTTATAGCATAAAATTTATATAAGTTTTTGTACTTGACATACTATACAATATATGATATTATACAGTGTATAAAATAAATCTAAAGTTCTTGAATTACTATTTTCAAAACAGTGTATTGATTGTCACTGTTTCGGCTTTGAGAGTTTCTCTCATATTTTACATTTTGTTTTAATTGATATCGTTTGTTTTCTTATATCTGTAAAGATATATCATTCGGTAATAATTCTTTTCGGATCGTCTCCGGAGATACTCGTACTTTATTTGGTAAGAAGCATTGGTTAAGCCCGTAAGTAAAGGGAAAACGATGCTTTGGCAGGCATATGTGCCGATGCATTTTTAGCAGACGGCGTTTTTTCTCTATACCTGCAGATAGATATTTTGGAAAGGCGGTGGTGCGTATTGATCTGTTAAAGTTTGTCCGTTCACAGGACCTGTAATTGAAAAATGTAAAGGTGAGTTTATAAACAGACAGCGAAGCGGATTTTGAATATCCGGTTCGGTTAAATGAACAGGAGGAATGTATATGAAAACATTTATGGAAGAATATGGAGTTATTGTAGTAGCGGCAATCGTAATTATGATTATTGTAGTGGCAGCAACACCGCTTGGCAACAGCATTAAGGCGGGCATTATTGAGGCAGTGGGGAAATTGACAACGGCACTCGGCACAACAGCATCCGTTGTCGGATGATAGACGGGGGAGCGCTGGATGAGGGTTTCAAAGGAAGCATGGAATTTAAAGGATGAGAGCTTCGGACCGCTTCTTGAATATGTGCGGGACGAAGAGATTACGGATATTAACTATAATGGGAAGGATGTATGGGTAGAGCATTTAAAACACGGTATTTATAAAGTGCCCGTGCATCTGACAGAAGAATTCGTCAGCCAGCTCAGCATCCGGGTTTCCAATGTAGTGAGTGAGCAGATAAACAAGTTTAACAATGTGCTGGAGGCGGAGACCGATATCTTACGGATATCCATTATACATCCAAGTGCCACCAATACAGGGTATGCGGTATCGATCCGCAAGACACCGGCGGTCATGCGGCTGACAAAAGAGAAGATGCTGAGGGAACAGTACTGTTCCGCAGAGGTTCTGGCGTTTCTGGTCCTCTGCATGAAGGCCAGAATGAATATGGTTTTCTGCGGCCGCCCGGGTGCGGGAAAGACGGAACTGCTGAAGTTCCTGACACAGTATATACCGAAAGAAGAAAAGGTGATGACCATCGAGGATAACCTGGAGATACACTACCGGGAGATCAATCCCGGGGCAAATTGTGTGGAATTGAAGGTTGACAGTGAACTGTTCCCCTATACAAAGGCAATCAAGACGGCTTTGAGGCAGAACCCGCAGTGGGTTCTGCTCTCAGAGGCAAGGTCGGCTGAGGTGAAGTACCTGTTGGAATGTTTCTCTACGGGACTCCACGGGCTGACCACACTGCACACAGATGATACGAGAAAGATACCGGACAGGATCCAGAATATGATGCAGGACAGTTATGCCGCATCCAGACTTGAGAATGATATTTACAGCTTTTTAAACGTCGGGATTCTGCTCAGAAAGAAGGTGAGTGAAAATAAGGAAGTGGTAAGATACATTGATCAGATATGCCTGTTCGACCGCGTGGGAGAAGAAAATATTGCGCAGCTGATTGTGGAAGGCGGCAGGTTTGTTTCGAAAGAAATACCGGTTAATCTTAGAAAAAAGTTCAGGCTGGAGAATATAAATGACCCATTTGAACAAAAAAATGTCCGGAGTACATAAGAAAGAATCTGTTGGAGGCAGAGAGAATGAAAAAGAGTAGAAAAAAAGGGCGTGTTAAGTACTGGAATCCCGGATATGCAAGACAGGAGGTGCACCGGTTAGGATACCGTTTTTCTGTACGGAAGTACGCAGAGTATCTTCTGGGGCTTTTCGGATGTATTGCTGCATTTACCTGGATCTTCAGACTTAAGGTGCCGTGTGTACTGATCATCAGCGTCGCCTCAGTCTGTTTTATCCCCGGGATTTTTATTATGACATACCGGAATGCCTATGAGCAGAAGCGGTTTGAAGACGTTACAGCTTACATGGAGCAGATCCTGTATTCCTTTAAGCGGCGGGCTAAAATCCTGACTTCACTGGAGGATACACTTGCATTGTTCCAGAAAGGAGAAAGCAGGCTGTATGATGCCATATCTGATGCGATACGTTATATCCAGAATGCAGATGCGAAAGAGAATCTTTACCGGGAAGCTTTTTCATTTATAGAGAAGGAATATGGATGTTCAAGGCTTTATAAAATCCATGACTTCCTGATCAATGCAGAAGAAGTGGGAGGTGACTTCGATGCTTCGGCCGATATTCTCCTGAATGACAGGAAGCTGTGGATTGACCGGGTATACGAACTGCAGCGGGAAAAGAAGAGTGTTAAAGTAAAGATCACAATCGGGATCGGGCTGTCTTTTTTCATATGCGGTATGACTGTCTTCATGCTTCCGAAGGAGTTTGCGGTTACAGATCAGGTTATTTCACAGGCAGTGACTACACTGACAATACTTCTGAACATGCTGATCTGGTATATTGCCCAGAGGAAATTGTCAAAGAGCCTTATTCTGGGTGAGGAAGGCATGGAATATGAAGAAGTGAAAAGACAGTACGATTATGTGATGCACAGAAATCTGGTCAGGGAAAGACAAAAAGGATATTTCCAGGCGGGACTGGTCCTGCCGTTCATCGTGTACCTGGGGCTGAATGGAAAGATGCTGCCGGCCGGGCTTCTGACAGGTTTTGCGGTTCTCATAGCGACACAGCCGGGGCGAAGGTACAGGGTGTCTCTGAAACATGTGACAAGGGCAGTGGAAAAAGCATTTCCTGAGTGGCTGATGAGCATGTCCCTCCAGCTCCAGACGGACAATGTACATGTCTCACTGGCGAAATCCATCGCAAATGCCCCGGAACTTCTTAAGGAGGAATTAGGGACACTGCTCCAGAAGATTGAGAGGGAGCCGGATTCGGTACAGCCTTATCTGGGCTTTATGAAACCGGTCAGCCTTCCTGATATTACATCTGCAATGAAGGTTCTATACTCAATGGCGGAATTTGGCGCCGCAGATATCAGCAGGCAGATCGCCCCGCTGGTAGAGCGCAATGCGGCCATGACGGACAAGGCGGAAAGAATCAGGGCCGAGGATGAGATCGCAGGCATCAGTTTTTTAATTCTGCTCCCGATGATCACGGGAGTGGTAAAAATGCTGGCCGATCTGGCACTTGTCGTAGTTTATATTTTGTCCGCAGTGAATAGTGTGGCATGAAAGGAGGACATATGAAAGAGTTTCTGGAGGAATACGGGGGCATTATTGCAGTTTCGCTCATAGGGTATGCAGTTATGTCAGGCCTGTGGGAGATATTAAGGATGCTTTGTGAAACAAGTATATAGAAGGCAGAAAAACTGTTTTATGATATGTGATGGGAGTTTAGGATATGAAAGAGTTTATAGAAGAATATGGCGGGATTATGATGGCATGCTTTATGGGGCTTTTGTTTCTAGGGGTGATGTCCGGCCTGCTGGACCCGGACGGGGGCTTAAGCCGCCTTGCAGTCATCTTTGCAGAAGGGATCGGAACCCTGTGCAGCTGAGAAGTGCCGGGATGAAAGGGAGGTGCATAACTTGAAGGCGGTGATTGGTGAATATGGAAAAGTGATCATTCTCGCGCTGGTTTTATCGGGGATGGTGCTGTTTTTATTCGGGAAGGGAGAAGACGGATTCCTTGGAATGCTCGCAAGCACAGGCCCTGCAGAGACGATAGGGAACAAAGATGCCTTTGCAGCTGCAAACGCGATCGCCTCAAGAGCACTCCCGGAATTGTCCGTCAGAGTGAAGAAGCTGAGAAGGGGAACGGAGTATAACCTGCTTGACCGTGACTTGTTTGAGATCACGGCCAAAAATGAAGACGGGGAAAATGTGGAACTTTCTATCGTGAGAATCATTGCACCCGGAGAGCAGGATATTACGGCAGTGACGGAGCCGGAGCATTTTACACCCGGACTACAGGGCGAATACAGAATGACATACAGGGCATTAGAAATCTACCTCACCAGTGAGAAGGCAAAGGAAAAAGAGTACCGCTTTATTGCAGACTGAAAGGAGAGAAGATGAAAGGTGCGGTTGAAACAATGATCGGAATGATCATGATTGCTTTTATGGCAGTACTCAGCACAGCGTATATCACGGCATCTTTGAATACGCAGAGGGCACAGAATTATCACTCAGCTGTGATCGCGGAAGTGGAGGCTGGTGATTTTTCGGAAATTGTGATACGCGGCTGTAAGGAAAAAGCAGAAGAAAACGGTTATGCGGGTCTGGAGGTCGAACCGCTTGTGACTGCCGGCGGCGGGAAATATGCGAAAGTAACGCTTACATATGATTATACCATTCCTATGCTAGATTTATTTTTAAAACATGAGATAGTAGGCTATGCCAGATAATAACAGGGAGGAATCAGATTTATGAAGAATGCCGTCATAGGCTTTTTCTTGGTAATCATCCTGATATTTTCAGGAGTTGCCATTCAAACGGCAGAAGACAGGACAACACGGAAAAATGAACTTGACAACAGTCTGGGAGCGGCGATGGAGCAGTCGATGAAGATTCTGACAGTCAATCCGGTGTACCATATTGAAAAAGAGGACGGAAGCGATGAACTGGCAGCAGATTTCATTCAGGGCTTTCTGCTGAAAACAACAAGCAACTCAGACTATACAATAGAAATTCTGGATATTGATGTGGAAAAGGGACTTCTGGATGTCCGGGCAGAGGAAACCTACAAGCAGGTGATAGGACATGGAAAGATATCCTGCCGGAAGA
Organism: Faecalicatena orotica; assembly: GCF_905197545.1. Classification (NCBI taxonomy): domain Bacteria; kingdom Bacillati; phylum Bacillota; class Clostridia; order Lachnospirales; family Lachnospiraceae; genus Faecalicatena; species Faecalicatena orotica. The sequence continues at coordinate 233,680 of NZ_CAJJZH010000004.1, forward strand.
CCGTAATTCTGGAAGACCTTGTGGAAAAGGAAGATATCTTTTACCATGTGTCATTTCAGGCAGGATACGCGGAGCATAAAGGTGAAGAAGAGAAGGACTATGTGCTTAAGCAGATCAGTATCCACAGTGGTGACAATCTGACGGCGGAAGCCCTTCCCAACATTAACATGGATAAGGAGGGCCGGAGATTTCGCGGGTGGCGGATAGTGAAACCTGAGGACCATACAGGGATACTGTATAACAGGGAAAACATCAGTGACATATGTGTCACGGAAGAAATCGTACTGCAGGCTGTTTACCAGACGGAGGAAGTGATATGAATAAAAGGGTGAAAGTAATCATTATGTTAATTATTGTGCTCCTGATCTCTGGTCTCTGCTTTCCGATAATCAGTGAGGCACAGATGACTCCTGCAGAAGAGATTTTTCAGGATCCGGATTATGATTATCATGAGGCCGTGTATCAGCTATTCAGGGAAGAGGATGTTGTTTCTATATTAGCCAATGCAGATACCGGTAAAAGGGATACCTTTATGGAGAGGCTCTCAGAAGATGAACTGTACGGGCTGATGCTGCTATACAGGTATGCGCTGGTGTCGGCAACAGTTCAGGATTGTATACAGGCTGAAGGCGGGAACTCTGCAAAGGATGAGGACAGCATAAAAGAAAAGATTGAGAAAGAATTGGAATTTTACGGGGAGCTGATCAACAGGCTGGATGAAACTGCAAAACATCCGGATGCTGATATGGAAGAATGTGTGGAAAATGACCAGATTAAGTCCGGTGCGGATAATCAGAATGATGCAGGGACAGAAAGCAGCCCCGCGGAGGAGTATGAAACTAATGTAGGTCCGGAAGCAGAAAACGTGGACGTGCAAAAATCCCGGGAACAATCAGCATATGCCATATTTCGGGAAACTATAATGGCGAATGACAGTGATATCGAAGCATATGGAGGAGAAATTAATGATTTTGAAGGCTATGCGGCATACCTAAAAACAAAGACTGACTGTAACATTACTGAGCTGATCCGGCTGCTTGAATGTATGGAAGAGAGGGAAGAGGACAGCACCGGGCAGACTGAAGCGGAAGTGAAAGTTCTTTTGTACAGCATGTACGCAGAGGCGCGGAAACCAGATGAGAAAGAGGAATCAAAAGAGCAGGATAAAACACCGTTTATGAGAGCTGCACCATCGGGTATAATGGGGGCGGTACGGGCAGGAAGTCCTGCTAATGCAGTTGCCAGAATAGGGAGTACTTATTATACAACATTCAACAGTGCATTTAATGCCCTTCCGAATGGAGGAACTCTTTATGTCCTGCGTAATTGTGAGGCCACGCATATTGTGACAACCAAGTCATTTTCCATATATCCTGAGGGGCAGAATGTGAAGGTGACTTTCAATGAATCAAAACTGGAACCTGCTGGGATTATCTGTACTCCTCAGGGAACAGGGAACCCTACGTGGACAATTAGCGGGAAAGACGGGTACACGATCACGTTTGACGCGAACAAAATGGGGAGTTCGGGCGTTCTCAGCAGTCATAATGCAGTTATTTACCTAAAGAGCGGTGCCAGACTCACAAATTCGCGGGGAAATGGAGTATGGAATGAATTAGGCACGACAAATGTTTACGATGGCGCATGGATTTATAATAACGGTTCACACGGTATAGCTACATTCGGTACGGTCAATATCTATGGTGGGAAAATATACGGCAACAAGTATGACGGGATGCGTTCACAGAAAGCGATCAACGTATACGGCGGCGAAATCTATAATAATCAGGAATGTGGAGTGCATGTCGGTGAAGGAAGCTGTACGTTCACCATGACCGGGGGTGCAATTCATGATAACATAACCGGTGTCGGAAATATAAACGGTCAGGGGACTATTCAGATCAGCGGAGGCGAAATCTATCATAACAAGAAGAATGGCATCAGCACGCAGGGACGGCAGATGACAATTACAGGGACTGTACGTATCCATAACAATGCAGAAAGCGGCATAGTAATAGGCGGAGGCACGGCATCAGTCACGGGAGGGAGTATCTTTGAGAACCCTGTTTCCGGCATTATAAATAGAAGCACTTTAAACATCAGCGGGGGTGAAGTTTATTCCAATACGGCGCAGAACGGCGCCGGAATTCAGAACTATGGCACCATGAACATGTCGGGAGGCAGTGTGACCGGAAACCGTGCAGCAGGTGCAGGAGGCGGAATCTGCCTTCAGGCAGGAAGTACATTGCAGCTCAGTGGCGGAACGATTCGTGGCAATACAGCCGGCATTGGGAAAGGAGTCTATCACAATGGCGCAGCGATGAAAATGAGTGGTAATGGCGCTGTGGATACAGGGAACGATGTTTACCTGTGTGCAGGAAAGTACATATCTGTTACAGGGAGGCTGGGCGGACAGCACGCGGCAGTACTGACACCTGCTGATTACAGGAACGGCCGAAAGGCCGCGGAATATGCTTGCGACAATAAAAAAGGCAGTACTTGTTTCCGGCAGTTTAGTTTATCACCTAACGGCAGTTACTGCCTGCGCCCCGGAGACTATCAGGACTCCCGGTCCGGTGCATCTGACGGAGATATTGTATTGAGTACAAGATACCGGGCTCATTATCAAAAGAATATTGATGCGGACATTAAGGATATGCCGGGAGAGACAGATAAATACTGGTATGAAACCGGATCTCTTTCTTCTCTGACTCCATCCTCGGATCTGGTAAAATTCAGAGGCTGGTCGGAAAACAGCAGTGCTGACACGGCACAATACCAGCCCGGGGCTGAACTCAATTCTTCCGTGAATAAAGACATTACATTATATGCGGTCTGGAAGACGAAAATTAAGATAAATTATGCCAGTAATAAAAACGTGCAGGGGCAAGTAAAGCCAGATTATGTGACATGGAAGGAATGTACAGCGGGCCGCGGGTACACTGTCCGGAAGAATGCGGAATTTACGCAATATGAGAGAGAACAGTCCTCCTTTGCAGGGTGGGATATTACATCGGATGCACCGGCAAAAACAGTGCGTTTTCCTGAGAGACAGACATCTATCCTTTCATATGAAGATCTGCTGAGACTGGCAGCAGAGCAGCAGGGCAGCAATTATTCAAATGAAGAATTCCTTCAGGAGATCACCCTCTATGCAGTGTGGGATGAAGCACCTGTCATTTCGGCGGACGGAGTGACAGAGTTTTACGAAGGGACAGAAGTTACAAAAAAGATGCTTCTGGAAAATATGAAGGCTGCTGACCGGGAAGACGGCGATATCTCCGAAAGCATCAGGATCCTCCAGATAAAATATGCAGACGGCAAATTATCCGGCGGGGAAAAACAAAAAGGGCAGACAGACACGTGGGAGACGAACATGCCCGATGATTATACGCTGGATACATGGTTTATGCAGATGGACCCCGGGGATTCACCGGTTGTCCATAAAATTAAATATGCTGTCACAGACAGTTTCGGGAATGAAACAAAATATGAATGGACTGTAAAGGTAAAATATAATGAATTCCCAGAAATTGAAACAGAAGACTGGTATTTTACTCTGGAAGAGGCAAAAGCTGGTGCGATAACGGAGGAAACTCTTCTGAGGGATGCTATTTTCGCGGGAAGGGTAAAGGCGAAAGATAAAGAAGATGATGAACTGTATCCCGGAAAAATTCAGGAAAACTTACAGCTCTTGGATTTTCATGCGGAAGATTTTGTAACATTTGAAGAATCAGGATATGTGGTGGTCACCTACTGTGTAAAAGACAGTATGGGGCCCGGTGGTGAAGGGAAAGAAACCTTCCGCCAGAGTACGGTACATATTTTAAAAGACGGGGAAGTGGTAAAGCCGGAACCAGTAAAATATGTAAGGTTTATCAATCAGGAATATTACGAAAAAAACCTGGATTCAGGTAATGAGAAAAATGGCGGTCTGGCCGCTGATTCCAAGTGGTACAAGGACCCTGTGTACAAAGAAAAAATAACCGGTACATGGGAGTGTAAAAACGGAACTGGAGAAATCTGGGAATTTAACAAAAATGATGTCAGAGAGGTGAAAAATTATGTGAAAAAGCACGGAATTGGAAATAGCAGGGAAGAAAAAGCTCTGAAACAGTTTGTTAACAGTTTCGGGTATGCCAGAAAGTAATATTAAAGTCTAAAATATTACGCAAATGTTAAAAAGATATTGCATTTTTTTCACTTATCCTTTATAATTCATTTTGTATGAACATAAGATGAAAATTACATAACCCCAAATTATGTTATTTTTCAATAAATCCTGTTGAAAAATGCTGAAGAATATTGTATAGTAAGGACATATATGTGGGGACATAGATAATAAATAAGTTAAGGATGGGTGAATTTATGAAATTAAAAAAAGTACTTAATATGTTAGTGGCAACAGCAATGACATGTTCTATGGTAGCTGTGCCTGTATTTGCTGCGCCAAATACATCAAGTCTGGAATCAAAGAAGAGTGCTGTACAGAGTGAAGTAAACAGCCTGCAGTCACAGTTGTCAGAACTGATGTCCAAGATGACAGATCTGCAGAATCAGTTGATTACAAAAGGTGAAGAGATCACCAAGGCTGAGAAGCAGTTGAAAGAAGCGGAAGAAAAAGAAGCACAGCAGTATGAAGACATGAAGCTTCGTATTAAATATATGTATGAAGAGGGTGACGGCACAGCCGTAGAGAGAATCTTAAGCTCAGGCAGTATCGCAGAGATGCTTAACCAGGCTGAATATACCCAGAAAGTACATAGTTATGACAGACAGATGTTGGACGAGTATGTTGAGACGGTCAATGAAGTAAAGGACTTAAAGAACACACTTGAAGAAGACATGAACAAGCTTGAGGACATGCAGACAGAATATGAAGCCCAGCAGACTGAATTAAGTACTACAATTGAGAATAAGAGTGCCGAGGTTGCCAATCTGGATGCACAGATTCAGGAAGCAGCAAGAAAAGCAGCAGAGGAGCAGGCTGCAAGAGAGAAAGCTGCTCAGGAAGCTGCGGCAAAGAATAATTCCAATAATAACAATAGCAACAATAATAGTAATAACGCGAACACTAACAATAACGGCAATGAGTCAGCTGTTGATAATAACAACACCGGAGGCGGAGAAAGCAATGGTGGAGGTACTTCTAATCAGACACCAGAGGCTCCAAGTACCCCGGAAAACTCAGGCGGTGGTTCAGGCAGTGCGGGTAATACAAGTGCTGCACAGACAATTGTAAATGCAGCATGGTCACAGATCGGAGTTCCTTATGTATGGGGCGGAACAACACCATATGTCGGACTTGACTGTTCAGGACTTACACAGTGGTGCCATGCACAGGCTGGAATCTCTATTGGACGTGTGGACTCTGCACAGCTGGCAGGTGGAATGCCGGTAAGCGATCCGCAGCCGGGAGATATTGCATGGACACCCGGACATGTGGCGATTTACATAGGCGGCGGCCAGATGATTGAAGCACAGCAGCCGGGAACAACAATTTGTGTCAGCTCAGTACGTGCTTCAGCATATGTAAGATACTGGTAAGAATAAAGCAATAAAAAGAATCCCAGACAATGTGGGATTCTTTTTTTACCGCTTTTTTATTGACAAAAGATAGAGATTCTGGCATATGGCATTATTTTTCAGGAACAATCTCCAGCCAGTATCCATCGGGATCTTCAATGAAGTAGATTCCCATTTCAGGATTTTCAAAACAGACACAGCCCATCTCTTTATGTTTCTTTAAAGCTGCGTCGAAGTCAGTTACACGGAATGCCAGATGAATCTCGTTGTCACCAAGTTCATACGGGCGGTCCATATCGCGAAGCCATGTCAGCTCCAAAAGATGCGGTGTCGTGCCGTCTCCTAGGTATACAAGGGTGAAGCTGCCGTCATCAGCTTCTTTCGTGCTTGAAACCTCCAGACCAAGAGCTTCTTTGTAGAAGTTTAATGACTTTTCCAGGTCGTACACATTTAAATTGTTGTGAGCAAATGTAAATTTCATATCTTACCTCCATAAGGTGTATTATTATTGAGCTGCAGTATATGTAATATGCCCGGAAACAGTATGCCCGGACATATTTCACACCTTTAGCATAACACAGACAATATACTACAGAAAAGCCTTGCATTCCAGTATTTTCTATGATATACTACAACCGTTGCAAAAAAACACGTATGCGGATATCTTTGACGGTGCCTAAGCCTGTTTCAGCGTGCTGATTAAACAGTCCGGTCTCAAAGAAGAGTAAAAGCATACGGAAGTTAAAAACCAAACGGAGGAAAGAAACATGAGCGTTATTTCAATGAAACAACTTTTAGAAGCAGGTGTTCATTTTGGACATCAGACAAGAAGATGGAACCCTAAGATGGCTCCTTACATCTACACAGAGAGAAACGGCATCTACATCATCGACTTACAGAAGTCTGTAGGAATGGTTGACGATGCATATCAGGCAGTTGCAGACATCGCTGCAAACGGCGGAACAATCCTGTTCGTAGGAACAAAGAAACAGGCACAGGATGCAATTAAGGCAGAAGCAGAGCGCTGCGGTATGTTCTATGTTAATGAAAGATGGCTCGGTGGTATGCTGACTAACTTCAAGACAATCCAGAGCAGAGTACAGCGTTTAAAAGATATCGAAAGAATGTCCGAAGACGGAACATTCGACGTACTTCCTAAAAAAGAAGTAATCGAACTGAAAAAAGAATGGGCTAAGTTAGAGAAGAACCTTGGCGGAATCAAAGAAATGAAGAGAGTTCCGGATGCAATCTTCATCGTTGATCCTAAGAAAGAAAGAATCTGTGTTCAGGAAGCTCACACACTGGGAATCCCGCTGATCGGAATCTGTGATACAAACTGTGATCCAGAAGAACTGGATTACGTAATCCCGGGTAACGATGACGCTATCAGAGCTGTTAAATTAATCGTTTCCAAAATGGCTGATGCAGTAATTGAGGCTAATCAGGGAGCAGCAGGCGAAGAATATTATGAAGAAGCTGCAGATGAAGCAGTAGCTGAAGAGACTGTAGAAGCAGAGTAATTACGGACTTAAGATGCTTCAGCCTGTGGATACAGGTTGAAGCATTTTTGTAATAAGGGATTAGAAATATCAAAATAATCATAATGGAGGAATGAATCATGGCAATTACAGCAGGAATGGTAAAAGAATTAAGAGAAATGACAGGCGCAGGAATGATGGACTGCAAGAAGGCTCTGACAGAGACTAACGGAGACATGGATGCAGCAATCGAATTCTTGAGAAAGAACGGACAGGCTAAAGCTGAGAAGAAAGCAGGAAGAATTGCAGCAGAAGGTATCGTTAAGACAGTCGTTAAAGATGATAAAGTGGCAGCAATCGTAGAAGTAAATTCAGAGACAGACTTCGTTGCAAAGAACGCAGATTTCCAGAGCTTCGTAGAAGCAGTGGTAAATCAGGCAGCAGACTCAGATGCAGCGGATATGGATGCATTTATGGCTGAAGCATGGGCAGAGGATACATCTAAGACTGTAAAAGATGCATTGGTAGAAAAAGTTGCAGTTATCGGTGAAAACTTAAACATCAGAAGATTTGAAAAAGTTGTAACAGACGGATGTGTGGTTTCTTACATTCACGGCGGCGGACGCATTGGTGTCCTTGTTGAAGCAGAAACTGATGTAGTAAACGACGAAATCAGAACATGCTTAAAGAACGTAGCAATGCAGGTTGCAGCTATGTATCCGAAGTATGTATCCCGTGCAGAAGTATCTCAGGAATACATGGATCATGAAAAAGAGATTCTGTTAGCTCAGGCTAAGAAAGAGAACCCGGAGAAGCCGGAAAACATCATCGAGAAGATGATCATCGGACGTCTGAACAAAGAACTGAAAGAAGTTTGTCTGTTAGACCAGGCATATGTACAGGACAGCGACCTGACAGTTGCTAAGTATGTAGAGAAAGTAGCAAAAGAGAACAACGCTAACGTAACTGTTAAGAAGTTTGTTCGTTTCGAGACAGGAGAAGGTCTTGAGAAAAAACAGGAGGACTTTGCTGCTGAAGTGGCTGCCCAGATGGGAAGCAACTAGATTTTTGAAAACATCCCGAATAGGGCTGAGAAATCCAGTATTTATGCGGGATAATGAACTTTTAAGAGTATCGTAAAATATCACCATTTATCACCAAGATTTGACTTATATGTACTAATACTAATCTTGGAAATTTTCATTCTACAATTTACAATTAACCTAAAGGGTGCTGTTTCACACTTCGTGTGGCAGCACCCTTTTTCTGAAGACCCTGATTGTAACCCGGATAATCTGTGCAGAAAGGATGAAGAGTAAAAATGGGCAGCATCCCACCCCTCAAGATTGAGGGGCAGGGGAGTTGAATAGCCGAAGGCTATTTTTTATTTAACTTGCTCAGCCGGTATTCTTTAGGCGTACACCCTGCGATTTTTTTAAATTGAGCAGAAAAGTAGCTTGGAGTAGAGTATTTTAACACTTCGCTGATCGAGGAGATAGAAAGCTTTGGATCCAAAAGCTGTTTCTTGGCATATTCAATTTTGGCACTGGCCAAATGTTCTTTAAAGCTTTTTCCTGTTTCTTTTAAGATCTGCCTGGTTAAATAATAGGTAGAATAGCCCAGTGTTTTGGCGATTTCAGAGATGTCAACAGAGAGGGGGATATTGGCGTGAAGCATTGCCAGGCTTTCTGTTACGGCATAGGAGTAGGTGGTTTGATTTTTCAGGGCATGAACCTGATGGATAAATGTGGAATACATGTTGTTTCCTATTAGAATTAACTCATTACCATTCTGACAGGCTTCTATCTTTTGGATATATTGATCAGACAGATTGTAGGCTGTTTCAGAAGGAAGTCCTCCACGAATTGCGGCGCGAGCAACTAATGTAGTATATACGATCATTTCATTTTTTCGTTGACGAATAGGGTCTCCTATCGCCATAGTCCCTACGGTTGCATAGTTATTTTCCATATGATTACTGCTTTCAAAATAGATATTTCCGAAAACAACATTTTCCAATATTTTTTGCTCTATGGCATAGCTTCCATGATAGTTCGTTTTGGCAGAAATCTCGGAAATGGGAGTGCTTTGTTCTGGGAGAGTTGTACTCATTGTTGAAGCATAAATATCTTCTGGCTTAAATGTTTCGTGAAATAGGCAATAGTAAAGCATACTGCCCAAATGTGTAAAATAGATCTGTGGCATGACAGGAATATTGGATACCAGATTGATAAACTTGATCTGGGAAGATACGCTCATATCTTTAATACTCATTCGCTCTCTTAAAATATTTTCGGATATCGTAGTGATCAGAATAGGACCAAGGATATAATAGCCTTTAGAATAGTCCTGTCCCTGATAGGTCAGGACGATCCAGGACAAACCAAAGTCATCATCCAGAAAAGCAACCCGTGTATCAGAATCAGCATCTATTTTTTCTGTATTCTTTCCAAGGAAAAAAATATTTCGAAGCTCGTTTGAACATGGGCTGTTGGTATAGATCAAATCCCACTCAAAATTATAAATCCAAAAGGAAACCTTTTCTGTTTTCAAAAAGATATCAGCTACTGTCTCTAAAGTAGTGTTCTGTATCATTTCTGCACCTCATCATTCTTTTCTTAAAATAAATTATATCAAAAATCCGTTAAAACTGTCAAAAAATATATGAAATATATTTATGCACCTAATAACTAATAGAAATATATAAAAAATAACAGAAAAATGAGCGGGAAAGAGATAGCATTGCATTAACAAAAAGAGTAAAGGAGTATCTCAAATGAAAGAAAAGAAAAAAACGAATTGGTTAAATCCAGAAACAACGGCTGAGAATGAAAAGCTGCCAAGATATGTTAAATGGGCTTGGACGTCCAGAGGTTTATCACTGGCAATCAATGTTATCCTCATTATGCAGCTTACCTACTATTGTACGGATATGCTCGGTATGGCACCTCTTTTAGTGGGCACCTTATTACTTGCTTCCAAGATCTTTGACGGTGTGACCGATATCTTTGTTGGATTCATTATTGATAAAACAAACTCTAAACTGGGAAAAGCTAGACCGTATGAGATATTCATCCTTTTGGCATGGGGATTTACAATCATGCTTTTTTCGGCACCAAAGATGGGAACAATTGGGCTTAGCATCTATGTTTTTGTTTTGTATACGTTGATCAACTCTATATGTGCCACTTTCTTAAATGGTGGAGATGCGGTTTATCTGGCACGAAGCATTAGAAGTGAAAAGAATCGTGTTTCGGTTATGGCATTTAATGGTGGAATCATCATGGTATTCTCGATTATTATCTCTATGCTCCTGCCACAGCTAATCAATGGAATCGGAACAACGAAAGAGGGCTGGACCATTATCGCACTGATCCTTGGTGTTCCAATGGCTGTAATTGGTATTCTGCGATTTGTATTTATCAAAGAAGTTGTTAGTACTGCAAGTGAGCAGAGTGAGAAAAAGGAAACCATTTCTGTCAAGGAAGGCTTAAGATGTATCTTCAAAAACAAATATATCTGGATTTTAGCAGGTATGGGCTTGACAGTTTCGATAATTACAAATATTGGTTCTGCGACACAGACATATTATTTTAAGTACATAATTGGAAATATTGGTTTGGCTACCTTAGTCTCTCTTAGTGGATTGGTTACACCAATCGTTATGATTTTCTTCCCAGTTCTTTCACGTAAACTGGGGACTATAAAGCTGATTCGAGTAGGTGCAGTGATCGGTGTAATAGGATACGTCATTCGTACCCTGGGTGGATCAAATCTTGTGATGCTTACGGTTGGTTCGCTGCTTGCTGGTATAGCAGTATTACCACTCTCTATGATGATGAGCATTTATTTGATTGACTGTATGGATTATGGTGAATGGAAGACAGGAACCAGAGTAGAAGGACTTATGAGCTCTGTCAATAGTTTTCTGGGTAAGTTGGGATCCGGAATCGCTTCAGGTATTGTAGGCCTGATCATGGGCCTCGTAGGTTATGATGGAACACTGGCAGTGCAGTCAACACTTGTCAATACCACTATTATTGCTTTGTTTAACTGGCTGCCATTAGTTATGACGATTTGTTTATTAGTTCTTGCGGTAATTTATAAGCTGGATAAAGAATTACCACAGATCAAAAAAGAGTTACAGGCAAAGCATAATGCATAAGGATATTTTTTTGAAAGGGAGAAGGGAAAAATGACGATAGAAGAACGTATTAAGAAGATGTCGCTGGAAGAAAAGGCTGCGTATCTGACTGGAAAAGACTATTGGTATTCAAAGGATAATGCAGAATTATATCTTCCTGCATTTATGATGTGCGACGGACCAAACGGGCTTAGAAAGCAGGAAGGTGAGAGCGACCATCTGGGAATCAACAAGAGTATAGAAACAGTTTGTTATCCTTCCGCCAGTGCAGTTGCATCTACCTTTGATACAGAGCTGGCAGCAAAGCTTGGAGAGCATTTGGGAGAAGAATGTCAGAGAGAGCATGTCAGCATTCTCCTCGGACCAGGGCTAAATATCAAGAGAAGTCCTCTGGGTGGCAGAAACTTTGAATATTATTCGGAGGATCCATACTTATCAGGAAAAATGGCAACAGGATATGTGAAGGGACTACAGTCTAAGCATATTTCTGCCTGTCCTAAGCATTTTGCAGCAAATAATCAGGAAACACGTCGTATGAGTGGAAATTCGATTGTAGATGAACGTACGCTGAATGAAATCTATCTTACAGCGTTTGAAATGGTGGTAAAAGAAGCCAATCCACATTCCATCATGTGTGCCTATAATCAGGTAAACGGAACCTTTATGGCCGAAAACAAAGAGCTGTTGACAGATGTCCTTCGAGACAAATGGGGATTTGACGGATTTGTCGTCACAGACTGGGGCGCAGGCAAGGATTCTGTAAAGGGTGTAGAAGCCGGCCTTGATCTTGTGATGCCGGGTGGTCATGATGCGGGTAAGGATGCCATAGTTGCAGCAGTACAGGAAGGAAGACTGGAGGAGAGTAAGGTCGATCAGGCTGTCAAAAATATCATGAGCACTATGTTTTGGAGTCTGGAAGGACAACCGGTGAAAGCGCCTGTTTCGGATGATATCACAAGAGCCAATGATTTTGCTTTTGCCAGAGAACTGGCTGAGAATGCAGCGGTTTTATTAAAGAATGAGAAGGAGATTCTTCCTTTAAATGAAAAGGAAAATGTTGCCTTTATCGGCGCATTTGCCAAAACACCTCGCTATCAGGGCTCAGGATCCAGCCATATTAACAGTGCCAGAGTAGTAAGCTCACTGGAAGCAGCAAAGGAGCTTTCTGTCGTATTTGCAGAAGGTTATGATATCAAACAGGAGGACAGAAATGAAGCACTCCTGCAGGAAGCTGTCAAAGTGGCAAAGGAAGCAGACAAGGTCGTTGTCTTTGCAGGACTCCCTGATTCCTATGAATCAGAGGGCTCTGATCGTAAGAGTCTGGATATGCCAGAAAGCCAGAATCAACTGATTTCTGAACTGGCAAAGGTAAATGAAAATATTATCGTAGTGCTTCATAATGGTTCGGCCATCACAATGCCTTGGATCAGTGAAGTAAAAGCTGTACTTGGAATGCACCTGGCAGGAGATGCCTGTGGACAGGCAACCGTAAATCTGTTATATGGAAAGGTAAATCCATCTGGTAAGCTGGCAGAAACCTATCCATTGAATGTAGCACATAATCCAAGTTATCTGAATTTTGCAGAGGCGGATGGTAATCCTGTTTATCAGGAGGGTGTCTTTGTGGGATATCGATATTATGAGAAAAAGCAGATGGATGTCCTGTTTCCATTTGGATTTGGATTGAGCTATACAAGCTTTGCATATGACAATCTCGCTATAGAAAAAACAAAAATGACAGATCAGGAAACCATCAAGGTATCAGTCGATGTGACAAATACAGGAAAGGTGTTTGGAAAAGAGGCAGTCCAGCTTTATGTTGGAAATGCGGAAGGCCGACTTCCTAGAGCAATCAAGGAGTTAAAAGGATTTGCCAAGGTGGCACTTGGTCCAGGTGAAAAAAAGACGGTAACCTTTTCTCTGGATAAAAGAGCGTTTGCTTATTATGAAGTAGCGATTCATGATTTCTATGTAGAAAGTGGAAAATACGAAATCCTTGTAGGTAGTGCATCAAATAATATCCACGTCACTGGAAAGATTGCAGTAGAAGGTACTGTTGAAATCCCTCATCACTTTACCATGCAGTCTACAATAGGAGAAATCTTGTCTACTACAAAAGGCCATGCAGTACTAGAACCTATGATGAAGGCTATGACACAGAAATCCGACTCGATGGATACGGAAGCTCTTGGTGAAGGATCTGCCGAAATGGCGGCAGCGATGGCTATGGAGATGCCGATTGGAGCCTTGATTGGTCTGGCAGGAGTTCCAGCCGAAAAGATTATGCAGATTTTAGAGGCAGTAAACAATTAATTAATGTAGGAGGTTCTATATGAGTTTTTCAAAGAATTTTATGTTTGGTGCAGCAACGGCTGCTCATCAGGTAGAAGGTAACAATATACATAGTGATTTTTGGGCTATGGAGCATATGAAGTATTCCAGCTTTGTTGAACCATCCAATGAAGCGGTGGATCACTATCATCGCTATCAGGAAGATATTTTACTTATGAAAAATGCAGGACTTAATACTTATCGTTTTTCCATTGAATGGGCAAGAATTGAGCCAGAGGAAGGTAAATTTGATCAGGCTGAGGTAGGCCATTATAGAGAAATGCTTCAGTTTTGCAACGATCAACAGATCACACCGATTGTTACCCTGCATCATTTTTCAAGCCCCAAATGGCTTATCACAAAGGGCGGATGGGCTTCCGGGTATGTGGTGGAGGCATTTGCGAAATATTGTAGATTTGTTGTTACAGAATTAGGCGAATATATGGGATACATCTGTACGATTAATGAAGCAAATATGGGTCTGCAGCTGCAAAAGATTACCGAAGAATACAAAAAGCTGGCACAGAACGCTCAGAAGCAGGAGAATGCGAATAAAAATGGAAACGTTCAGGTGGGAGTCAACCTTGATATGGAAAAGATTATGCTTGGAATGAAGGAACAGGGAGAAATCTTTGCCTGTGATCCAAGAAAGGTACATACTTATCTGAGTGGACGAACAGTAGAACAGGATATGATCATTATGCGTGCCCATCAGGCTGCGGTAAAAGTTATTAAGGAGATTAATTCAGATTTAAAAGTGGGTCTAACCTTATCATTGTTTGATTATCAGCCTGCAAAAGATGGACAGGAAACAGCGGATAAATTATGGAATGAAGATTTTGGTATTTATCTTCCATACTTTAAAGAGGATGATTTTCTTGGAGTACAGAATTATAGTCGAAAGATCGTTGATGCAAATGGAACGCTGCCTCCGGCAGAAGGAACCCCTGTCACCCAGATGGGCTATGAGGATTATCCGAAATCTCTTGGCAATGTGATTCGTAAAGTTTCAAGAGAGTTTAAAGGAGACTTGATCGTAACAGAAAATGGTATTGCAACATCAGATGATGAAAGAAGATGTGCTTTTATCCAGGAAGCATTACAGGGAGTTTCTGAGTGTATCGCAGAGAGGATACCGGTTAAAGGCTACTGCTACTGGAGCCTTATGGACAATTTTGAATGGCAGGCAGGATTTGGAATGACTTTTGGTCTGATCGCTGTTGATCGAAACAGCCAGATGCGTTATCCAAAGAAAAGTCTGGAATATGTCAAAAACATAATTTAAATTCTAAATGGTTAAATATTCATCCCTAAACTCCAATTTTGATATAAGGATTTTACTGGTTCTATTATACAATGATGTTATCAAATGAAAGACATGAACAAACAAATATCAAAGGAGGACAATCCATGAAAAAGAAACTGAGAGGCGATATAAATGTTTCTGAAATGTTAAAGGATGCACGTAAATGCAAAGGTGAGGTTTATATTTCTACGGATGAGGGAGATATTTTAAACTTAAAATCGATGCTTTCACAGTATGTAGTAGTTATTCTGGCTGGTCAGCAGGAATTGTTAAAGGCAAGTTATCTGGTCTGTGAGGACAATGCAGATGATGAGATTATGAAATTCTATACGCAGACTAATGGAGGAAAATAAACTATGGGAGCAAAAGGACAAAAAAATAAAGTAAATTCGGATGACAAGCTGAAATTTGGAACGTTAATGATCTGGCAGGGAAGAATGATTTCAACGGCTGTCGTAACATTAATATTTTCGTATCTAATGGTATATTGTACCGATACGTTAAAGATTCCGGGAAGATATGTTGCGGTAATTCTGATCTTAAGTAAGGTCTTAGATGGAGTAACTGATACCTTTGCTGGTTTTATTGTGGATAAAACAAAGACAAAATTCGGAAAAGCCAGACCATATGAGGTTTTTATTATTGGATTGTGGCTGACAACATGGCTTTTGTTTTCAACTCCAGAGAAATTTAGCATCGTGGCAAAATGTATTTGGGTATTCGCTATGTATGCTCTTTCTTGTTCTATTTGTAGTACGTTCCTTACTGCAAATAGTACATCTTATATGGTTCGTGCCTTTAAAGAAAAGCAGATTGTTAAACTTACTTCTTATGGAAGTGTTATTACAATGCTGGCGGCAGCTATATTTAATATCGCATTCCCTACTTTGGTTGGAACGATTGCAGTTTCAGCAACAGGTTGGAGCAGATTGATTGGACTTTTTGCCATTCCTCTTGCAGGAATCGGTATCTTAAGAATGATTTTCATTCCGGAAAAATATGATGTAGATGCTTCTTCAGGTGAAGAAGTGAGAGTGAAAGATATCTCTCGCGTTATGAAAACAAATAAATATATTTTGATTTTGGCTTTAATGAATTTTGTTTTTAATTTTGTGACAAATATGGGAGTTGAAACATACTACTACAAATACATTGTTCAAAATATTGGACTGATGGGTGTGACCAGTGTTGTAACGATTATTGTGATTCCTCTGGCCTTTGCTTTTCCTAAATTAATTGCAAAGTATTCGGTTGTGAAATTAATGATTGTTGGATTTCTCATTTCAGCTTTTGGGTATTTGCTTAACTTTTTCGCTGGAACCAGTATCGTGATATTATTAGTGGCAAAAATCTTAACAGGAATGGGAACCGTTCCAGCCAGTATGTTGTTAGCACTTGTCATTATTGAATGTGCTGATTTCAATGAATGGAAAGGTATTCCTCGAATGGAAGGTACTATGACCAGCATTACCGGGCTCGCATCAAAAATTGGTGCGGCGCTTGGAACAGGTGCTCTGGGAGTGATTATTGACTTTGCTGGATTTACAGGTGATCTTGCGACTACTTCAGAAACATCACTGACAGCAATTCGCTTATTATTTAGTATTGTTCCAATGATTCTTTACATATTAGTTGCAGTATCCCTGAAGGGGTATAAGTTAACGAAGCTTATGCCACAGATTAAAGAGAATATTCAGGCAAAAAGAGAATCAGCAGAAACTGCTAGTGAAATGTCATAAAATCATATGAAGGATGGCTCCGGGTAAAATGGTTTTCTCAGTGCTGTTTGTATAGGTTAATTACGCAAAAAGGATTGCTGTTTCTTATATGGATAAGTATACTATAAATGTGAAAGTAGTATGCAAATAGGAGGTGGCTCATGTTTAAGCTCAACGACGATTATCCAGTTACAATCAAACTAAGAATAATGGCCGGACAGATCTTTGCAGCGGCTGAAATCGGAATGTGGTGTTTTGCAAGCGATCAAAAGCTGTATTATACAACATGTCCGAATGAAGTGGAAGTTTTATCCTTTCTGCAACTGGGAGGTTGTATGGAATATGCTTTTTCCAGAAAAGAGGGATGGGAAAAGCCGGTTTTTTTAAGTGATCAGTTGGGAATGGGATGGATTGCTGAAAGTGTCATTGATGATTTTGAAGATCAGTTAATGATCATAGTTGGGCCTTTTTTCTTAAATCATACTTCGATGAAGCGAGTGGAAGCAGGCCTTCGAAAACAAATCAATTCCGTAAAGCTTTTACATGATTCCCTGCGCCTGATGAGTCAGATTCCTGTAATTACTACATCAGTGGCATATCAGTTTGCATCTATGCTGCATTATACGATTACGGATTGCGTGATTCGGGAACCTGATTTTTATTTTCAACAGAAGGCTGACTCAGAAACAGTAAAGCTTGTTGATTATTACGATGAAGATTATGCAGCAGTTCCGGATCAAAATGACAGAGCGGTCGATTGGGAGATGAGGTTAATGGAAGCCATCAAAACAGGTAATCTGAGCTATACAGAAATATTAAAAGGCGCTTCCAACTATAGAGAAAACTATCTGACAGATACAAAAGATACGCTTCGAGATGGAAAGAATACGATGATTATTTTTAATGCACTTTGCAATCGTGCATCCATCGAGGGTGGTATATCGATTCGTACGGCCAGAGAGATCGAACATTCTTATATGGAAAAAATTGAAGCAAGCGAGACGATAAGTCAATTACAGGCATTAAAGAACAAGATGTTGGAAGAATATGTAAATCGTGTTCGTGAAATTCAGGATCATGGCAATATTTCAAAAGAGATCCAGGGGTGTATGGATTATATCAAGACCAATTTGCAGAAATCATTGGATGTAGATGAGATTGCTGGATTGTGTGGATATACCACATATTATTTTACCAAGAAGTTTTATAAAGAAGTTGGCGTGCGTGTAACAGATTATATCAAGCAGGCCCGAATCGAGTATGCAAAGATTGCACTGATTTCTACACAGAAAAGCATACAGGATATCAGTGATGCACTTCAGTTTGGAAATCGCAATTATTTTAGCCGTGTTTTCCGCGAAGTCGTTGGCATGACGCCAGCAGCTTATCGAGAACGTATGGGAAGATAAGTATTATGATAGAAAAAGAGCTCAATATAAAAAGAGGAGAATAAGGCTATGAAGCTATATGATTTACAAGTGAATCATCTGACAAACCCGATTGGATTTCAGATGGAAAATGTAACCTTTAGCTGGAAAGTAAAAGAAGCAAAAGGAAAGAAGCAAAAGGACGCCAGAATTATTATTGCGGAGGATGCTGACTTTGAAAAGATTGTTACAGACACAGGCTTTTGTGGTGATTTACGCAGCATTGGAAGCAGAGTGGAGATGGGATTAGAACCATGTACACGATATTTCTGGCAGGTGACAGTTCGGACGGATGTGGATGGAGAAGAGGAAACGAGTGAAACAGCTTTCTTTGAAACAGCGAAAAGAGAGCTGTCATGGAGTGCAAAGTGGATCACCTGTGATTCAGGAGACTATAAAGCAGAAGTATCATCCAGAACAAAGAGGCATCCAATTTTTGAAAAGAAGGTTTCCAAAAAGGAAAAGGTTGCAAAAGCACGTCTCTATGTGAGTGGACTTGGTATGTATGAAGCATACTGGATACCACAGGGAGAAGAACTTACAGATAATCTGTTGGATCATGAGGAATACCGGATTGGAGAGGAGTATCTGACACCGTACAGCAATGATTATAATCAGTGGGTACAATATCAGACCTTTGACGTAACAGAGAAAATGCGAAGTGAAAGTGAAAATGGGACACTTGCCATTTTACTGGGAAACGGCTGGTATAAGGCCAGGTTTGGCTTTTCAGCAGCGGAGGATATCGGCTTTTATGGGGATGAGTGGAAGCTAATTGCCGAGCTACATATATGGTATGAGGATGGACAGGAAGAAGTTATTTCTACGGATGATAGCTGGATGGTTCGAAGAAGTACGATTGGTTTTTCAAACCTGTATGATGGGGAACTAAGAGATGATACCTTAGAGCAGTTGCCACTGGAACAGGCCAGACTAGCCGATGCACCTAAGGGAAAACTGACAGAGCGACTCAGTCTTCCGGTTCAGATTCATGAAACATTTACCCCTGTTGAGCTGATCCATACACCAAAGGATGAAGAAGTGTTTGATATGGGGCAGGAGTTTTCTGGTATTTTTGAACTAAAGGTGAATGAACCTGCGGGAACAAAAATTCATATTCAAACAGGTGAGATCCTGCAGCAGGACTGCTTTTATAATGAAAACCTAAGATCTGCAAAGTCCGAATATATCTATATCTCTGATGGTTTGCCCAAGACGGTAAGACCGCATTTTACTTATTATGGTTACCGTTATGTGAAGGTGAGTGGTATCAATCATCTGAAAAAGGAAGATTTTAAGGGATTAGCACTCTATAGTGCAATCACACAAAAGGGTACGGTAGAGACAGGGGTTCCTCTCGTCAATCAGTTCCTGTCAAATGTCCGCTGGGGACTGAAGAGTAACTTCCTGGATGTTCCAAGTGACTGCCCGCAGAGAGATGAGCGAATGGGATGGACTGGGGATGCACAGGTCTTTTCCAGTACAGCGATGTATTTAGAGGATACCTATGCCTTTTATCAGAAATATTTGTATGACATGTATCAGGAGCAGCTTGACTTAGATGGCAAAGTTCCTGATGTGGTTCCATCCTGTGGTGTGGAGTCCTGCGCTTGTGTCTGGGGAGATGCGGCCTGTATCATTCCTTGGAATATGTATCAGGTATATGGAGATAAAACAATTCTGGAAAATCAGTTTGAGAGCATGAGAAGCTGGGTGGATTACGTCTCTCGTGTGGATGGTGATAACCATGGCTGGCGTTATGTATTTCACTATGGAGACTGGCTGGCACTGGACAATCCAAATGGAAATATCGAACAGGTTATGGGCGCGACGGATGAAGAGTTTATAGCTAATATCTATTATGCTGCCAGTGCCGGGATCGTGGCAGATGCAGCGAAGGTTTTGGGAAAGAAAGAGGAAGAGCAGTATTATAGAGCACTATCCGATACACAGTTTCAGATTGTAAAGGATGAATATTTTAGTAAGAATGGCCGATGCTGTGTCAAAACACAGACAGCACTTGTGCTTGCTCTAAAATATCATCTGACAGATAATGTGGAATTGACCAGAAGCCAGCTTAGAAAGCTGTTTAAGGATAATGGAGATAAGCTAAAGACTGGTTTTGTCGGAACACCTCTTCTTTGTAATGTATTATCGGAAAATGGCTTTTCGGATCTGGCATTTACGCTTTTGCTGAATCGAGATTTTCCGGGCTGGCTGCATGAGGTAAAACTGGGTGCGACCACTGTTTGGGAGCGCTGGAACAGCTTACTGGATGATGGGACGATTTCTGGAATCGAAATGAATAGTATGAATCATTATTCCTATGGAGCTGTCACAGACTGGATCTTCCGTCATGTTGCAGGGCTGGATCCGGATAAGAACCATCCGGGATTCACCAGGGTAAATCTGAAACCTCAATTTAACTGGAGACTTCGAAAGGCGGATGCAAGCTATGATTCGCCAGCAGGTTTGTATCAAAGTGGCTGGGAAATGACCGCGCCTGATCAGGTGAAGCTGACTGTTACCGTACCATTTGGGTGTGAAGTAAGAGTAATGCTTCCTTATGCTGAAAAGCTGTTAAGCAGAAGAGAACTGGAACTAGAGAAGGAAGAATTCCAAAATCCAATTTTTAGCAGAGTTGAGGAAAGAATTTTGATTCTACAGCCGGGAAGCTACGAACTGGCATATACCCTGGATCAGCCATTAAAAAAGGTATATACCGTTGATACACCGATTCAGGTGCTTTTGAACGATAGTGATGTTGCAAATGAGATTTCCAAGGTGCTTCCGATTCGCCGTATTCCGGCGCAGTATGTTGACCGGTCCATGAGGGAGATAAAGGAAGAAATATACAGTGGTTTCATTCCGGATGAGATCTACCAGAAAGCACTGGATTTCTTTGATAATTATAACGCAGAATAAAAAGGGAGAGCTATGAAGATGCTTAAGATTGCAAAGCCTGTCTGGGCAAAGAGTCTTACAAATGAATGGAATCAGTTTCTCGGATTTTTTACAGAATTTGATATGGATAAAGGGCAGATTATAACAATTAAAATCGCTGCACGCTCCTATTATCGAATGTTTGTAAATGGAGAGATTATTGCCTGTGGGCCTGCAAGGACTGCGCATGGATATTGCCGGGTGGATGAGATTACATATCAAGTATCCGGAAAGGTGCAAATTGCAGTGGAAGTAGCCGCATTAAACAAACCCGAAAAATATAGTAATGACTGCACGCTGGAGCCCGGTCTGTTTGCCTGCGAGGTAGTAGATTCTAAGGAGAATGTGATTACTGCAACAGGAGATTCCTCATGGAAATATCAGGAGCTGCTTTCCAGACGCTCCCTAGTTGAATTGATGAGCCATTCAAGAGGAATCGTAGAATGGTATGATCTGGATCAACATAGCTTTGACTGGAGAATGGGACAAGGATGTTTTTCCATTCCGATAATTTTAGAGGAACAGGTACAGTATCTGCCGCGCCATGCTCCTTTGGCCAGCCTGCGGCCTATTCCAATGGAAACACTGGAAGAGATTTGTGATAGGATCCCGGCAGAAGGGAGTTTAGAATCTCTGATTTCTTTAGCCAAACATATAAATCCTGACTATTATCAATTGATTTTGAAGGAAAACTTCTTTCTGGAAAGCTTGAGAATGGAAAAGGATACTGCATTTACCGGTCAATATAAGCTGGATGATAGCTGGGAAAATCTGGGGAAGGCGGTTACAATCAGATCAGGTAATTCTGAGGCGGCTGTGACATTTGGACGTGAAAAGTCTGAACTTGGATTTATAGATTTTACCATTGAAGTGGAGAATGAATGCTGCGTAGATGTTATAAACTCAGATCATTTGCATATCAGTGGAGAATTGAAAAGCAACACATATGTGACAAGATATTGTTTGCAGCCGGGGCGGTATCACTTGACGAGCTTTGAACCGAAGCTTACCCGATACATCAAAGTGATTCTAAGAACAGTAGGAACGGTAAAAATGAGTTATCCGGTTTTGCTGGATTACTCCTATGACGATAAGAAGGAATGCTTCTTTTCCTGCAATGATGGTGAGCTGAATGCCATTTATGAAGCATCCAGACGCACTCTTCGATTAGATACCTTAGACATTTTCATGGATTGCCCAGAACGTGAACGGGGTGGATGGCTGTGTGATTCGCATTTTTCATCGCAGGGTGCATGGCAGATGTTCGGAGATTTGTCAGTGGAACGTGACTTTATTGAGAACTTCATGCTGACAGATGGGTCCCAAAAATGGAAAGGCTTTTTCCCCGAAGTATATCCGGCAAGCAAGCCGAATCAGGAGACGGCAGGTATTATGACGTGGTCCTTCTGGCTTATGACTGAATTGTTTGATTTTTATAAGCGTTCCGGGGATAGAGCCTTTATTGATGCGTGCAAGGAACGGGTAAGCTGTTTTATCCAAGGTTTGCTGTCGCTTCGTGGAGAAAGCGGACTATTGGAAGGACTTACGGTTCAGTTTGTTGATTGGTCACATTCAAATTGTGCTTCCTGCCTGGAACCGATCAATATACCAAATAACTGTCTTGCTGTATGTATGCTGGAAAAAATGGCAGACTTATATGGATATGCTGATTGGAAAAGAGAAGCTGATGAGATGCGCAGTATCATCAACGCAATGGATTGCCGAAAGGACCTGGGGCTTGGTAATGGTGACAGTGCTTCTGTTGTAGATGGACAGCTCAGGCGAGGCGATTGCATGACGGAAGCGGGTGCGGCGTATGAAATTTGGAGTGGTTTCCATCTGAAGGATAAAGCGTACATGGATAAATTTGTAAATTACATGGGATATTCTCCAAAATATCGATCAGACCCGAACGTAGGCAAGGCAAATTTGTTTATTGGAATCATTCTGCGTTTTGATATACTGGCTCGCCTTGGTAAAATAGATACGCTAGTTAGGGAAATAAAAAATATCTATTTGGAAGAGCTTCGAGATGGATCAGGAACATTTTTTGAAAATTACAATGCATTTTCCGGCTGTCATGGCGTAAATGGTTTCATAGGAGCGCTTCTGACCAATATGGTTCTTGGATTAGGACAGCCGCATGAACTGACCAAAACAATAAAACTAATGCCACATCCTTGCGGGCTTAACTGGGCCAGAGGAAGTGCAAAATGTTCGGATGGAATGATTTTTATGAATTATAAGGCAGATTACGAAGAGCATGTCATGGAGATTATGCTGCACATGCCTGAAAACTGGAAGTATAAATTTGAAATCCCATTTGAGCTATTGGGCTGGAAGATATTACTCAATGGTAAAGTAGTAGGAAAAGAAAAAGGTGGAATGTCTTAATTTAGATATAGAAAAGTCAATTTTGATATATTCAAAATTGACTTTTCTTTTTATTCTATTCTTAGAAATAAATGAAACAAATAACTTTAAAAGCATAGAATGGGAGGCAGAAAATGGATATTTATGATGCAAAACTGGACGAACAGTTTAAAAATGGAAAAATTGATGTTAGTGAAAAAAGAGAACGAATTTTAGATGATGGGGCAGTAATACCATATCAGTATATTCATGGATATTTTGAGGGGACAGATGTGAAGTTTTCTTTTTGCTTCCCTGAAAAGGAACAGTATGAAGAAAGATTTTATCAGTACCTGTCTCCTTTCCCAGGACCAGATGAAGAGCTGGCTTCCCTTCCTGTAACAGGAATTGATGATAAAGTGGCCTTCTGTCTGGTAAATGGTGCCTATTATGTAGAATCCAATATGGGATCGAAGCAGATGTTTGTGTCATCAGAAGATCCAACACTTTCTTATCGTTCCAGTGCTGCAACAGCAGAATTCTCTCGCCTGATTGCAATAGAGGTATATGGATATGAGCACAGACCATATGGATATGTGTATGGAGGAAGTGGCGGAGGATATCGTACCATTGCCTGCATCGAAAATACCAATGCATTTGATGGGGCTGCTCCATATGTGATCGGATCACCGTATGCAATTCCAAACTGCCAGACGACTCGTGCGCTGGCAGAGAGACTTCTTAGAAACAAGATTGGACAGATTATCGATGCAGTGGATGCAGGTGGAAGCGGAAATCCATATGAAGGACTGGATGAGGTGGAAGCTGCTGCGCTGAAGGAGGTAACAACCTTTGGTTATCCACTCAAGAGCTGGTTTGCCAGTGCTGATTTAAATGATGGTTCCCTTCCAGTGTTACTTCCAGGCATCAAAGAAATTGATACACAGTATTTTACTGATTTCTGGACAAAAGAGGGATATGAGGGTACAGATCCAAGAGAGCATGCATTAGAATATAGAATTCATCTTCAGGTAAAGGTTGTTACAAATTCAATCATGGAATCGGAAAACCATCCGTTAAATAAGGTTGAAATGCAAGATCAGATTGATACGAGAAATGGTGTCAATGATGCCTGGAAAAAAATGATTTCAACTGAGGCAGCAGAAACAGAACCTTGGATTGCAATCGAAAAGTCGGATGGAAAAGAGTACACCTATTTCAAGGGAACAAGAATTTCCATTCTTTCCGGAGAGGCAGCTGGAAAGCTGCTCCAGGTAAAGAAGATGGAAGGAAACAGACTATATCTGGAAGATGGATATGGAACAGATAGTATCACAGATACGTTAGCAATGTTGAAGATTGGAGACGAGATATTGATCGACAATTCAGATTATTTGGCGATTCAGTATTATCACAGACATCAGGTTCCAAGTTCCGATTATTTGGCCTGGGATCAGTTTAGAAATGAGGATGGAACGCCTGGTTATCCGCAAAGGCCAATGTTGGCAGGACCATTTATCAGCGGAAATGGTACAGGAAGTAAACAGACAGGGCTGACCAATGGAAAAATCATCGTTTGTGCTTCTCTGATGGATGAACAGGCTTATCCCTGGCAGGCGGACTGGTATCGTAGAAAGGTCGCATCTGTCCATGATGGAAATGATCAGGATTATATGCGCCTTTGGTATTTTGATAATACCTTGCACGATGATATCACAGCGTCAGTGGATGAACTACATGCAACCTCATATCTGGCTGGACTGAAGCAGGCATTGATCGATTTAGCAAAATGGGTTGAGAAGGGCGTAGAGCCTCTTCCATCTACTCAGTATCAGATGGAGGGGGGACATGTTGTAATTGGTGAAACTGCTTTAGAACGAGGCGGAGTACAGCCAGTGGCAAAGCTTACTGTAAATGGAGAGAAGTGCTGCCGCATAAAAGCGGGAGAAACGCTTACCCTGACTGCCACGGCAGAGGTCCCGGAAAATGCAGGTGCACTTACCTATGTGGAATGGAGTCTCGAGGGAGAGCAGGACTTCCCATATCAGAGTGAGTGGGAACTGGAAAAAGACGGGCAAAAAGGCATTTCCAACATCGGACATACCTACCAGAAAACTGGAACATACTTTGCAGTCGTTCGTGTGAAATCCGAACGAAATGGAGATAAAACAGCTCCGTTTACACAGATCAGGAATATTGACAGGGTAAGAATCGTTGTTGAATAATAATTTCACCTTTGATAGGAAAAGAAGGATTATGGAAGGTCTGTGTGGACCACTGATGCAGGAAGGAATGAGTTTTCTGTTAGGAAAGAAGAAGGGATTGCGGTTTTCATTACGGAGCTAGGGTAGAAATGGAGAGATATATGAAAAAATATAAATCAATCCGCCCCGGCCAGGTATGGCTGGACACGGAAGGAAAGCGGATTCAGGCACATGGCGGTTCCGTCATGTATCTGGACGGCGTGTATTACTGGTATGGAGAAAATAAGGAAAAAACGACAGGAAAAGACGATATCTGGCACTGGGGTGTGAGATGTTATACATCTGCAGACTTATATAACTGGGAAGATAAAGGACTGATTATTCCGCCGGAAACGGATAATCCCGTTTCCTCCCTGCATCCGTCTTCCATGATGGACCGTCCCCACATTATATACAATAAAAGTACGAAAAAATTCGTGTGCTGGATGAAAATCATGAACAGGGACGGCTCCCAGACAGAGACTGTCATGACGGCGGATCACATTTTAGGACCTTATGAAAAGGTGCGGGAAGGTTTACGCCCGCTGAATATGAGTGCAGGCGACTTCGATCTTGCAGTTGCCCCGGACGGGAAAGCATATTACTATTTCGAGCGTGTTCACAGCGAGACAATCTGTGCCGACCTGACCCCGGACTATACGGATGTTACAGGTTATTACAGTACCCATTTCCCACATTCCCACCCGCCTTATGTGAGGGAGGCAACAGCACATTTTGAGCGGAATGGCAGGCACTATCTGGTTACCTCGGGGACAACCGGTTATCTGCCGAACCCTTCTGAGACAGCCATTGCAGATACATGGCACGGCCCGTATACAGTACTTGGGAACACCCATCCGAAAGATGCAAGTCAGACTTCTTTTCATTCCCAGATATCATCCGTATTC
This sequence comes from Faecalicatena orotica, assembly GCF_905197545.1. Classification (NCBI taxonomy): domain Bacteria; kingdom Bacillati; phylum Bacillota; class Clostridia; order Lachnospirales; family Lachnospiraceae; genus Faecalicatena; species Faecalicatena orotica. The sequence continues at coordinate 260,056 of NZ_CAJJZH010000004.1, forward strand.
AGGGTGGAGGGAAGGAAAGACCTTTACATCGCAGTGGCAGACCGGTGGGTGCCGGACGGAATGGATTTGAGTTACGAAGAATACAGCCAATTATATGATCAGATGTTTTCTCCGGATCATGAAGGACCGGTCCGGTTTGACGAGAAATACGGAAATGATGCAGAAAGAGACACATCAGTCGCAGATTATGTGTGGCTGCCATTTCGTTTTGATAAAGATATGGCATATCTGGATTGGATAGATGAGTGGAAGGTGGAAGATTATGAGTGAAAAATATTTAGATCCATCCCTTTCTCCCGAAGAACGGGCGAAGGATTTGTTGGCAAAAATGAGCCTTGATGAGAAAATGGCACAGGTGAACTGCCTGTTTCCGTTCGGAGGCAATGAGGAGCGGCTCAGGGAAGACGCAAAATATGGAATCGGCCAGGTCAGTACGCTGGAGGTCAGAGGGATATCGAGTTTCGAAGCGGCGGCTGCCTGGCAGAGAAAACTGCAGGAGATGGTGATGGCAAACAGTGAGCACCATATACCGGCCATTTTCCATATGGAGGGGCTTTGCGGCGCATTCATTCAGGACAGCACAAGTTTCCCGTCCGGCATAGCCCGGGGGGCATCATGGGACCCGGAGCTGGAAGAGAAGGTGGGGCAGACTGTCAGCAGACAGGAGATGGCATGTGGTATTACGCAGGTATTGGCCCCGGTTCTGGATATTTCCAGAGATTCCAGAATGGGACGGCAGGGGGAAACCTATGGAGAGGATCCCTCCCTTGCAGCGGCAATGGGCGCGGCTTATACAAAGGGCATACAGAGGTCTGAGACTCCCGGGCGGAAGGCGGAATCTATGGCGAAGCATTTCCTTGGTTTCCATAATTCCCAGGGTGGTATCCACGGGGCTAACTGTGATATTCCTGAAAGACTGTTGGATGAGGTCTATGGAAAACCGTTTCAGGCGGCAATCAGCCAGTCTGATTTAAGGGGGATTATGCCGTGCTACTGTTCGATCAACGGAGAGCCACTGTCTGCATCGAAAAAAATGCTGACAGGCCTTTTAAGGGATGAGATGGGTTTTGACGGGATATGTGGGTCCGATTATTCAGCAGTTTCCAATGTGCATCATGTACAGAAAATTGGTGAGAGCGTGGAAGAAGCAGGTCTGTTGTGCATGGATGCCGGTATGGACGTGGAGATGCAGAATTGCGTCGCATACAATGAAGAACTTAAGGAATGGTTCCGCACGGGAAAGGCAGACATGGAAATACTGGACAAGGCGGTCTTACGTGTATTGTGTGCGAAATTTCGCATGGGTCTTTTTGAACATCCGTATGCGCTGGAGGGAGAAGCGTTAAGAGAAACCTTTTTACATGACAGTGACCGGGAGATCTCTTTGATGTCTGCACTGGAATCTATGGTGCTACTTAAAAATAACGGTGCCCTTCCGATTCAGAAAAAGGTCAAAACAATTGCCGTTATCGGCTGCCATGCCAGAAATGCGAGAAGTTTTTTCGGAGGCTATACACACTTAAGCATGGTTGAGGCAGTTCATGCAGTTGCAAATTCGATTGCGGGGATGGAGTCCGGGGATGTAAGTGGAAAGAAAATGGTTACCATACCCGGGACGCAGATTCAAAGCGATGAATCCGAGGAATTCGATGCAGTCCTAAAGCAGCAGAAACCACAGTGCAGGAGTCTTCTGGAGGAACTAAAGGAGAAGATGCCGGATACAGAAATCATCTATTCCTATGGGTATCCAGTTGCGGGAAATGATCTTTCCCATATAGAGGAAGCGCTTGCAGCTGTTGAGAAAGCCGATCTTGTTATTATGACACTGGGAGGGAAGCATGGTTCCTGTTCCGTGGCATCTATGGGTGAGGGTGTAGACAGTACAGACATTAACCTGCCGGTATGCCAGGATACCTTTATCAAAAAGGCTGCCCAATATGGAAAACCAATGATCGGGATTCACTTTGACGGACGTCCGATCTCCAGTGATGCGGCGGATACATATCTGGACGCCATTCTGGAGGCATGGAACCCTTCCGAGTGCGGGGCAGAGGCGATTACGAAGATACTCCTCGGAGACTTTAATCCGGGAGGAAAGCTGCCTGTGTCTGTGGCATACAACGCGGGACAGATTCCAATCTATTACAACCATCCCAATGGTTCGGCCTACCATCAGGGGGAGAGCATCGGGTTTAAGAATTATATGGATACACCGCATACGCCAAGGTATTTCTTCGGACACGGGCTTTCTTACACAACATTTGAATATGCAGATTTCGTGCTGGATAAAAAGAAAGTGGAACCGGACGGTCAGATTCAGATGGAAGTGACAGTTAAGAATACCGGAAACATGCCTGGAGATGAGGTGGTACAGCTTTATTTCAGTGATTGTTATGCGAGTATGACCCGTCCGGTAAAGGAGCTTGCCGGTTTTAAAAGAGTGTCGCTGAATGCAGGAGAAAGCAAGAAAATTATATTCACTATGCAGGCAAGCCAGTGTGCTTTTCTGGACCGTGAAATGAAGTGGAAGGTAGAAAAAGGGGAGATAGAGGTTCAGGTCGGAAGTTCCTCGGAAGATATCCAGTTAAATGAAACGTTCTCCATTACTGGGGATTTATGGATAGAAGGCAGGGAGCGGGGATTTTATGCCGCGGCTCATGAAGCAGGAATGAATTAAGAACGGAAAGAGGTAGTGAAAATATGGATTTTCAGGCAAAATGGATTCGGCCGGCAGAAGAACTAGGTAATATCTGTCCGGTGTTCAGAAAAAGGTGGAAGGTCTCCGGCCAGCCGATAAGAGCAACGCTGTATCTGACTGCACTGGGTACATATGAAGCAAGGCTGAACGAAAAGAGAGTCAGCAAATATGTATTAGCACCGGGATGGACCGTTTATAAAAAAAGAATTCAATACCAGCGGTATGATATTACAAATCTGCTTGCATCAGGGCAGGAAAAAGAAAATGAATTAGCAGTTACCGTAGGAAAAGGGTAGTTTCGTTCTCCTATGCCGGGCTGGCTGGAATCTGAGGATAAGGCACAGAGAAAGGCACAGCCATGCGGTATTCTGGGCGAAATCCATTGTCTGTATGAAGATGGAGAGGATAGGGGCAAAGAACGTATTTCAGACCCCTTCCGGGGAAACTATCGTAGATTTCGGACAGGAGATTACCGGATATGTGGAATTTACCGTAGATGCGAAAGCTGGGGGAAAGGTGCGGATTCTGCATGGAGAAGTTCTGGACGCTAATGGGAATTTAGAAGTATTAAAAGAAAAATTAAACAATTGATTTGACTAGGAGGCTGCAAATGATAGGAGCACAGGCATTTCCATTGGGAACTAAGTTTAAAAAAAGATATTCGTGGTTTCGCACCGATTGGGGAAGGTGTTATTAAGACCAGAGAATTTTTTGCCATGCGGGAAGAAATTCCTGATTTTAATGGAATTATTGTAATTGATCAGGATAAATCAGCAACAGATATCATGGAAGATTTGCTGACAGGCTATCAATATCTAGAACAGATGATTCGTGTAAAGTAGAGTATGATTGTGTATCACAAAAAATGTTCATCATTTTTTGAACATTTTTCCTAAATTCCGCACTATGTAAAAAAAAATCTCGTTTATAATAATTATAGTTACTGTTAAATAATCCGGCACATTATAGAATCTCCCCTTGAAAGGTTAATTCTACGATGTACCGGTTTGTTTTCACACATATTTACAGCAGTAGCAGAAGATTGAATGGAGGTTTCAAGATGTCTAAAATGCAATCAATTATTCAGGTTAATTCAGAGCCTTTTATCATGCTGGCAGGAGAGGTTCACAATTCGAATTCGTCATCAGTGGAGGTGATGGAGCCCATCTGGCAGAAAGCGGAAAACTTAGGAATGAATACGCTTCTTTTGCCTGTGACGTGGGAAATGCTGGAGCCCGCAGAAGGGGAATTTGACTTCACGCTTGTAGATGGTTTAATCCGGCAGGCCAGAGGATATGGGATGCATATCTGTTTCTTGTGGTTTGGTGCATGGAAAAATGCACAGTGCTATTATGCACCAGAATGGGTGAAAAGTAATCCGCAGCGTTTCTGGCGTGCTGAGGTACAAAAAGGAAAGAAAAAAACCAACCTTGCAAATTTCTATGGCATGCCCTATACAACGCTGTCCAGTCATTGTGAAGCAACCGTAGAAGCGGACAGCAGGGCGTTTGCCATGCTGATGCGGCATATCCGGGAAGTAGATGAGAAAGAGCATACAGTCATCATGATGCAGGTGGAAAATGAATCAGGACTGCAGGGGGCAGCAAGGGAGCATTCTGATTATGCAGAAAAACTTTTCCAAAAAGAGGTTCCATCTGAATTTGCAGAGTATATGAGACAAAACGTTGCTGAAATGAATCCTGAGGTCAGAACTGCAGTTGAAGCAGGAAAAGAATCCGGGGCGTGGGAAGATGTGTTTGGACTGGCAGCGGAAGAGATATTTCAGGCATATTCGGTGGCAAAATATATAGACCGTGTTGCAGCGGCGGGAAAGCAGGAGTACAATCTGCCGATGATGGTGAATGCGTGGCTCGATAAAGGGCAGGAGGCAGGCTTGTATCCAAGCGGCGGACCGGTCGCGAGGATGATGGAAGTGTGGAAATACTGCGCCCCTCATATTGATGTATTCGCTCCGGACATTTATGTACAGAACTTTTGTGAAGTTTGTGATGAGTATACAAAACTTGGAAATCCCCTTATTATCCCGGAAACAGCAGTCCATGGCCATGCCGGCCCCCGCCTTGTTTATGTGATTGGCCATTATCATGCAGCCGGGTTTGCACCATTTGGGTTTGAGGATTTGGGCCAGACACTTACGGCAGCAGACAGCTATCTTTTCGGCGTGGATACTTCTGACCCTCTGCTGAGCACGCCTCAGAACGAGGAAGAATATGCCTGGTACAACAGGACACTGCATTCGATGATGCCGGTACTTGTATCTCGTTATGGCACAGAAAACCTGCAGGCAGTAATCAGTGAACGCCCTGAACAGGACATGATGATGTTTGGACAGTATGGATTTAAGATTATGATGGATTCCCCTCTGTGCACGAGAAAAGACGGCGTATGTCTTGCGGTGAAAGTGGATGAGGATGAATTCTATCTTATTGCAAATGGGTGTATGGTAGCTCCTTTTTCTGCAAATCCAAAGAAACCCCATCTTGATATACTGGCATTGGAAGAAGGGGAGATCAGGGAAGGCAGATGGCATATGAGACGCAGGCTTAATGGTGACGAAGTGGCGGCAATGCGGTATAACAGACCGACACTATTGAGGATAAAACTGTTTATATATGAATAGAATCCTGCAACAATCCATACTAGAAAGGCAGAGGTATAAAGATGATTGAGAACAAGAGAAAAGCGTCGTTTGACACAGTAGATGGAAAAGTAGCTATTGTAACTGGCGCCAGCCGTGGAATTGGAAGAGCCATTGCGTTCATATATGGGGCAAATGGTATCAAGGTGGTTTGTGCAGCAAGAAGTAAGGAACAGGGACTGGCAGTTGCAGACGAAATTTGTGCGGAAGGAGGGGAGGCTATATTCATCCAGACCGACTGCAGCAGCGCAGTACAGATAAAAAAACTTATTGATGAGACTGTGGAACATTACGGTAGGTTAGACGGAATTGTAAATAATGCAGGAATCGGGCAGGGGGGAACACCGCTGCATGAATATGGAATAGAAGAGTATGAGCAAATATTTGGCCTGAATAGTGAGGGAGTATTTGCCGGAATGAAATACGGTGCGGAAGCAATCCTGCGGTCACACAGTAAGGGTGGATTTCTGATTAATGTAGCTTCTATTGCCGGTATTATGCCGCAGCGGGGACAGTCACTTTACACAGCTACAAAGTTCGGCGTAGTAGGAATGACGAAGGCAGCAGCATTAGATTATGCACCGCACAATATTACCGTAAATGCAATTTGTCCGGGGTATACGAAAACAAGCATTTTTGGCGATGCACCGGAGCAGGCAATGGCATTTTTCAGCCAGGACTGTCCGGCAGGCCGAATGGGGGAGCCACAGGAGTGTGCATACCTTGCGTTATTCCTTGCCAGCGGGATGGCACGTTATATTACCGGAGCAGCAATTCCGGTGGATGGGGCCCTTTCAGCGGGAAGTAAAAATGTAATACAGTGGAAACACCCGGAAATATTAGAATAATTATGTGCCAATGGCAGGATCTGTCTGTATACTGGTGAAAACGCATTGTGTATAAGAAAAAGATTTGGCTGACTAAGAAAAGGATGGAGAAAATACATATGAAGTGTTATGAAATGTTCGAATTGACTTTTAGTTGGCCCGAACCGGAAGGATCTTGGGCAGAGACAGATATTACCGGTATATTTCGGTGCGGAGATGATGAAAAAACGGTAAAAGGGTTTTATGACGGCGACGGAATTTATAAAGTGCGTTTCCTGCCGCAGCGGATAGGAACTTATAGATGGAAAGTAGAGGGGAATATACAGGCAGAGGGTACAGAGGAATGTACGGCATCGGACATAAGCCACGGCATGATACGGGCAGTGGGGACGCATTTTGAGTATGAAGACGGAACGAAATACCTTCCTTTCGGGACTACTGTCTATGCACTGGCACACCAGACGGAAGACATGATTGAACAGACGCTGGAGTCACTGGCGGAGTCACCCTTTAACAAAGTACGGCACTGTATTTTCCCAAAACATTATGACTACAATTACAATGACCCTGAATTATATCCATTTGAGAAAGACACAGAAGGGAAGTGGGATGTCCACCATCCCTGCCTTGACTATTGGAAACATTTAGAGAAAATTATTTTGAAAATGGGAGAGATGGGGATCGAAACAGACCTGATTCTTTTTCACCCATATGACCGTTGGGGCTTTGCTTTTCTAAATATGGAAGAGTGTATGGTATATCTTGACTATGTCATGCGAAGGCTTGCGGCCTACCCGTATATATGGTGGAGTATAGCAAATGAGTATGATATTATGTTTCACCGTACAATAGAAGATTGGTATCGAATTGAAGGCTTCATCACCGAAGGGGACCCCTACCGGCATTTGTTAAGCAGCCATAACTGTTTGAAGCTTTATGATTTTTCCAGACCGTCGGTGACGCACTGCTGTGTACAGACAATTGCGATGTACAAAGCTGATGAATGGCAGAAGCGGTTCCAAAAACCTGTAGTCTACGATGAGTGCTGTTACGAGGGGAATTTACAGCATGAATGGGGCAATATTTCCGGGTTTGAGATGGTGAACCGCTTCTGGTGTGCCTGTGTGAAAGGGGCATATGCGACCCACGGCGAGACATTTTTAGACGATCAGGATGTCTTATGGTGGGCGAAAGGCGGAAAACTCAAAGGAAAAAGTCCAAAGAGGATTGCTTTCTTAAAAGATCTGATGTACAGTCTTCCTTCTTATATGACTCCTTGGGAAGAACCATTCTGGGAGGATTTTGAGAAGGTGAAGGAAGCGAAGATGGGGGACGTGGAGGAACATCCGTATTTCAAGCTGATGGATTCTATGGACGAAGAAAACAGAGAAATACTTCAAATAAAAGATGCAAAATATACAGGGTGCTGTGGAGAAGAAGTATTCCTTAAGTATTATGCGAGACAATGCGCAAGGGTATCCTCCATTCACTTGCCGAAGGATAAGAAGTACCGAATCGAAGTAATTGATGTCTGGAATATGACGAGGGAGACACTGTTAGAAGAGGCTGGCGGGACCGTTGAGTTCCAGATGCCCGGAAAAGAGGGGATTGCGGTCTTAGCGGTCCGTACAGATTAGATTCACTATTTAATGATGGGATTTTTAACTGATAAAGGAGAGATAAAAAATAAAATGAGAAAGATAATCGAATTGAAAGAAGCCTGGAATTTTGTGAAAACAGCCGGAACACCGGAAGAAGCTGTAAATGCGCAGGGAATGGAAGTCACCCTCCCGCATACATGGAACGCTGTGGACGGGCAGGACGGCGGCAATGATTATTACCGGGGGACCTGCTGGTACACAAGGAAAATTGAGAAACCTGTGATGGAAGAAGACGATCATGTGTACCTTGAATTCCTTGGTGCTGCAATGACTGCCGATGTGTTCTGGAACGGTGAGAAATTAGCGCATCATGAAGGCGGATATTCTACATTCCGTGTAGATGTCACCGGACGTTTACAGGAAGTAAATGATCTGGCAGTTGCACTGGATAATGATGATAATGATCATATATACCCTCAGAAAGCAGATTTTACATTTTATGGCGGACTTTACCGTATGGTGAATCTGATTGTGGTTCCTCAGGCACACTTTGATCTGGACTATGCAGGAGGGAATGGAATCGCGGTCACTCCTGAAGTACATTGCGATGAGAACAGGATACCGATCGGAAAAGCGACTGTCACAGTTGAAGCATGGGTAAAGGAAAGTGACGGACCGGTTACCATTACGATTACCGGGGTGGATTCCTGGCAGCAGGAAGCAGAAGTGATTGATGGAAAAGCAACGGCAGTGTTTACAGTGGAAAATGTCCATCTATGGGATGGCGTAAAGGATCCGTATTTATACACTGCAAAGGCAGAACTGGAAAGTGGAGATGCCGTGGAGACACGGTTTGGGTGCAGAAGCTTTTATGCGGACCCGCAAAAGGGATTTGTGCTTAATGGAAAGGTATATCCGCTCCGCGGTGTGAGCCGTCATCAGGACCGGGCAGGTGCCGGAAATGCACTGACTCTGGACATGCACAGGGAGGATATGGAAATAATCAAAGAAATCGGGGCAAATACCCTGCGTCTTGCACATTATCAGCATGCACAGGAATTCTATGACCTCTGCGATGAATACGGGATGGTTGTATGGGCTGAGATCCCATTTATCACACTTTTCCTGAAGAATGGGCGGGAGAATACCTTAAGTCAGATGAAGGAACTGGTGGTTCAGAATTACAATCATCCATCCATTGTATGCTGGGGACTTTCGAATGAGATTACAGCGGCGAGTCCGGTGAATGAGGCGCTGCTTGAGAACCACAGGGTCCTGAATGATCTGTGCCACGAATTAGACAAAACACGTTTTACTACGATGGCCAACGTATTCATGCAGGAAACGGACAGTCCGCTTCTTGAAATTCCGGATGTGAACAGCTACAATCTCTATTTTGGATGGTATCTGGGTGAACTGGAGCAGAACGATGAATTTTTCGATGAATATCATAAGAAGTATCCGGACCGCTGCATTGGCTTTTCGGAATACGGTGCTGATGCGAACCCACAGTATCACAGTACCGCACCAACTCATGGCGATTATTCTGAGACATATCAGACAATTTACCATGAACACATTCTGAAGACGATTGAAGAACGGCCATATCTCTGGGCGACCCATGTGTGGAATATGTTTGATTTTGCGGCAGACGGACGAGATGAAGGCGGCAAACATGGCGTGAACCAGAAAGGTCTTGTGACGATGGACCGGAAACTGAAAAAGGATGCTTTTTATCTGTACAAGGCTTACTGGAATAAAGAGGATGCTTTCGTCCATATCTGCGGACGACGCTATATAGACCGGACGGAAGAAAATACAGAGGTAAAAGTATATTCCAATCAGGACGAGGTATCTTTGTATGTGGACGGTATCCTGTTTGATACAAAGAAGGGCAGCCGGATCTTCTGCTTCACAGTTCCAATCTCTGCGGATCATGAGATTACAGCAAAATCAGGAAACTGTTCGGATACCATTCACATCCGTAAAGCAGAGCAGGCTAATCCGGATTATGTGATGGGGGAGATAAAAGATGTAATCAATTGGTTTGATGATGAGGAATACAAACCAGATTTCTATTCCATCAAGGATACTATGGCAGAATTACAGGCAAGTCCAAAAGCCGGGGTGATTTTAGGTCAGCTGATGCAGCAGGGCGCCGGTGCAAGAGGAGATGTGGCAGAGAGTGTAAAGGATAACCCAAATCTGGTCCGCATGATGGGCAGAATGACTCTGGAGAGTATGCTGGGACACATGAAAGACAGCATAACAGAAGAGCAGGTAAAAGGACTGAACCGTATGCTCCAGCAGATTAAAAGGGGAGAATAAAATTAGAAAGGAAGCTTCAATATGAATTATTATTGCAATCCCATTAATATGAATTACCGTTACCAGTTTAATAATGACCCGCGCAGAGAAGGGATACAGGTCGTAAGGGAGGCTGCGGATCCCTCTATGATATGCTTTCAGGGCAGTTATTATATCTTTGCATCCATGCAGTTAAGCGTGTGGGTATCCAAGGACCTTGTCCACTGGGAGAGCCACAGGCTGCTGGAAGAACTGCCTTTGTATGATTATGCGCCGGATGCCAGAGTAGTCGGGGAATATGTATATTTTTGTGCTTCCAGACGTGGAGAAGTGTGTGATTATTACCGGACAAAGGATATACTAAAGGGACCTTATGAAAAAATAGAGGGTACATTTGATTTCTGGGACCCAAACCTGTTTTGTGACGATGACGGGAGACTATATTTTTACTGGGGCTGTTCCAATGTAACGCCTCTGTGGGGTGTGGAACTGGATCCGGTTACCATGCATCCGCTTGGTGAACGGAAGACATTAATTACCGGAGATGCATGGAGCAAAGGGTATGAGCGCGCAGGGGAAAACCACAGTAAGCCGCCGAAAAGTGACGAAGAGACAGAGGCTGCTTTTCAGCAGTTCTTAAAAGCACAGGGGACCTCGGCAGCCGACACCCCTGATGAATATATACCTTTAATCAAAGGGATGCTCAGTGATAAGCCGTATATTGAAGGGGCATGGATGGACAAGTATCAGGGAAAATATTACCTGCAGTATGCATGTCCGGGAACCCAGTACAATATTTATGCGGATGGGGTGTATGTGGGTAACAGTCCGCTGGGACCATTTGAACTGGCGGAAAATAATCCATACTCTTATAAACCGGGCGGATTCATCAGAGGGGCCGGACATGGATCAACAATGAAGGATATACAGGGGAACCTGTGGCATGCTTCTACCATGCAGATTAGCATCAACCACGATTTTGAACGTCGTGTCGGACTCTGGAGGGCCGGGTTTGACGAAGACGGGGAACTTTTCTGCAACCAGCGTTATGGAGACTGGCCGGCAGCGGTGGGAGAAGGGAAGGCAGACCCGTGGGAGGAACCGAAGTGGTATTTGCTGAGTTATAAGAAAAAGGCAGAGGCATCCTCATATGAAGAAGGCAGGGAACCCATGTATGCTGCGGATGAAAACGTACAGACATGGTGGCGCGCTGAAACAGCGGATCCTGGGGAGTGGCTGCAGCTGGACTTAGGAGAGGAATACGATGTTCATGCGGTTCAGATTAATTTTGCAGATGACAAAATTGATATACCGGTACCGGGAAAAATCCGGGGGACAACGCAGGCGCGCTATATTGATGAAGCCGATTATGTTACCCGCTGGAAATTGGAAGGGTCACTGGATGGAGAAACATATTTTGTTATTGAAGATAAGTCTCAGGCCGGGACAGACCTGCCACATGACCTGGTTATCAGAGAAGACGGAATTTGTGTACGTTTCCTGAGACTTACAATATATGAAATTCCCTATGCACAAAAACCCTGCATTTCAGGTCTGCGTGTCTTTGGAACAGGAAATGGGGAGAAGCCGGCTGTACCGGAATTTCTGGCTGAGCGGATTAGTGATATGGATATGAAGGTGGCGATACAGGGTGAAAACGCGGTTGGCTATAATATTCTCTGGGGAAGCAGCCCGGAAAAACTATATCATAGCTTTATGGTTTTTGGTACAGAACAAATTGTGGGTGCACTGGTAGCGGGTAGAGAGTACTATGTCCGTGTAGACGCATTTAATGAAAATGGGATTACTGAAGGGAAGGCAGTACAGTTAAGGGGCGGTAAACAATGAAGTGACTTTTGTGAAAACCTTAATTCAAATAGGAGATAAAATTTATACTAACAGTATAATGACAAATCGGTTTTCATGTGTTATATTGATGTAGAACAAGGAAAAGCGGGCAAGGATAGTCCGGAGAAAGGAAGCAAATATGATGACAGCAATGATAAATGTAAATCTGTTTAATAGTGAACGCTGCTATGGTCTTGATAAAGAACATAGTTTCCTTTTTGTGTGTTCCGATAAGTTAAGCAGATTGAAGCGTCAGGGCTGAAATCAGGTGTAATAGATATGTTTATTGACCGCTTATCTTATTTTGGGATAGGCGGTTTTTTTATTACAAGGAAGGAGGAGAGCGCAGCGATGTTAGAGATAAAAGGTGCAAAGACAACTGCTGTTTGTTACGCAAATATTATTGAGGAAGAAGCAATCGAACAGATCCGCAGAATGTGTGATCAGGATTTTACGGAAGGCTGCCGTGTCAGGATTATGCCGGATGTCCATGCAGGAAAAGGCTGTACGATTGGAACGACTATGACTGTAAATGAGAAAGCAGTGCCCAATGTTGTAGGTGTAGATATTGGATGTGGAATGTATACGGTGAATCTTGGAAAACAGGAGATCAATCTGGGAAAATTTGATGAAGCATGTCATTTTATTCCATCTGGGAAAAATGCCTGGGAAGGAAGGCAGGAGAGGTTTGATTTGACGGAACTTCGATGTTACCGTTCTTTACAAAAAACAAAATGGATCGGGAGAAGCCTTGGGACATTAGGAGGCGGGAACCACTTTATTGAGATTGACCGGGCAGCAGATGGGACGAATTATCTTGTGATCCATACAGGAAGCCGGAACCTTGGGAAACAAGTGGCTGAGATTTATCAGCAGCTTGCCATCGAATTACATCAGGGGAAAGAGGAATATTTTAAAAAGAAAGATGCGCTGATTGCAGAATACAAAGCAGCAGGGCGAAGAAAAGAAATCCAGCAGGCATTGAAAGAGCTCCATTGGAAGAATAAACCATTGTTTATTCCGGAAGACCTCTGCTATGTGTATGGAAGTTACTTAGAGGATTATCTGCATGATGTAGATATTTGCCAGAAATTTGCCCTCAGAAATAGAGAATTATTGTCAGAGATATTACTTGATCGATGCGGATTGGAAGGAAAAGACGTATTCCATACGATTCATAACTATATTGATGTGGATGAAATGATTTTGCGAAAAGGAGCAATCGCGGCACATAAAGGGGAAAAGGTGCTGATTCCGATTAATATGCGGGATGGAAGTATTCTGGCAGCTGGAAAGGGAAATCCGGAATGGAACTTTTCGGCTCCTCATGGTGCAGGGCGTCTGATGTCCAGAACAAAGGCAAAAGCAACACTGAGTCTGGAAGCATATAAAGATGCTATGATAGGAATTTATACGACTTCCGTCAATGAAGCAACATTAGATGAGGCTCCATTTGCGTATAAGTCTTTAGAAGACATTATTGATGTGATTCGGGATTCTGTAGATATTATTGATATTATGAAACCAATTTATAATTTTAAGGCGTCAGACTGATTTTTTTCTGTGTCAGTCTGACGACCGGCACAGAAAGGAGAGAAGAGGCCATGTCAGGTTTTCCAATGATTGATATGGTGAGGACAGGGGAGAATATTTTAAAATTGAGACAGCAGAAAAAGCTGTCAGTAAAGGAGCTACAGCTTATTTTCGGTTTTGAGACACCACAGGCAATTTATAAGTGGCAGCATGGAACTGCATTGCCTACGGTGGATAATCTGGTGATTTTATCGATTATTTTTGAGGTGAAAATGGAGGATATTCTTGTTTTGTCTGAGAAAAAAGAGATGAAAATGTGTGAGAGATATCTGAGGTATGTTTTCTCCTAAATAAAAGAGGGAGAGACTCGAAGGTTCTCCCTCTGGGTACAGGCTTCGCAAGTTTTCGTAAAACGATTACTTAATGAATTTATTATCAATTGTATCTCTGTTGTAACGCCAGCCCAATTAACCGGTCTGCCTGACCTGCCATAAACAGAGGAATGTTCAGCATATCACCATCCAGTTTCAGGTTATCCAGAGAGAACCGGACACGGAGCTTTGCTTGATCCGGGAACAGTTCCTTGAACTTCTTAAGACTTTTGCTAGTGATATTGGTTTCGGATTTGACCTCTACAGGGAAAATATCGTTTTCCCGCTGAATCAGGAAATCAACCTCATAAGGAGGATTTGTCTGTGTCCAATACCGAGGTACGACTTCAAATTGTGTGACCAGAGTCTGAAGCACATAGTTCTCAGTCAGTGCCCCCTTAAACTCTGTAAACAGGCGGCTGCCTTCACCGAAGGCAGTAGGAGCCAGATGTGCCAGACGCCGGAGCAGCCCCACATCCACAAGGTAAATCTTAAAAGCTGAAAGGTCGTCATAGGCAGCAACAGGAAGGCCGGGAGCAGAACTTCGGTAGATTTTATACACCAGGCGGGCATCTACCAGCCATTGCAGGGCATTCTCGTATTCACGGGCTCTTGCCCCTTGTTTGACTACTTTATAGATAAATTTTTTGTTCTCCCTCGCCAGTTGGGACGGTATGGACTTCCAGATCATCGAAATCTTCGGGAACTCACTGATATTAGGGTGTTTCGCAAAGTCACGCTCATAGGCGCCAATGATTCCGGACAGGGCTTCCTGCATGGCAGGGACATCCCGTGCCATTGTCCACATTAAAACAGATTCCGGCATACCTCCGGTTACATAGTACATTTTGAGCTTTTCATAAAGAGGATTGAAGAATGCATCAGGAATTGGTTCAATAGTATCCAAGCTTTCTAAAAATGCCGCCAGATTGCCATCACCATTAGCTAACAGGAACTCCTCAAAGGTCATAGGGTCAATCTGCATAAAGTTGACTTTACCCACAGGGAAAGAGGAAGGCTTTGCCAAAGCAATGCTCAACAAAGAACCCGCGCAGGCAATGTGATACTGCGGTGCGTTCTCACAGAAATACTTCATGGAATTGATGACCTTGGGACAATCCTGCACCTCATCAAAAATAATGAGGGTCCTCTCCGGCACGATCTTTTGGGCACTGGCGAGCATCAGATTCTGCAAAATCCGGTCTACATCCTTTGTCGTTTCAAAGAATTGTTTATATTCCTCGTTTTCATCAAAGTTAAAATAAGCAGTATTTTCATAATAGAGTCTGCCGAACTCTTTGAGAACCCAAGTCTTACCCACCTGACGCACACCCTTCAAAATCAGGGGCTTACGGTAAGGGGAATTCTTCCAATCGAGCAGTTTCTTCATTATAAATCGTTCCATATAAACACTCCTTCACACTTTTATTGGAGTTTACGTGTTCTAAATCACACTTTTATTATATGCAGAAGTTGCGGAGAATACAACCCAAATCACAAAAATATATGAGGTTTATTATTACTGCCATAAAACCTGTGTCAGCCTAAGCAGTGCAGGGATGGTAATGATTGACATCATAGTTGAGGTGACCACAGCTTCTACGGCATAAGGATAGTCGAGGCGGACAAAGGAAATCTGATAGAGGGAAATGGAAGGATTCTGCTGGATGTGCATCACTCCATCTGCCGCAGCTGTTGAAATATTTGAAAAGAAAGACATCGGATATCAAATATCATATTTATAAGGTCAAAAATTTAAAAGAGGCTACGAATGCTGACAAAAAAATTACGTGAATTAGCAAATAGAGAGAATAAAAAGCGAAATTGCGATATTATGCTAAAGGAATTACTGCTATAATAAACCCAATTAATCATACAGGAAAGGTGGTTTTATATGCATGGATTCTGAGATAAGTCAAATTGTTTCGCAGCTTTCACTTGAAGAAAAAATAGCACTAACAATTGGAGAAGGTAATTGGAATACAAAGGATGTAAAGGAAATGGATATTCCGGCGGTACGTATGCAGGATGGTCCACATGGGCTTAGATTACAAGACGGAAATGGGAATGACATGAATGGAGGCGGAGAACCAACGATTTGTTTTCCGGCCGCTTGTTTGAGTGCATCAAGTTTTGACCGTGATCTTTTGAAAGAAATGGGAAAAGAACTGGGACTGGAGTGTCAGGCAAAAGGTGTTCATTTATTGTTAGGACCGGGAATCAATATTAAAAGAAATCCACTGTGCGGGCGTAATTTTGAATATTACAGTGAAGACCCATTCGTTGCGGGAGAACTGGGGGCCGCCTTTGTCCAGGGAGTTCAGGAGCAGGGAACCGGTGCCTGCGTGAAACATTTTTTCGCAAATAATCAGGAATATCGGCGAATGAACAGTTCATCGAATCTGGACGAAAGAACAGCCAGAGAACTGTATTTGCCAGCGTTTGAAAGGGTCATTCAGAAATCACAGCCGTGGGCTGTTATGGCAGCATATAATAAAGTGAATGGAACATATTGCACAGAGAATAAAGACATGCTTGTTGACCTGCTGCGGAATGAATGGGGATTTAAGGGGACGGTGATCAGTGACTGGGGCGCAGTGCATAATCGTGTGAAGGCAGTGGCCGCCGGATGTGACCTGACAATGCCGGGAGAAGAAACCGATGATAAAGTAATGAAAGCGTACCAGAAAGGAGAAATAACAGAGCAGGAATTAGACCGTGCTGCAGAGAATGTATTAAAACTGGCTTTTAAGGGAAAAGGCTTTCATAAAGATAATGTCGAATTTAATTATGAATCAGGGCATAAATTAGCTGGAAAAATTGCGGAAGAATCTATCATTCTTCTTAAAAATGAAGAACAGGTTCTTCCGTTAAAGCAAGAAGATAAGATTGCATATATCGGGAAATTTGCAATTTTCCCCCGGTATCAGGGCGGGGGATCCAGCCACATTAGCAGCAAATATGAGGAAAATGCATTAGAGGCTTCACAAAAACTTATGCCGGAAACAGATATCAGTTTTGCAATGGGATATGAAGATGATACTGTTAATAAAGAATTTATTGCACAGGCAGTGGAAGTTGCTAAAAAAGTGCAGAAAGTAGTTATATTTGCCGGATTATCTGATGAAATGGAGTCAGAAGGATTTGACCGGAAGAGTATGGATTTGCCGGAGAGCCACAATGAATTGATTTACAGGGTTTCAGAAATACAGCCGAATACAATTGTAGTTTTACATAATGGAGCACCAGTGGAATTACCGTGGCTGAAACAGGTAAAGGGGGTGATTGAAACATATCTGGCAGGAGAAGCTGTCGGCACAGCAGTCTCCAAGATTCTTTTTGGTAAAGTGAATCCAAGCGGCAGGCTTCCGGAGTCATTTCCGGAAAAATTGGAGGATAATCCATCTTATTTATCGTTTGGAGGCGAAAATGGTGAGGTAGATTATAATGAGCGTATGTTTGTTGGCTATCGTTATTACTGTAGTGTCGGACGAAAAGTAAGTTTCCCATTTGGGTATGGATTATCTTATACTAATTTTGAACATTCCAATTTACGTGTGGATACTGATAAAATAACTGAAAACAGTACGGTTCATGTATTCATTGATGTCAGGAATACAGGAATGGAAGATGGGAAAGATGTCGTGCAGCTTTACATAGAACCGCCGCTTGGGGAATATAAACGCCCGGTCAGGGAATTAAAGGGATTTGAAAAAATTTCATTACATGCCGGGGAAAGTAAAACAGTACATTTTGAATTGGAGAACAGAGATTTTGCCTGCTACAGCTCGGAATCCAAAGGCTGGTATGCCCGTCCGGGAAAATATGTGATTGCCATTGGAACCTCTGCGGAGGATATGATAGATACTATTTGTATTGAAGCAGAAGGAGAAGAGATTTTACTAACTTCACATTTTGATGAGAGTACAATGATTAAAGAATTTGTCCAGCACCCAATAGGTAAAAAATATTTTCTGGAACATTTCGAAGCAATGACAAGGGGCATGAGCGCCGCAGGACTGATACCGGCAGACATGTTAGAATCAGTTCTTGCTAAGGGGCCGGAAATGGGAATGGAAGACTTATTAAATCAGTCGGTTTCTATACTTCTTGACTTTTCTGGATGCAGTGCAAAAGAGAGGGAAGAATTATTTTCATTCATGAATAGGAGAGGCAGCGATGTCAAATTATTATTGTAATCCACTAAATTTAACATATCGGTATCAATATAACCAAAAAGATGAGGGATTTATCCGGAACAGAGAGGCTGCGGATCCATCATTAATTGTGTTCAAAGGGAAGTACTATTTATTTCCTTCTATGAGCAGGGCATTCTGGAGCAGCACTGACCTTGTAAACTGGGAGATGTACGATTTGAAAAATGTACCAGTATATGATTATGCACCAGATGTCCGTGTGATTGGAGAATATATGTATTTCAGTGCATCAAAAAACGGAGAGATCTGTGATTTTTACAGGACTAAGAACCCTGAGTCCGGAGTATTTGAAAGAATAGAGGGCTCTTTTGAATTCTGGGATCCGAATTTATTTGCAGACGAGGACGGACGCGTCTATTTTTATTGGGGGTGTTCAAACATGACACCTATCTGGGGGGTAGAACTTGATCCGGAAACAATGAAACCTCTGGGAGACAGAATTGAACTAATTAGTAATCATAAGAAAACGTTCGGATACGAGCGTGTTGGAGAAAATCATCATTATGATATGAAAAAAAATAATGTATGGTTTATGATGCGGGAGAATTTTGCAAAGCAGATGGGCTGTAAGGCAGAAGATATCACAGATCTGGAGCCAATAATTGAGAATCTGCCAGAGGAGCAGAAGAAGATTGTTCAGGAGCTGCTGACAGACAATCCTTATATAGAAGGAGCATGGATGACAAAGCACGAAGGCCGGTATTATCTGCAATATGCCTGTACCGGAACAGAATATAATGTATATGGGGATGGGGTATATATTTCAGATAGACCGCTGGGACCATTTAAACCGGCACTTAACAATCCATATTCCTATTCTCCCGGTGGTTTTTTGCCCGGAGCAGGTCATGGTTCAACACTGGAAGATTTACAAGGGCGGTTATGGCATACTGCAACCATGCGTATTTCTGTTAATCATGCTATGGAACGGAGAATTGGATTGTGGCCGGCCGGTTTTGACGAAGATGGGGAATTATTCTGCAATCAGAGATATGGTGACTGGCCAAGAAAAATAGATGAGAATAGTAAGAATCCGTGGGAGGCACCGGAATGGATGCTGCTGTCCTATGGGAAAAAAGTGACAGCTTCCAGCGGATATCATACTGTAAGTAATGTAGTAGATGAGAACGTGCAAACCTGGTGGAAGGCAGATACTTATCAAAGTGGAGAATGGGTTTGTGTAGATTTAGGCGAAAAAGCTGATGTCAGGGCCGTTCAAATCAACTTTGCAGATGATTCAGGAATTGTCAGACTTCCGAAAGGAAAAACGGCTGTCGAAGAGAACAAAAGCCCCTCCCGATATATAGAAGAGGTGATCTATCAGACACAATGGCTTTTAGAAGGGTCGGAAGATGGAGAAAACTGGGTTATAATAGAGGATAAAAGACAGGCAAAAACAGATCTTTCCCATGATTTAGTGGTTCAGGAAAATGGGACAGCAGTAAGGTATATTCGTCTAACAGTGACTAAACTGCCATATGATTCTATACCATGTATTTCGGGATTACGTATCTTTGGCCATATGGAACATAAGAAACCTGAGAAAGCATGTGGGGTAAGTGCTGTCCGCACAAGTGGAATGGATATGAAGATAGTCTGGAGCGGGGAAGCTCAGGGGGCAGTTGTATTATGGGGACATGCTGAAAATAAACTGTACCATAGTTTTATGGTTTATGGAAAGAACCAATTAGAGATTGGAGCACTTATAGCGGATACAGATTACTATTATGTCCGTGTGGACCTTTTCAATGAAGGGGGAATTACCGAGGGAGATATCGTAGAAGTATCCCAGTAAATCAGATCTTACGGAGACTTTAAACGATATTCTCTCGGTGACATACCATATTGCCTGCGAAAGCTGTCTGTAAAATAGCTCTGGGACCCGAACCTGTAGCGCGCGGCTATTTCCTGAATATCTTCATTGGAAGTAGTCAGAAGATTTGCAGCAGCTTTTAAGCGGGCTTCTTTTATGTACTGTGCAGGTGTCTTCCCTGTTTCCTTTTTAAATTTTTTACTGCAGTAATAGTCAGAATAACCGGTGAGTGAAGCCAAATCTGAAATGGATATATCTTCCTCAAGATGAAGTGTGATGTAATCACAGCATTGTCCGATTAATTTTGAGTATTGCTGTATTTTGCATTTGTGGACACGTTCCACAAAATCGCGATGCATAGTGTTGGCAATTGTTGATAATTCACTTAAGCTGTGGCATCCTTCAACTGCCTGAAAATATTGATCGGCCAGGTTATATGCAAGTTCTGGATTGAGTCCCCCTTCAATAGATGCGCGTGAAAAAAGAACAATGCTTACCTCAACTGAGTTCTGCATCTGCCGAAGCATATTATCCGTACAGAGGGTGCCTATTTCTCCAGTAGAACTAAGTGTGTCTAAATAGTGAAAGATTTCAAGATTACCTTCCCTTACCATTTGCAGCATTTTTTGTTCAGCATGATAAGTTCCATGTGCGGTATAGGGTTTGCTTCCTGTTAAACCAGATTTGGCAGCATTTGTCTCTGGCTGGGTAAAAAAGCGTATATCGCTGGAGGATATTTGGGAATCTGAAATACAATGGGCCATCATAATTGTATAATCTATCATGTGATTCCAGGAAATGAGTGGAAGAGTGTGAGAAAGATTTACAATTTGCTGGCGCAATGTTTTGGGGAGGCCCTTCCGCAGCAGATTTAAATCCAGATTATGACTGGAAACATCACTGATGAAAAAAGGTCCTAAAACATGGAGCCTGAAATTTTCTGGACTGCAAAGGTATGGAATTGCGATCCACATCATTTGAATGGAACTGCTTACAATGATAGGAGAAGGGCTCTGGAAAATTTCGTCTGAAAAATCTGCCTGTCTGAAACAAATCTGAAAACATTGGTTAAATGCCTCAGAATTCTGGCAGGAACTTTTTATCAATTCGAGTTCTTTATTATATTCCCAAAAATAAAAATTATGGCAGCAGCATGCCATTTCTTCAAACAGCATGAGTTTGGTTCTATATTTTTCCAATGAATAATTCCTTTCAAAATTTTTATATAAAATTATTGTACTTTATTTCACTATGCATGTCAAAGAGATTAGATATTATTTCTTTAAATTAGACAATAAATCTAAAAAAGAATAATATAAAGAAATAATATCTAATATACGATAGTTTGATTCGTACTATTAGAGTAATATATAGCCATACAAGTTATTTAAGACGAAAATTTTGTGAAAACAAAAGGAGGACAGAGGGTATGAAAACAAAAAACAAAAAAGAAAATCCGGGAAAAATAGGGGCTCTAAAATTTTGGGCATGGAGTGCTAGAGACCTTTCTTTATCGACAAACTTCATAGTATTAAGTTTTATTACAATCTATTGTACAAATACTTTGGACCTGAATCCGGCTCTTGTCGGCGCCTTGCTGATGGCCAGTAAAATTGTAGATGCAATCACAGACTTATTTGCGGGATACGTCATTGACAGGACAGAGACAAAATTAGGTAAAGCAAGACCATATGAATTTGCGATACTCGGGGTTTGGATTTGTACATGGCTGTTATATTCAGCGCCAGCACAGGCAGGCACCGTTGTAAAGTGTATTTGGATTTTCGTAATGTACATATTTGTAAATTCTATATTTACCACATTATTAAATGCAAATGGCAACGCATATATGGTTCGTGCATTTGGCACCAATGAACAGCGGGTAAAACTGGCATCTTTTGGTGGAATTATCATCATGGTAGCTTCCATTTTAATTAATATGATTTTCCCTGTTGCAATGTCACGGATTGCAGTGTCACCGTCAGGCTGGAGTAAAATGGTGGCAATGTTTGCAGTTCCGCTTGGCGTAATTGGGATTATGCGGTTCCTATTTGTTAAAGAAACAGAAAAAGTAGATACTGTATCAGAGAAAGTCCGGTTTAAAGATGTATTGATTGTTTTGAAAGAGAATAAATATGTATACATGGTTGCTTTATTACAATTAGTATACAGCATTGTAACTGGTACAGGTGTAGCAACATATTATTATACTTATATTGTCAGAAATTTAGAAATTATGGGATTTGTCAGTGCGGCCAGTGTGTTTGTTGTTCCCCTCATGATTTTTTTCCCGCTTATGCTTAAAAAAATTACAATGGGTAAAATGGTACAGACTGGCTGCATTATTTATGCGGCAGGAAGTTTTATGATTTTTATTTCTAAAGGAAACATTACTGCATTAATTGCTGCTACTATAATTATAGGAATAGGTTCACTTCCAATTACATATTTAATTAATCTTATGGCTTTGGATTGTGGTTCTTATAATGCTTATATGGGGCGTCAGAGAATGGATGGGACAATTGGGGCGGTAAAAGGATTTGCAAATAAACTCGGGGGTGCCTTAGGATCTGGATTACTTGGAGTCATGCTGTCCCTTGGAGGATTCAATGCAAAACTGGAGGATCAGGGAGCAGGGGCAAATATGGCAATTTCATCAGTATATGGTTTGATTCCGTGTATTTTGTTCGCCGCAATGGCTGTCATGTTAGTATTTTATAAACTGGATAAAATGATGCCGGAAATCAACCGTGCACTTGAACAAAAGAAAGAAGATATTACAAAAGCAGCAGAAGAAATATAAAGCAGCCGGAGAGTGAATGAAAATGCGTTTAGATTTTAATGATAATTGGATGGTAAAGATGAACCATTCAGAATGGAAAAAGGTAATGATTCCACATGATGCAATGCAGGAAGAAGCAAGAAATGCGGATGCCAAAGGTGGTTCAGCTTCTGGATTTTTTCACGGTGGACATTATATATATCAAAAAGAATTAAATCTTACATTAGAAGAATTGGAATTACATTATACACTGGAATTCGGCGGCGTATATAGAGATGCTGAAGTTTATATTAATGGAAATCTGGCAGGAAGCTGTGCTTATGGATATGTTCCCTTCCGTGTTGTTATGGACCCGTTCTTAAAAGAAGGAAGAAATATAGTTACTGTAAAAGCAGATAATTCGGATCAGCCGGATAGCAGGTGGTACACCGGGGCAGGGATATACCGCTCTGTATTTCTGAGAATTCAGAAAAAGCAGCATCTTATTCCGGAACAAATACGAATACGGACACTTCAAATCCAGCCGGCAAAAGTAGAGGTACAGACGGGACATGCAGGAGGAAGAGTCCATGTGGAAATTACCGATCCTGAAATTCAGAAAACCGTGGCCTCTGGAGATGGCAGCAAAGTGGAACTGAAAATAGAAAATGCTGTTCTTTGGGATAGCGGGAATCCGCATCTTTATCAGGTAAATGTTCAATTGTGGGATAGAGATGAAATTCTGGAGGAAATACATATTTCATATGGCATCCGTCTCATTGAAAAGAAAACAGACGGTCTTTATATTAATAAGCAGAAGGTATTATTGAAAGGCGGATGCATTCATCATGATAATGGGATTCTTGGAGCAAGAGAATATCAGGAGAGTGCAGATAGAAAAATACGTATTTTAAAAGAAAATGGGTTTAATGCTATTAGAAGTGCACATAATCCCTGTTCAGAAGAAATACTGAATGCCTGTGATAAATATGGTATTTATGTGATGGATGAAACATGGGATATGTGGTACCGGAAAAAGAATGAATTTGATTATGCATCTGAATTTGAGAAACACTATAAAGATGATATTCACACAATTGTGGAAAAGGACTCTAATCATCCATCTGTCATTCTTTATTCTATCGGGAATGAGGTGAGCGAACCGGCAGAGCAGCGTGGTATACAATTGGCAGAAGAGTTAGTGAGTTTGTTCCATAAAGAAGATCCTGCAAGACTGGTCACTGGTGGATTTAATCTTATGATTATCGCTAATGCGGCAAAAGGTAAACAGATGTATCAGGAGAATGGCGGTTTGGATGCTTCTCAAAACAAAGATCTGTCCGGGATGAACAGTACGATGTTCAATATGATTACATCTATGACCGGAAGTGGAATGAATAAAGCAGCAAACGGGAAAAAAGCTGACCTTGCCGTGTCACCGGTATTAGATAAACTGGATATATCGGGTTACAATTATGCTTCAGGACGTTATCAGGAAGATAGCAGAAAACATCCGGAGCGTTTGATTCTGGGAAGCGAGACATTTCCTCAGGATTTAGCAGCAAATTGGAAAATGGTTGAAGAAATGCCGAATATAATAGGTGATTTTATGTGGACTGCGTGGGATTATCTGGGAGAAGCGGGACTGGGAGCATGGTCTTACGATAAGGATGCAAAAGGGTTTGCCAAACCATATCCGTGGCTTTTAGCAGATTGTGGTGTATTTGATATTCTGGGTAACCCTACAGGAGAAGCTTTATGGACAAAAATAATCTGGGGAGGCTATGTAACCCCTGAGATCACAGTGCGGCCATGTAATCATCCAAAAGAGAAACTGATTAAAGCGGCATGGAGAGGTACAAATGCACTTCCATCATGGAGCTGGCGGGGCTGTGATGGAAATAGGACCATTGTGGAGATATATGCTGACGCATATGTAGCAGAACTTTTTCTGAATGGAAAAAAGATAGGAGAAAGGAAAATTAAAAACAAGATGGCGAAATTTCCTGTGAAATATCAAACGGGAGAATTGAAAACAATCGTTTATGATTGTACAGGCAAAGAAGCAGGGAGAAAAACTATCTGCTCAGGAACCGGAGCTGTGAAACCATCGATCATACCTGAACAAGATGTAATTAAATCAGGGGCTGTCTGCTATCTGAACGTGGCCATGATGTGCGAAAACGGAATTGTTGATTGTAATTCTGACGAAATATTAACAATTCAGGTTGAAAACGGAAAACTCCTGGCTTTTGGAAGTGCGAATCCTAAAACAGAAGAAAGTTTCCTGACCGGACAATACTGTACTTGGTATGGAAAGGCTATGGCGGTTGTCCGGGCAGGAACAGAAGGCAAACTTCATGTAACTGTAAAATCTGCTAAATATACAACAACAAAAGAAATAACAATAGTGGGATAACACGGCATTATAAAATAAAAAGATAATATTATAAATTCATTGACGGATTTATAAAATAAATTTATAATTATATACATAATATTGCCGGAGGTATATGAAATGGCCGTTAGAGCGAAAGACATTGCAGAGGAGCTGGGGGTATCTACAGCGACACTCTCTCTTGTGTTAAATGGAAAACCTGGAATCAGTGAAAAAACAAGAAAGAAAGTATTACAGGGAATCAATGCTCTCGGCTACGGTTATTTGGTACAAGAACAACAGGCAGGCTCAGAAGAGAATAAAACCATAGGTTTTGTAATCTACAAAAATAGTGGTGAACTTCTGGGAATGAATTCCTTTTTTCCATTGATTTTGGATGGGATTGAGTTTACTGCCAGACAGTATGGTTATAATCTCGTGGTCATAAATATAGACCGGAAAGAGATTGATACGCAGATACAATTTATTAAAGATGCCAATTGCAGAGGATATGTTATATTTGCGACAGAAATGCAGGAAGAAGAGGTTTCCTTTTTTGAGCGCCTGCAGATCCCATTTGTATTGTTTGACAACTATTTTATTGATAAGCAGATTAATTCAGTAAAAGCCAATAATGAACAGGGAACGTATCTTGCTGTGAAACATCTTTATGAGATGGGACATAGAAAAATTGGGTACTTAGGGAGCGGACTGGATATAAGGAGTTTTATAGAACGACGAAAGTATGCTTTTTCTGCAATGGAAAGTTTTGGCCTTTCGGGGATGGAGCGCTATAGCTTTGATATAGGGTATCCCCATGAGAGGGCGGAATCCGGGATGGCATCTGTTTTGGAGAAAATCCCGAGGGAAGAGCTGCCTACGGCGTTTATGTCAGATAATGACCTTGTTGCCATTGGGGCAATGCAGGCGGTTAAAAGGCATGGATATAAGATACCGGATGATATTTCTTTTATAGGTTATGATGACAGACCTGTCTGTACCTTGTCAGATCCTAAGTTAAGCACGATTTGTCTGCCTAAAGAGCGTTTTGGGGCAGAAGCCGTGGAGCAGCTGATTTATGTAATTCAAAAGGGCTGGGAATCCTGTATAAAAATAGAAATTAATGGGAATCTGATTGAAAGAGATTCAGTAAGAAATATGAATAAATAAAGTGTTTAAGTAAAGAACTGGCAAATCATGATCTGCCGGTTCTTTTTTAATGCGAAAGTTTATAAATTTGGTGGTTTGATTTTACGTATTACTCATTTTTAAATAAATGATCTATAATAATAGACAAAAAAATGGACTTAGAAATGTTGAAAAGTAATAAAAATATTAGTGTAAACAAATAAATATTGACAGAATGGTATAAAAAATGTAATGTATAATTTATAAATATTATTACAAAATTTATAAATTATACTGATTAAGAATGTCTTAATCTGGTAAGTAAAATGAAAAGGAGAAAAAAATGGCAAATGCACCGGATTGGGTATGTAAATTCCCTTTCAAAAAAGAGGAAAAAAGACCATGTGTTATGAAACAGAGTGAGTTGATGCAGTTTCTTTATACAGAAGTAGCACCAGAAACAAGTGATTTAAACTGGCTCATTGCGAGTACGGATTCAGTTACGGTAGGAGAATATCAGCTGGCGCCGGGATCACACTTTGCACCTGCCGATATTCATCCGGGAGATGAAATCTATTATGTACTTAAAGGACAGGTTACTATGTTCCAGCCGGAAAGCGGACAAGTTGTTGAGGTGAATCAGGGAGAAGGAATTTTGATGCCTAAAGGCTGCCCTCACATTGGATATAATTTTGGTGAAAAAGAGGCCTTTATGTTATATGTAATTGCACCAAAAGCGTGGGATGACTCAAATGGGATTCCACTAGAATATACAGGCGCTATGAAATTATATAAACATGAAGAAAGAGGGTAATTGATGTGAAAGATGTAAAAGATCAGATCGGATTCTATCCGGTAGAAGGAACAAAAGGCAGGGAGGCAAAACTGTTCTATAAACTGAACGATGAAAACGGATTAAAGATGATTAGTGGAAAGAGAACGCCTGCACTTCTCTCCATATGGTGCAGCAATGATCTGGTACAGTTTGGTACGATTAAAATTCTTTCAGGCGGAGCCGGACCCTGGCAGACGGAATACGACCGGCATAAAGGGGATGCAGTTTTTTATATAGCAGAGGGTACGCTCACCTTTTTCCTGAAAGAAAGGAAAGAGACATATGTTGTGCAGCAGGGTGATTTTATGTTCATTCCGGAAGGTGAAGACTATAAGATTATTAACTATTATGCCGGTACGGCAAAAGCAGTATTCGCAATAGCACCACAATTTTAATAGATTAGTAGATGGTATGGAAGGACTGGTTTGTATAACTGGTCCTTTTTGTTGGAAAGATTCTGGAACATAATTTACCATAGCCAATATGGTAAAAGTCGAAATGGAACATGAAAAAAACAAAAGTTATAATGCATATATACTAATAGGAAATTAGTAAAAAATAAAAAGGGGGTCGTATATGCGAAAGATTATCCATAATACTTTTGAGAGCGGAAACGGTATTTTCCGCATGATACCAAATTTTATTTCGATAAAGTTTGGTATGCCGGGGCGCAGGCTTAAGATTCACCCAAATGATTATTATGCTTTTGGGTTAAAAGCAGGAACAATTATGGAACGCTGGCTTTGCTCGGTTAATGGTACACGGGTGAAAAATCCTGATAATCCGAGTCAGGGAATAAGCTATGTTTTAGCTGAGGATGGAGAAAAATTTACTTTAAAAGAAGCGATTGTGGAGCTGGGGGAAGAATTAATTGGTGAGGAATTACAAAAAAAATATGGAACATTTCCGGTATTTTCTAAGTTTTTTGATTATGAAACCCCATTATATTTTCATTTCCATCCCAAAACGGAGATTGCAGCAAGGGTTGGATGTGAAGCAAAACCAGAGTGCTATTATTTTCCACCGCAGCTTAATAATTATAAAGGAAAACGGGCTTCTACATATTTCGGATTTAATCTGGGAGTAACAAAGGAAGATGTGAGACGCTGTATTGAGAATTTTAGTGATTGTGATACAAAGATAACAAATTTATCGAGAGCGTATGATATCGAAGCCGGCGCAGGGTGGTATGTTCCGGCCGGAGTACTCCATGCTCCGGGCTCTCTTTTAACATACGAGCCACAGTGGGGGACAGATTTGAATTGTGTATTAGAAAATGTCGTAAGCGGTGAAATATTTGATGAAAAATATTTGTACGATATTTGTCCTCCGGAAGAAGAAAATAAAGTGGATTATATCATGAATGCAATAGACTGGGATAAAAATTATGATGAAAATTTCAAAGAGCATTATTTCAGGCCGCCAGTGGAATTACCGAAGACACAGGCCGGATTGACAGAAAAGTGGATTTGTTATGGCAATGATTATATAACGGCTAAAGAGGTAACAGTGATGCCTGACGCAAAAGTTGTATTAAAAGATACAGCAGCTTACGGCTGTATCCTGATTCAGGGATTTGGCACATTTGGTTCATTTGATGCTGAGTCAGTGAACATGATGCGTGTAGGTGAACAGACAGCGGATGAGTATTTTGTATGTAAAAGGCGTGCAGAAAAGGGTGTGGAAATTCATAATCGTTCCAAAACAGAGCCAATGGTAATACTGCAGCACTTTGGACCGGACAATATTGTTTATCCAGACAAAAAACGATGAATTGAAAGGGGGACAAGTATGTTAGATTTTGAATATTACAATCCTACAAGGATTATTTTTGGCAGAGAGAGTATAGCGAAAATCCATAGTCTGTTAGAAAATTATGGAGAGAATATCATGTTGTTATATGGAGGCGGAAGTATCAAAAAAAATGGAATCTTTGACAAGGTAATGGAGCAGCTCAGAGATAAAAATGTAATTGAAATGGGTGGGATCGAACCTAATCCAACGATTGAGACTATACGCAGATATATACAAAAATGCCGCGAAGAGAAAGTAGAGTTCATTCTTGGTGTCGGCGGTGGGAGTGTTATGGACAGTGCTAAGATGATCGGGGCAGGGGCTGTCTATGATGGGGATGTCTGGGACTTTTTCAAGAATCATGATCAGCTCCCTGAGGCAATGCTCCCGGTAGCAACAGTGGTTACACTGGCTGGAACCGGAAGTGAAGCGAATCAGAACTTTGTAGTTACAAATCCTGATACCTGTGAAAAGATTGGTAAAAACGGTGGTCCTGCATGTTTTCCGGAGTTTGCAGTTTGTGATCCTCAATTAACATTTACGGTGAATGCTTACCAGACAGCAAGCGGCGCGTTTGACACGATCGCACATGTTTTTGAACATTATTTTGCTGAGGCTGATCAGTATATGCCTGTTCAGGATGGAATGCAGGAGGCTGTTATCCGTGCTGTTATTACGGAACTGCCGCGGGCAATTAAGGAACCGGATAATTATGAGGCAAGGGCGAATCTGATGTGGGCTGCCCAGCAGGCATTGTTTGGAATTGCAGATATGGGAAAGGGTCATGGTGAACGTGTTGAGCACAAGATGGAACATATTTTAAGTGCCAGATATAATTGTGCCCACGGGGCAGGACTTGCAGTAGTGGTGCCTCCGTTCAGAAAGCATATGTGCAGGCTTAATCCTGCAAAGTACAGACAGTTTGCAGAAAATGTATTCCATATTGACTGTGTTGGATTAAGTGATTACGAAGCCGGAATGAAAGGGATCACGGCTCTGGAAGACTTCATAAAAAGTGTAGGTCTTCCTGCAAGTCTGCGTGAGATCGGGGCTGAGAGTGAAACTGATGTCGATTTTCTTGCGGAAGAATTAGTAAGGCAGGGGCGTGTAACAAAAGGAACGGGAATTGGTCTGAAGGAACTAAAAGAGATGTATGCTTCAGTCTATTAAAGCAAGGAGGACAAAATGGAGTTAAAGATATATGAAGTAGTCAATCAGCAATACAATATTGGGGGTGATGGAACAGCAGAGTTTGATATTCCGTATGCTGTGCACTCTGAAAAAAATAAACTGGATTTATACATTCCGACTATAAAAAGGGAAAGGTACCCGTTAGTGGTGTTTATTCATGGCGGTGCATTCTTTAAGAGCAGCAAAGAGCGTCATCTTTCAAATGTTTTAAACTGTCTTCTGTATGGATATGCAGTAGCCAGTATTAACTATCGTTTCAATGATGAAGCAGCATATCCGGAAATTCGTATGGATTGCATAGAAGCATTTAACTTTCTGGCGGCACGTCCGGAAATTGATGACAAAAAAATTGTTTTATGGGGGGAGAGTCATGGTGCGTACCTTGCTGATGATATTACAGTGAGCTGTTCCCATATGTTACAGTTTAAACCTGCAGGGATCGTCAGCTTTTATGCACCGATTGATTTGAAAGATTTTTACCTGTATAAGGAAGAACATCATGAACATGTAATGGTAGACGGGTATGAAAATGACAGTGTTACTTTCCGGGTGGAGGGAGACAGTCTGCTCAAGGAAATGGAGAAATATGCTGTTTTAAAAAATATCAGTGGACAGGAACCTCCGTTTTATCTTCTGCATGGAAAACAGGATGATACCATCCCATACAGATATACAAAAGAGTTCGACAGGGCTTTGGCTGAAAAAAAGGTAGAACATGTAACGGACATAGTAGAAGATGGAATTCATGGAATTGATTTCTACGCATCTCCTAAGTATAATGCCCCCGTATTAAGGTTTATAGAAAGCGTTATGGAGGGCGGCAGATGACAAGGCTTAATATAGATTTTTTGTGGGGAGGGGCGCTGGCGGCACACCAGTTTGAAGGCGGTGTAATAAATACTTCGAAAGGGTATAGCGTTGCCGATGTAATGACCGCCGGAAGTGCCGGGAGACCCAGAAGAATTACGGATGGGGTGATTGAGGGGGAGTATTATCCAAACCATATGGGAATTGATTTTTACTCACATTACAAAGAAGATATTGCACTGCTTGCCGAATTGGGTTTCCGATGCTTTCGAACATCCATAGCATGGAGCAGAATTTTTCCAAAAGGTATTGAAAAGTATCCAAATGAAGAGGGGCTTCAGTTTTATGATGATGTATTTGATGAACTGCTAAAATATAATATCGAACCGGTAATCACGTTATCTCATTTTGAAATGCCATATTGCCTTGCAAAAGAATACGGTGGTTTTTTGAATCGAAAGACAATTGATTGTTTTATAAACTTTGCAAGGACATGCTTTGAACGTTATAAAGGTAAAGTGAAATACTGGATGACCTTTAACGAGATAAATAACCAGATGAATTACAGGAACGATATATTCGGATGGACTAATTCGGGGGTACATTTTGAGGAATATGAAAATCCGGAAAAGGCCATGTATCAATGCGCACATTATGAACTTGTGGCAAGTGCGCTGGCGGTGAAAACAGGCCATGAGATTAACCCTGAGTTTCAAATAGGCAATATGATTGCTATGGTGCCGGTTTACCCATATTCCTGCAGACCGGCGGATATGGTATTACAGGTTCAGGCAATGCATGATAAATGGTTTTTCTGTGATGTTCAGTGCCGTGGGCACTATCCCAATTATGCAAAGAAGATGTTTGAAAGAAAGGGCTATGAACTTGATATAACGCAGGAAGATCTTGAGATTCTTAAAGAAGGGTGTGTCGATTACATAGGATTATCCTATTATATGAGCAATACGGTTGATTCTACTGCATGCAGAGATATTTCTAAAGCAGTAGACTCAACGAATTCTCATTCTGTTAAAAACCCCTTTATCCATTTTTCAGACTGGGGATGGGGGATTGACCCGGAAGGACTGAGATATGCATTAAATATGATGTACGAGAGGTATGAAAAACCTTTATTTATAGTAGAGAATGGTTTTGGCGCTGCTGACCATATGAAGCCGGATGGTACGGTGGAAGACCAATACCGCATTGAGTATTTACGGGCACATATTAAAGAGATGAAAAAAGCTGTTCTTGAAGACGGGGTTGCATTATTGGGATATACAGTATGGGGCTGTATTGATTGTGTATCTTTCACAACAGGTGAAATGGAGAAGCGGTATGGATTAATATATGTGGATCGCGATAATGAAGGAAGAGGGACATATAAACGAAGCAAAAAGCAAAGCTTTGAATGGTTTAAAAAAGTGATTGCTTCAGACGGCGAAATTATTTAGGAGGATAAAAAATGAAGTATGTAACAGTAAAAGGCTCTGACCGGCAGTTTTCCCAGATTAGTTTAGGTACAATGAGAATAGTCCGTAAAGAGATAGATGAAAATGGTAACAAAGTTTATGTTGGCAAAAGCGTGGAAGAAGTTGAAAACTTGATTAAGTGTGCACTTGATCTAGGAATTAATTTGATTGATACGGCAGATATTTATGGACACGGTTTGGCGGAGGAACTGATAGGAGAGGTCATTAAAAAGAATCCTGCAATCAGAGAGAAGATGATACTTCAGACTAAATGTGCCGTAGTATCTACGGATGAAGAAAAGAATTATAATGTATCGAAAGAATACATTCTGGCTAGTGTCAATGCTTCTTTAAAACGTCTAAATACGGATTATCTTGATGTCCTTTTACTTCACAAACCAGATCCACTTTATGATCCGGCGGAGATTGGTGAGGCATTTGAACAGCTTTATGAGGAGGGAAAGGTGCATAATTTTGGGGTTTCGAATTTTACATCTTTACAGGCAGCTGTAATACAGAAGCACTGTAAGAGGCCGATTGCATTTAAC
Organism: Faecalicatena orotica; assembly: GCF_905197545.1. Classification (NCBI taxonomy): domain Bacteria; kingdom Bacillati; phylum Bacillota; class Clostridia; order Lachnospirales; family Lachnospiraceae; genus Faecalicatena; species Faecalicatena orotica. The sequence goes on from NZ_CAJJZH010000004.1 coordinate 292,843, forward strand.
CAGCTGCAGTTTTCTATTGTACATTCTTTGATGATAGATTCTGAAGTCAATGTTAATACAAGATCTGAATATGCGGTGAATTATGATATGGGCCTTTTGGATTATTGCCGTTTAAATGATATCAGAATTGAGGCATACAGTGTTGTACAGGGAGATAAGGGGGTATTTATTGATAATCCGGGTTATGAGAAACTGAATCAGGTAATGGATGATCTTTGTATAAAGTACCATACTAATAAAAATGCCCTTGCAGTTGCATGGCTTCTTAAACATCCGGCAGGGATTATTCCGACGATTGGCACAACGAATCCGGAACATTTAAAAGATTCTCTTGACGCACTTAATTTTACATTAACCAGGCAGGATTGGTTTGATTTATATCTTGCTTCTGGTAAACCGTTACCATAAAACAAAATAACTATTGTACTTACAGGATAATTAATCAGCAGCGATGTTTCTTACCGCATTTATAACGGTAAAAAACGAAATTGAAACAAAAGGAGGAAACGAATATAATATAAGTAACACAAAGGATATTACGATCGTACTTTTTAGTGGAAGAAGTTTATTAGTACTAATAACATAGGATTAAAGATGGGGAGGCTTACAAATGGCATCCAAAAAGGAACTTAGGGTTTTAAATAAAATGCTGAAAAAGCCTTGTATAACAAGCAGGGAAGTAGAGGGGATTTTGGGTGTCAGTAATAAAACGGCCCGAAAAATGATAGCACTGCTTAATGATGAGATTGTGCTGAATGGGGCTGAGATTACAGCAAAACCAGGAAAGGGATATTCTTTAATTGTGCATAAAAATGCTGCGTTTGAAAAATTTCTGGAGGTTAATCAGATCATAGATGCAGCAAACACAGAGAATAGGTCTGAATTTTTAATCCGATTATTTATTGATACAGAAGAGTACCTCAAGGTAGAAGAACTGGCTGATATGTTATATATATCGCAGAAAGGAGTCAGTAAATCTTTAAAAGAGGCGGAACATTATTTACATGAATTTGATCTTAACATAATAAGAAAACCGCACTATGGCATGCGGGTTGATGGAAAGGAGTATGATATCCGAAGGTGCCTTTCTTCAATGGCGGGTGAGAATGATTTTACTGCTATAGACAAGAATATTATAGAGGCGGTAGATAAAGTATTCAAAAAGAACGAGGTAAAAATGTCAGAAATGGCTTTAACTTCATTCTTAATCAGTCTTCAAATTACTGTGGACAGAGTGAAAAAGGGAAAATTAGTAGAAATGGATCCGGCCAGATTCGAAATCAGTATGCACTCGCAATTGAGGCACGATATTCAAACGGCAAAAGAGTGTGTGAAAGCTTTGGAAGAAGAATACCAGCTTCTATTTCCAGAGGATGAGATAAATTACATAGCGTTAAATATAATGGATAAAAAATACTACGAAAATAATGGAAGTCTGGTAATTAATGAGGAAATTAATTTATTAGTAACGGAGATTTTAGACAGTATCTATAAAACATATGGGCTGGATTTTCGTAAAGATCTGGATTTCTATATGATGCTAGTAAAACACCTTATCCCCTTAAGGCTGCGGTTATTATATGGAACCATGATTAAGAATCCGATTTTAGAGGAGGTAAAGGAAAAATATCCGTTTGCATGGAGCATTGCTTCGGGCTTGAACCATATTATTAAAAAACATTATGACAGGATGATGTCTGATGATGAACTCGGTTACATTGCGATTGCAGTGCAGCTGGCCATAGATAAACATAAAAAGCAAGTAGACAATAGAAAAAATATTCTTCTGGTTTGTGCAGCAGGGAATGTCTTCTCACGGTTTTTAAAATACCGTTTTCAGGAACTTTTTAAAGACTGTATTGAACAGGCATATACATGTGATTATTCTGACCTGCGGGACTATGATTTCAGTAAAATTGACTATGTGTTTTCAACTGTACCATTAGATATAAGTCTTCCCGTACCAATTTATAAGGTAGAGTATTTCCCGGATGAATCAGAAATGGGGGACATACGCACCGTACTTCAAAAGCCTGCAAGTATTATAGAAAAATATTTTTCAGAGAAGTTGTTTCTTACAGAAGTAGAGGCTGAAAACAAATCGGAAGTGATTAGGCAAATATGTAACCATATTGCAAAAGCAGTAGACGTACCGGAGGATTTTTATGATTTGGTAATGAAACGGGAGAGCCTGCTTCAAACTGCAATGGGAGGACAGGTGGCTGTACCTCATCCACATCATACAGTTACAGACCAAACATTAATCTGCGTTGCTATTTTAAAGAATCCTATTTATTGGAATAAAACAGATAAAGTTAAAGTAGTTTTCCTGATTTCAATTTCACAGAATGATATGGATGATATGGAGAACTTTTATAGTGATTTCTTTAAGCTGGCATTAACAAAGGAAAACATTGATAGTATCGTAAAAAACCAAACGTATGAAAACCTAATGAGTATTGTAAGATCAATTTGAACCGGCAAGGTTCGGAGGAGAAGAGAATGAAAAAAATAGATAAGATATTTGAAAAGTTAGATCCCATATTTGGGAAGATCGGCAATGAAATCCATCTTCTGGCAATCAGAGATGCATTGATGTCCATGATCCCATTTCTGGCAATTGCCGGAATATCAACTTTCTTTGGTGCAATTTTGTTTACTGAGACAAGTATAATCGGAAAATTTATGGATCCGGAAACACTGACAAACATCGGAACATTTTTTACCCGCATCAGTACCGGCACCATTAGTCTGATGTCATTAATGCTGGTAATCATGATCCCGTATTTTATGGGAAAACAGAGGGGGTATTACAATCCATTGATTCTGTCAATTACAAGTCTGTCGCTGTTCTTTGTTTTCGTACCATTAGCAGGCGGATATGATTATTTTGGCACGCAGGGAGCATTACTTGCAATGATCATCGGGTTAACTTCTTCAGAGTTGTTTATAAAGCTGTCAAAAAATAAGAAGTTAAGAATTAATGTAGGCGATAACGTTCCAGAAGCAGTTAAAAACTCATTCAATACAGTTATTATCATCATCATTTTAATTTGTTTATACTCATTGATTGCTACTGTATTATCAGTTGTAACAGGAATGGAAGCAATTGCATTGATTTGTGATATCTTACAGAAGCCTCTTGTCAGTGTTGGAGCAACACTTCCCGGTGCGATTATTTACACATTGGTACAGACAATCCTGTTCTCATTCGGGATTCATCCCGGTGCTGTTGTGGCTCCTATTGAGACCGCATTTGTTACGGCAATGGACCAGGGAAGGATAATCAATTATTCATTTGTAACAACATTTGGGCAAATGGGCGGTACGGGAGCCTGCCTCGGATTATTAATTGTTTTGATGTTCCTTTCTAAGAGAAAAGAGTTAAAGGTAGTGGGCAGACTTTCTGCAATTGCGGATATATTTAATATTAATGAACCATTATCATTTGGTGTTCCGATTGTATTTAATCCAACTTTAATTATTCCATTTATTGTTTGCCCGTTATTTAATACCATCCTGGCATATGCGGCAACAGCAGCAGGCTTTATGTCAGTGTTTACAAATGTGATAACATGGTCTACACCGGCACTCTTCAAAGGGTATATTGCAAGTAACGGTGACATTCGGGCTGTAATTATGGAACTTATCTGTCTGGTATGTGATATTTTAATCTGGCTGCTCTTTGTGAGAATGTATGAAAGACAGCTTAATAAAGCAGACGTTGCATCAAATTCTGCTGACTAAAGGAGGAAAACGTTATGGTACGTATCATTGTTTGTTGTTCACAGGGGATGTCTTCAAGTGCTTTGATGCAAAAAATGAGAAGCTACATAACCAATGCAGGGGTTGATGCGGAGGTAAAGGCTGCTACAACCTCCCAGATTATGTCCGCAGAAATGGATTTTGATATTGTGATGCTGGGACCTCAGATTAGATTCGAAAAGAAAAAACTTCAGGCGGCTTTTCCGGATAAAGTTATTGAGGTTATTCCGATGCAGTCTTATGGCCGTCTGGACGGTGAAGGGGTTGTAAAATTTGGTTTACGTCTCCTGGAAGAAAAGAAAGGTTAATAGTATGGAAAAGCAGAATAGTTTAGAAACAGGACTAGAAACATTTGAAGATAATGTTATGGCATTGATCACAAATGGAGGAAGTGCAAAATCTGAATATGTGAAGGCAATTCAGTATTCCCGGGAAGGAAAGTTTGAAAAAGCCAATGAGATTTATGAAAATGCTACAAAGATGTATGATCAGGCACACAGTGTCCATTTTTCAATGATAGGTATGGAAAATATGGTACCCCGGAATCAAATGGAGAGTCTGCTTCTGATTCATGCAGAAGATCAGTTAAATAGCGCCGAAACATTTAAAATATTATATGAGGAATTTAAAGAGTTATATAAGATGATCAGAAACTAAATATATTATACATCAGGTTTTAGGAGGAAAAAAATTGAAAATTGGAATTGCAGGTTCTGGAATGATAGTTCGCTATGTTCTGGAAAACGTATGGAACGAGGTCGGGAACATAGAAGCGAAAGCCATTTGGTGTCGTGATGCAGAGCGTGATGCAGCAGAAAACATTGCAGGAGATTATAGCATTAAAGATATTTATGAAGACTATGATGAGTTCTTAAAAGATAACAGTTTTGATTTTGTATATATTGGGCTTGTCAACTCATTGCATTACGAGTATTCGCTGAAGGCAATCAAGGCGGGCAAAAGTGTTATTTGTGAAAAACCATTTACGTCAACGGCAAAGCAGGCGAAAGAACTTCTGGATGCAGCCAGAGAAAATCATGTATATGTGTTTGAATCAATTCTGCCCTGGTATTCGGATAACTATGATGAAATTAAGAACAGATTACCGGAGGTTGGGGACATTAAGCTGATCCAGTGTAATTTCTCACAGTATTCCCGCAGATATGCTAGTTATCTAAATGGAACAGTACTGCCGGTATTTAATCCACTTTTGGATGGTGGCGCTTTATATGATATTGGTGTGTATAGCATTCATTGGGTTATGGGACTTGCCGGTGTACCGGAAAAGACAGCTTACTTCCCGAATATAGGATATAACGGCATTGATACATCTGGAATATTGGTTATGGATTACGGCAGCTTTAAAGCTGTATGTACTTCGGCTAAAGACTCGGCGTCCCCGGGATGCTGCATGGTACAGGGAGATAAGGGCTGTATTGTGATGCATTCCCATCCGGGAGAATGTCACAAGATTGAACTTACATTAAACGGGGCAGACCCAGTATGTCTGGACAAAGCGCCTCTGGGTGAACCCTTTGTGAATGTATATGAGAGAATCCTGCCAATTGTAGAGAAAGATGAATATGATGTATGTTATGCAATGATGGATAAAGTCATTGAAGTCATGCAGGTGATGGAAGATGCCAGAAAAGGGGCCGGAATTAAATTTTCCTGTGATTAATTTAGTCATAATGTGAAAAATAAAATTAATAGAAAGAGGTAATTGAAATGAAAAAAGTACTTATTGTTGGCGGAACAGGAACTATATCGGAACCGGTTGCCAAAATGCTGGCAAAAGATAAAGAAGTAGAATTGTACCTTCTTACAAGAACAGGGGCATCGAATAGACTGCCCGATACCGTAAAATACATCAAAGCTGACATAAAAGCAAATCCGGATGATGTAAAGGAACAAATAAAGGACATGTCTTTTGATTCAGTAATAGACTTTATTATTATGAATTTAGAAGATGCCCGAAACAGCACAGATATTTTTAAAAATCATACAAGGCAGTTTATTTTAATCAGTACTGTAGATGCACTGGATCATCGTTTTAACTGTCTGGTAGACGAGTCTATGCCATATGGAAACCAGTACTATGATTACGGCCAGAACAAAGAAGCTGTAGAAAAATATTTTTTGGATGAGTGTAAAAGAGGTTTCCCTGTTACAATTGTAAGGCCTACTCAAACATATTCCAAAAACAGAATTCCTCTCAGCATTAAGGGAAAGTCATGCTGGAGTGTGGTTGAGCGTATGCTGCAGGGAAAAGAGGTCATTATTCACGGAGATGGACAGGGGCTGTGGGCGAGTACTCATGCAGAAGACTTTGCACCTTTGTTTTGCCCTTTGGTAGGCCGGAAAGAAGCAATTGGAGAGATATTTCAGGTGATGAATCCAGAGCCCATGACCTGGGACATGATTTATCAGAATCTGGCTGACTTACTTGGTGTCGAATATAAACCAGTATATATTAGCACATATCTTTTGGATGAATCTAAAGTATATGGCTGGAAAGGCTCTATTCATGGGGACAAGCATTATTCATGTTTGTTTGACATCTCAAAAGCAAAACAATTTTGTCCGGAATATTCTCCAAAGATAGACATTCGCACAGGTCTTAAAATGTTTCTGGATTATATGGATGAAAATCCACAGCTTAAAGTTACAGATCCGCAATTTGATGAATGGTGTGACAAAACAATTGCCCGTTATAAAGAATGCATGGGTGAATTCATAAAAGATATATAATGAGAGGAATATAATGGAAAGGGAGCAGATGGCGCTTTATCTGACTGCATATGGAAATGCGGAACAAAAAGATAAAGGTATTGTGAGATTAGTATTTAACAGAGTGAATGGAAGCATCCGGAAAGAAAGCACTTACCCCTTAAATGGAAAAGCAAATATGGTAATTGATTTACCAGATCAATTGATTGTTTCAGTAAAGGGACCGGAGAAAACAACTTTGGATTTCTATGGAAAAAACGGCATAAAAATGCGGGAAGTCGCGACAGATTTATTTTATAGCTTTGCCTCTCCGGCAGAAGGAGGATTCCTGCTTGCCAGTTATGAAAGCGGAGCAGATAGTTTTTATGATTTAACAGCAGATCAAATCCGAAAAACAGTTGTACATAAAAGGGAGGGATATGAGAAGGCGGGAAAATCACACTTCATTCACCAGATGGAAGATGGAAGATGCATATCTGTAGAAAATAGTTTACAGCAGATTTATGTATATAAAGATGAAGGTCTGGAAATAGAAGATGTAATTAATTTTCCCCAATATGCAGAGAAGAATATTCGTCTGCTGGCTTTTTCACAGCACCATCAGAAAGCATATCTTAACACAGAACTTACAAATGAAATTATTGTTTTAGACACAAAAGAGTTTGCAATAATAAAAGAAATCAAAATGACGGATGAAAAGGAAGTTTTCAGTGGCGGTCATGCGATTCGGGAAGATGAGAAACTTTTATGTACGGCATTGAGAGGAAAAAATGTAATTGTTGTTTCAGAGATATGTGACGATGGCATACCAGATATTAAGTATGAATTTTCTTGTGGTAAAACGCCAAGAGATTTAAAATTTATTGGAGACTATTTACTTGTAAGCTGTACAGACAGTAATTGTGTGGAAGTATATCAGGTAACCGGGGAAAAAGCGTATAAGATAGATGAAGCAGAAGTATTTCAGCCAATTACATTTGCGATCGACGGGGAAAGGAAATAAAAAAATGAATAAGGCAACAGATACATTTACTCTGAAAAATGGAGTAGAGATACCCTGCATTGGGTTTGGGACATGGCAGACTCCAGATAATGAGGCCGCGTACACAGCAATTGAAACGGCAATTGCAGCAGGCTACCGTCATATTGATACTGCGAAGATTTATAAGAACGAAGAAAGTGTAGGTAATGCTATAAAGAAATCCATAGTTCCCCGTGAAGAATTATTTATTACAGGAAAAGTGTGGAATACGGACCGCGGATATGAAACAACCCTCATGGCATGTAAAGAATCATTAAAGAAAATGCAGTTGGAGTATTTTGATTTGTATCTCATACACTGGCCAGCTTCTTTTAATAATTATGAGAATTGGGAACAGATTAATGTGGATACATGGAAAGCAATGACAGACCTGTATAAAGCCGGAATGGTAAAGTCAATAGGCGTATCTAATTTTATGCCGCATCATTTAAGGGCATTAATTGACATGGAAATTGTGCCGATGGTAAACCAGATTGAGTTCCATCCGGGACAAATGGAACAAGAGACTGTTCATTTCTGCAGAAAATACAACATCGTTGTGGAGGCATATAGTCCGCTTGGAACAGGCCGGATGCTTGATAATGCAGTTTTAAAGTCGATTGGTAAAAAATACAATAAAACGGCTGCACAAATTTGTCTGAGATGGGCTGTACAAAACAAGGTAATTCCTTTGCCCAAATCAATAACACCTGACAGAATTAAGGAAAATATTCAAATATTTGATTTCGAATTGAGTGCGGACGATATGGATGTAATCAACTCAATGGAATACTTTGCGGGATCAGGACATCATCCAGATTCCATGAAGGAATAGGGCGCTGGAAATTTCATTGGTACAGGAATACACGGTATAAAGCTTTTATAGAATAAACTTCTAAGAAATTATAGCTATTAGTTTCTGCTTTAGGAGATTATTTTATAAAAGCTTTTTGTATTCTGATCAAGATAAATGCAAGTGTAAATAAATTATAAACAAATCCCCTCTTTTCTGATACAATAAAAAGAAAAGTTTAGCGAAGGAACAGATTACCGGATTGGATGAGCTGGTTTTTCGAAGAACAATGGAAAAAGGATGAGGGGCTATGGTAATAGGGATATGTGATGACGATAAAAACTGGTGTATTGAGGCTGGGAAAAGAATAGAGGACTATGCAGGAAGAGTGTTTTTGAATGTGGAAGTGAATTATTTTGAAAATGAGGAACAGCTTCTACGCTATGAGGGCAGTCCTATGGAGGTGCTTTTTCTGGATATTGAGCTGGAGGGGAAAAATGGAATTCAGGCAGCACAGAGAGTAAATGAAAAGTGGAAGAACTGTCAGATTGTGTATCTGACCAATTATCTTTACTATGCGACAGAAGTATATTCCACCATACATACTTTCTTCGTCCTGAAGGAGCAGTTCGAGGCAAAAATCGGAGAGATATTCCAAAAAGTAGAGCATGAGCTGGAACAGCAGGAAAAGAAACTGGTCTTTGATGTCATCGGCTATAAAGAAGTAGTGCTGGCCCCTAATGAGATACTCTATTTTGAGCGGATGAAGAGAACGACTAACATCGTGACTGTCTGGGGTGTCTATGGAATTTGGGATAAAATTAAGGACATTGAAGGGAGGCTTCCTAAGATAGATTTTGTCCGCTGCCATAATAGCTATATTGTATATCTACCGGCTGTGAGAGAAATGAGAAAGGACTCATTTCTTATGAATAACGAGGCAAAGGTCATGATAAGCAGGGCCTATGCGAAGAATACGAAGGGAGCCTTTATGAAATGGGCGTTAACACAGATGTCCTGAGTATCTTAAACAGCATTTTTCGTCCATTCATAGTATCATTTATTTGTGCTGTGTGCTTTTTTAATCTATTGGATTGGATGCTGCTAAGACAACGAAAACGCACAGTGCTTATTCTATACTATGTTTCGAAGATGGTAATTTTGAATATAGTTATGGGGACATTTCTGAATACCTTTTTTCAGGGGATTTTATTGTGGGATGCAATTTATACATCTCTGGTAATTATAACCATCGTGACTAATTACCTTGCAGTTTGTTATACATATCAGGACCGTTTTATCAAAATTGCAGTGGCAGCATGTATTGCAGAGATGGTGGCCACCTATCTAGTGTCATTTTCATTGGTTATTATTAATTTAATAGAAGGAAGAGAGGATGTTCTGGCTTACATGTCAGGGCCCCATCCATTAGATATTTTTTTGATTCCACTTGTCGGGGGATTATTATGGATTTTTTATCATTACATATCTCCGTATATTGTGAAGTTTAAAAATTATCGTTTAAAGAATGAGAAAATATGGTGGACTGCATTATTTATTTATATTATAGTAACGTCTCTTTCTATGTTTGGTGATAAATCAAGGGCGATGGTAATGGTTACTACTCAGATATTATGTGGAGGCGCATCTACAGCGGTGGTAGCGTTTATTGTGAAGAAATATTTAAGAAGTGTACAGACAGAGCAGCAATATCTCACTGCACAGCAGCAGTTATTGGGGTCCCATTATACTGCGCTCTACGACCAGATTTACCAGATGGAAAACCAACAGCGGGAAATAGACAGAAGTATGCAGGAAATTATGGCGCTTGAGGAAAATGGCGGTGACACAGGAAAAGTATTAGATTATCTGCATGAGCTGAGACAGGAATATCAGGGTATCAGAGCGGGACTGTACTGCGATGACTGGAAGCTGGATGCCCTTCTGTTTAGTCAGGCAGAGATAATCAGAAAGCAGGGGATTACATTTGAATGCTCTATGCAGGGGTATAAGTCTGGAATGATAGAGGAACAGGATTTTACAGTGATTCTCTTGTATCTGTTGAACTTTGGCGTGCAGGCTAACGAGCTGTCTGAATACACAGGGAAGAAGTGGGTACGGCTTCGGGCCGCGGAAGTAAAGAACCAGCTGATAATTGAATACACAGGGACCTGCCCAGTAAATAACCATATCCGCAGGAGGCGGCTCCGTCAAAGTATAAAAAAATATAACGGGAATCTGCTGTTGAAGAAGAATGCAATGGATATAAAGATTGTGCTGACACTGGAGCAGATGAAAAAGGGGTACATAACATTATGAGTGCAGAAGAGCTGAGCCTGTATAGTGGCATGCTGAGATATTTTATTTTGTCTGTAACAAATATATATACCATGATTTTTATTATGTGCCATCTGCTTGAAAAGCGGAGAAGCCTGAAAGTATTCTGGTTATATGCTTTGGGTAAAATATTAATTGTTAATATATTTTTTTGCTATATCCTCCCCTTTTATATAGGGAAAAGTGTGTGGATTCAGACGATTAGTACGTCAGTTGTATGCGTAGCAGCGTTATTGAATTATGTATTGTTTGTCTATATATTTGAAGGGGGATTTTTGCGGATTGCAGTTACTGCGTGCGGTGCTGAGATTCTAGCATCTATCATAGGTTATTTTATGATGGTAATATTCAATTTACTGGAAGGTCGGGGGCACTTGACGAATTTTGCAGCAGAATTTAAAGGTTGGGATCTGGGGATACCTGTTTTGATAATTAGTCTGTTGACATTATTGGAACATTGTCTGCGGCCTTTTGAAATGAGCCTGAAAGGTTTTGAACTTAAGCACCGGAAATTATTGTGGATAGTTGCAGTTGGGTATCCTTTGCTTGCAATATTTACTATGCTAATTGATGCCAGAAAAAATACCAGTGTCACAGGGGTAATTTACTCTATATTTATTTCTAGTGGACTGCTTCTTGTTATATATCAGATTGTAAGGAAATACCAGAACAAAGTGTGCCACAATCAGCAGTTCCTTAATATACAGCGCCGGCTTATGGTTGTGCACTATGAGGCAGTGAAGGGACAGATAAATAAGATGGAGAGCGACCAACAGCTGATCGAGGGGCAGATGGTGAAAATCAGCCAAACAAATGATACAGTGGCAGCCAGTAAAAAAATTGAAGAGTATCTTGCAGAGTTAAAGGAGAGTTATGAAGAAGTTCGATCGGGAATCTATTGCGATAACTGGATGATTGATGCAGTGCTATGCACACAGAGGTCTATATTTGAGCATCGGGGAATTCATTTCGAGTGTAAAATGCAGAAATTCAGTCTTGGCATGATAGAGGAGCAGGACTTTATACAGCTTCTTCTGAAACTGTTGGACTTAGGACTTAAGGCAAATCAAGAGACAGAAATGTCAGAAAATAAAATAGTACACCTTGGTGTATCTGCAGTTAAGAATCAATTGATTATAAAGTTTTCTGCTGCTTGTGGCAAGAAGATGCAGATACCCAAAAGGGTATTCCGTGAATATTTGAAGAAGTATTCTGGTACGGTTCAGACAGGCAAGGGGGAAAGCAGAGTAAGTTGTGCTCTAAGTCTGCAGAGAGAGTAAACACGGATAGAGGGTGAAAGGAAATAATATGATGGATGCAGAAATGATGCAGGTATTAAGTACTTCTTCAAGACTTTGTCTGGTGACAGTAGTTAACTGGGTGGTATCTACAAGTGTGGTTTGTGCTTTACTGGAAAGGCGACGGAACATATCGTTGCTTATTATTTATAAAACAGTAAAAACATTACTTCATACTGTGTTGATAAGTTATATTTTAAAATTTTATTATGGAGAAATGCAGTGGCTTCAGATTATAACGCTCTTTTCAGTTTGTTCCTTTTCGATTTTAACATATGTAGTATATTATTATACATTTAAGGGCGGTCTGTTAAAAGTTGCAATAGCAGCATTGGTGGGAGAGGTGACAGCAATTTTTTTAGGATATTTTTCCATAGCAGCCGTTAACTTAATTGAGAGAAAAAAAGATATTTGGAATTTACTGGATACAATTCAGGTTCCTGATTTGGGAATACCTGTTATAGTATTTACTTTGTACTTATTTTTTAATCATTATGCGGTTCCATATTTACATAGATTCAGAGACTATAAGCTGCGCTGTGAAAAAATATTGTGGCTGCTTTTTATAGGATATGTGATATTAGGCAGTGTAACAATGATAATGTCATATGACAGTTTGGTTATTGCTAGTACATTTGCTGGATTATTTAGCTGTATAATAGTAGTTTTCTTATGTAACCTGATTGTGAGATATCAAAGGAGACTTAAGGCTAAGCAGAGTTTTTTAACGCAACAACAGAAGAGAATGGAGGAAAATTTAGGAACTATACAGAGACAAATTTACGAGACAGGGAAAAAGCAGCTAAAAACTGAGAGTCAGATGGAGGAAATCAGCCAAATGAATGATACAGTGGCAGCCAGTATAAAAATTGAAGAGTATCTTGCAGAGTTAAAGGAGAGTTATGAAGAGGTTCGATCGGGAATCTATTGCGATAACTGGATGATCGATGCAGTGCTATGCACACAGAGGTCTGTATTAGAGCATCGGGGAATTCATTTCGAGTGTAAAATGCAGAAATTCAGTCTTGGCATGATAGAGGAGCAGGACTTTATACAGCTTCTTCTGAAACTGTTGGACTTAGGACTTAAGGCAAATCAAGAGACAGAAATGTCAGAAAATAAAATAGTACACCTTGGTGTATCTGCAGTTAAGAATCAATTGATTATAAAGTTTTCTGCTGCTTGTGGCAAGAAGATGCAGATACCCAAAAGGGTATTCCGTGAATATTTGAAGAAGTATTCTGGTACGGTTCAGACAGGCAAGGGGGAAAGCAGAGTAAGTTGTGCTCTAAGTCTGCAGAGAGAGTAAACGCGAATAATGGGTGAAAGGAAATAATATGTTGGTTGCAGAAATGATGCAGGTAATCAGTACCTCCATAAGGCTTATTCTGGTTGCTAGTGTCAATATGGGAGTGGCGACTTTTGTTACAAATGTCATGCTTGTAAGACGCAGAAGCCTGTTAGGGATCAGTCTGTATTGGGCAGTGAAAATTCTGACTCAGAATATTGCATTGGGGTATGTTTTGCCATACTATTATGGGCAGACTGAGTGGATTGGGAAGACGATGGTAATAATGTCTTCAATATTTGCGGTACTCACATTTGTTATGTACTGTTATACTTTTACGGGTGGATTATTAAAAATAGCTATCGCTGCAATGTTTGGTAATATAGTGACAGCATTTTTGGGTTATTTCAGTATGGCACTTGTCAATCTGGCAGAAGGGAGAGAAGATATCTGGGGGGTATTTTATGAATTTGAACTTATGGATCTGGCCATTCCGGCAGTGGATATCGCTTTGCTTCTCTTACTTTATCACTATACTGCATCGTTTTTGTACAAATTCAGGGATTATGAACTGCAGCATAGGACATTTCTTTGGGGGGCATTTGTCAGCTTTGTTATATTTGGAACTATGACGACAGTTTCAAATACATATGATACTGCCGGCCCGACTATATTGCTGGTTATTTGTATAACCATATTTGTAATAGGCTGGATGGTTTTAAAATACTATAGAAGCCTTCGGAACAAACAAATATTTTTAACTGCCCAAAAGAAGATGGCAGAGGCATATTATGAGGTCATACGGGGGCAGATTTCTGAGATAGAGGCAAAACAGCAGGAAATCGACAGCCAGATGAGAGAAATCAGCAAAATGCAAAATAGTGTATCGGATGCGGAAAGGATTGCATGCTACATTTCTGTCCTCAGGCAGAATTATGAAGATATCAAGGCAGGGGTGTATTGTAATAACTGGACGATGGATGCGGTCCTTTACACGCAGGGACAGATATTAAAAAAGCAGGGAATTGCATTTGATTGTAAGCTGCAGGAATGTGATCTTGGCAAAATAGAAGAAGAGGATTTTCTAAGGATACTTCTGATTTTGCTGGAAATTGGGGCAGATGCAAATCAAAGAGTAAAGAGGCAAAAGGATAAAGTGGTTCAGCTTCGTGCGGCAGCAGTCAGAAATCAGCTTATGGTTGAATTCATAAGTGGGTGCTGTAACAGATTGCGCGTCTCGAAAAAGATGTTTAAGGGATATTTGAAAAAATATCAAGGGACAATGACCGTTCGGCAGAATGAAAATTTTGTAAACTGTGCACTGGTTCTACAGAGGGGAGAAACAAGATGAGCAGAGAAATGATGGACTTAGTTGGAAGTTCATTAAGAATGTTAATGATAGCCTCAATCAATATGGCAGTTTCGGTTTTTACTATAAATATAATATTGGAAAAACGAAAGGGATTTCTGGGTATCGGAATGTTTTTAACAGGGAAAACTCTGATTCAGATTATATTGCTGAATAATATTCTGCCTTATTTTTATGGAGGCACTAAGTGGCTTCAGATATTGAATTTGTTGTGTAGCTGGACCTTTGCTATTTTGCTTTATGTGATGTACTGCTATACATTTCAGGGGGAATTTCTGAAGATAGCGGTTGCTGCATGGATTGGTGAAATGACCACAACTTTTCTCGGGTATTTTAGTCTTGCAGTTATCAACCTGATAGAAGGAAGAAAAGATATCTGGGCAGTAGCTGACAAGTTTTTGCCTATGGATCTTCTGATTCCGATTGTGGACATGGCACTGCTAGTGGTCTTTTCTCATTTTGCCGGACCCATACTAAGAAAATTGAGGGATTATCAGTTTAGGCATAGAAAAGTATTATGGACATTGTTTGTGACATGTGTTGTTTTAGCAACCCTGTCAACACTATCTTCATATCGTGAAATTAGTTTCAGTGCGGGGATATCAATGATATGCTGTAATATTGTTATTCTGTTGGCAGTGTATATTGTCGTCAGATATCAGAGAAATCTCCGGCAGAAACATGAATTTTTTGAAATACAACATAAGCTTATGGAAATGCATTATGAAGTGGTCCAGAAGCAGATATATCAGATGGAAAGCAGTCAGAAAACCATTGATGCCCAGATGCACGAAATCGGCAAAATAGAGGAAGAAATGAAAGGCTGTGCGGAGGCAAGGAGGAAAATATCGGCTTATCTTGCCGGATTGCAGCAAAGTTATGAGAGTCTTTGTGCGGGAATGTATTGCGATGACTGGATGTTAGATGCCGTACTGTATACACAGTCAGAGCTTCTAAAAAGACAGGGGATAAACTTTGACTGCAGTATGCAGGATTATGAGAGAGGTAGTATTGCAGAAGCGGATCTGGTAAAAATATTTCTTGCTTTGCTGGATTTTGCAATTGGGGCCAATCAAAAGCAGCAGAAGGATAAGGTACAGCTTAAAGCCGCTTCAGTCAGGAATCAGCTTATTATCGAATTTGTAAGTGGCTGCGAAAGGGGATATAGGCTGTCCCGACGGATATTTTCACCATACATAGAGCGGTATCAAGGGACTGTTGAGATAAAGCGGGAGGCACATAAGCTACGGTTTATGCTGGCATTACAGAAAGGATAAAGGGATGGCAGTTTTTATAGGGTTTTTAGTAGTTTTATTTGTGGCACTGATTATTGTGTTTAAGGTCATGCAGACCAGAGAGCTGGAGCAGGCGAATCATCTGATGCAGATGTATATGCTTTCCATGCAGGAATTCTACAGTGCAATACAAAACCGGATTGAAGCAACCAGACGCTACAGGCATGATCTGGCAAAGCATATCCAGACATTGGAGCATCTTCTGGAGAAGCACGGAGAGGCACAGGAAATGCAGGAATATATGGCGGATCTGCAGGAACGTTATTCAAAGCTGAAGAAGGAACAATATTGTACGGATGAAATTATAAATTCCATCATTTCGATCAAAAAACAGCAATGTGAGAAGAAGTTAATCCCTCTTAAGATTCATATAGAGGATGCATATTACGGGGATGTACGGGAGGTAGATATGGTCGGTCTTCTGCATAATCTTCTGGACAATGCAATTGAGGCCAATGAGCGTATCGATGGACAGAAACAACGTGGGATAACATTTTCAATGGGAAGGAAGGGTGACGGTATTTGGATTGAAGTCTCTAACCGGATATGTCCGGGTGAGAAGGTGACCTTTATGACGAAAAAGGAAGAGAAGGATGAACATGGTATCGGGACAAAGATTATAGAATCGCTTGTGGTCAAATATAACGGGAAGAAAAAGATTACAATAGATGAGAAGGCACATATCTTTTGTAAAAAAATTGATCTTCTGCCGGACAAAGTAAAATAGCAGGAGTGCAGAATATTACAAAATATGTGCAGTTTTTGCAGAGGGCCAATCTGGGCTGGTATTTTTTGATATAATTCAACTGCAGAGTTATTGCGTTAAAAATACTGGCTTTAGGAGGAAAGAGAAATGTTTGATTACAACAGAATGAGGTCCATACTTGAGAATGAGTTTACGCCATGCGGGCAGGTGACTCTGGAGGCATTAACACCGAGTATTGTTCAGAAATTTCAAATGGCGGGTATACCGGTAGCTACAAAATCAGATTCTATAAAATCAGGATTACTGGCCAAGGATCCCTGTGTGGTTGTATATAATCCACAGAATCTGAATTACCATACGATTGTGCTGGTGATCAGAACTATAAATACCGGACGTGTTATTTCTGTATATTCAGCGGGAAGTGCAGCAGGACAGCATATTGGCGGGGGGATTTTAAATGTGGAACATCAGTCTAATAAGCTGAAAGGAATGCTTAAGTCGAGTAAACAGAAGGAAGCTGAAGAGGATGAGTATAACAGCAGGGCTTTTGGATGTATATTCAGTGCGCTGGCTTCACATGGAATTTATGCAAGATAACATGCAAATGACGGTGCTGTACATATTTGATGTGCAGCTCCTTTACTATGGAAAATTTCGAAGTGAAAATGGGGTGTAAACAGAGATGGGGACAATAGAACGAGAAATCAGAGACTGGTTCATAGAAGCAGAGGATCTTGGGAAAATCGGATGTGCCCTGGGTGATTCGGTAAACGATATGCAGCGTAAAAAGCTGTCTTTGTCCATTACACGCGAGGTGATGACCCAATGCCGGGAAATCAGTGATATTGCAAAGGATTTGCAGCGAAGCATGGAGGCACTTACAGAGTTTACGGATGAAGAAAACGAAGAGCTCCAAAAGATAAAAAAGTATCCGGGGTGATGAGATGGCAGAATACTACTTTATAGATTTAAGAAAGCGTTATATTGAAATCAGTAAAAAGCTGCATGAATATAATTCTATGGGTCAGAAGCTTGATGAGAAGATAAAAAAGATTGAAGATGAAACAAACGAAAGGCTGTCGGCGTATCGTGACCAGCATGATACGCTGGCTGATAATGTGATCGACAAGAAACAGGAATATCTGGCCACCAGCCTTGCGTATGCGGAAGAAGTGATAAACGATATTTATAATCTACAGTTGTACTTTGATAAACAGATATCAGGCTCAAACACATTTCAGGAGGAAGGAAAACGCCGGGCAGGCGTGACCAGAATACCCTACTCTCAGGATATTCAGGAGAATATCAATATTCTGGAGCAGCTAAACGTACAGATATCCTCAAAAATAGCAGAATGCACACGGGATTGTGGAATTATAGGATTTGGGAAGAAACTGGCTGGTTATAACAACAGTGTATATGTAGATACATACTATCTGATTTACCAGGCATATCAATTTTTTGATGGCCTGAAGGATCATTTCCGCACATTATTGTCAAACGAGCATGACAAGATGGCTATGGACAGGAATCAGTTCCATGATACTGTCTGTGCTGAGGCGGATGCAAAAGTGGCTGAACTTGATAGTGAATATGACAAAGAAAGAGAACAGTGGAGACGGGGATTTGACCAGTTCCTTGACAGTATATTACCGGTTTACTATCTAGAGGATTTGGAACAGACGTATAACAAGGCTGTTCAGACATCGGCAGAAATGGCGGAAAATCAGGTTCACAGGTATATTCCTTTAGGAAAATTATGCTTTTATATTGGCGGCATAAAGGATTGGACTGAGCTGTATCATATGTTTGAACAGAAATATGGAAGATTCATACAAAATGACTATATATGTGCATATGCAGTATGGAATGTGTCAGAAAGCAGGAATTTTATTTTTGCTAACTACGGGCAGAATAGCCGGTTTTGTGACGAGATTGAGTCCATGATATGTAAAGGTATTAAGGTAGCACCCGCTGGTGACTTTTGCTTTACCATGTGTAACGCTTCAGGGCTTATTGATACATATAAGGACCTATCCAACTTTATAGTCGAGTTTCCCCAAATATCAGGCGGCAGAGTCCTGACAAATAAAAGCGAAATTTCAGAAGTTCTGGAGAAGTATATAATACTGATGGATGACATTCTTCAGCGCCAGCTCATAGGTTACAGCAGCTTTGAACAATTCAACCAGAAGAATCCGAATCAGAAAATACCATACCGTTGTCTGTGTATTACAGGTTTCCCAGCGAATTTTGATGAGGCAATGCTGGAACGGCTCCTTCGCCTTTTGAAACAGGGGGATAAGGCCGGAATACAGATTTTACTCCAGTATGACAATAAATATTATCAGAAAGAAGCTGGGAGTACGTGGAAGAACTATGTGAATGAGATTATGAATGTGGAAGAAGATTTTCAGGAAAAGGACTACTTCTGGAGAAATCAGTTCTATCCGCTTATAGATCTGGTATTTACACGGTGTGCTTTTCGTATAGAGAATCATAATCTTTTTGATGAATTCAGAGAAAAATACCATAAAGAAATAAATAAGGCCCTTGGCCTTTCAGAACTGCTCGACAGACAGGAGTGGTTCCGGGGGTTCAGCGGGGATATGTTGAAAATACCGATTGGATTGAACGAGTATGGCCAGACACAGTACTTTGAGATGGGGGATTCTGTGGCAAACGGGACCTCACATTATGCAATAATTGCAGGGCCTACCGGTTCTGGTAAATCCACACTTCTTCATACGCTGATCATGAACTGCCTTCTTTCTTATAGTCCGGAGGAAGTGCAGCTTTATCTGATGGACTTTAAAGAAGGAACAGAGTTCAAAATATACAGAGAGAAGAAGATTCCGCATATCCGCTGTATTGCACTTGATGCGATGCAGGAATTCGGGGAGAGTATTCTCAATAAGCTGTGGACTATTCTAGAAGAGAGAAATGAACAGTTTATGGAAGTGTCCCAGAGAGGTCGTGAGATTAAGAATATCAGCGATTACCGCAAGGCAGGCTATCATATGCCGCGTATACTTGTAGTTCTCGATGAGTTTCAGGTACTCTTTGACAGGGACCACAACAAAAAGGCTGCAGACAGGGCTGCTTCAAGGATGTCGGACTTCATCTCAAAAGGCAGGGTTTACGGGATTCATTTTATCTTTGCAACACAGACTATGCATAAGATATTAGAGGGCGGTTCGGCCATCAGCAGGGCGACTCTGGAAGAGATGCATATCAGGATAGGCCTGCAGTGTCAGCCCAAGGAGATGGAATTGCTCTTTGGGGAGCAGAATTTTAAGGAATGTCAGAAAAAGGTTTCTGCTAAAAAAGGTTCAGCAATCTATCTTGAAAACGATATCGTATCCCAGCCAATAGGAATGCAGGTGGCTTATGCAGATCCCAAGGAGCAGCAAAAGCTTCTGGAAGAAATTGAAAGACACTTTGCAGACCGGGAGTTTGAGCCGGCTGTTGTATTCAGAGGAAAGGATGAGTGCAGTTTTCCATATGTTGACTTTTTACAGAAGCCGGATGAACAGACATCCATATATTTAGGTGAGCCTATCGGAATTGATGACCCTGTCCGTATCAGCCTTTCAAAGAAAAAGCGAAGCAATCTTCTGGCCGTGGGTGAGATACAGCCTGTGCTAAACCGCATTGGTGTTCTGTGGACATGGCAGGCAGCTATGATGAATAAAGCTTATGGGGGGACAGCGGTATATTTGTTTGACGGGGCACAGATGATTGATGAGAAGCCCCTACTCAGTGAACGGATGCAGGAAGAATGTGGAAACACAGTTAGGATAATCGACAATGTATTCCGCGTGATTCCGGCGGTTAATGAATTGTATGAGATCTTTGAAGGCCGTAAAAAGCGCATGGTGCAGGGGATCAAAGAGGTTCAGGATGAACAAAAAATACATATGATTGTCAGCAATTACCAGTGGATAGAACCTATGATGAGGCTGATGGAAAAACGGAGTGTATCTGAGTTTGAACCCGAGCGGGAGACAGCTGAACAAAATACGCTTGACGGCCTGATGTCAATGCTGAACGATAGCGGTGGTAAAAAAGGAACAGGGACTGTACAGAAGCTCCATATTTTACTGGAAAGCGGGTATCTGTGCGGAATCCAGACGCTATTTACTTGTTCAGATTTTACAGTTGTCAAAAAGGTTACATCGGCAGATCTGGCACCATTTACTAACCGTATATTATTAAAAACGGTGTCATCTGCGGCATATATGCTGGTTGATTCAGATATTAATATGAAAAACATAAGACAAAATACGGCATTGTTTAGTGATGGCGTGAATCAGCCGTATTTGTTTAAACCATACATACTGGAGAGATAATAGAAAGAAGGTTAAGATATGAGTGGAAACAGTAGTTCTGTCGATGCTATGGACGATATGATTAAAATGTTGACAGGGTTCCAGGAAAAGCAGCAGGAGATGGGGAATCAGCTGAAGCGGGAATACGACATTGTGGGATCGGAGTGGGATGATGCACAGTATAAAAATCTGGAAAATGTAATGTGTGATATCTATACAACGCTGAATGCCAGTTATGTACAGGTGTCCGAATGTATCACGAAGATACAGCTCTTAAAAAGAGCGCTGGAAGAGTATCTGCGTGTCCGGATTTAAGAGGAGGACGTCATGAGTTCTTTTGTGGATACGGATACAGAGCCTTTATATAGGCTGAAAAACCAGCTTGAGCGGTTTCGTGAACAGACGGAATACATGCAAATGTTCACTGGGGCGGAGTTGGATGAGTTTGAAAGAGAGATAGGTCAGCAGTCTGGCGGGCGCAAGGAGGATGACGACTTCCGCGCCCTGTGGGGCCGGTATGAAAACTGTCGGGAGCTTTTTCAGGAGCGGGTTGACAGACTGCTGAAGCATGAAATTGTGAATCGCGAAGGGGAACGGAACATTTATACGTTGATCTCTATTCTGGAAACATATTTTGACAATCTGATTTAAAATAATTGATATATAAGGCATTATTTTAATATAGCCCTTTTATATAAAAAATGAGAGAGGAGAATATGCTATGAAGATCACAGTTAAAGTTGTAAAGGCTGCTTCTGAGAAAAAGAATGTGCTTTGTTGCACATGTGGAATTATCAGCTAATATAAAGCTGTAATTCCACTCAAACGGGGGGAACACACCCTCCGTTTGAGGAGTGGTGTAGTTAATTTCCTCAAATATTTTAACTTTAAATTATAACATTTAGTTTTTTATATCAAAGAGGATGGTTAAAATATGACTAAATTATCGAAATATGTTAGGGCTATAGATTATCATGACGATTTAGCTCTTTATAATACTATAAACCATGCAGTAATTCAGCTTCCCAGAGAGGCTGTTAAGGATGGGGTCATTGTTGCTGACCTGGATGAAGATTCGTTAAAGGTTCTTCATGAATCATGTTTCTTGGATGAGACCGATCAGAGTGTTGAAAGTAACCTTTCATCTTTTTTAATAAACGAAAAAAAACTGTTTATCAGCTTAGAACTTAACCTTAGTTGTAATCTTCGGTGTCCATATTGTTATCAGGCAGGAACGCATGATGGCAAAATAATAGAAGATAGTACGATAGACAAACTTACAGATTATGTTCATAAGGTGTATGAAAAGACCTCGTTTGAGGATTTATACGTTAAAATTTTGGGCGGAGAACCTACCCTGGTTTGGAATAAATTTATGAAAGTTTATAATTCACTTATGAGCTTTTGTAAATCAATGAATGTTCGTTTTCATGTTCTCGTTGATACTAATGGTACATTAATTGATGGACTGCTTACTTTGAATGGATATGATAGTCTTTTGCTAACGGTTCCTCTTTCATATAAAAAATGTCATGATAAAGTCAGGTTTGATTCAAAAGGGAATGGTACATATGATGCAATCGTTGAAAATATTAATGTTTTCCATATGAAAAAGCCAAAAACAAAAATAGTTATTAGGTACAACATAGACGATAATAATTGGAGTCATTTTAAAGAGTTCCTCGATGATATTGGTGAAAAATTGACTTTTAAACCACTGGTAAGTGTTAATTACACAGCAGAACTAAATGATTCTCGTGATTTTAAGAATAAGATGACTTATCTTGACTTTGTTGAATGGTGTAGCACGAAGGCTATAGACGATTTGGTCTCATCTGAAATACCAGTAACGATTTCACCCATCGTTTCCATTGAAGAGTGTCAATTTCGATCAAAATACAGTTTAAAATTATTTTCCGATGGTACTGTTGGAAGTTGTGCTATGTCTTTTTTTGATCATGATCGCCTTTCAATAGAAGAAATAGTCACAAATTTTTCAAAGAAAAATATTTTTTCTGCAAAAAAAGAGAAGCAGACAATTATTGCAGACTCACAATGTATGAGTTGTGCGGATATTTTTATCTGTGGCGGAACAAGCAAGTTGCCGTGTATTAAGGCACTAAATCCAAATCTATGCAATGAGAAGCGCTTTAGCGTTGATTTAAATAAATTTATTCAAAAGTATTTATCTTGTGTAGAAAATGGAACAAGAGACTTGTTTGTTGTATTCGAAAACGGAGAATCTTACAGATAATTAAGGAGGGTTTAAATGAAAATTGTTAGAGGAAATACCCTGCCAGATTACTCTCTGTTAAGTATGAATGCGGGAAGTGCTGAAATTGATGGATACCAGCATCATGAAAAATGGCAATATAAACCAATCATGGGGGTAAATGTTGAGGATATATTAGGTGAAGATATCTTGAATATTTCTTCAGATGATTTTGAACGTGCATTAAAAAGAATTTCTGATTCCAAGCTTTTACCTTCATTGTTTAATCTTGAAAGAACATTTGATGATTCTACAACAGTTCTTATTAATACAATGACAGAGGCAGTCGCATTATTGAATCAAGAAGAATATAAAAAATATAAGACGATTTCTTTGGCTCCAGATTATCACGATAAAACTATTGTGCAGCTTTTTCTTCTCGGCCTTTTAACAAAAGCTGATGATAGCGAATTATTTAAATTAGACGTCATTCGAAATCGTTCTGCCTTTGCTTCAAGTGATGCGATTAACATTACAATATATCCAACTCAAGAGTGTAATGCACGTTGTTTTTACTGTTTTGAAAATGGAGAGAACCGTAAACCTATGACATATGAAACTGCAGAAAAAGTAGTGGAATATATTACTGGAAATGTAACTGTCTCTGATGAAGTCGTTTTTAGATGGTTTGGAGGAGAACCTCTTGTAGGAGATCATATTATCGACTATATTACTGCTAATGTTGATAAGCATTTTAATGGAGGACTGAAGTTCAGTTCAATCATAACCACAAATGGTTTTAACATTTCAGACGACCTTATAAAAAAAGCCAAGGAGAAGTGGCATGCAAAAAAATTCCATGTAACAATTGATGGCTATGGTTCTGAACATGATCGACGAAAGAACTATTATGACAAGAGTGTCAATGCATATCAAAAACTTCTGTCAGATATATCGAAGCTTATTTCAGCAGGAATCTTTGTCGTCTGTAGATTTAACCTTGACAAAAAGAATATTAACCAGCTAGATGATATTTTAAATGATTTGAAACAATTTAAGGACAGTGATTTGTTCTACATCCACACAACGACCCTTAGACGCCCACCACATGCTCCACTTGAGGACTATATTTTGGCGCAAGATTATGACTGGGCATATGATATGATTTGGCGAAAAATGTATGCTTACGGATTTTATAAAGGGATTAAGCATATTCTTCCTTTGAGGTTGCGTGGTAATTGTCTTGCTTGTGTTATGAATGAGGTTCTAATTAATTCAGAAGGTAATCTTTTCAAGTGTTTACAGCATACTACAGAAGAATCTCATAAAGTGGGGGATTGCACCACAGGTGTTGTGTTCAATCAGAACTATCTGGACTGGCTTGATGTATCTATCAAACGTCCTCAGTGTCAAAAGTGCGCTTATCTCCCAATGTGCTCTGGAGGCTGTAAACAGTATTGGTATGAAAACAGGCCGGAAATCTCTCCTTGTGCAAGAGAAAAAACATATTTCAATACATTAACCGAGTTAATTCACGAATGGGTAACATGTGGTGAGATAAAAATGAGGAGTAAGTAAATGAATGTTAAATTAAAAGAGGACAAATTTCATATTCGTGTATTTTTTGCCCCTTGCTCCTGTCATTGTCGTTTCTGTTGCTTGGGGGACTATCCGAAAAATAGGCAAGTATCATTTGAAGACTATTCGAAGGTTATGAAAAAATATGTCAGAGTTGTTGATAGATATGGAATGCGTTTGCGTTCTTTCGTATATAACTGTCCAGAACATTCTTATGTCAAAGAGCAGATACAACTTTATGATTCACTTCCAATGGAAAGATCTGAATATGTTCAGCTTGACTTAAATGGTACAAAAATCAAGTCAGCAGAGGAAGTAACTAGATGGTTTGACGTGCTACAGGATGCAGGCGTGAAAAAAGTGGCTTTTTCTTGGTTCGGAAATGAAGCAACACAGGATCAATTCGTTAATCGAAAAGGTTACTTTGATTATCTTTATTTATGTGCAGCTGAAGCAAAACGTAGAAATATTCCTGTAATAAGCAAAGTCTTTCTTCACAAAGGAATTCTTAGAGAAATTGATACTCTTATTACCAGCTTGAAAGAGTTCAGCACTACAATTAACTGTGCTTTTATGGAGTATAGTGGTAATGCTAAAAGAATGGAAAGTGAATTTTTAACTGTTGATGATTACAATTCTTTATCTGACAGCACTAAAAAACTCATTAGTGAACCATACCGGGGAAAATTTAAAACAGAACAAGAATGGATTACACTAGCACAAAAAGGTGCCTTCCCCAAATTCAATATTGTAGATTATGTTCTCTATATAGACTCGTCTAATATTCAATATATCCTGGAAAGTGAAGTAGATGATATCATTCGAGAATTTAGAAATATGAATGACAAGTTTCAAAGCTCTTTTGGGGAAATTAGTGAATTGGCAGTGGAATTTGGAAATAAAGATTGCTATATTCTGTATGAATGCCGTGATATCCTGCGAAAATGGCTGGATCAATATTTTGAAAAGGAATCACTTGATGAATCACAGCTTTTTAGTTTTACTCATAACTGTGTAGAGTGGAAAGTATATGAAAGACTATAAACACTATATCGGCACTATTATTACACATAGTGGCAGAGAATATCCAGATTTTGCATTAGGCACATACTTGCGTACCGAGGATGAAATTTTAGAGCTTCTAAAAGTATATCCCTATGATAAGCTAATGATTGATACAGCATATAGGTATAACAATGAGCAGGCAGTTTCCAGTGCTGTTATAAAAAGCGGTTATCCACAAAATCAAATAGTTTATATAGGGAAAATAAACACGGGTCAACAAGAAAGCGGTAATACTGTACGGGAGGAATTTGAAGGTACATTGCATCGGCTGCGTATTCCTAAAATTAATATTTATATGATTCATTCTAGTAGGAGTTCTAAATATTGTAAAACTTGGATAGAAATGATTAAACTTCAAAATGAAGGACTAATTGATTCTATAGGAGTATCAAATTTTGGTATTGCTGCTATAGAAAAAATATATAATCAATCTGGCGTATACCCAGAAATTAACCAGATTGTATTTCCTCAGAATGCTTCAGAAAGAGATATGTACGATGTGCAAAAGATTATTGAGTATTGTCAAGATAAGGGAATTAGTGTTCAGGCTGCCATGCCATTTGGTGGAAGCAAAAGGAGTAATGAGTTGTCTGAATTGCAGCGATTAGTAATATTAAAACAATTGCGAAGCCAAGATTTGACGTGTGTTTTTGGAACTAAAAACATCCAACATTTATGTCAAAATATATCTTGGATTGAATTTGGAAGGTGATATCATGTTTAAGAAAACTATAAGTGCAGAGGAATACAAAGGAGAACTCAAGAGGTATATTTATGAAGAATTGGCTGGAGAAACAGAAATAACTGCTGACTCCAGCTGTTTTTTAGTAATTTTACATATCTTTTATAAATTTCAAAATCTTTATCATCTTATCCTGCTCCTCCACAGAAAACTGATGCACAATATTCAAAAGCTCGGCATCCCGGGCTTCGGAGCGTTTTTTCTCGTCTGTATCAGCATCCCCGGTGTATTCCCCGGCATTTAAGATAGAATCCAGAGTTACATTGCATAGTTTTGCGTAATATAAAAGAACGCGAAGATTTAATTTAGCACGGTTATTTTCGATATTGCTGATAAATGATACCGTACAGCCAAGGTCATTGGCTATTTGTTCCTGCGTATAAGAATGCTTTGTCCTGAGCCGTTTCAATTCCATTCCCACTTTACTCAAATCCTGCTGTTCCATTGCTTTCACTCCCATCTATATTACAGTTTATCTGCTCCGGATACGTTTGGCAGTATGAACCGTAATTGATTTATACTAATAAGTATATTTTAGTATACTTAACAGTTGAAAACAACCAGTTTATTTAGTATAATAAAATATACTTATCAGTATAGGGAGAAAAACTTGGGATGGAGATTCGGGAGATATTAGATTTATAAAGAAAAGATCAGGAGGTGAGCATTATGACTATTCAGGAAATGAAACAGTTGATGCAGGAGCGGGGATATACTTATGCCCAAATTGCAGATTTATCAGGTGTTCCGCTTGGAACGGTACAGAAGATTTTTAATGGGGAAACTAAAGGTTTAAGGTATGATATACTTACTGCACTTGAGGGGATATTTAAGGAACCGATGGCAGTGATGGAGAGCTGCGCGGCTTACGGGGAGGAAAAAAAGCCCGGTATGTATACCATAGAGGATTACCGCGCACTGCCGGAGGAGCAGAGAGTGGAGCTGATAGACGGATATTTTTATGATATGGCGGCACCTACGACCTTCCATCAGTTGATAGCAGGCGAGGTATACCGCCAGATTGCAAACTATATCATAGATCAGGGAGGTGCATGTACGCCGTTTATCTCTCCGATTGATGTCCAGCTTGATAATGATGAAAAGACCATGATTCAGCCGGATGTGATTATTGTGTGTAAGCCTGATCAGATTGAAAGGCGTAATATCATGGGAGCGCCTGATTTTGTTCTGGAGGTTATTTCACCGGGAACCAAGAGAAGGGACCATGTCGTCAAGTTATTTAAATATGAACAGGCAGGTGTCCGGGAATATTGGATTGCAGACCCCTATAAGAAGAGGGTACTGGTGTACTTTTTCCAGCGTGAAGCTTCCCCTGTGATTTATCCGATTGACGCGGACATTCCGGTAAATATCTATGAAGGAAAGCTGACGATTAAGTTTCAGCAGATTGCCAAATGGGGAGAGCAGGAGGATTAACATGAATATACAGATTTTTGGCACAAATAAATGTTTTGACACGAAGAAGGCCATGCGCTATTTCAAAGAACGGAATATAAAGTATCAGTTTATTGATATGAAAGAAAAAGGAATGAGTAAGGGCGAATACAATAGCGTAAAGCAGTCAGTAGGCGGACTGGATGCCATGCTGGATGAAAAATGCAAAGACAGGGACGCTCTGGCACTGATCAAATATATCGCAGACGAAGATAAAGATGAAAAGGTTTTGGAAAACCAGAAGGTGCTGAAGACGCCAATCGTCCGGAATGGTAAGCAGGCAACGGTAGGGTACTGCCCTGAGATTTGGAAAGTATGGAACTGAGCTGGATAACAAGAAAGAAGAAAATAGGCAAGACTGACTGTGTCAAAAGCTTGACAGATAGAGATATTAAGAATATAATTGAACAAAAGTTCAATTATGGAGGGCGAGATGGCGCAGGTATTAAAGGAAGATATAAATAAAAGAATACTAAAAGCTGCTCTGGAAGAATTCTATGAGAAGGGGTATAAATCAGCCGCTATGCGGAATATTGCACAGAAAGCTAAAATACCGGCGGGTCTCATTTATTCCTATTATAAAAATAAAGAGGCACTTTTTAATGCTGTTCTAAGTCCGGTCCGGTATGACTGGGAACGGGTATTGAATACAAAGGATGATACACATAATGAGGGTGAGATATATGGTCTGAGCCGGGCCGAGACAGATTGTTTGATTCAGTTGTTTGAACATAGGAAGGAATTTATCATCCTAATGGATAAAAGTGAGGGGACAAAATACGCACCGGAGAAAGAACGGTTTGTACTGGATATAGAAAGTCATTTAAACAGGCATCGCAGAGATGAAATTGCAGATGCAGTTTTTATCCATATTGTTGCAAGTAACTTTGCAGATGGCTTAATGCAAATTATGTATCATTATGAAGGAAAGGAATGGGCGATTATGATACTGCAAAAATTATCGAAAATGTATTTATCGGGAATTGGTCTGTAAGGCTGGTTCCTTTTTTTATTGAACAATATTGAATTAATGTTCAATATTGAGGTGGGAACACGAT
This sequence comes from Faecalicatena orotica, assembly GCF_905197545.1. Classification (NCBI taxonomy): domain Bacteria; kingdom Bacillati; phylum Bacillota; class Clostridia; order Lachnospirales; family Lachnospiraceae; genus Faecalicatena; species Faecalicatena orotica. The sequence continues at coordinate 321,886 of NZ_CAJJZH010000004.1, forward strand.
ATGAAGCAATAGTGTGTGTTCACGTGGTTTAGATATTATCTGGCATAAGTGTTTTACCTTTTGCCGTTAATATAAATAAAATATCAGGAGGATATTATAATGAAAGAAGAATCAACAAGAATCAATTTATTACAAAAAGCGGATGTTTCAACTGCACTTATCAAATTGGGAATACCTACAATGATCGGCATGCTTATTTCTGCATTGTATAATGCCATTGATGCTTATTTTGTAGGCGGTCTGGGAATAAGCCAGATGGGCGCCGTGTCTGTAGTGTTTCCAATCGTCCAGATTGTTATTGGTTTGGGAATGATGTTTGGAGCGGGTGCATCTTCCTACATATCACGCCTGCTTGGAAAAGGGGATCAGGAACAGGCGGACCAAGTAGCATCTACAACACTTTTTTCAAGTATACTGGCAGGTGCCATAGTGATTGCAGGAATTCTTATCTTTCTGGATTCCGTACTTACTTCACTGGGAGCAACAGATACAATCTTACCCTATGCAGCGGCATATGCGCGGATTTATGTAACAGGTTCTATCATAAATGTATTCACAGTTACAATGAACAATCTGCTTACGGCACAGGGAGCAACAAAGTTTACAATGATAGCAATGCTTACGGGAAGCATTACGAATGTCATTCTGGACCCGGTTATGATTTACGGAATGAAATTAGGCATAGAGGGAGCGGCTATCGCTACTGTTATTTCCTTATGTATCAATATGCTGTTCTATATTGGATACATCGTAAAAAAACGAGGAGTTTTAAGAATTTCATTTAATAGGATTAAATTTTCTAAAACGATCTACGTGGAAATTCTGAAAATTGGCATACCTGTACTACTATTTCAACTTTTAGCCAGTGCTTCAATGGGGGCCATTAACATGTCGGCGAAACTGTATGGAGACTATGCAGTTGCGGCAATGGGAGCGGTTACCCGGATTATGACTGTAGTTACCTATGTAGTATTTGGATTTCTGAAAGGATTTCAGCCGTTTGCCGGATATAATTATGGGGCAGGGCAGTTTGGAAGATTAAAAAAATCCATTCACCTTTGTATGGTATGGTCTACCGGATTTTGTATCATTGCGGGAATTATACTTATTATTTTTTCAACACCAATCGTTTCCCTTTTCGGAACAGATACGCAGATGATCCGGCTGGCAGGTAAGGCACTTAAAATGAACGCAGTTATGTTTATGACGTTTGGCTTTCAAATGGTATATGCGTCATTGTATCTTGCAATTGGTAAAAGTCTGGTTGGAAGTTTGCTAAGTCTGGGCAGGCAGGGAATCTTTTTCTTTCCGTTAATTGTTTTCCTGCCCCGGATTCTGGGACTGGCAGGGGTGATCAGTGTTCAGCCGGTGGCAGACTTTTTTACTACAATAATCACTGTGTACTTTGCAATAAAAATAGATAAGCAGCTTATGATAGGTTAGGTTTTTCCAGCTAGGCTGTTAACATTGCCGGATTTACTCATTCGCTTCTTTCTCCACAGGAGTACAATACAGGTACCAAATGAAAAAGGAGAGGTTACTATGAGTATATTGTTAGAAGCGAAAGAGGTAACAAAAATTTATGCCAGGGCACAGCGCCCCAGCTTAAACAAGGTATCTTTTTGTATAGGCAGGGGCGAATTTATCGGTATTATGGGTGCATCCGGTTCCGGAAAGACTACCCTGCTCAATGTGCTTTCGACGATTGATACGCCTACAAGCGGAGAGATCCGGATAGACGGTGTAAATTTGAAGAAGCTCAATACGACAAGTGCCGCCGATTTCCGCAGAGACCATCTGGGTTTCATTTTTCAGGAATATTTCCTGCTTGACAGTCTTACGATCCGTGAAAATATATCTGTTCCACTCACTCTTCAAAAGCTGCCGCCAGAAAAAATCGAACATATGGTGCGAAGTCTGGCAGAAAGATTTGGAATCGCGTCACAACTGGGCAAATATCCCAATGAGCTGTCCGGAGGACAGAGGCAGAGGGCGTCAGCGGCAAGGGCTGTTGTAAAACATCCGCGCATCTTGTTTGCGGATGAGCCGACAGGCGCTCTGGATTCAAGTTCGGCTGCAGATCTGCTGGCTGCTTTGAAAGAAGCTAATGAGGAGCTTCATACGACCATATTGATGGTTACCCATGACGCTTACGCGGCAAGCTTTGCAAACCGTATTTTGATTTTCAAAGATGGCAGTATTATCAGGGAACTGCATAAACATAACGGCAGCAGGCATGAATTTTATGAGAAGATAACTGCAGAAAACGCAAAACTGGATACGGAAAGATAAGGGGGGCAGGACAATGAATACTTTATCTGTGGCAGTCAAAAATTTAAGGAAAAATGCTTCATTTTATGCCCTCTACCTGCTATCAGCGGCCCTTGTAGTTACTGTTTTCTTTGCTTTTGCATCGTTTTCCGTGAACGATGTAATGCTTGATAAAATATCTTCGGATGGCCGGGTAGAGTCGATGTGCAGTACCATCTCGCTTTTTTTAATGGCATTTGTGGTATTTTATATGTCCTATACGAACCGTTTTTTTCTGAAACGCCGTACAAAGGAACTTGGTATTTATTTACTGCTGGGGTATCGGAAAACGACGATATTGTCCCTGCTTACTGCTGAGAATATAATAATCGGCTGCTTTGCTTTTGCTGTTGGGCTCGGTTCAGGAGCAATAGCCCATAAAGGGATTGTATGGGGCATTACGCGTCTTCTGAAACTTTCAGCAGATACTTCACAGATACCACTTTTTAATATCCATGCCATCATAAAAACTGCAGGATTTTTCCTGCTGGTTATGTTTGCCCTGTGTCTCTCAAACGGAAGATTTCTTTTTAAAAGCTCTCTTATGGAGATGATACGTTTTGAAAAGAAGGCAGAGAAGGGCATGAAATTTCATCGCATTCCTGCTGTGCTCGGGCTTGTAATGACCTTATCGGGTTACATTCTGGCGCTGGATATTCTGAGAGGTTCACAATCCCTCTGGATTTCCGCCGGATTTTATTCTGTCGGCATGCTGACGGCAATGCTTATTGTGATCGGCACAATATTCTTTATCTCATCATTCCTTCCTTATGTGATGAAGAAAAGTAAGAATAATAAACGGTCGTTTTACACTGAAACGAAAATCATAACGACACCAAACTTTATCTACCGGATCCGTTCCAATGCAAGAACTCTGGTTATGCTTACACTGCTTTCTGCGGCAGCCCTATCAGTATCTAGCATTATGGCCTTGACAATCTATTATCCAATTGCCGCTGTGTCCCGTGTTGCCCCGTCGGAAATCGAGTTCAGAGTGGAAGATGAAACGCAGATAGATGCGGCCAGACAGATCGTCCATAATTATGGAATTGATGATAATGAGGTTACTTTTTCGCAGACAAATATTTATAAAGTCACATCGTCTGCACCAGACCTTCCCGTGGAGTATAGTGTCGGTACTGCAATGGGGGATGCCAAAAACAAAGAAATACTGAGGGAAGCCGGTTTTGAATGCATCTCTTATTCAGACTTTATTTCACTTTTACAGGCGCAGGGCAGGGCAGATATTCCTGGCGGGATAAATAGCATGGAATGTATTTTAGTCAAATATCAGCCTGATGGAGACGGAAATTCCGAGGCGGGCAGTATCTACCCCCTGAATATAGATGGCGGTGAAGTACCGCTGACTGTAAGGGAGGTTACATTAAACAATCCGGTTTCTTTTGCAAACAGTATCGGAACCTTGATTGTGAGCGATGAGATTTACGGGCGCCTGAAGCTGACAGACTCACCGGCCACAAGGATCTTAAGCATCAATGGGAAAGCTGTTGAAGATAACGATGCACTGTATGCCGATATCAGCGATATGCTTGGGAACAGCCCTTATCTGCAGGGATACTCGCACAGGGTAAATGAATTGTTTTCGCTGAACAGTTCGACGTTCCTGCTGATTGGTTTTCTCGTCGTTTTGTTTTTCATAGCTGCCGGAAGTATTTTGTATTTTAACAATATATCTGCCGTTTCCGACACAAAATCTGATTATGAAATCTTGATGAAAATGGGATATTCCATCCGGAGCATTCAGAAAATCATCAGGAAACAAGTGATGACATTTTTTGGCATACCGTTCATACTCGGCCTTGTAGATTGTATTTTTGCAGCCATCGTGTATAAGGCCGGGCTGATGCAGAACCTGCTTGGAAATGCATTCATCCAGTATGTTCCGGCTGTTATCGCCATAGCTGTGACAGCACTCATTTATGTGATCTATTACCTCCTTACCGTACACACTTGCTGTACAATGGTATGCAAAAAGATGCTATAATAGTAGATATCTAAAAGGAGGGTGGTAATGAAAAATACAATAGGGAGGCTGTTGTTCTGGTTGAATTACATTTTGGTTGTCCTTTACATGGCCCACCAGGTCAGCAGGGGACAGACAATAATTGAAAGTAGTGTGGCGATTCTTATTTCGTCACTCATGCTCATAGATAGTACGTATATCAGCGCGTGCAACATCAGAGATAATAAAGTCATTACGCTTTTCTGCGGGCTTCTGGCTTTAGACAGCTGGTATATACTTCTGTCTTTTTCGGAAAGTGCGGCAGAGGGCTTCATCTTTATCGCACTAAGCCCGTTGATATGGTATGTGTCAATCCGTTTTGTGCTGATGTTTTTATTTCAGGGAAGCGGATATAAATTCCAGAAAGCGGTGCATGTGGTGCTCCTGGCAGCCTGTACCGGCTCACTTGCCGGCATCTGCATTTCGGATAGGGTATATGCATGTTTCTATGGGATACAGTTTTTATTAAGCTGCCTGTGCTTTTTATTTATCGTTATCTATCACTGGAAAAGAGCTGCCTTTGTATTGAAAAATGAGTGGAAGAGCCTCTCATTTTCAGCAGCAGTGATTACGTTCCTTTTCCTGTTGTATTATTTTGCCACTCTGGATGTACATGGCCATATCTCTAATTTCGGGATATACCTGCCTGGGCTTCTGTTCTTAATGAGCATTCATGGAATTGTTCTGAAAGAGAACAGCGGCAGTCCACTTTCTACGATTTTCAGTAAAAAGCAGTTGGCGCTAATGATAATCTTATTTCTTCTTATTCCGGGGCTGGCCGTTATGCTTACAGGCGGCAGTTATGAAGAATGGTGCATTGCCGTAAATATCCTGTTTTCTTTTACTTATATCTGTAATATCGTTTTAGGCTATAACTTAAGGAAGGGGGAAAGCAGGTTAATCAAGGAAAGCCAATATGGGGAAGCTCTGCGGCAGCTTAAGCAGGAAGAGCTGCTGAAAGCGGAATTTGCCAATTTTTTGCACGATGATGTACTGCAGGACCTTCTTTCTGTGAAAAATATGATGACAAAAGTGCATCGTCCGGATGTGCAGGATATGATAATTGAAACACTGGATGGCCTGAATAATCATATCCGCAGCCAGATGCAGGATTACCATCCCGTTATCCTGAAAAACCTGACTGCAAAGGAAAATTATCAAAATCTAATAGAGGCTGTTTCGCAGTCGTTCCCCGGGCGGAACATGCAGATCTCTTTTGACTGTCCTGAAAACCTATTCTTAGTTGAGCCATACAACGTTTTTATATACCGGATGCTCAAAGAACTTCTGACAAATGCCTTCAGGCATTCTGACGGGAGCCAGGTATGGGTAATGCTTACACTGGAAAACGGGACTATAGAGTTATCTGTCAGCGATGACGGGAATGCCGGGGCAAACGCCCTGATTACAGCAGATAAAGCAAAGCACAAGGGGATCGCTTCCGTGAAAGAGCAGGTAAATAACATGGACGGATTGATGACGATATCGGATAACACGCCACATGGCATCAGGGTACAAATCTCAATACCAATGAAAGGAGATGTTTCTTATCAATATTTTATTAGTTGATGACCATACACTTTTTGCAGGAAGTCTTTCGATTGCCCTGGATGAATATGATGAAATCGACCATTTCTATTCAACGCAGTACATTCAGAGTCTGCAAAAGATGATCAGTGATAAAAGCATAGATATTGTTTTGATGGACATTAACCTCGGTAATTTAAGTGATGCCGATGGATTAGAAATAGCGGCAGGTTTGTTAAAAGAGAATTCTGCAGTAAAAATCGTGGTTCTCACGGGCTATGATCTTCCCGTTTACAGGCATGAGGCGAAAAAAGCGGGTATAAGTGGTTTCCTGAATAAAAACATCAGTCCCGATGATTTGATTTCATCGCTGATTCGTGTTTTTCGTGGTGGTACTTGTTTCCCCTCAGAGAATGGGGACATTATTATTGAGGATTTAACGAGTATGGAAAAGAAAATCTTACGGCTGATCAGCAGCGGAAAAACGCGGAAGTGTGTTGCCGGGGAATTATATATGAGTGAGAGGACTCTTTCAAATCACTTGCAGCATATCTTTGGAAAGTTAGAAGTTTCTTCTGTCGTGGAAGCTGTGACTAAAGCAATTCAGCTCGGGTATATATCACCGATATGGTGAAAAAAGATTAAGTTAAACAGAGAACAAAAATCATATCCTGATTTTCGTTCTCTGTTTTTTTGACGACAGGATATAACGAAAAATCGTATATAAGGAGGATAAGCATAGGAAAGTCTTTATTTGTTTTCCGGGATATAATGAGGGTTAAAAAGGGGGAATCCATCATGGGAAAATTATTCGGGCCGGTCGATATGACAAAAGGGACGCCCTGGAAGAAGATCGGGATATTTACGATTCCTATGCTGCTGGGAAATATTGCGCAGCAATTGTACAATACAGTGGATAGCGTCGTGGTAGGGAAATATATTGGGGATTCTGCACTGGCGGCCGTTGGTTCGGCAGGACCGGTCGTGAATCTTCTGATTGTATTATTTGTAGGAATCAGTGTCGGCGCAAGTATAGTGGTATCCCAGTATCTGGGAGCCAGAATACGCGACGGGCTTTCACATACAATCGGCAACTGTATTACGCTTACATTTATTGCATCTTTGTTAATCATGGTGGTAGCCACGCTTCTGGCCAGGCCGATGCTGCAACTTTTAAATACACCTGACAGCATCATTGACTGGTGCACATCCTATTTGAGAATTTTATTTCTGGGATCGGCAGGGCTGGCCTTTTTTAATATACTCAGCGGAGTTCTGCGTGGATTAGGTGATTCTGTTTCCGCATTAATTTATCTGCTAATTTCAAGCATGATTAATATTATTTTAGACCTGTTTTTTGTTTCTGTGCTGAAACTGGGAGTTGACGGGGTAGCCTATGCAACCATTATTGCACAGGGGATTTCCGGACTATTATGCTTTCTCAAATTAAAACGGATGGATACACTGTTTGATATTAAACCTCAGAATCTGAAATTAAAGAAGGAATTTGCCATTGATATTATCAGGCTGGGATTTCCTTCAGGAGTGTCACAGGCTATTCTGGCGACTTCAATGCTGCTGGTACAGTCATTGACAAACAGTTTCGGTGAATTATTTATTGCAGCGAATGTGATGGTAATGCGTGTGGACGGCTTCGCGATGCTGCCGAACCAATCCTTCGGAAACGGACTGACGACATATGCGGGGCAGAATGTGGGCGCCGGGGATCAGGCAAGGGTTGAGCAGGGGGCCAGACAGGGGACGCTGATGACAATCATAACAACTTCTGTGATCACGGTTTCCATCCTGATCTTCGGGAGGAACCTTATGGGGATATTTACAAACACAGAGGAACTGATTGCTACGAGTATGAAAATGATGATGATACTTGCCCCGGGCTATGTTGCAATGGGAATCGTACAGGGATTAACCGGTGTTATGAGAGGGGCAGGAGATACGGTCACACCAATGTGGATAGCCATAACAATGACATTGTTTATCCGCGTGCCGCTGTCATATTTACTCATATTTTTGACGAAAAGTGCACAATACCCACAGGGAAGAAAGGAATATATCTTTATTTCACTGACGCTATCCTTAATTATGGGGGCAGTCATGAGTGTTTACTTCTACAGAAGAGGGAAGTGGAGAGGGAAGAGTGTAGTTGACAGTGAGGTCAGGAACACAGAAAAATAGAAGAGAAGGAATATGAAGAGATTGCCCGGAAAAGCCGCATATAGCGATTTTTTCCGGGCAGTCTCTTCCTTTATTCCTCTGGTTTTGCCGGTACTTTAAAATGTGGTTTGTCCGGATGTGCCAGACAATAAGGTGTGTTAAATCCAACCTCTTCAATGGGAATTAGTCTTCTGAATTCGCCGTTACGTTCGGCTTCATCTAAAATGCTTTCGAATAATGTTTTCCGAACGCCAATCAGAGGCTTGATATGTTCTTCAATACTAGGTTCTAGGCGAATAGCACCAGTCGGACAAATCATGAAACACCATGCGCATTCATGGTTGTCGTTGCAGCAGCAGCCCTCGCTTCCAAACTTTTGGGGTTTACATGATAAATCAATGTAATCCATCGTACAATTATCCATACAACGCGTACATTTGGGATAAATACATTTTTCCGGATCACGCACAATTTTTCCCTGAGGGTTCCCATATTCTAATAGCATATTTACAATTGCAACAGCCTGATTTTTATTAACGTCATTTTCCGGCATTGGCGGGATGAGATCTGTCTCACCATTGTGAATACGCTGACTCCTTTCCACCATTTCACGGCCAAATGCTTTGGCTTCTGCCAGATCCTGTGCATCAGGATGCCCGGCAGTGTAATAAGGCTCAGGCATGCCCGGCATTACGACGTTTCCATACCACCGCCTGCTTCCGATAACTGTAAAACCGGCTTTCTTTAGGTTTGGGAGCACAACCGGGAAATAAAACCCCGGCATTGTGCCATGTGTACAAAATGAAAAAATATGTTTGCCCTTTTGGTCAGGGGCATTATTATAAAATCTGCGGATATTCGGCGGGTCAGCTTTCCAGACAGGGCTTCCGAGACCAATTAAATCATAATTTTCCAGCATTTCATAAGAAACTTTTTTAATGCTTTTTACATCAACCTGTGATGCTGCTTCTCTGGCGCCGTCACCGATGCTGTGTGCAATTTTGCGTGTATTCCCGCTTTGAGAGAAATAAATAATTAACACTTTCATGAGTTTCACTCCTATACTTGAACTTTCTCAGGTACACAGGGGCTAACGGGTCTTTCTCCGGTATAAGAGGGACAGTAATATTCCCAAAACCGCTAACCCAATGGCGATGACAAATGCTAAGCTGTAATTTCCAGACGCGCTATACACCTGATTCATAATCGTAGGCCCTAAATAACCTGCCAATGCAAATCCGATAAACATAATCCCATAATTTACGCTGTTATTTTTCTGGCCGAACTGATCCGCGGTGAATCCGGGGAATACGCCCATGAAGGAACCGAAACAAAGTCCGATTATAGATACCCCGATATAGAATTTTACCACATCGCCAATCCCGGACGTACAGATCAAAAGCAGTCCCGGTATGGATGAAACGAGCATAATCATGAGAACATTAATCCTTCCGATGATATCCGACAGATACCCGGCGGCAACTCTTCCCAGAGTGTTAAACAGTGCAAGAACGGAAACAGCAGTTGTGGCTGACATAACTGACATCCCGATCATCTGCTGGGCGATAGGGGAGGCCTGTGAGATGGTCATTAAGCCAAATACAGCCCCGCAGGTCAGCATTGTGATCATGATGTAAAACACCGGGTCCTGTAACATTTGACGCCAGTTTTTTTCTTCTTGTATTCTGGTATGTTCTTTTTTATCCTTTCCGCCGTTCTTCTTTTGAGCCATTTTTTCTTCATATCCAGCAGGTACAAAACCTTCCGGACACTTTTCAATAAAAAATGCCCCGATGCATATAACTAAAATAAATACAATACCTAACAACTTGAAAGTAGGGATGATTCCCATGCGGTGAATACATACATTTGCTATAGGAGGAATTACAACAGAACTGATCCCATATGAAGCCGTTGCAATTCCGCCGACCAGACCGCGCCGGTCAGGAAACAGTTTTACAGAATTATTGATGGTGCATCCGTATACAAGTCCCATCCCCAGACCACACCCTAATCCATAGCTTACCATAAGTGATGGGATGCTTTTTGCAAACCCGGACCCGATCATGCCGATTCCAAACAGCAGTCCTCCTAAAAAGACAACCCATTTTGGCCCGAATTTGTCATTAATCATACCGCCTGAAATGAGTGTGACCGGCCCTACCGAATTCGCAATCGTGAATACAATTGCGAGGTCGGAAGCTGTAATTGCCGATAAAGTAACGGAGCTTAAATAATCTGCCATTGGCGCGGCAAAGACACTCCATACATATAGGGAGCCGATACAAAGATTAATCATACAGCTGGCAACTAAGACAGCCCACCTTTTCTTTGTTAATTGTTTTGTTTTCTCATAATTCATCTTTTTTCTCCATCATGCTCCAGTTCCTGCATGGTTTTCCGAAGTTTTATAAAATCCTCATCCAGATGTTTGTACATATCCAGATAATAAGGATAGAGCCGGTCGTAAACCGCAGCCCATTCTTCATCAGGCTGAATGACTTCTTTCACCCGGATCAGCTTGTCAATGCTTGCAGTAAGGTCTGAAAAGACTCCGATAGAATGTCCCACAATCAATGCATCGCCGAAGGGAACGTCTCCGGACTTCTCATCCAGAATGTGCACAGGCATATGCAGCATAGAGGCTTTGATTCTGGACCATGTACGGCTTTTGGCTCCGCCCCCGGTAATGCGCAGGCAGTCTGCTTTTCCGCCGGCGGATTTGATCGTATCCATAACATGGCGCAGGGCAAAAGCGGTTCCCTCAAAAACACTGCGGAGCATTTCATCCTTTGTTGTGTCGAGAGACATGCCGATAAACATTCCTCGCGCATGGGAATTCCAGAGCGGCGCCCGCTCTCCGAGCAGATAGGGGAAGAAAAGAACACCACCGCTGCCGGGTGCGGCATTTAATGCAAGCTGGTTGATATGGTCATATACGTTCATCCCGTGTGCGGCTGCGTAGTCCTTTTCTGGCTGTCCGAAGGTATCCAGATACCATTTCAGCGCGGCTCCGCTTGTATTAATCGGTGCATCAAAGACGTAAGGCATTCCGTCTATGGAGCATGGCTTGGTTACGACAGGGATATCTGTCGCGCTGCGCCGGTCACTTCCTACAAACACAAGGGATGTCGTGCCAGAGGATTCCCCTGCTTCACCGAGTCTGCTCAAACCGGTTGCGTACATAGAAGCCATCGCATCACTGGCGCCGGCAGCCACCGGAATGCCGCTGACCAGCCCGGTTAACGCAGCTGCCTGTGGTGTAACAGTCCCGATAATTTCAGTTGTCAGGCTTGGTGCAGGAAGCAGTGCATCCAGATCACATCCGATTACTTTCTGGATTTCTTCGGACCACTTTAAATTCTGGAGATCCAGACATTGGCACCGCACGGCCTGATCGATATCCATCGTCATTTGACCTGTGAGTTTATAATTAATATAGGAACTTGCCTGCAGCACCCGGTATGTCTTAGAAAAAAGTTCCGGTTCATTCTTTTTGAACCACAGGATTTTATTAGGAAGAAAAGCAACATCCGGCTGTGCACCAATGATTGAAACAAGCCTGTTAAAGCCAATGGAATCTATGATATAGTGCAGTTCTGCAGCAGAACGGCTGTCCATCCATATCATGGCATTCCTTAAGGGACTGCCTTCTTTATCTACGGGAAGCATAGTGACGGTCTGGGAGCTTACAGAGATGCCACGGATCTTCCTCACGACTTCCGGTCCGGCTTTCCGTGTGATTTCCTGCAGGATTTCTACGGTATTGCTCCACCAGAGTGCTGCATCCTGTTCTACCATTTCCGGTCCGGGGAACAGCAGTTTGTTTTCCCTTGACGCCGAGGCGATTACTGTCCCGTCATCTGCTAAAATAATACCCTTTACGTTGGTTGTTCCCAAGTCAATGCCGATCAGGCAGTTTTCTGGATTACTCATATAGGGTGTACCTCCTCTAAAAATATAGTGTGCATCATACTATAAATAATGTTAACAGGTGAGTATCAACTTCTCAAAACACAAATTGCCGTAACAAAACGGCAATATAAAAATTGCTTCTGCGGGGATGCAATTTTATACTGTAAGCAGAAAATGACAGGAGGAAGATAATATGGAAATGAAAGCGGCAGTGATGTACGGACCGAATGATATAAGGGTGGAATCTGTGGAAAAACCGGCGTGTCCCAGGGACGGGCTTATATTGAAAATCATGGCGGTTGGCCTGTGCGGCTCCGATATCCGGAATCTGACAAGTGACTCAAGGAAAGGAAACTACCCGTTTATTTATGGACATGAAATAGTAGGTGTCGTGGATGAGGTCGGCGAAGAAGAGACGAAGTATCAGACGGGAGACCGTTTATTTTTATTTCCGGGAACCTATTGTATGGAATGCGAGGAATGCATCAGCGGTCATAGTGAAAACTGTTCCAACAAAGAGGTAGCTTCTCTTGCGGGAACCGGTGGTTTTGCACAATACGTGGCAGTAAAAGGGGAAAAAATCCGGAGGGGCGGAATCTATGAGATTCCTGAGGATGTTTCATTCGAGGCGGCGAGTCTTGGAGAACCACTGACCTCTGTCTTTGCGTGTCTTGAAAACGTAAAGGTGGAATATCCGGATGTGCTGGTTATTATCGGCGCAGGTCCGATCGGATGTTTCATGGCACAGCTGGCAAAGATCAGGGGCGCCCAGAAAGTCATAATGATCGATTTGAACGATACACGTCTGGAAATGGCAAAACAGTTTGGAGTCGATGTTACCGTCAACAGTTCCGTGGAAGATCCCATTGAGGCTGTCAAACGGCTGACAAACGGAAAAGGTGCAGATAAAGTCATCTCAGCCACGCCTGCCAATGCAACACAGACACAGAGCATCCACATGGTAAAAAAAGGCGGGCTTGTCGTATTCTTCGGCGGAGTCCCGAAAGGCTCCATGACAGAACTGGACTGCAATCTGATTCATTACAACAATATCTGGATAAAAGGACATTTCGGGGCCTCCTACAGCCAGTCTAAGAGAGCATACCAGCTTGCGATTTCACCGACGTTCCCGACGGAGAAATTCATCACACATATACTGCCTCTGGATAAAATCAACGAAGGGATCCAGCTGACAAAATCAGGTGAGGCAATCAAGGTAGTACTTCATCCCTGGGATATAAGTTAACGAGCTTTAGTTTTGTTGACGGATGGGGGGACGCAAAGCGAAAGGCGAGTATGCCGGACACCGGGGCCTTCCCTGCTGTTTCTAGATCCTGACCGTTTACTAAGAGCCCGTAATGGAAAAATCGGAGAAAATAGAGGTACCAGCCGCATTTGGGTCAAAATCTTGATGATTTTGCCCCGCAGGCGTCTTCAGAATTTGATGCGGACATCAAATTCTGCCCTCTATTTTCTCCGATTTTTCCCTAACGGGCTCTAAGTGCACTTTATGGATCTAGAAACAGCAGGGAAGGCCCCGGTGCCCGGCAGACTCGTCTTTCACTTTGCTGGTGCATCCAGCCGGTAGGAAAAGACTCGTTTCCCAAAGGGAATTTCAAGTCAGGTGCGGCGTATGTGTATAGGCTGCCCGGCTGTTAGCTGCTTCGGTTATAAATCATAGTGAGGACACATCCGTTTCACATGGTTAGAGTCCCTCCCGAGTCTTTCCTGCCGCCCGGATGAACCAGCCTGCGGTGGAATGGGACGAAGCCCTGACGGAAGCATGGGGCCTGTTTGGAATACATAGAGTGAGCTTAGCAGCAGTTAGAGGATACACACAAAATCAGACGGAGAAAAGTGAATTACCAAATTCACTTTTCAGACCGCCTGAGATGCCTAATCATCAGATTAGGTATTGAATGCGGGCGGTGCCGCCTGATTTTGCGTGTATTCTCTTACTGCTGCTTAGCGAACGTACAGTATTCCAAACAGGCCCCATGCTTCCGTCAGGGCTTCGTCCCATTCCACCACAGGTGTCCCCCATTCCGTCTTCAAAGCGAAGACTCGCTCCCTCACTCTTCGCAGTTTTTGGGGGTTGAGAAAAAGTTTAACAATTCCTCTTTGGTATGTACCCTGCGGAAATAGTCAGTATTGTCATGTTCAACATATATTTCCTGTAGCAGCTTCAGGAGTAATGGCTGGCTTGACGCGTCGAAGCAGGCCATGATTATAACCCGGATTTTGTTGGATTTCCACAGGATTCGGTGCTCTAAGGTTGCGACTGAAAGCTGTGTTTTTTCAGCCGGTTTAAGAGAATACAAAAATAATACCCCGGGCTGGAATCCGTATGTGTAAGTGGACTCTCTTCTTAAGATATCCTCCAGAAACTCAGAGGTTACCAGTCCGTCGCGGATAAAATCTTCACACAGGTATTCGATAACCGGAAATCTTTCGGTTACGCTTATGTTTTCATGCCAGTAGGCGTCAGGCAGGAGGCTGGACAGGGACTGGGGCTGGTTCTTAAAGAGGAACTTCATGCAGTTGTCGGATACTACCTTCTGAATACGGAAGTAATCCTCCGGCAGCATATCAGGGGAGATGCGCAAAACCTGTGTGCCCGGATGATCTGTTATCTTTTTCTGGACGGTTGTCAGAACGAGGTCTGTATTCTGAAAATTAAAGGCGCTTCGTGCATTCACGGGCAGCAGGGCAGTGATGTTGATGTAATTGCCGAAGGCACCCAGTGTTTTTCTTTTAATCGCCCAGATCGCCGGCAGATTCAAGTGACAGCAGATGACGGTCCGTATGCGGTTTTCCGGATGGCATGTCCAGTAACCTTCCAGAGCGCCGGAAATACAGAATGTCAGGTAAATCAGTTCTTTTTCATTCAGGTAATAACCCAGATATTCCAACGCCACCGGCTGCATCAGATAAGCGATTTCAGAGTCAACGAGAAGATTCTTCCGGATCAGATTGATATTCCCCTGTGCATTGAATATATGACCGGGTGATTTCAGGTAACGAAGATATTGTAAAAGTGTAATGTAGAAATCTTCATCATCAGAAAAATCAATATGGAAGGTCGCGCGGACTTTTTTTAAATAGCAGTCTGCCATTTCAAGAAAGAGCGGGTCAAAATAATCGGCCACCGTTTTAAAATTCAATTTTGATGCATCCAGTAAATGGCTGTCGCACAGATGCCGGTAAATGGCCTGTTTCTCCTGAGGGGGAAAGCTGCAGGAAAATACCTCTTCCATAGAATCGAATATATCCGTACACAGGCTGAATACGTTGTCATTGATATCCGTATATGCAGGCTCCTCGGGCAGAATATGTCCGGACAGCATACGGTAATACATAATTGCAAGTGAAAGATTAAGTGATACCAGATTTGCATCTTCAATCTGGAAATGGCAGTTATATAAATGTCTGGCAGTAATCTGCATAATCAGATTCATGATATCTTCGTCCAGAAAATGATAATTGTAATAGGCATTTCCCGTGGTGTTGTAATTCCAGTCATCGTGGAACAACTGGTTCAATATTGCACGGCGTTTTGACTCACAATGCTCGAATTCCCATGTGTTGTCAATGTGTTTTAATTTTATATGGGGATCGGAAAGAACATAGAGTCTCTTCAGTGTCGCGATATCATTGTCCAGTGTGGTTTTGCTTACATACATTTCATCTTCCAAATCATATTGGTTCAATGGGACCTCTGACAGGCACAGCTGGAAAGTCAGATAGCGGATACGGTCCTCTCTGGTTGACAACATGTCGTCTGTTTTAAACTGCTCCTGAAAGGACTTCATATCTGGGCATTCTAAAAAGTACCCCTTGCTACGTTCTGCAGATATTCTGGCGCCACAGGCAGTGAGGGCCTGATTGATTTCAACAATATCGTTGCGTATAGTGCGGGGGGAAACACCGAGCTGCTTGGCTAATGTCTGTCCGGTAATATGTGAGGTCTGATTCTGTATCAGGTTCAAAAGCTTGCGCTGCCTTAAAGACAATGTAATAGATTCCATATAAAACTCCTTTTCATGGACTTGCAGTGTGTCTGCCCATAGGTTTGAACAGAGATTACAGATTTATAATAACAGAAAATATTTCCTCTTTAAAGAGGAAAAAGTGGATTTGAGACACAGCGGGAAAATAGTTACCATTGTACTTAGAAAAAATGATACCAGAAAAAGGAGACAGACTATGGCATTTGAATTTTTTGTAAAAAGCGATATCACATTTGGCAGAAACTCTGTAAAAGAACTATCGAAAGTAATAAAGGGCTATAAAGCAAAGAAAGTGATGCTTGTTTATGATGCCGGGGTAAAATTTGCAGGTATTGCAGATACCGTGCTTGAGAACCTGAAAACAGCGGATGTGGATATTGTGATTTTTGATAAGGTGATTCCAAACCCTACGAATGAAATCGTGGAAGAAGCGGCTGAGATTGCGAAGCGTGAAAATGTAGATGCATTCGTTGCAGTCGGCGGGGGAAGCAGCATTGACCTTGCAAAGGCGATTGATGTTTTGATGACAAATCCAGGACCGATCGGCAGATACGGCGGAATCGGCATGGTGGAAAATGAACTGCTTCCATTAATCGCAATTCCGACTACGGCAGGGACATCCAGTGAGATTACCAACGTAAGCGCCCTGATTGATACGGAAAAAGTGCTAAAGTATGTAGTCATCGACAATAAGCTTGTTCCATCCAAAGTCATCATTGACCCGGAGTTCACAAAGACGATGCCTGCATCGGTGACCGCCTCGACAGGAATGGATGCGATTACACATGCAGTTGAGAGTTATATTTCAAATATGGCGACCCCGTTAACGGAATTTCATTCCTTACAGGGACTGAAAATCATCTACAGTAATCTGCCGGCGGCCGTGAAAGATGGCTCGAACATGGAGGCAAGGGAACAGATGATGCTTGGATGCGTCATCACCGGGTTTGGTTTTTCCAATGCAAACCTGGGGCTGGTACACGGGATTGCCCATACGTTAAGTGCACATTTCCAACTTGCCCACGGGATGGCAAATGCAACGGTTCTGCCGTATGTTATGGCTTTTAACGCGGAAAGCTGTCCGGAGAAAATGGTTGAACTGGCTAAAGCGATTGATCTTCCTGTAACAGGGAATATCGATACCGATAAATATCTTCTCTCAGATGAGCTCTTAAAGCTTACGAAAGAATTAGGCATCAAAACATTGTCAGAGCAGGGGATCAGGGAAGAGGATTTCGAGATGCTGGCTGAAGATGTTCTTCACGAGCCGGTCCTTGGCTTTAATCCGAGACAAAACATTACAAAAGAAGATATCCTTGGCATCTTGAAGAAAGCATATTAAGGAAGACATACAATAGAAGGGAATGCAGACATTGAATAAATCACAGAAAATGAAAATCATCCTTGCTGTTGTGGCAATTTCGTTCATACAGGGGCTGCAGTATTGTGTTTCACCGGTATTGGGGCAGATACAGGAGCATTATTCCGATATCAATGTGTCGCTGGTACAGATGCTGATTACGGCGCCGGCACTGCTCTCTATGATTGTAGCGCTGGTTTCCGGGGGATTAGTGGTAAAAATCAGTAAGAAAAAGCTGCTTCTTTTTGCCGCTCTGGTCGCAGGCATCACCGGGTTTCTGCCGTATCTGGCGGACAGCTTCTGGCTGCTATTCGTATCGCGTACATTGTACGGAGTTGCACTGGGACTGGCCTGTACCTTGAACACAGCCGTTGTGGCAGAGTTTTTTGAAGGGAATGAGCGGGTTTCTGTCATGGGAATACAGGCGGCCAGTATCGGCATGGGGATGGTAATCATCACGACAGCGGGCGGAAAACTGGGAAGCTTCGGATTTACCTACTCATACATAACTAATGTCATAGGCTTTCTTTCCTTCATCGTGCTTGCAGTTATGCTCCCCGATACGGGGACGGCTAAGGTAACAAAGACGGAGAGAATCCGGTTAAATAAGCGGGTATTCCAGATTGCATTTCTCGGATTTTTAGAATTTATGTTTTTGATTACATTTACGACGAATATCGCGATGCACATAAGCGGGGCACTGGCAGGGGACAGTTCGGTATCCGGTATCCTGACGGGAATTTTCTCGGGGGCACAGATCGTCATGGGGTTGATTCTTGGCCGGGTTGTCCGGGTGACGAAGCAGGCGACTCTTTCGGCAGCAATGATAAGCTTTCTGATCGGGGCAGTCCTTTTAATACTCTTTCCGTCCAATCTGCCGGTCCTCATGGCTGCGTCTGTCTTTTGCGGATTCTCGCAGGGGATGTTTATCCCGCAGGCGATGGTGGAGGTGGCGAATGCCGTTCAGCCGGTTGCGACAGCTATGGCATCTGCGTGCTTCACCTGTGCAATGAGCTTTGGACAATTGGTATCGCCAAGTATTTTAAATACAATATCAAAACTGGTTTTTGGAAATATAAGTACTTCAAATGTGTTTAAAATTGCGGCAGCAGGCATGGCTGTTTCGGCTTTGATTGGATGCCTGATCACATGCCGCAGTGAAAATAAAAGAAGAGGAGAAAAAATATGAAAAAAACATTAGCATTATGCACATCCATCCCCGAAAAACAGATGGAAATCATCAAAGAGCAGTGTGAAATCACGATTTGCGGTGAATTAAAGCATGGCAAAGGAAACGTAACAGAAGATATGACAAAAGAGGAATGCATGGGGCATGAAATCGTAGTACTCGGTGATGAATACGCAGGTGCAGACACAATTACAGCCTGGGCGGAATCCGGGATGAAGTTTATGGGGGTTGCAAAAGGAACGCCTGCAACGGTTGACCATGATGCAATTCAGGCGGCAGGTCTGGAGTTGTCTTACACACCGGGAAGAAACCGTGTGGCAGTCGCGGAGTTTAACATGGGACTCATGATAGCGGCGGCAAGGAACCTGACACTGAGCTGTACCGGTCTGTCGAAGGGTGAGCATACCGGTCCTGCGAAGGATAATATTTACGATGTGCCGGATGTAAAGAATGTTACGTTTGGCCCGCTGGATGAGAATCATCCGTTTACGGATTACGGGATTGGTTTTGAATTATACGGGAAAAAACTGGGAATCGCAGGATATGGCGCGATCGGGCGTGAAGTGGCAGTAAGGGCCCTTGCATTCGGCATGGAAGTTCTGGCCTATGACCCGTATATGCCGGCCGACAGGGTGGAAGCCGACGGGGCGAAGGCTGTGGATCTTGACACGATGCTTTCTGAAAGTGACATGGTCAGCATCCATCTGCCGGTTCTGCCTTCCACAAAGGCAATGGTAAACAAAGAATGGTTTTCCAAAATGAAGCCTTCTGCATATTTAATCAATACGGCAAGGGCAGCAGTCATTGACCAGAAGGATTTGGTTGAGGCACTTCAGAATAAAGAGATTGGCGGAGCCGCGATAGATGTGTACTGGGAAGAACCGGTACCGGCAAACCATCCACTGCTTTCTATGAGAAACGTTGTGTGTACACCGCATATGGCCGGACTTACAACGGATGTTGACAACTGGTCAGGAACCATGATGGGTGACGAGGTCATTGCGTACTTAAAGGGAGAACCGAGAAAGTATATCTGGAAAGTAAGAAAATAGAGGAGGCAGATATGGCAGGAAAGTGTGCTAGAGGAAAAGAAAAATATCCACATCTGTTTGAGCCGGTCAGAATCGGAAACATACGGATGAAAAACAGGATCATCGCGGCGCCGACAAGCCCGAGCATGATTACAACGGAAGGGCATTTCACACCGGAAATGACAGCATATCTGGAAGAAAAGGCGAAAGGCGGGGTAGGTGTGGTTACCTATGGAGAAGCGATTGTACATTCTGCAACGGGAAAATCACATAATAAGCAGCTTCAGCTGGATTCTTTCGGGGTAAAACAGGGGATGGCGCAGGTTGCAAGGGCGATTCACAATGGCGGGGCCTATGCTAATATCCAGCTTTCCCACGGTGGTATGTATGGTGGTCTTGCAAGCGTCGGAGGAGATCAGGACCGCCCGGCCGTTGCCTATGGACCAAGCCGGATGACAATGCCTGCGGGCGAAGTAGAGGAAATGCCGAGAGAGATGATTTTTGAAATCGTAGAATCCTATAAAACAAGTGCAAAGCTTTGCAAGGACTGCGGGTTTGATATGGTACAGGTCCATGCGGCGCATGGGTGGTTATTCTCTCAGTTTTTATCCCCGGCCTTTAACAAGAGGACGGATGAATTCGGTGGTTCTCTGGAGAACCGTGCGAGATTCCTTCTTATGGCCCTTGATGCAGTAAGAGAAGGCGTGGGACCTCATTTCCCGATTGAAATCCGTATTTCGGGAGATGATTTGAGTACGAATGGCCTTGGAATGGAAGACTGCATAAAAGTTGCCAAAATGGTAGAGGACAAGGTTGATTTGTATAATGTATCCTGCGGAAACCATGAAGACCCTGCACTGTTTTGCAGGACACACCCGTCGGCATTCTATCCCCGCGGCGTCAATGTATATCTCGCGGCAGAGATAAAGAAACAGGTGAATAAACCGGTTGCCTGTGTAGGTTCTTTAAATAATCCGGCCCAGATGGAGCAGATTATAGCAGACGGGCAGGCAGATATCGTGGAGATCGGGCGTGCACTTCTCGCAGATCCTTACCTTGCTAAAAAAGCACTGGAAGATAAAGCTGATGATATTACCCCATGTCTGCGCTGCTATGAATGTTTTGGTGAGACATCTAAGAGCGAGACTTTGAAATGTACTGTGAATCCGACAATGGGGCAGCAGCTGCCTGCTAAATATGGAAAGGCAGCACCAAAGAAACAGAAAAAGGTTCTGATAGCAGGAGGCGGGCCCGCAGGCATGCAGGCGGCTGTCACGCTGGCAGAGCGCGGCCACGAAGTGACACTTGTGGATAAGGCTGGAAAATTAGGCGGCAATCTGCATCCGGCAGGGGCACCTTATTTTAAAGAAGACATTCTGAAATTTGCCCATGTACTTGAGGCGCGCGTAGCAAAAGCCGGTGTGACGGTTGTATTAAATACGGAAGTGACACCTGAATATGTAAAAGCATTTGCTCCGGATGCATTGTTTGTGGCGATTGGATCGAACGAACTGCGCCCGCCGATTAAAGGCATTGACCTTCCTCATGTGATCATGGCGGTTGACGCGGAATTACACCCGGAAAAACTGGGCAGGAGAGTGGCAATCATGGGCGGCGGACTGGTAGGCAGTGAGGCGGCAGTATCATTCAGCCATGAAGGGAAACAGTGCTCGATTATCGAAATGAAGCCTGCAGTGGCAGAGGAAGTCAATTCCTTTTACCGCGGGGGATTGATGACAGAGGTAGAAAAGTCTGCCGACATTTATGTGAATACCAAAGTAAAAGAAATCATTCCGGCAGGGGTTCTGTGTGAACGTGACGGGGAAGAATTTGTGGTAGAAGCAGACTCTGTCGTATGTGCACTGGGATTCCGATCTCCGTATGACAAAGTAGATGCACTCTGCGAATGTGCAGATGAATATTACATTGTAGGAGACTGCAGCAATGTGGGACAGATTTATCAGGCAACGAACCAGGCATATTACGCAGCACTGCGGGTGTGATAAAAAGGAAGAAAAGAAAGGAAAAAAAGAGATGAAATATGAAAGAATTAGAAAAATTGTATTAGACGCTATTTTAGATGCAGTAAACCAGGGGCTGATCAAAGGAACATCAGGGAACATTGCGCTTCGTGATGACGATGAGGATGTTGTTGCAATTACCCCGAGCGGTATTGCTTACAGCACAATGAAAGCAGAAGACATTGCAATTGTAGACTTAAACGGCAAATGGCTGGACGGACCATACAAGCCATCTTCAGAAGTGCCGATGCATACTGCTGTTCTGCGTGCAAGACCGGATGTGAAAGCAACCGTACATACTCATGCAATGTTCGCAACAATCATGGCAATGGGAGACGGTGAAATTAAGGCAACAACACCGCCGCAGTGTGAATTCGTGCCGGTTCGGGTAGTGCCTTTCACAATGCCGGGAAGCAACGATCTGGCAGAAAAAGTCGCAGAAGCTTTAGGGGAAGATGGCAGAGCCTGCTTAATCAAGAACCACGGAATGTTCTGCTGTGGAAAAGATATGAAGGCGGCGATGGCAGCTACAGTATATACAGAGGAAATGGCAATCACAGAGTATTATGCAAGACTTCTTGGTAATTATGAACCAATGCCGCAGGAGGCTGTCGACGCTATGCAGGCGCTGATCAAAGCCGACCAGGCCGTGTAAGAACCGGAGGAATTTTTATGGGAGTATTGGACCAGATTTATGAAAAAGCAAAAGTAAATCCTCAGAGAGTAGCTTTTCCGGAGGCGGCAAATGAAAAGATGATGCAGGCTGCCTATGAGACTGGAAAAGAAGGCTTTATCAGGCCAATCCTTGTAGGTGATGCGGCTGAATTAAACGCGCTGTGTAAAGAAAGAGGATATGAGACAGAAGTATTTACGATTGTTGATATTCAGGAAGAAACATACAGACAGAAATTAATTGCTGATTATGTTGCACTTCCGGGAACGCTTCTTAAGGAGAGGGCTGTTGGAAGGCGTATGGAGAATCCGCTGTATTTTGCGATGGTGATGCAGGCTGTGGGGGAAGCGGATGTGACATTTGCCGGAATTGATAATACAACCGGTGACGTGCTGATTGCAGGGCAGACGATCATCGGCTTACAGCCGGGAATCAGCACCGTATCAAGTATCGGACTCTGTGATATTCCCGGATTTGAAGGCAGCGAAGGGACTCTTCTTGCGGTGGGCGACAGTGCGGTGTGCACGAATCCGAGTGCCGGGCAGCTTGCGGATATAGCAGTTTCTGCCTGTGATACAGTAAAGAGCCTGCTTGACTGGGAGCCGAGATGCGCGATGATTAGTTACTCTACGCTTGGCAGCGGCCAGAGCGAGCTGGTTGATAAGGTTGTGGAAGCACTTCATATCGCACAGGAAAAACGTCCTGACTTAAAAATAGACGGGGAATTCCAGCTTGACGCCGCCATCAAACCAGAGGTTGCAGCGAAGAAGGTTTTAAGAGAAAGCGAAGTTGCAGGGAAAGCCAACGTATTGATCTGGCCGGACCTGAATGTAGGCAACACGGCCGTGAAATTAATTCAGACATTCGGCCATGCGGATGCGTACGGACCGATGCTGCAGGGATTTAACAAGGTGGTTTGCGACTGCTCAAGAGGGGCGCCGGTTTCAGAAATCAAAGGAAACATTGTGATCAGTGCAGTGCGTGCTGCGGGAAACAAATAACATATTTTGAGGTTAGTGAAACTGAAGGGGCGGGGTTATGATGGCGGAGAGTGTGAAAATAATCATCGCAGATGCACGGCTTGCTGAAGGAAAGGAAGAATATTTACTTTCACAGGCTGCACCCTGTTATGTGAAGAAGCACAAAGCATCAAAGATTAAAAAGGATGCCCTTCAGGAGCTTGTCACAGGATATCTGCTGAAACACTACCTTGGCATCAGTAAAGATGAACAGCTTACTTACAACATGTATGATAAACCTTCCCTTGCATCGGCAGAGACATGTTTTAACATCTCACACAGTGGGGATTATGTTGTGCTTGCAATCGCGGATTGCGAGGTCGGTGTTGATATTGAAAAAGTCATGCCATTCCATGAAGCAACTGTTAAGAAGGTATTCCATACAAAACAAAAAGAAGAATTATATAAAACAGAGGGTCTGGCAAGGAATGAGAGGTTTACTCAAATGTGGACCCAGTGTGAGGCCAGGCTCAAACTGAAAGGGGTCGGATTCGCTGAAGGGTGGGACAAGGCGAAAGAATCAGAAAAGTGCTGTAGTTTGTATACAACCAGAATTGATGATTATTTCATATCCTGTGCCACAGAAAATCCGGCTGACATTGAGATAGTAACTTTAAATAACGAAGATGAAAAATGGAGGAAAGAATTATGACAAGAGAAGAAGTAGTAGCAAAGATGATCGAGTATGCGGCAATGGCATTTCAGGCAAATGCGGCAAATATCAATGAAAACACAAACATTGCAGAAGAACTGGGCGTTGCATCTACACAGAGGGTAGCCATGAGCGCTTCTATTGAGAATGACTTTGATGTTATGATCCCGGTTGCAAGATTCGGAAATTATAAGACAATCGGAGAGTTGGCAGACTTTGTAATGGAAGAAATGTAAGAGGTGGTACTGTGGTACATAATGTAAAAATTGGAAAAAATATGAGGAGTGTGTCCATCGTTGGAGTCGGTGCAACGCCGTTTTTTAACGGGATAACCAATCCTCAGTACAAAGGGCTTACAAACGGTGAGTTATTTGGATATGCGGCTCTGGATGCAATGAAAGATGCGCATGTGGAGCCGAGGGATGTTCAGTATTTCTTCCACGGTTCTGCAAATCCGCACGTGTTAAACGGATGTATTACACCAAACCTTCAGGTTGCCGACTGGTTTGGCATGAGAGGGAAAGGCTCCATCTCACATTCGGAGGGGTGCTGTACAGGATATATAGCACTCGAGGAGGCTGTCTTTGCGGTGGCAAGCGGCGCCTATGAGGTCGTTCTTTCCGGCTGCAGTGAACAGGGCACCGGTATGCCGGACGGCAACACGCCGGACCATATGCGTACGGCGCTTACTTCAGAAGTATTGTTCCCGGATCTGGACTCTATTTTTGACCGGGCTTATGGAAGATACTTAGGCGGCGGGCCGGGGATGAACCATGATGACTGGATCAACTTCTATGCCAAAGAAAACGGACTGACGCAGGAACAGGTGGATGATGTGCTGAACCATCAGGCGTATCATTTCAGGCGGGCGGCAGAACTGTGTCCCCGGGCGATTCGCAGGACTCCTTATGAAAAGCTTGCAAAAGACGCCGGATATGATGATGTCTGGGAGTACATGAGATCCCCGCACAATCCGAAGATGACGCAGTATTTAAGGACTTCCAGTGATTCCTGCGTGGCGGACGGTGCGGCCTGCTGTATCGTAGTGCCGACAGAAATTGCACATCAGTTCTGTGACAAACCGGTCGAGGTACTGGCGACGGGGGCTTCCGTATTGGATGCAATCGTGCCCCATCTGGAGAAAAAAGCGACAGCAGAGGCAGCGCGCCAGGTCTTTGAAGCGACAGGACTTACTGCGGATGATATGGATTTACTGTACGTCAATGATTTTATCGGTTCCTCGGCATTCCTTGCGGCAGAAGAGATCGGTTATCTACCGAAGGGTGAAGGCTGGAAATATGCTCTTGACGGAAGGCTGGCATATGACGGTGACAAGCCAATGAATACAAATGGCGGACGTACCTCTTACGGACATGCATTTGGTGCATCCGGAATGGCGGATGTATTTGAAGCAGTGACACAGATGCGTGGAGAGGCCGGAGAACGTCAGATCAAAAAAAGACCGAAGCATACTTTCTTAAGAGGATTTGGCGGAGCACAAAACGTCCGGGCTACAATCTTAAGAGCTAACTTTTAGGGGGTGATGAGGATGGATCAGAATAGAATCAGCACGGAAGAATTTTGGAATCCGGAGCATGTAGTGGAAAAATTCTGGAACGGCTTACAGGAAGGAACCATTTATGCAAAAAAATGTAAGGAATGTGGAGCAATTGAATTCCCCCCGCATCATGCCTGCAATTCCTGCGGTTATCACGATACAGAGTGGACAACGCTGGCGGGAAAGGGCGTGCTGAAAACATTTGTATTTACAGGAGCATTAAACGCAAGGCTTGAACTGGAAGACAGGGGACTGAAATATGTCTGCGGAGAAGTCCAGTTCGATGAGGGACCGGAAATGAATGCCGTTATCCTTGGAATTAATAAGAAAAAAGCACGGGAAATTTCCGATAAACTTCCAGTGAGAGTCCGCCCTGTATTCTTTGATATGGGAAGATATACGACTCTTTTCTTCGAACTTGATGAGTAGAGGAGGAGAAGGACTTGGAAAAATTAAATGTGCTTCTGGTAACCGGCCTGCTGACTGCAGAGCATCAGGGACGGCTGATTACACAGCGATTGAGGGAGCTTCTGGAGGCGACCGGCCGTTTTCGGGTTGCGATTGTAGAAGAGTTCCGTAATATTACACCCGCTTTTTTAAAACCATACGACGTATTATTTATAGATTACGACGGGAAAACATGGCCTACAGACAAGGCACAGAGGTTTGGGGAACAGAGCGAAAAAGCGGTTTATGATTTTGTCTCAGAAGGAAAGGGAATCGTATTCTATCATTCATCCGTCTGGGTGGATGCGGACTGGCCGGACGAATGGAGAAAACTTCTGGGCGGCTATTGTGCAATGGAAAAAGGGTGCAGGCGCTGTCCGAAAGATGACCATTTCGTGGAAACAATGGATGAAAACCACCCTGTAACAAAAGGAATTGATAAGAAATGGATGAATGTTTTCGATGATTTATTTACACATCTGATCATTCATCCTGAAGCAAACGTTCATGTACTGGCAGCTATATTTGACGATGTTGAAAATTACAGGGTTCCAGGTTTTCCACCGCCGCACCACCCGGTAGATATTCCGGACGGAAGGCTTGAAAATATGGAAGGGGTCAACCAGTATACACCGGTAATCTGGACAAATGAATATGGCAGAGGCCGTGTCTTTGTGACATCCATCGGACACTGGGAGGCTCTTGACCGTTTTAACTTTATTACGATGCTTGTCCGCGGCGCAGAGTGGGCCGGGACAGGCGAAGTTACCCTTGAAAAACCAGACAGGTCCGGTAATAACCGTTTAAAATTATTTCCGTATTATTAAAAAAGTGCCGCATTGCTGCGGCGCTTTTTATCTAAAAGGAGAAGAATAAGTATGTTTAAAATATTTACAATCAATCCGGGATCCACATCCACAAAGATTGCACTTTTTGAAGATGAAACAAAAGTATTTTCTAAGAATGTAAACCATGCAGCAGAAAAGCTGGCACAGTATCCGGCAATCTCCGACCAGCTTGAATACCGGAAAGAGACGATTGACACGCTATTGAAAGAAAACAACATTTCTCTTGACGGAGTCACCGCATTTGTCGGACGGGGCGGCGGGCTGCTTGCAATGGACGGCGGTACCTATGAGGTGGATGACCTTGTTCTCGATCATGCAGTACGTGGTGCAAATGGAGTTCAGCATCCAGCGATGCTGGGACCGCAGATTGCACATGAATATGCAAGGCTATACCATACAAAAGCCTATGTCGTGAATCCGCCGGATGTCGATGAACTGCAGGACCTTGCAAGAATGACGGGGATTAAGGGCGTGTACAGGACTGTACATTTACATGCGTTGAATTTAAAAGAGACTGCAATCCGACATGCTGAAAGTATGAATAAAAAATATGAAGACTGTAATTTTATCGTCTGCCACATCGGCGGCGGAATCTCGATTTCTGCCCATCGAGGCGGGAAGATGGTAGACGGATATGACATTGTCGGGGGCGAAGGCCCGATGGCGCCAACAAGATGCGGCAGTATTGCGGTATCAGATATCCTGAAATATTGCAGAGACAAGGAGCTGGGAGAAGTGAAACAGCTCTGCACAAGAAGCGGCGGATTCGTCAGCCACCTTGGCATTTCCGATGCGTTAGAGGTGAGCAGCCGTGCAAAAGGCGGCGATCCATATGCAGCGATGCTGTGGAATACCATGATTTACCAGATTGAGAAATGCATCGGTTCGATGGCGGCAGTGCTTCATGGAAGAATCGATGGGATTCTGCTTGGCGGCGGAATGGTCTATAACGAAGACCTTGTGTCACAGATTAAAGACACTTGTGAATGGATAGCACCGGTAACTGCATACCCGGGCGAGTTCGAAATGGAGGCTATGGCTGCAGGAGCGGTCAGGGTCTTAAGTGGAAAAGAAGAACTGAAAAAATACAGTGGAGAATGTAAGTTTAAAGGGTTTGACTTTTAATCAAAACAGGAAGTCCGCCGCATCTCTATTTTTGGTGTATAGATGCGGCGGACTTCCTGTTTATGCAGTTTAGTCTCGTAACATTACTATTCAGGGATTTGGACTGTTACATAGTTTTAAGAGTCCTCTTTCAATGAAGCGATAAGTTCCTGAATAGTTTCCACAGATTCTTCCAGTTCATCAGCGATTTCCTCCGGACTTTTTCCTTTAGACAGCTTCTTTTTTAATAGTTCAATTAACTTATCACTACGGCCTTCTTCACGACCTTCCTCCCTGCCGCGGCTTAGCCCTTCGGTATATGCTTCTTCACGCTGTACCTCGATGTCCATGTCATAATCATATTCGGCTATCAGCATATTGATCACCTCACTGTCTTTCTTTTTTAGATAGTCTGCGAGAATACCGGAATCTATGCACTGCTCGATGGTATGTTTGAAGGCATCGCTATCCCCTTTCGACTGATAATCCCGTAAAATATCAACGAACTGTCCGTATTCCTTCAGAACCCTGCATTTTTCCAGAACCTTATGCTGCTGGGCCGGATTGATATTGATCACTTTTACTTCCAGGTCAAGCATAGGGGGACCATCCTGAACCATATAGGCATCTGAAAGTTTTAGGACCTTTTCTGTTACCCAGTCTTTCTCGCCGTTGTAGAACGTGTAAAACTCAGGCTTTGGAAGCTTTACCAGCTTTTTCTTATACCTGTCCCTGACCGGTACAATCTTTTCATATGCCCGCCCGATGTACATCAGGCTCCGAAGCGGCATGTTTTCATTGATGGTAGACTGGTGTTCCCCGAACACCATGACCTTCCCGCCGACCCCGAAAGAGACATCATTCTTGAAGTTCAGATACAGGATATCGTCTACGCGTATCTTCTGTATCAAGGTTCCTTCGGGCAGCGGTTCATCATGAAGTGCATTATATAGCGAGATATCATTTTCTTCCGCCAGTGCGTCTTCGAAGAATAGGTCTACAAACATACTGTTCTTGTATTCTCTGTTTTCTTTTACTGTCATAAGCACCCTCCTTTGTGCTTTGTTCCATTCACAGGAGAGGCTCGTTTTTGGGTAACTGCCTGTAGATTTTGAACAGCCACAGTTTCCTTATACATAGAGTATAAGAAATACGGCAGGTATAATCAAGCCCTCTCTTTATATAAATGGAACGGATTTTAATGTGAATTGTCTGGTAATAATAGGGGAGATATTCCCTTTTGGATGGTACACTTCCTGACCATTTGAATAAACGGATCTTTTTGTTTCATGGTTAGAATTACTATAAGCAGAAGTGGAATAGAAAACAGATTGGACTCCCACTTCCACAGATGGTAAGTAATAATAAATAAGTCTTAGTGGGAGTCCAATTTTTACTTTATAAAACTTCAGACGTCTTCCCCCAATGAAGCCATAAGTTCCTGAATAGTATCCACAGATTCCTCCAGTTCATCAGCAATTTCTTCCGGACTTTTTCCTTTAGACAGCTTCTTTTTTAACTGTTCAATTAACTTATCACTACGGCCTTCTTCACGCCCTTCCTCCCTGCCGCGGCTTAGTCCCTCGGTATATGCCTCTTCACGCTGTACCTCGATGTCCATGTCATAATCATATTCGGCTATCAGCATATTGATCACCTCACTGTCTTTCTTTTTTAGATAGTCTGCGAGAATACCGGAATCTATGCACTGCTCGATGGTATGTTTGAAGGCATCGCTATCCCCTTTCGACTGATAATCCCGTAAAATATCAACGAACTGTCCGTATTCCTTCAGAACCCTGCATTTTTCCAGAACCTTATGCTGCTGGGCCGGATTGATATTGATCACTTTTACTTCCAGGTCAAGCATAGGGGGACCATCCTGAACCATATAGGCATCTGAAAGTTTTAGGACCTTTTCTGTTACCCAGTCTTTCTCGCCGTTGTAGAACGTGTAAAACTCAGGCTTTGGAAGCTTTACCAGCTTTTTCTTATACCTGTCCCTGACCGGTACAATCTTTTCATATGCCCGCCCGATGTACATCAGGCTCCGAAGCGGCATGTTTTCATTGATGGTAGACTGGTGTTCCCCGAACACCATGACCTTCCCGCCGACCCCGAAAGAGACATCATTCTTGAAGTTCAGATACAGGATATCGTCTACGCGTATCTTCTGTATCAAGGTTCCTTCGGGCAGCGGTTCATCATGAAGTGCATTATATAGCGAGATATCATTTTCTTCCGCCAGTGCGTCTTCGAAGAATAGGTCTACAAACATACTGTTCTTGTATTCTCTGTTTTCTTTTACTGTCATAAGCACCCTCCTTTGTGCTTTGTTCTGCTCACAGGAGAGGCTTAATTTTTCTGGTAACTGCCTATAGATATTAAGCAGATACAGTTTCCTTATACATAAAGTATAAGAAATACGGCAGGTATAATCAAGCCCCTTCTTTATATAAACGGAACGTATTTTAGTGTGAACTGTTTGGTAAAAACGGGGGAATATTCCCTTTTAGATGGTCTGTTTCCTGACCATTTGAATAAACGGATCCTTTTGTTTCATGGATAGACCTTCCATGAGCAGATTTAGAATAGCATACTGTAGATTAGATTACAATACATTTTCTTTGCATTGGCATCAAAATTTTGTTCGTAACATGTGGATATCTGTTGGATAACTATGGGATAACGAGGATAATAAAACTTTCCAGAAAGCTGTTCCGTAAATTGACTTCAGAGAGCAAAAATCCCACTATGATTTTTGCTCTCTGTTCCTTTGCATTTATAAGATAAAGCATAATTAATCCCTTATATTTAGCACTTATTTTAAATATTAAAAAAAGTCTTTATTTTAGTGTTGACACAAGGGGGAACATGCAGTATTCTACAGATAGAAAGATTCATTCAAAGGAGGTAAAAAATGAAAGCTGTTGCAAGTTTTGGCATCGTAAATGCCGACACAAGCGGACCAGGCGCCTTTTTAAGAGCTGCGAAATGGTATTGGGATGAGATAACGGATATGTTTCCGGCCGCAGGTTTTTCATCTATCATGATTCCTATGGTTCCTAATACAGAGAACGTGTCAAGAAATGGTGCACCGATATGTACAGCATCAATCAGGACACGCTTTGGTTCGCCAAAGGGGTATCTGAGTTACTTAAATGACAAAGGTGTAGAAAATGTGGAAGCCATTACCATTTCTGCCCAGAGCCAGTTTAATAGTCTTTTTGAGACAGGGCTCCCCATTGAGAAGTTTTTTGACGAGTTTTACGACCATGCGGCGGACACTGTAGAAGCCCTGCAGGAATTGAAAGGGAGCACGCTACTTGTTTCACCGACACCGGGGATTGGCTTTTTGAATCAGACATTTAACGGTGATGAGAATCAGATAGAGAAGTTCCTTGCTGATGCTGCCCAATGTATGAACCGGATCGGCGCAAACTGCCGGAAGAACCAAATTAATCTTGCCATTCGCAATGAGTATTGGACGTTGATGAGGGGCACCGGAATTGATGCGTTTATGAAAATAGTTGACAAGGACCTTGTATCCTATGCTCCGGACCCTGCACATCTGCACATTGCCGGTGCAGACCCTGATGCTTACTTTAAGAAGTATGCCGGGCAGGCAAAGGCAGTCTGCTTTACAGATACAAAATTCGTGGATGAGTCAGATGTATATAAGACGATTTCACCGGAATTCCCGCAGGACGGACGCCTGCAGAGGGTGTATTATGATCTGGGATTTGGGGACATGGATTTCGAGAAGCTTTACGCAATTCTCAAAGAAGCAGATTTTGACGGTCCGGTCATTCTGGATTCTAAATATTCCCTGGATATTCCAAAAGGAATACTCAGGATGAGAACATTCTGGAACAATCTTGAAAAAAATTACGCTGCGAAGGAGGTTCAGTAATGGAAAACAGAAACATCAATTATACATACATGACTAATCTCTGGGGCAATATCAATTACAAACAGATTAATAATTTCAATGAATGGTATATGGGAGATTTTGGTTCAGCCTATTATTATCAGGATTGGGATAAGATCCTTCGGTATTTTGCCGGGGCAGGCTTCAAAGGAATTGAAATCATGGTATTCTCGGTCCCAAGCATTGTGAATGCATTCGGATCTATGAAGAACTTCAAAGAATTTGCTTTGGAGAGGGGAATCGAGAGAATTACAGGTATGTTTTCCCATCACGTAGGTTCTCAGGATAAGAGAAATCACCCGGACATCTTTGCATACGAACAGCAGGCGATTGATGCACTCGCAGAGTGCGGCGGTATTAATCTCATTGTACAGCCGGCAGGACAGTATTATGGAACAGGACCTCTTGATGAGGAAGGGTTAAAGAACGTTGCAGAGTGTATGAACACAGTGGGACGCATGTGTGCCGAGAAGGGGCTGGCTGTTTCCATTCACAATGAATTCTGGTGTGCAGTCAACAAATACGACCATGAGAAGTTTTTGGAAATGACAGATCCTAATTATGTTTACTACTGCCTCGATACAGCTCAGGTAGCGATTATGGGCAAGGACATCCTGCATTTTTATGATACATATCATGACAGGGTTCAGTATTTCCATATCAAAGATACAACCTATGTAAATGCCCCGGATGAGAAACGCTTTGGGGCAGGAGCAGAATTCGATGAGCAGGGAGCCAGATGGTTCTGGGAGCCGGGCGGTGGTGTGCTTGATTTCAGGGGATTGTGGGAACTTATGAAAAAGCATAATCACCAAGGCTGGATTGGAATTGAGTCAGATGGAACACCGGACCCGTTGGCAACCATTCTGCTGACAAAGAATTATATCGACACAGTCCTTGATCCGATATACAAATAAAATTAAAGCTAACCAAAAAAGAAACACCTGTTCATTATTTTGAACAGAAATATAAAATAAATGATTTTCAGGAGGAAGAAAAAATGGATACACAGTTCGCAAAATTTTTACAGATTGGAATTATCGTTGAGAATGTGGAGGAAACAATCAAACACTATGAGGAATACGGCGTAGGTCCGTGGAGAGTCAGCCCGTTAGATTCCAATGAGTTCCCGGATTTCTCTATGAACGGAACAAAGGACAGACTTCAGACAATTATGGCATTCTGTGACTGCTGGGGATTCGAAATCGAATTGATCCAGCCGATCAGCGAAAGCCCATATAAAACATGGTTAGACGAGCATGGCCCGGGGATGCACCACATTGCACTGATTACAAGAGACAGCTTTGGCGAAGTGATTGAGCAGCACAAGAAACTTACAGGAAGAGATCCTTGGCTTTTATGTAAAGATCCTCAGATCGGAATGGAATTTGCATATCTTGACCTCCACAAGGAATTGGGATTATACCTCGAAGTATACAATGAGGACAAGAAGGGCGGCCTCGATGCTAACTTCAAGCTGCCGGAAGAATAGAACGTGATAAGGGAGGAAATGAGAAAATGGAATATGTAAAGTTTGACGGAATAGAAAAAAAGGTAAGTAAGTTTTTTATGGGAACATTCGGAATGTTCCCGGATAATAAAGAAAAACATTTTCAGACATTAGATGCGGCATATGATCTTGGAATCACGGCAATTGATACTGCCAGGGCATATGATTCTGAGCCGACAGTCGGGGAATGGATCAAGTCCCGCGGAGTACGTGAGAATATTGTGCTTCTTTCAAAGGGAGCACATCCTACTGACTACCGTGAAAGAGTGACACCATACGATATTGACTCTGACCTTGCGGAAACACTGGCAGAGTTACAGACAGATTATCTTGATATTTATCTCCTCCACAGAGATAACACAAAGCTCCCTGTAGGACCGATCGTGGAGAAGCTCAATGAACATCAGGCAGCAGGCAGGATCAAAATTTTCGGGGGATCTAACTGGACCCATGAGCGTCTGGAAGAGGCAAATGAATATGCTTATGCTCACAATCTCACGCCGATGTCAGTCTCCTCTCCAAACTTCAGTCTGGCTGAGCAGGTGAAGAACCCATTTGCACCGGGATGTGTTACTATCGCAGGCAATAAAAATGCAGATGCACAGGAGTGGTATACAAAGAATCAGATGCCGGTACTGGCATATTCTTCACTGGCAAGAGGTTTATTCTCAGGAAGAATTACAAGAGAACTGCTTGCAAACGATCCGGAGAGCATTGATATGTTCTGTCGCATCGGATACTGCTATGAAGAGAACTTCGTAAGACTTGACCGCTGCAAGGAAATTGCGGAAGAAAAGGGATGCTCCATTCCGCAGGTAGCGATGGCTTACGTACTCGACAGCCCGCTCAATGCGTTCCCGATCATCGGGGCTGCAAACAGAAGCGAGATTGAGTCTTCACTCGGTGCTTTGGATGTGAAGCTGACTCCTTCAGAGGTTCTTTACCTTGAGCTTAAGACAGATGATAGAAAATAAGCAGGGCCTGTGTTAAAATAGTATTTAGTAATACTTTAAAAAACTATAAAAGAAAGACGGTAGATGAAATATGAAAGTTGCTAATACTATGGAAATACGTTTACAGAATGCGTTTTATATCATCAATGAAATTGAATGTAACCCGGGGATCACGAATACGGAGATTGCTCAAAAAAGAGGATTAAGTGTACCAACGATATCAAATATCATGAACATCCTGAAGGGCAGTGATATCGTAATGACAACAGGGACAGGAGAATCTTCCGGAGGAAGAAGACCTGTTCAGCTGTCATTGAACCCCGAATACCAGTATTCCATCGGAGTAAGCATCGCAAGGCATACGGTATACGTGTTATTGATTGATTTTGAAGGCCATATCCATGAAAAGGAAAAGCATTATATCCAGTTTGTAGAAAACGAGGAATACTGGCGCCAGATTGACAGCCTGATTAAAGGGATGCAGGAAAGGGCGCCGATCCCATGTGGAGTGGGACTTGCGTTACCCGGTTTTGTGGATTATGAACAAAAAGTTATTTCCGATACCTATACTCTGGGGGTGCCTGAGGTATCCCTCGAGAGTATATACCGGATTCTTGGGGAGCATGTGGCAATAGGGGATTCCTGCAGACTGGCAGCGATGGCACAGGTGTTTGCGAATACGAACGTTGAGGACAATTTTTTTATCCTGCTAAGCAGGCGTGTAAGCGGGATTTTGATTCACGACAGAAGTTTTTTTAGTTTGAAAGTTTCAAGTCTGGATATCGGTTCCATGATTATAGAACCGGATAAGAAGAAGCTGACATATGAATCGTCAGGCAGTCTTTTAGGGTTATGCTCCGCAAGTACGATCATTGAAATACTTAAGAAAAATTTTCCGATCAGCAGCTACGAGGAATTGTTTGAAGAAATTGATAAAGGCAGCCTTGTATATGAAAAGCTCTGGGATTCTTATCTGCACCATCTGGCGATAGCAATATATAATATCTATGCTATTTTTAAAGTGGATATTGTAATCGGCGGGGAAATGGCAAAGTATATTGAACCATACACAGAGAAGTTAAACGATTTTATCAGTGCCCTGTCACCCGAGAGCGGCCAGACAATCAGAATCCACTGCAGTATATACGGGGATTATGATGATGCATACGGCGCGGCATTGGAAACAAGGTCACTCTGCCTGCATAAAATGCTTCCGGAATTATTTAAGAACTCAGTAGCCGCGGTGCCTGCCCGGAAAAAAGATGTAAAAAGAAAGAGCGTAAAAAAATAGAATATAGAATGTTATTCATCAGAAGTGAAGGAAGGGTTACTGTGTATACCGCAGGGGGTAAACAGTAATCAGGAAGGAGCAGTAGATATGGTAGAGGGAAAACTTGGCAAGTATGCCCGCAGTGTTTCCATTATTGGGATTGGTGCAACCCCATTCTGTAATATAGATGAAGACCCGGACATGAAAGGGCTGACAGAAGGAGAGTTTTTCGGTCATGCTGCACTGATGGCGATGGAAGATGCCGGATTAGAGCCGAGAGATGTTGATTATTTTTATCACGGATCAGCAAATCCTAAGTTCTTTAATTTCGCAGCAACGCCAAATATGCAGGTTGCAGAGTGGTTCGGGATGCGGGGGAAAGGATCGGTTCATCATTCTGAAGCATGCTGTTCAGGTTATGTAGGGCTGGATGAAGCCGTGAAAGATGTGGCGAGCGGTGCACATGATATTGTGTTAACCGGCTGTGTTGAAATGGCATGCGGTCTGCCTGTAATGGGTAAGCCTGCCCATATACGCAGAACGATAACGACAGAGGATGTAATCCCGGATCTGGAAGCCATTATGGACCGTGCATATACGCGCGCGTTAGGCGGCGGGCATATCGGCCAGGATGACTGGATGGATCTGTATCGGGACGAATATGGCCTGACAGAGACGCAGATTGATGACGTCCTCAATACGATGTCCTATCATGGAAGAAGGGCGGCTGCGCTGAATCCATTGGCAATGCTCCGCACTCCGTTCGAGGAAATCGCAAAACAGTATGGTTTTGATGATCCTATGGAATATCTGCGGTCACCTTTTAATCCTAAGACAACACAGTACCTCAGAGTTACAGGAAACGCACCAAGTGCGGACGGCGCTGCGTGTGTCATTGTATGCCCGACAGAGATGGCATCGAAGTTTAAGCAGAAACCGATAGAAGTCCTGGGCATTGGCGCGTCCTGTCTGGAATTAATGCAGCCGCATAATGAGATGGAGATTACCAAAGAGGCAGCACGCCAGGTATATGAGACAACTGGATTGACACCGGAAGATATAGATCTTCTTCTTGTGAACGATTTTGTACTTTGTTCACAGCTCTTAGCAGCCGAGGAAGTAGGTTACCTGCCGAAAGGAGAAGGCTGGAAATGGGTAATGGAAGGGCGTACTGCATTTGACGGGGACCGCCCGATTAATCCGCATGGAGGACGCACATCCTATGGACATGCTTATGGCGCATCCGGAATGGCAGATGTTTATGAGGCAGTTCTTCAGCTCCGCGGCCAGGCAGGTTCACATCAGGTCAAGAATCAGCCAAAGACGGCAATGCTCCGTGGTTTCGGCGGCGGACAGAACTGTCGTATTCCTATTCTTAGAACAGTGGATTAGGGGGGAAAGACGTTGAAAATTGAAAAAATTGTAGAAAAATTCTATCAGGGTTTAGCGGAACATAAGCTTTACGGACGTAAATGCAAAGAGTGCGGTGCAATCGAGTATCCGCCGAGATATGCATGTAATACATGTGGATATCATGAAACGGAATGGGTGGAACTATCCGGGAAGGGAAAACTCCACAGTATGATTTTACCGTCCACTCTAAATGCAGACCCCTGGAATGCCAGCCTTGGTACATATGGGTATGGACTTATCGAATTGGAAGAAGGGGTTATGTTTAATGCTACGGTTTTCGGCATAAGCAAGAAAAAAGCAAAGAAATTAAGACCGCTGCTGCCTTTGCCGGTACATCCGCTTTTTGTAGAGAAGGATGGAGTGACAGTCGTATTTTTTGAGTTGGACGAAGTAGAAGAGGGTTAGAGAACAAGGGGGACTTGTGAACGGGTGGGGACGCCTGCCGTGGAGGTTGACGGGGTGCATGAGGGTGGCATATATCCTATGGAAAATGCTGACCGTTATGCTAAGCAGCAGTAAGAGGAAACACGTACAATCTGCCGGCACCATACGCATTCACCGCCTAATCTGATGATTAGGCGGCTCAGGCGTATTCAAAAGTTAATTTGGAAATTAACTTTTGTCCGGCAGATTGTGCGTATTTCCTCTAACTGCTGCTAAAGCTCACTAAAAGCATTTGCCATAGGATATATGCCGCCCTCACGCACCCCGTCAACTTCCACGGCAGGCTGGTTCATCCAGTCAGCAGGAAAGTCTTGTTCTCTGGAGGAACCCCTAAGTTCAAGCGCAGTGAATGTGTATTGGCTATGTGGATTGTATAAAAAGTTATTAAAATGTATTGATATAAAAAAACGTATTATGTTGCAATTAAATAAATATTATAAAATGGAGGTAGAATGTTATGGCAAGACCGGTTACGTTGATGACGGCACAGTGGGCAGATATCCCTTTTGATGAGATGTGTGTGTTAGCAAAGAAGATGGGATATGACGGATTGGAGATTGCATGTTGGGGAAGTCATATTGACATTAACCGTGCAGTGGAAGACCCGGACTATGTGGAATGGATTTTAAACACATTGAAGGAAAACGGACTTATCTGCAAGGCAATCGCTGTTCATACAATAGGACAGTGCGTCGGAGATTATGATGATCCGAGACTTGATAATTTTGCACCGGCCGAGCTGGCCGGAAAACCGGATGAGATTCGTGCATGGGCAGTTAAGACGATGCTTAATGCACCGAAAGTAGCTAAGATGATGGGCGTTCATATTATCACGGGATTTGTGGGATCACCAATCTGGAAATATCTTTACTCTTTCCCACAGACAAGTGAAAAGATGATCGAGGACGGATATCAGGAAATCTATGATTTATGGAAACCTATCATGGATGAGTGTAAGAAGTATGATGTGAAGTTTGCGCTCGAGGTACATCCGGGAGAAATTGCATTTGATTATTATTCAACAAAGAGATTACTGGAGAAATTCGCTGACTGTCCGGAATTCGGAATCAATTTCGATCCGAGCCACTTGATCTGGCAGGGCGTTACACCACATGTATTCTTAAATGATTTTATTGACCGTGTATATCATGTACATATGAAGGATGCAGCCGTTACATTAGACGGAAAGAGCGGACTGCTTGGTTCCCACATCGACTTCGGCGATCTGCGCAGAGGATGGAATTTCCGTTCTTTAGGTCATGGAGATGTAAACTTCGAAGATATTATACGTGTGCTTAACGCATATAACTATCAGGGACCGCTTTCTGTAGAGTGGGAAGACTCAGGTATGGAAAGAGTTTATGGTGCTACAGAAGCAGCGGAGTTTGTCCGGAAAGTAGATTTTGCACCTTCAGATGTTGCTTTCGATGCAGCGATTGCTAATAAATAGCGGTGAAGGAGGTTAAGAATGAAGAAAACATTAAGTTATGGAATGGTAGGAGGCAGCCTCACAGCTTTTATAGGGGGCGTGCACAGAGTCGGTGTTGATTTTGACGGGAGAGCCTTTTTAAAGGCCGGATGC
Organism: Faecalicatena orotica; assembly: GCF_905197545.1. Classification (NCBI taxonomy): domain Bacteria; kingdom Bacillati; phylum Bacillota; class Clostridia; order Lachnospirales; family Lachnospiraceae; genus Faecalicatena; species Faecalicatena orotica. The sequence continues at coordinate 360,851 of NZ_CAJJZH010000004.1, forward strand.
TTCAGCCAGAATGAGGCTAAGAATAAAGAATGTGCAGAGTTTTATCAGGTAGATGATGAACGTACTTATAAGAATTTTCATGAGATGGCTGAAAAAGAAGGCTCGCGGGAAGACGGAATCGACTTCGTGACGATAACGGCTCCGAATGATGTTCATTATGAAGCAGCAAAAGCATTCCTTGAGAATGGAATCCACGTACTCTGCGAAAAACCTCTTTGTTTTGAGATCGGACAGGCAGAAGAACTGAAAAAAATTGCGGAAGAGAAAAACCTTCTGTTCTGTGTGAACTATTCTTACTCAGGCAATGCAATGGTGAAGGAAGCGAGAGAATTGATTACAAGCGGATACATCGGTGACGTGATCAATGTAAACGCAGAATACCTTCAGGAATATCTGGTTGATGATATCGGTGCCGGAGACCAGGTGATGGTAAAGCTTTCTTCATGGAGAAAAGATCCTGCCGTGGCAGGTATTTCAAACTGTGTGGGTGATATTGGAACACATATCGAAAATACAGTAAGCTATATGACCGGATTAAAGTTAAAGAGAGTTGCGGCAAAACTGGACTACTGGGGACAGCCACTGGACCTGAATGCAAACATTCTTGTTGAGTTTGAAAATGGTGCACATGGTGTATTCTGTTCATCACAGGTATGTGTAGGCCATATGAACGGCCTTGTAGTGAGAATTTTCGGGACAAAGGGTGCAATCGAATGGGTTCAGGAGAATCCGAATATTCTTTATGTGACCCTGAAAGGACAGCCGACACAGATTTACAACCGTGGTATGGGATATGTCACAGAGCGCACAGCCGAAATCAGCAGAATTCCGTCCGGCCACCCGGAAGGATTGTACGTAGCATTTGCTAATATTTACAGAGTCTGGATTTCCAGTATCCTGAAGTTGAAAAACGGTGAGGAACTGAGCGGTTATGACTATGATTTCCCGTCTATAGATGATGGAATTGAAGGCGTTAAGTTTATTCAGGCTTGTGTGAAAAGCAGTAAAAATGACGCCGTATGGACAGAAGTATAATGTAACAGTAACAACAGTACAGGAAGGTCTGCGTATTTACTGCGCAGACCTTACAAATTTCTGAAAACAAAAAAGGAGCAGCCATGAGTAAAACGATGTATCAAATTTTGATTGTTACAGGAATTGTAACCTCGGAGCATGACCCTAAAACCAACAGAATGCTGAAAAGGACTTTGGAGTCAACAGGCAGATTCCGGGTAAAGATCACAGAAGAATTCAGAGGCGCGACAGCAGAAACATTAAAAGGCTATGACGCTGTTCTGTTCAATTATGATGGGAAAGCTGACGTAAAGGCTCCGTATATCCCGTTGGGAGATACCGCAGTAGAAACTCTATGTAAGTTTGTAGCAGACGGAGGCGGAATCATTATCTATCATTCATCCGCGATATCACAGGAAGAGGAATTCCCTGATGAATTTGTGAAGATGATAGGCGGCGCTTTTAAGTTTACCAATGGAGGACGTAAAAACCCTAAGCTGTCATTTAGAGTAGACACCGTAAAGGGCGATCCCATTTGTGAGGATGTACCCGATTACTGGTATACTGCACAGGATGACTTATTTGTAAATATCAAATGGCTTGAGGGGAATCAGGTGGATGTCCTTGCTACTGTTTATGACGGTGAAGAGGATTACGACCTGAACCGGATGCAGAAACATCTGGCGAAAGACTATCAGAATATCGATTTTTCAAAACTGGAGAATCTGAACAAGGATCATCCGGTGATCTGGAAAAATACATACGGAAAGGGACGCGTTTTCGTCCCGTTTATCGGCCACGGAACAGATACCATACGCAGACCGGAATTCGTCTCCATATTTGCACGCGGATGCGAGTGGGCGTGCTGCGGGGAGGTTACCATTCCATATCCGGATATACAGGAAGAAAAAAGATTTGCCGTGTGGCCGTACTATGATAATATTTCACTGGCAAAAATGGCAGAACTGACAGAAGGAATTTAGTGTAGGAGGGCGCCTGCCGGGGAAGGGGACGGAGGACGACGGGAGTATCTGACCTGTTTGAATGACTGCCCGCTATGCTAAACAGCAATAAGAGAGAATACGCAAAATCAGCCGGAACCGTACGCATTCACCGCCTAATCTGATGATTAGACGGCTCAGGCGTACTGAAAAGTTAATTCGGAATTAACTTTTCTCCGGCTGGTTTTGCGTATTTTCACTAACTGCTGCTAAGCCTGCTCTATGCATTTCAAACAGGTTAGATACTCCCGCTGCCCTCCGCCCCCCTTCCCCTGAAGGCTGGGCTCATCCGACTTGTAGTGAGAACCCTTGCACTGAGGAGAATCCTAAACGATGCTCAGGGTTTGAGGTGCAATTGTTTTGCGTTCAACGATATGTGTGGAGAATATGACGTTTCGGATACAAGGATTATCTACAGGACTTTTTAAATGCAGTTTATCCAGCAGGATCCGGACGGCCTCCTGACCGAGTTCCTCACGGGGGTAGGAGATGGTTGTTAGGGGTGGATTCACATATTGTGAAAATTCTATATTATCACACCCAATGATCGATATATCCTCAGGAATAGAGTATCCGAGTTCCTGGATTGCTCTCATGGCGCCGATAGCCATTCTGTCATTCGCCGCAAACACTGCTGTAATATCAGCGGTGGAGGTTAATAACTTTTTCATTTCCATGTAGGCGTTCTCCATATCCCAATTAATATTGAGCAGCAGGGAAGGGTTCAATTGTCTGTTGTTGGCCAGCATGGCCATTGCATATCCGCGGAAGCGGTCTTCATATTCCAGAATACGTATTTTATCAGGTGTGTAACCGCTGATATCTCCGATGTAAACAATCTGGCTGTGTCCCAGATCAATCAGGCGCTGGATAATGGAGTATACAGTACTCTCAAAATTGAGGGATATCTTGTCATTCTGGAATCTGCCATATCCCCGGAACATCTCGACAGCAGGAATCTGTTTTTCATAAAAATACTCGTATATTTCTATGGGAACATCACCTATAAAAATAACACCGTCACAGGCGGAGGGTTCTCCCTTTTCACGCACTGCGGAATCAGAAAATTCCTCTGCTGAAAGCGCAAAGCTTAAGTTACATTTCTGCGCAATCAATTCCGACTCTATTCCCTTGATGATATCGGAAAAATAACTGTCGTCAAAGGAATGCTCATCTTTGGTTACGATATAACCGATATTCTTTGTCCTTGAATTAGTCTGGGACTTGGTTTTCCGTTTTTTTACCTTATAGCCGAGTTCTCGTACACTTTCCCAGATCTTTTCTTCTGTTTCTTTTGAAACGTTCATTGTTTTATCATAGTTTATAACTCTCGAAACCGTGGTCAGGGAAACGCCTGCCTTCTCGGCTACATCACTTAGTTTAACCGCCATTTTATAACCATCCTTTTGCTTATACCCAAAGGGCATACCGATAAGCATTTTACTAAAATCTATAAAGCTATATTAACATACTATTTTCTGGTTTTCAATGGGTTCTTTCGGAAATCTAAATTTTAGTAAAAAATGTAATAGTTTATAATACATGTAAAATATAATAAATTCAATAATGGTAAATATTTCCACTGGATCAGAAAGAATGATAATTTTAGTAAAATTAGTGTTGACAAATTTACTAAAATTATATATATTAAAATAAAAAAGGAGGTAACGGAATGGAAGAAAAACAAAAGAAAACGAGTTATGAAGCGAATTGGGAATCTTTAAAGCAGCATGAGCCCTCGGAATGGTTTAAGGATTCAAAGTTTGGTATTTTTGTACACTGGGGTGTGTACTCTGTGCCGGCATGGGCGCCGACCAATGACTGCCAGATCGACCAGTATACGAAACTGCATGGGACTCACCCGTATGCGGAGATTTACCTGTATTGTATGAGGTTCAGGAACAGTCCTTTCTGGAAACACCACGTAGAGACGTATGGGAGCAATTTTCATTACGATGACTTTATACCGATGTTTCAGGCTGAAAATTACCATGCAGAGGAATGGGCAGACCTGTTTAGGGAGGCAGGGGCAAAATATTCAGTCATGGTTACAAAACACAGTGACGATTTTGCTATGTGGCCTACGGAATATTCGGACAGGAATGCATTCAAAATGGGACCACATAAGGATCTTGTCGGGGAATTTGCGGAGGCAATGAGAAGCCGTGATCTGAAGCTCGGGTTATATTTTACATGGTGTTTTAATGTCTATTACTCACATTATCCGAGTTTTCCGTATACGGATTATATCCATGCGCAGGCAAAGGAACTGATCGATACATATCATCCGGACCTGTTCTGGCCGGATGCAGAGTATGCGGTGCCCAGACAGAGGGTTCCGGCAGAGCTATGGAGAAGCGAGGAGATGATTTCCTACTTTTATAATCAGGCAAAGGACCCGGCACAGGTACTTGTAAATGACAGGTGGGGAAAGGTTGATAATGAGCGGCTTCTTGGAGACTATATGACGCCGGAATATGCAAGCATGGATGGGATTCCTGAATTTTACTGGGAAACGACGAGAGGGATCGGACGGTCATTTGGCTATAACCAGATGGAAGGCGAAGAAGATTATGCCAGTGTGAAAGCACTTGTGCACATTCTGGTAGATAATGTAAGTAAGAACGGCAACCTGCTATTAAATGTCGGACCGAAAGCAGACGGAACAATACCGGATATACAAAAGAACCGGCTGCTTGGAATCGGCAGATGGCTGAAGAAAAACGGAGAGGCTATCTATGGCACACGCCACTGGGTACATTTTGGAACAACAACAAAAGACGAGATCCCCATCAGGTATACCAAAAAGGGAGATACGGTTTATGCGATTGCTCTTGAGCGTCCGACAGGAAACCTGAGTATACCGTATCTGTATGCGAAGGACAATACGGTAATCAGGGGTGTGGCAGCGAACCGGGAACTGGAATGGCGGCAGAAAGGGAATGAGCTTGAAATTATACTGCCGGAAAACCTGGAAGAGTCAGAGGCTTATGCATTCTCGATCAGCCCGGAGCCATACTGCCTTATAACGGAGGAGAATAAGCCCAAAATACTGAAGGTAACAGATCTTCAGGTAATGGGACTGGATAAGCACTGGTAAAGGAGGAGAATTTTATGAAAAAGTGTAGGATTTTGAGTGTTTTATTGTGCGCGGCTATGCTGGTAACAGGGCTCGCGGCATGTGGAAAATCAGACGGGGATAAGGCTCAGAAGGATGGAGGCGGTGATGGGAAAATCAAACTGACCTTTATGGGGTGGCAGCCTGAGCTGCAGATGATGAATGACAAGATGCTTCCTGTGGTGAAGGAAAAATATCCGGATATCGAGATACAGGTGGAGATACTGGAATGGTTTGATTACTGGGATAAACTGACGATAGACTCGGCAGCGGGGGATGCTGCGGATATCGTTGCGATGGATGTAGACCATATTGCGACTTTTGAGGATTATTATATGGGACTGGATGATCTGGCAAAGGATGTGCTGGGTGATGGCTGGGAGGACCAGTATAATGACGGCATATTGGATGACCTGCGCGGTGTGTCCTCAGACGGGACACTGAAGATGATGCCGTCTGATGTGACAGGGCTCTGGTATATTTTCTACAACAAAACAATTTGCGATAAGCTGGGAGTCGAACCGCCAAATGGGGAATATGAGGATCTGGCAAGATTTGCGGCGGAAATCAAAGAGAAAGACTCATCTATACTGCCAGTAGCATTTGCAGCAAAAGAAGATGTGAATCTGGGTTATTTCTATCTCTGGCTTGCAACAAATAATCAGCAGGGGATTGTTCAGGATGCAGTAGAAGGAAAAGCGTCTTTTACAGATGATGCCTTCGTAAAAGCATTTGACCAGCTCCAGAGAATGTATGATGATGGGATTCTGGCAGAAGAGAATTTCGGACTGGATGCTTATCCGGGATGTGATGAAGCTCTGAAGAATGGAAACTGTGCGGCTTATCTGACAGGAGAATGGTACCTTGGCAACTATCTGATGGGAACTTCCCTAAAGGGGACACCTACGGAAGATGATGAGATGGGTGTTGTTACCATGCGCAATGTGCAGGGCGGCGAAACCTGTATGCAGAAATATACTTCATTCGGATATGCCATCAGCAACGAATGTGAATATAAAGAGGAAGCAATGAAGATTCTGGAAGAATGGACTCAGGGAGAAGCAGCAAATGAATGGATGAATTACATGGCCTGTGTCCCAGCAGCAAAATCTGTATCGATTGATGTCGGCAATATGAAATCCGAGGAGGCAAAGAAGACTTATCAGAAGGCACTGGATGACTTGAATCAAAATCCATCCGTTCTCCGTTCAACATTAAATATTGAACTGGATAATAAAATAGGTGAGGCTGTTGTTTCGGTTATGCGTTCAGGTCTGGACGTGGATGAGGCGTTGAAACAAATACAGGATACCGCAGATGCAGTGAGGTAACAGCGGTCTTAAAGGATATCAGGAAGCAGTGTCCTCAGCTTCCTGATATCCGGGTAAAAACGGGAAGGTGGCATGGATGAGAAAAAATAAATGGAATTCATATTTATATATATTGCCTGCAGTTGCATTCGTTAGTGTTTTTCTGATTTATCCGATTCTCTTCAACCTGATATCCAGCTTTACAAAATGGAAGGGGCTGAATTTCAGTGCGGCAGAGTTTGTTGGACTCCAGAATTATGCAGCTTTATGGAAGGATACAGTTTTCAGGAATGATTTGAAAAACTGCATTTTCTTTATGGTGCTGACGCTGTTTTTCCAGATGAGTATCGGGCTGCTGCTCACGGTTCTGCTTAATATGAAACTGGCAGGGCACCGGTTTCTGGAGACAGTGTACTTTTTTCCGGTTGTGTTGTCATCTGTTGTGATCGGGTATACATTTTCGCATATCTTCGAGCCGAATTTCGGAGCCCTGAACACATTTTTACAATCGGTCGGGCTGTCAAATCTGAAGAGGATGTGGATTGGAGACCCAAAGTACGCTATCTATGCGATTCTGATAGCCAATATTTACCAATGGGCGGGTATGGGAATCATATACTACAGGGCAGGTCTGGCAGGGATTTCAAAGGATATCTATGATGCCGCTAAAATAGACGGGGCAGGATTCTGGCAGAGTTTTTTCAAGATTACAATCCCGCTGCTTAAAAATATCCATGTGATTATCCTGCTGATGGGGACTATTGGGTGTCTGAAATTCTTTGATCTGGCCTATATCATGACGAGCGGGGGACCGGCCAATTCCACAGAATTCCCGCTTTTGTATCTTTACAGGAAGTTTATGAGAGAGTCGAACAGCGGGCTGGCAAGTGCGGTTGCAATTATCATTATTATTCTGGCAACTCTTATGTCAGCGGGAATTTTGAAAATTACGGGGAACGGTAAGGAAGAGGGCGAATTATGAATAATGCAAAGAAGAAAAATTTACTGATTGAAGTAATATTGTTTGCTGTCGCTGCGGTCTGGATTATTCCAGTATTGTCAACGGTACAGATCTCTTTGAAAAATGGCGGGATTCAGAATTATCAGGATGTATTTGCCACAAAAATCAATGAAGTAATGATTCTGCCGAAAATGATATTGAATAGTGTGATTGTGACAGGCGGAACGATCCTGATTGTTATGGTATCTGCAACACTGGCTGCTTACGCATTTTCAAAGCAGGTTTTTCGCGGGAAACATTTTTTCTTCGTCCTTCTATTATCCTGCTATGCAATCCCGATGCTGTCCACACTAATTCCCAATTCACTGCTGATGAAAAGCCTTGGCCTGCGCGGATCCTATATCTCCATGATATTTCTGCTTGCAACGGCGAATATTCCATTGGCAATTTTAATCTTCAAGGGCAATTTTGACGGGATATCGAAGACATACATAGAAGCAGCCGCAATAGACGGGAGTACGGATCTGAAAACATTCCTCTTTATTATTCTGCCGATGTCAAAGCCTGCAGTCGTAAATGTCCTTGTAGTACTTTTTATACAGGTGTGGAATGATTTCCAGATACCACTGGTTTTCTCTACGAGTCCGGAAAAGTATACACTTACCCTTGCGCCGACATTCTTCGGATTGACACAGAACCGTCTGGACCTGCCCCATTTGTATGCTTCCATTGTAATTATTGCCATACCGGTTATTGTCTTTTATATGTTTATGCAGGATAAGATTGTGGAAGGAATGAGTCTGGGAGGGTTAAAAGAATGATAAATATAAAAAAAGAAATATTGCTCGTACCTGAACCAGAGGGTACAGATGATACGGGGAGAATCCAGGCAGCGGTGGATAGCTGCAGGGAAACGGGAGGCAGGGTAGTCTTTGCACCGGGAAAATATTATACAGGGACGATACATTTGTGCAGTAATTTGATGATAGAATTCACAGAAGGCAGTGAAATAATCGGAAGTGATGACCTGGCGAAGTATACGGTTCATGAATACAGCCACCAGTCAAAGCAGAATTACTGGCAGAGTCTCTTTTTTGCAAGAGATGCGGTACATGTGGTGCTAAAGGGAAAGGGCCGGATATCCGGTCAGGGGGATCATTTTCCATATGGACTGGAGGCATACAGTGTGGATGATCAGGATATGGCACCAGTCAGGGAATATAAAGTAAGGCCCAGCCTGCTCTATTTGAAAGGCTGTACAGATGTGAAAGTAGAACAGTTAGAATTGAGAGATGCCGCCCAGTTTGCAGTGCTGACAGAAGAATGTACAAAAGTGGAGTTTCGGGACGTCAGTGTCATTAATAGAAAGAACCAGAACACAGACGGGTTTCATTTCTCCATGATCAGAGATATTATGGTCGAGAACTGCAGGCTGGACTGTGGAGACGATGCGGTCGTCCTCAACAGAAGCGCCGCCGGAGTCAGGATCAGAAATTGTGATATTTCATCCAGATGGGCGGGAATACGGATCGGACCTTTTTCAGATGGAGAGTTTACCAGGATTGAAGTCTGTGGCTGCCACATTCATCATACTTACGGATGCGCTGTAAAGATACAGGTAGGGGAGGGCGGCTATGCTCATGATCTATATTTTCACGATCTGGTGATGGACGAAGTTACAGGACCAGTTCAAATCAGGCTGTGTCATTTTCCGGGGTGGGAGACGAAAAAAGAAACAAACATAAGTCCCGGCAGAATTGATCGTATTACCTTTGAAAGAATCAGGGCCAGAGTAATCGCCGAGGGAAAACCGAAGCCTCATGAAGTGCCCGTATTCGACGGCGAAAGATATTCCTGTGTTCAGGTTCAGGGACTGGATGAATATAAGATAGGCCGGCTGACATGCAGGGATTGGGACATTCAATATGAGGGCGGGTATGAAGATACGGCATACAGCCTGCATTTAACAGAAAATGCAGACTACAGATATCCGGAATATTTTATATTTGGGATTATGCCATGTTATGCCATGTATGCGGCCCATGTAGAAAAACTGGTGCTTTCCGGTCTGCATTTTTCTTGTGAAAAAAGGGATGTCAGGGTGCCGTTTGTTTTTCATGATATAGCTGGAATAGAAATGACAGGAATGCAGACAGAACAATAAACACGACCAGTGAGGAGAGACTATGGAAAATGTGAAATTATTTGGAGCGGCAGGGGACGGGATACAGGATGATACACAGGCGATACAGCACGCGGCAGACCAGGCGGCAGCAGCGGACGGAGAAGTTTATTTCCCGGAGGGTACATACCTGACAGGGACACTATTCTTAAGGAGCGGCCTGCATATACGGCTGAGTGAACGTGCGGTACTGCTGGGCAGCCCGGAAATTAAAAGCTATAGTACGAAGACACATTATAATAGGTATGCAGGAGAGCATTTTCTGGACAGATGCCTCATTTATGCGGAGGATGCGGAAAATATTAGGATATCGGGCGGGATAATTGACGGCAATGGGGCTGCCTTTTATGAGGAAGGAAATCCTGATATAGTGCATCCGATGTTGTTTCGCTTTTTGAGATGTAAGAATATCAGGATGAATGATCTTAATATTCGTATGCCTGCCGGATGGAGTACGGCGTTTCTTGAATGTGAAAACATCCGGATATCCGGAATCAGTATCATAAGCAGACACTTTAATGGTGACGGGCTGGACTTCGACAGCTGCCGCGATGTCCGGGTGTCAGACTGTATGCTGGATACCAGCGATGATTCCCTGTGTATTCAGAATTCAGTGGCGGAAAGGGTAAGCCAAAATTTTGTGATCAATAATTGTATTATGAGAAGCAGGTGGGCAGCAGTCCGCATTGGTCTTTTAAACAGCGGAGACATAGAAAATGTGACAATATCAAACTGCATCTTCCACGATGTCTTATGCAGCGGACTTAAGATTCAGGCGGCTGAGGGCGGCAGAATCCACAATATTATGATAAGCAGTCTGCTGATGAAAAATGTCCCCAGACCGGTATTTGTAACATCGAATTATTGCAGGATGGGGGTACTGGATGATAGTCCCCACGATGGTGAACGTGGGATTGACGGAGTATATTTCAAAAATATAGTGATTGAGAGTGACTATACAATGAAATCAGACCCGGCAGCCGGATTTATCGTTCTGGGGACAGGAAAAAGGAAAATAAAAAACATCCGTTTTGATGATATTACGTATCACGCACCCGGAGGCTGGAAAGACATACCAGACAGCATACCGGAACTCGAAGGCAAAAGACCTGAATACTTTTCAATTGGCCAGATTAGTGCATCTGCATTTTATGCAGCACACATAGAGGGGCTGCATCTGGAGAGATTTACATACAGCTTTACAGAAAAAGACGTAAGACCCCCTATCGTTTTTAACGATGTACAGGTAGTCTAGTACTAGGGGGGGCTTTCGAAAAATTACAGAATTTATCAAAAATGCCAACTTACGGGAGAAGAGAACGGGGACAGCAGGAAGCATATAACCTGTTTGTCTTCCGTTCTCTTCTACGTTCAGCAGGTAAAGCCGCTCAGAGAGATTTAAAACTATATCCAGTGTATGTGTATTAACTTTAATTGATATGATATTCAGAGAGCGGTTTTTCAGCAGCTGGCTGCCTGATTCGTTTTAGAAGGATATCATCGGAATCTTGGGAGTTTGCCTTTACAACATTATAAATTTCTTTAAGATCATCTGCAGATTCTTCTAAATCATCTGCTATTTCTGTTAATGTTTTTCCCTTAAGATATTTTTTCTTTATCTGTGAAATTAATTTTAGAAATTCTCCATCTTCAAGCCCAGCCTTACGACCTTCTTCAAGTCCTTCCCTGCGCCCTTGGTTTACAGCGGTCTGCAGCCGGCTTATTTCATCACTGATAGCCATCTCGCGGCGCAGATATAAGTAGCGCTCGTTTTCATCCTGGTTTATTTTCTCCAATTCGTCTTTTGCTGCCTCCATATAGGGATTCCCTTTGGTCTCCATACATATCGCCTCCCAGCTTTTTGCCGCAATAACCTTTGCCCATTTGTAAAGCTCCGGTTCCTGTTCTTTTTCTGCTCCTGTTGCATCTTTTAATTTCTTTAATTCTATCACATGGAACTGGAATTTACTACTGTATACTTCATGAGGAAATTGTTGCCGGATACCGTTATTTGCCATATATAAGAGGCAAAACGGCGTTTGAGAGAAAGGGAAATCCTGAACTATAATTTAGTCAACAAATCGAATCGAATAGAAAGGAAGAAGCACATGAAAGAGACCATAGCTGATATCAAAATGCGTCGGAGTGTAAAGGAGTACAAGAAGGAGCAGATTACGGATGAAGAGCTGCTTACTGTTCTTGAGGCCGGGATGAATGCACCGTCCGGGGGGAATAAACAGTCACCCATTTTTATTGCAGTACAGAATCCGGAATGGATTCAGAAGCTTTGCAAATTAAATGCGGAGATTGCAGGGGCTCCGGAAGGGTTTGATGTATTTTACGGTGCGCCTACCATTATTCTTGTATTAGCCCAAAAGGGAGTTGGCAATCCGGTGGAGGACGCAAGCCTGTGCCTCGGAAATATGTTTAATGCAGCGTATGCCCTTGGCCTTGGTTCACGCTGGATCAACCGGATTTATGAAACCTTTGAGACTGATCTGGGAAAGGAACTGCTCAAAGAGGCCGGATATGAGGGCGAGTACATAGGTGTCGGGTCCTGTATCCTCGGATATCCGAAAAACGGGTTCCCGGAACCAATCGAAAGAAAGCCGGATTACTATAAAATTATTAAATAATGAACTTCATTCATGCACTGTTTTAGGAAGCGGGGATTGCTGATGAGAGAAATTATGCATCTGGAGTTTATTACTGACCGGGAAAGCAGGACGCATCTGCATCAGGATCTGGAAATCATCTATATTCTAAAAGGGGATGTTGAGATCCTGCTTGATAATAAAAGTTACAAACTTTCTGAAAATGACTTTATCCTGATCAACACGAACAAAAAGCACTGGATCAAAAGTGGGAAAAATTCGGTTCTGGGACTTCGATTTCTCATTGATTACCAGATACTGACAGAGTACATGAAAACAAACCAGCTTTTATTCTGGTGCAACACAGTAACGGATAATGAGGAGAGCTATACGCTCCTTAGGAAGATCATGGATCAGATTCTGAGTCTGTATTTTGACGGGGCAGAAGCAGATGCGTTCCGTATCAGAAGCCTGATGAATGAGATGCTCTATCTGCTGACAAGTAACTTCCTGGTCAGGAATGAGATGAAGAAAGCGGCGTTACTGAACAATGAAGAAGATGCCCGGGTGATTGAAATCAGGAATTATATACTGACGAATTACCAGAAACAGTTAAGCCTGAATGATCTGGCAGAACAAATGCATCTGTCAAGTGCACATTTATCCCGGTATATAAAACAGAACTTTGGAATTAGTTTTCTTGAATATTTAAACAATGTACGTCTTTTCCACGCCGTAGATGACCTTGTGTATTCCAATAAAAAAATCATTAATATTGCGATTGACAACGGTTATCCAACACCTACAGCGTTCAACAAAGCATTTCGCGACTGCTATCAGATGACACCGTCTGAGTATCGCAGCAAAGCGAATGAAACAAATGTAGATGATGGTCAGATGACCCGAATGACAAAAGAAAAACAAAGGGAATTGAAAAAGATCATCAGGCAGAAAAAGAATTATCTGAAGAAGGAAAGCCTACAGGACCACAGTCTTCTTGTTGTAGATGCAGAACAGATCAGACCGCTGAAAAGTGTATGTAATGAGATTTTAAACGTGGGTGATATTACGAACCTAATGCGTTCTGATGTCCGAAGCCAGATACATTTTTTACAGAATAAACTGAATTTTAAATATATCCGGATGTGGAACATGCTCAGACAGCTTGTTTATAAAGATGACGAGGAGCATATACAGCTTAACTTTACCCAATTGGACCGCATTTTGGATTTTTGTTTAGAGATACATTTAATTCCCCATATAGAAATCGGGTATAAGCCGGTGATTCTGATGGAAAGGGTAGAGAAACAGATCTACTCGGAAGCGGATACAATTTTATTCCAGACGCTGGAAGAATATGAGGAGGTCCTGAAAAGATGGTTTATGCATCTGATTAACCGGTACGGACTGGAAGAATTTGAAACATGGCGGTTTGAAATGCGCAGGGATATCACACATTACCCGCAAAAGAGTGATACGTTTTTCGAGTGTTTTCCCACGGCAAAGAAACTGCTCAGGGAACTTTCTCCAAAAATCAGGCTGGGCGGCCCAGGAATTATTCTAGGGTATGAGAATTACCAGTATGATGATTTGTTTGAAAAGTGGAAGGAAATTCCGGAGGCAGAACCGGATTTTATCAGTGTCTACAGTTTCGGTTATGTAACAGTTGAAAAGGACGGGAAATATTATGTAAAGAAATCCGTTGATTCCCAGTATACAAACCATCAGGTAGAACTGCTGAAAGAGGTCCTAGACCGGAATGGTTTCTCAGATCAGAAAATCTACGTGACAGAGTGGAATTATTCGATCTCAAACCGTAATGTGCTCAATGACAGTTGTGCGATGGGTGCTTACGTCATGCAGAACCTGATACAGGCAGAGAACATGGTCGAGTCTATGGGCTGGTGGCATGCGACAGATCTTTTGACAGAGTACCATGATACAGATACAGCGTTGAACGGTGACAACGGAATGCTTACCTGTGACGGAATACAAAAACCGGTTTATTATGCCTTTGAATTTATGAATAAACTGCATACAGGCATGCTTGGTAAAAATGAGAATCTGCTGATTACTACAAATGAAAAGGGCCGTTATACGCTTGTGTGCCATAACAGTAAAAGACTGTGCTATCACGGCAGGACTGTAATGGAAAATAAAATCCGCATAGAGGATGTGGATGAGTTGTTTGAGAATACGGAACCCATACGGCTGAAGGTACAGATCCATAACGTAAAGCCGGGAATCTACCGGATGAAATCCAGTTTTATTAACAGAGAACATGGAAGTGTGCAGGATTTGTGGACGCAGATGGGGAAAAAGAAGAATCTGTCCAGAAGTGAGAGTGATTATCTGAACCGGATTACAGTGCCCCATATTAAGATCACAGAGATTGAATCAACAGAGAATATTTTGAATTTTGAAATCGACTTACAGCCATATGAAATCAGGCTTATAAAGTTAGATTATCAATATAAAAGCCATAAATAGGAAACAGATGTTGCGATAAAAATACATATCAAAAATGAACCTATTGTTTTTGATGCTGCAAGTAATAGTGACTGTGACTTTTGCATGAAAGTCAATAGAAAAACAGCGCAGGGAGGGAAGAAATAAAATCAGAATAAAAATATAATATAACTATCATGCAGCACAAATATAAGATCAAAAAAAGGAGGAACAGTATGAAAAAGAAAATGGTAAAGAGGATTCTGGCGTGTGCATTAGCAGCTACGATGGTGGTGGCAATGGCAGGGTGCGGATCTTCAAAAGACACAAAGGAGACCAGTGCGAAGAGCGGTGAGGAGTCTAAAAAGCCGGCATCTGTAAGTGACATCGAAATCAACGAGGCAGGTGTAGACGCAACAGGGCATGAGGGAGAAGAGGCGCCGGAGGGCGTGCAGGAAGGGACAACCTATAACCACTGGACAAACTATGACATTCCAATTTATACACCGTGGATGGATAACCGTGCAGCAGTCCTTTCTTATCAGATTTATGACAACCTGCTTGTAAAGTGGAGAGGGGATGTGAATGACATCCGTTGTAATATTGCAGAAAGTTATGAAGTTTCAGACGATGGACTTGTATGGGACTTTAAACTGAGGGATGACGTTACGTTTTCTGACGGGTCAGGCTTAACGGCACAGGATTTTATTGCTACATGGGACGTTATGGAGACATATCAGCCACGCCCATTTGCCAGTGTGGAAAGCTATGAGGCAGTCAGTGACTATGAACTGAAGATTACCTTAAGTGCACCGAACCCGACCTTTATCTATGAACTGCCGACACAGAACATCTATGGCGTTGTTTCCCACAAGGCACTGGAGCAGTACGGACCGGAAGATAACAGGAGTGCAGTGGGATGTGGACCTTACTATGTTGAATCATATACAACCGGCGAGAAATTCGTTCTGAAGGCAAGGGAAGATTACTGGAATAAAGAACGTGCACCTCATATTGAAACATGCGAAATCGATATCATTGCGGACGAGAATACAGCTATGATGGGCCTGCTTAACGGCGAGCTTGACTGTATGAACACCGTGGATATTGAAGTTATGAATAACCTTCTGGATAACGGAATTACACTGGCCCTGATCGAAGACCGCGAAAATCCGTTCTGGCTGAACTGCCGTACCGTAGACTGCTTAAAGGACATAAAAGTACGTGAAGCACTCTGTCATATGATTGACTGGGATGCGCTTTCTGAACTGGTGTATGACGGATTATACCCACATCCGGACAGCTATTTTACAGGAGACGAGGCACCAAAATATTCAGAAAAATATGATTATGACCCGGAACTTGGACTTAAGATGCTGGATGAAGCAGGATATAAACCGGAAGATATTGACTTTACAATTCTGGCAGATCCGGACTTTACAGATTTAGAAGTTGCTCTGGTTTCACAGTTTAATGAGCATGGCCTTACAAACATTGATACAGTAACTTATGACGGTGCTACATGCTACGGTATGCTGAAATCAGGTACATATGACTGCTTCCCGGTACACAATGGGTACGATCCGACTTCACCGCTGACACCATTTACAATGGGACTTCTGGAAGGTGGAACACAGCCTTGTATGTTCTTAAAGGATGCGGATGAGGCAGCTTATAATGAGGCAGTTGCTATTTATGACAAGGTAGTATCTTCAACTACGACAGATGAATATTTTAAAAATGTGACAGAGCTTGAAAATCTGGTACAGGAGCAGTGTCTGGCACTTGGAGGACTTCAGGTAATCAGAGGTTATGCATTCTCTGATAAAATCCGCGGTGCATATGTATCACCAGTCAGTGCTGAAATCCAGTTTAGCGATCTGTGGGTTGCTGAAGACTAATATGCAACAGTTCAGGACTGTCTGAAATGTAATATATATACTGCACCGGACAGCTGAATGTAAGAGGAAACGTCGGCAGGAACCTGTGGGCTTGGGTCTGCAGGTTCCTGCCTTTCTTATTAGTAATGTTAAATCAGATGATTTAGGGGGACCATATATGGCGAAATATATTATAAAAAGAATTTTGATGGTACCTGTGCTGCTTCTGCTTATTGCGATGTTTGTTTTCTTTCTTCTCAATCTTTCAGAAGCGGATCCGGTCTTAATGATGATGCCGGCTGAATATTCACAGGAGGACTATGATGAGATGGCAGAGCGGTTTGGCCTGGATAAACCAAAACCGGTCCAGTTTGTAAACTGGGTGAAAAGTGCCGTTACGGGTGAATTCGGAACTTCCTACAAATCCAAAGCGGCTGTATCAGATGAAGTGCTTTACAGAATTCCTGTCAGCCTGAAACTTGCCGGTGTGACAACACTGCTGATGATCCTGATCGGAGTTCCTATGGGGGTCATGTGTGCGGTGAAGCAGTACTCGGTGTATGACAATATTGTAAATATTGCCGCAAAATTTATGGGATCCATCCCCGGTTTCTGGCTCGGACTGATGCTCATCCTTGTGTTTTCCGTAAACCTGCACTGGCTGCCTTCGTTTGGAATGAAGAGCTGGAAGAGCTGGATTCTGCCGGTATTTACCTTTTTGCTCCCGTATCTTGCCAACTACCTGCGGCAGGTGCGCAGTGCGATGCTTGACTGTATCCGTCAGGACTATGTGCGGACATCCCGGAGCAAGGGACAGAAAGAAAGCGTTGTTATTTTCCGGGATGCACTGAAAAATGCATTGCTTCCGATCATTACCCTGACTGGCGGTACTTTTGCATCCATGATCGGTGGTGCGGTCATGATAGAGCAGGTATTTGCATTCCCGGGAATTGGATATAAGGTGCTGGAGGGAATTAATAACAGGGATATGCCTGTCATACTTGCCTGTACGATTATCCTGGCATTATTCACGATCGGTGCACAATTGATTATTGATATCCTGTATGCGGTTGTGGATCCGAGAATCAGGAGCAGCTTTGCCGGGAAGAAGAAAGTGAAAAAAGAAATCAGCACGGCAGGAGGTACGAATTGATGGCTAATACGGGAAAAGATGGAAGAAAAAGGATGAAGAAACGCGGTCAGATGGCAGAGGCATGGGCTCGCATGAAGACGCAGCCGATCGCCGTGGTATCGCTCGCGGTTGTTGCAGTACTGGTTCTTGTTGCAATTTTTGCAGACCTGATTGTTCCTTACAGCAAGGCAATTACCCAGGTCGCATCGGACAAGCTCCTGCCGCCGGGAACGGCCGGACACATACTGGGAACGGACGGCTTCGGAAGGGATATGTTTGCCAGAATCATTCATGGTACACGTACTGCATTGGAGATCGGATTGATTTCTGCAGGTGCATCTATTGTTATTTCGACCTTTCTGGCATGTTTATGTGCCACGGTCGGCGGATGGGTTGATAACCTCATCATGCGTTTTATTGACGTTGTAAGCTGCATTCCAAGTCTGGTCATGGCGCTGGCTATCTGTGCCGCACTCGGAAACGGAATTCCCCAGCTTGTATTTGCCCTGTTTTTCACAGGACTGCCCATGCACACGAAAATGGTACGAAGTGTGGCTTTAGGTGTTGCAAAAATGGAATATGTGGAATCGGCGGTTGCACTCGGTGCAAAGCCCGGATATATCATGATGCGGCATATGATACCGAATCTGGCGAGCGTTATTATCATCAATGGTACGGCACAGGTATCCATGAATATCATGATGGGGGCAACCTTAGGATTTGTCGGCCTCGGTGTAAAAGCTCCGACTCCTGAATGGGGAACGATGCTGGCTGACGGCTTAAGCTACATGCTGCGCAACCAGTACATGGTTCTGGTACCGGGACTTGTTCTGGCACTTGCAGCCTTATTCATTAACTCACTGGGCGACAGCCTGCGTGATGCACTCGACCCGCAATTGAAAGGCAGAGCATAGGAGGAGCGTAAGATGGGAGAAAAATTACTGGAAATTAAAGATTATAGCGTCAGATTTACAACCGATAAGGTGATCTCCAGAGCGGTCAACCACGTGAATCTTTCTGTGGATAAAGGGGAAGTTCTCGGACTTGTCGGGGAGACAGGCGCAGGGAAAACGACGACTGCACTTTCTGTTATGGGCCTGCTTCCGAAGTATGCGGTAGAGACAGAAGGAAAAATCATATTTGACGGTCAGGAACTGACAGGGATGAAGGAAAGGCAGTACCGGAATATACGGGGAAAACGGATTTCTATGATTTTTCAGGATCCGATGACCAGCTTAAATCCGGTATTCAGGGTAGGGGACCAGATCGCCGACGTGATCAAGATTCACAATCCCAAGATAAGCCAGACCGAGGTAAACAAACGGGTAGACGACATCATGAGGATGGTAGGGATTGCGAAGGAACGAAAAAGCGAATATCCGCACCAATTTTCAGGCGGTATGAAACAGAGGGTTATGATAGCTATTGCGATTGCGGGTAATCCGGACCTTCTGATAGCAGATGAACCAACGACGGCACTTGATGTGACAATTCAGGCCCAGGTAATCAAAATGATGCGTTCCCTGCAGAAAGAACTGGGTTCCTCCGTTATCCTGATTACGCACGATCTGGGAATCGTGGCAAACTTTTGTGATAAGGTTGCGATCATGTATGCAGGGGAAATCGTAGAGAGTGGTACACTGGAAGATATTTTTGACAAGAGCAGAGAACATCATCCATATACGGAAGGGCTGTTTGCATCACTTCCCAATATTACTGAACGCACCGAGCGTCTGACACCTATTAAGGGACTGACACCCCATCCGTCAGAACTGCCGGCCGGATGTAAGTTCCATCCGCGCTGTCCGAAATGCTCGGAAATATGCAGCCAGGGTGACACACCTCCGCAAAAACAGAAAGAGACCCATATGGTTCAATGCCACCAGATTCATGAGGAGGAGATGTAAATATGAGTGAAAAGAAAATATTGCTTGAATGCAAAAACTTAATGAAATATTTTGAGACTCCCCGTGGGATGCTGCATGCGGTTGATGATGTAACTTTCCGGCTCGAGGAAGGAAAGACGCTTGGTGTTGTAGGAGAGTCGGGGTGTGGAAAATCCACGCTCGGAAGAACAATACTGCGGCTGCTTCCATCGACCGGTGGGCAGATTATCTTTGACGGGAAGGATATTACAAAACTGCCAGATAAGGAAATGCTGAATCTGAGAAAGCAGATGCAGATTGTCTTTCAGGACCCGTTTTCCTCACTGGACCCGAAAATGACGGTTTCACAGATCATTGAAGAACCTTTGAAAATACATAAGCTTTACAACAGCAAGGAAAAAATGAGTGAGCGTGTCAGCGAACTGATGGAGATTGTCGGACTGGACGACAGGTATGTGAATACCTACCCGCATGAACTAGACGGCGGAAGACGGCAGAGAATCGGTATTGCCCGCGCCATTGCGTTAAACCCGAAATTTATCGTCTGCGATGAGCCGGTGTCCGCACTGGATGTATCGATCCAGGCCCAGATCCTGAACCTGATGATGGACCTGAAGGAAGAACTGGGACTGACTTACATATTTATCACTCACGATCTTTCTGTAGTCAAGCATATCAGCGATGAGATTCTCGTTCTCTATCTTGGGAAAATGGTCGAAAAAACCAGTTCAGACAGGCTGTTTGAGAACCCGCTTCATCCATACACAAAAGCACTGCTGTCCGCAATTCCGATTCCGGATATCGCTTTTAAAGGGAAGGAAGCACAGGTTATGAAGGGAGAAGTTACATCTCCGATTGAACCACCCGAGGGATGCCGGTTTGCTTCCAGATGTCCAAATGCCACGGAGCGATGCTTTAAAGTAAGCCCGGAATTCAAAGAAGTGGAAGAGGACCATTTTGTTGCATGTCATTTATATGAATAGGAGAGGCTTAAGATGAAGAAAGTATTGGGACTGAATTTTGGACGGGTAAACGGAAATTGTAAGAAATTTTTAACAGAGGCAGTGGAGGCGGCAAAGTGCGCAGGCGCCGAAACGCAGATCATAGATACGATGAAGCTGGAGATTAAACCCTGCATTGGCTGCGGGGCATGTTCCAGAGTGCTTGAGAGCGGAAAAGGGCAGATTACATGCTGCCAGAAGGATGATTATGAGATGCTGTCGGATGCCGTACTTGCGGCGGATGCGATTATTGTGGCGGCGCCCGTGTATGTGCTGGCACCGACCGGGCAGATGAAAAACTTCATAGACCGCTTTGGTCCTGCCCATGATAAGGCATATATGCTTTTTGAGAATGAGCTCCGCAAGGATACAGGGGGCGAGGAACTAAATCCGGACTGCCTGAAACGCCATCTCGTGTCCTATATATCCGTCGGCGGAGCGACAACCCCGCACTGGGTTGCTTATGGAATTCCGGGTATGAACCTGTTCGGTATGAGCCTGAATATGAAGGTAGTAGACCAGCTGGATGCCTACGGGGCATATGTACCGGATAACCATCAGAAATTATTAGAGAAATCGAAACATATGGGTACAAGGATTGTGGAAGCACTGGATCTGAAAAACAGTGAAATCACCTGGGAATCCGATCCCGGCGTATGTCCGGTCTGCCACTGCAAAGAAGTGACACTGAACGGGACAGATCAGGTTTGCTGCCCGGTCTGCGGTATTTACGGCACTTTGAAAATGGATGGCACAAAGGTCTGCGTCGAGTTTTCAGAAGAGGAACAGAGCCGCAGCCGCCTGAAATTTACAGGTGTGCTGGAGCATCAGGTGGAGCAGGGCAGAAAAGACCGTTATCCGAGGTTTGACGAGTATGTAGAGAAGTTCAGGGCAATGCAGGAAGAATTGTAGGGGGGACATGAAAATGGAAGCTTGCTTTAGCACAGAAACTGTGGATTTGAATCATCAAATGCCCAATCGGAATCAGAGAGAAAGTAAGTATTACTGGGATGAATTATACCAACTGATCGCTGCGGCGGGATTTACCTCTATAGAAGTGCCATATGAGCCAAAATGGGATTTCGGCGGCCGTTCCGGAATCCCCCGGACACTGCGGTCTGTCACGGTGAAATACGGGACCATGCAGAAATATATGGAAGAAATCAGGAAGAACGGAATTGAGAAAATCAGCAGTGTACACCTTGATCCATCTCTCTTCTGTCAGGGAAACCTTAAGATGTACCTTGGCGCTTTCGGGCATTTTGGAGAAGAAGCAATACAGTTTGCAAAAGGAGCGGGCGCAGAGACAATCGTATTGACTGCCTCACCTTCTATTTATTCCGTGAGGAAACTGATGGAAGGATCTTCACATGGGGAAGAAGAGTTCCTAAGCCAGACTGCCCGCGTCATTGACGGCCTTGCAGAAATGGCAGGGGAAGAAGGCTTAAAGCTGTGTCTGAAAAATGAATACTGGGGGCTGCTTCGGGGAGAGGCAGTACTGCAATTCCTGAAACAGTGCAGAAAAGAGATTTATCTTGACATTGATACGGCACATCTTAAGATAGCCGGCACAGATCCTGCAAAGTTTATTGCTGCAAATAAGGAAAAAATCGGTATCGTACATTTGACCGACACCGGTTTTACAGACGATCAGGAGGCTTATCTGCAGCCCCTGCCGGAATATCCGGCAAAAACTGCTGCAAAGGTATTCTGCGATATCGGGAAAGGCAGCGTAGATTTACCCGCGGTATTAGCGGCGCTGGAAAATGCAGGGTATGACAAAACAGTCATATATAATTGTAAAGATTCCAATGATGTATACCGTTCTCTTTTGAGGACGCGCTGCTACATTCAAAACAAATTATCGGAATAAGCGGGAGGGAATGATGTCAAATATTAAATTATCACATATGAGCCACTGGAAAACCGTTCCATATAAACAGATTGATAACTTCAGAGATTATTATTATGAGGATAAATCCAATATTTGTTACTATCAGGACTGGGACAGGATTCTCCGCTACCACAAAGCAGCAGGATACGATGGGATTGAGATTGCACCGTGGGACCTGAATGAGATTCTGGGACTGTTCGGGACACCGGGAGAATTCACGGCATTTGCAAAAGACCACGGAATAGAAGTCAGCGGTATGTTCCACGGCTGTGACGATTCACAGATTCCGGAGAAATATGATGAAGTGCTTCAGGCAGGAAAAGATGCCATCGACACACTGCAAGCCTTTGGGGGAAAACATCTGAATGTATGCCCGGCGAGAAATTATTATGGGGTGGGGCCTTTAGGCGATGAGGACCTGAAGAATTCTGCAAAGGTGATAAATGAAATCGGACGTTACGCAGTCGATCATGGGATTCAGATCGGACTCCACAATGAATTCTTCTGCGCGGTAAATAAAGAAAACCACAGGAAGTTTCTGGAGATGACAGATCCGCGGTATGTCTTTTACTGTCTGGATACCGCACAGATTGCACTGCTCGGGGATGACCTTTTAAACTTCTACGATACATATGCAGAACGTATCTGTACATTCCACCTAAAGGATACCGCATCACACGGTGAGCCGGATGAAACAAGGCATGGACAGGATGTAGAAATCTGTGATGATGGCTGGCGCTGGTTCTGGGAGCCGGGGGAGGGAGTGCTTCCCTTAAAAGAATTGTGGGAGCTTGTCAAAAAACATGGATTCAAGGGCTGGTGTACAGTTGAAGACGATGGCGCGCCGGATTATCTGGCGGCAATGTGTCTCTCTTCCTATTATGTAAAGCAGGTGCTTGGAAAAATCTATGAATAAAAGGATGGGAATTATATGAGTGAGAAGAAAATTGGAATTGGTGTAATTGGGTGCGGAACAATCAGTGACGTGTATCTTACGAATATTACACAGCATTATCGGAATCTGGATTTGATTGCAGTTGCGGATATGTTTCCTGAGAAAGCTAAGATGACCCAGGAAAAGTATAATGTTCCGAAAGCATGTACAGTAGAGGAACTTCTGGCAGATGAGAAGATACAGATTGTATTAAACCTGACAATCCCTGCAGCACATTATGACGTGAATATGCAGATCCTGAATGCAGGAAAGCATCTGTACTGTGAGAAACCTTTGACCCTGAAATTTGAGGATGCAGTGAAGGTTGTGGAGACTGCAAAAGAAAAAGGGCTGATGGCGGTGAGTGCACCGGATACATTTTTAGGGGCAGGGGCACAGACATGCCGGGTTTTGATGGAAGAAGGAAAGATTGGAGAACCGATTGGATTTACTGCCAATATGACATGTCCGGGACACGAACTGTGGCATCCGGCTCCGGGGTTCTACTATAAAAAAGGCGGCGGACCGATGTTCGACATGGGACCATACTATATCACTACATTAGTTGCGCTGCTGGGACCGATCAGGAAGATATCATGTTTTGCCATAAAGGGACGGCCGGTCAGAAATGTTTTAGGAATGCAGCAGGAGTCGGAAGTACCGACACACTATACGGCAATAGTAGAATTCGTGTGCGGGGCAGTCGGAAATGTAAATATGAGTTTTGATGTGTGGAATTCGGAATTACCATGTATGGAAATCTATGGAAGCGAAGGAAGTATTTCCGTTCCGGACCCGAATATGTTTGGCGGGCAGGTGAAGTTCTGCGACGGAAAGAAACTGGAAGGAATCGTAGGAGCTGTCACAGAACCGCATCCGGCAAAAATTATAGCGATGATGACAAACCAGAAGTCCTGTATTACAGAGCAGGAGCCGCTTTTTGCATCAGATCCGGATCCGCGCGGAAACATGCGGGGGCTGGGTGTGTCTGATATGGCACAGGCTCTTCTGGATGGAAGGAAAAGCAGGCTGTCTTCTGAAATCTCCCTGCATGTTGTGGAGGCATTAAATGCATTTGAAACAGCGGCGGAAACGAATACGGTTTATGAGATGAAAACAACCTGTCAGAAACCGGAAATGATGGGACAGGATTGGGATTTGTGGGAAGTAAGATAGGACAACAATTGACTGGTGTGCAGTTCTATGTATACAGCAGCTATTTCAGGACAAAAAAAGATATGCTTTTTTTGTCCTTAAAAAATTCAGGGAAAAAATTAGCCTAAATCCGGTAACGGTATAGGTTAATTCAAGGAAAGTTTTCGACAAACTGTGTGATTATAATAAAGGCAAGGTAAGACATAACCCCCGCAGCAGGCCGCGTGCAGGCCGGATGAGTGCGGGAACAAATTAAGAATAGGAGAATGAGTTATGGAAAAATTAAAGATTGCTATTGTTGGATGTGGTGGAATTGCAAATCAGAAACATATGCCTTCCTTAAAGGCACAGGCAGATAAGGCGGAAATGGTTGCATTTTGTGACATTATCCCGGAGCGTGCTGAGAAAGCGGCAAAGGAATATGGTGCGGAAGGCGCAAAGGTTTACACCGATTACAATGAGATGCTTTCAGATACCGGAATTGAGATTGACGTGGTACATGTATGTACACCAAATGTAGCACACTGCCCGATTACTGTTGCGGCTTTCCAGGCAGGAAAACACGTTATGTGTGAGAAACCTATGGCACACAACACAGAAGACGCGAAGCAGATGATTGAGGCATGGAAAGCATCAGGAAAGAAATTTACGATTGGATATCAGAACCGTCTGCGTGATGATACACAGACGCTGCATGCCTCCTGTGAAGCAGGGGAGCTGGGAGAGGTTTATTTTGCAAAGGCACATGCACTGAGAAGAAGGGCCGTACCGACATGGGGCGTATTCCCGAACAAGGCGCTTCAGGGCGGCGGACCTCTGATTGATATCGGAACCCATGCACTGGATATCACCCTCTGGATGATGAACAACTATGAGCCAGAGTCTGTATCCGGACAGGTATTCTACAAACTTGGCCGTCAGGAAGACGGACCGGCAGGAAACGTATTCGGACCGTGGGACCCGGAAACATTTGAAGTAGAAGATTCTGCATTCGGCCTTGTAAAGATGAAAAACGGAGCTACGATCTATCTGGAGGCGTCATGGGCGCTGAACGTTTTAAAATCTATGGAGGCATCCACAACCCTTTGCGGGACAAAGGGCGGCGCAGAGATCCATCATGGCGGGAGCTATCCGCAGGATGAGCTGATTTATAACACAGTAGAGCACAACCAGCTGATGGAAAAAACGATTTCACCGGCAGGTGTTGTCGATTTCTTCGAGGGCGGGGCAGCAGCAGAAGCCGTACGTGAGCAGGAGCAGTGGCTCAATGCAATCATCAATGACACAGACCCTCTTGTTCTGCCAGAGCAGGCATACGTCGTAACACAGATTCTGGAAGGAATCTACAAATCAGCAGAGACAGGAAAAGAAGTATTTTTCGATTAGGGAGGATTTAAAATGGCCGGCAGACAGATTTATAATCCGCAGGGATTTCAGAATGTAACAGAAGACGGAGTGGCTGTGGGATACCAGTTCCAGTTTAAAGCGCAGTATTACCGCGGCATTACGCTTTCTATTGTAAGAGATATCAAGGTGAATGTAGACGGAGAGGATGCGAAAAGAGAGGATATCCGGTTTACGGTGAACGGCGAGACATTTACGCTTGAGGAAATGCGTACAGTAGTGGATTCTGATTACCGCTGGGAATTTGGTGACTATGCGCAGGTTACAGTATTGAAAGAGGGCGGGCTTTCTAAAGGAAAGCACCACATCAGGGCGGTACAGGTGATCGACCCGTCATACATGCCGTTCCAGATAGAAGCGGTTTGTGAAGCAGATTTTGAGATTGAATAGGAGGAACGGGTAATGGGCTGTGATATAAAAAGAAGTGTGTCCCTTTATAGTTATCAGGATGAATACTATGATGGAAAATTAGATCTGGAAGGATGTTTAAGAGAAACTGCTAAAACGGGGGCGACAGGAGTAGAACTTCTCGCAGAGCAGATGATCCGCCGTTTCCCGCTGCCGATTGAGACGGAAGAATTCAGGGACCAGTGGTTTGGATGGCTGGAGAAATATAATCTGGAACCGTCCTGCTACGATGCGTTTCTGGAAAACCACATTTATGACAACCGCATGCTTTCTCTGGGAGAGCAGATTAATATGATGAAACGGGATATCCGTCTGGCTTCTCTGCTTGGTTTTCACAATCTGCGTACACTGGTTTCCACACCGATGGATGTGATTGAGGGAAGTCTTGCATATGCGGAGGAAAAGAACGTAAGGATTGGTCTGGAAGTACATGCGCCGTTTTCCCTGAATTCCGGATGGGCAGACGGGTATATGGAAATGATTCACCGGACAGGCACGAAATATTTCGGATTTATCCCTGACACAGGTATCTTCTGCAGGAATATCCCGGATGTGCTGCGTGATAAAGCAAGAAGGCAGGGAGCTTCCGAGGAATGTATTAAGATTGTAGACGAGGCATATGCGCAGAGAGTAGAAAAAGGGTTTGTGAAGATCAAATATGACCTGAACCTCGGAAAAGCGAATATGGAATACCGCATGGCGAACGGGATGAAGGAAATGATGGATGCGGTAGAAAAGGCAGGCGGAGGTCCGGCCGACAAGGCATATGCGGGTGCTTCCTTTACTTATTCCTGGTCAAGTCCCCAGGACCTGGTCGACAACATTGACTACATCTATCATACACATGCAAAATTCTACAACGTGCATGAGGACTATCAGGAGACTGCAGTTGCAATTCCGGAGGTCGTGGAAGCATTTAAGAAAGCCGGATATAAAGGATACTTAAGTTCCGAGTATGAGGGCGGGGAACATCTGCGCGACATCGGAGTGGACAGCATCGAGCAGGTACGCCGCCATCAGGAAGCATTGAGAAGGGCGATTGAAGAGTAATATGCCTTTCCAAAGCGGGAAGGAAACAGGTTTATACATTTGCATATAGCGGAAGAGAGGGAAACAGATGGAAAAGATGAAATTGGGGATTGTCGGTTTTGGATTTATGGGGCACTGCGATGCAGATATGATGGCTACATTTGATGAAATTGATCTGGTGGCAGTTGCAGATACGAATCCGGAGCAGTTCAAAGATGCGCCGGAAGGAGTAGAGACCTATGCCAGCATTGACGAAATGCTGGAAAGTGCGGATATTAACGTAGTCATGATATCTACACCAAACCCAAGCCATCCCGAGATGGTAAAAAAAGCCGCTGCAGCGAAAAAGCATGTCATATGCGAGAAACCGGCAGCGATGAGTGTGGCCGAATTCGATGAGATGGTCGCAGCCTGTAAAGAAAATCATGTTCTTTTCACGGTTCACCAGCAGAGGCGGTGGGACAAAGATTACCGGATCATGAAAGAAGTCTATGACAAGGCGCTCGTAGGAGATATGTATATTATCAAATCACAGCTTTACGGTGTGAACGGGAACATGCATGACTGGCATGTGTATCCGGAAATGGGCGGCGGCATGCTCTATGACTGGGGCGTTCATTTAATTGACCAGATGCTGGATATGGTGAAATCCGAAATCGTATCGCTGTATGCAGATGTACAGAACGTAATCAATGAAAAGGTAGATGACTATTTTAAGATCATTATGAAATTTAAAAACGGGGTGACTGCGGAAATCGAGCTTGGTACCTATTATCTGACCCCGAAGCGTGCATGGTTCATCGGGGGAAACACAGGATCTGCGATAATAGACGGCTTTGGCGGTGAGGGGAAGATTGTGCGTACAGCCCATCTTCTGGAGAATGTACCGGGCAAGATTACCATGACGGCAGCCGGTCCGACCAGAAGCTTCGGCCCTCCGGCACCGGGGCTGCTGTCCGAAGAGGCACTGCCGGAGACGGATGTGGCACACAGAAATTATTTTGAACATTTTCTGAAGGCTTTTCATGGGGAAGAAGAAATCGTTGTAAAGCCGGAACAGGTAAGACGCGTGCTCCGCGTTATGGACAGTGTGAGAGAGTCTGCAAGAACCGGGAAGGCAATCGCATTTGAAGAATAGAAAATTAGGAAAGAAAAAGTGAGGTAGGAAATTATGGCAAATTATGAAACCCAGATCGTTGTAATCGCGGCAGGCCCGTCAGGATTATCGGCAGCAGTACAGGCAGCGGAAGACGGCGCGGATGTCATTGTAATGGAAAAAGCGGCTGCAGTCGGCGGAGCGGCAAATATGGGGATGGGACCTCTGGGAATCGGTACAAAGTACCAGAAACAGCAGATGGTAGACATCAGTGTGGAGAAAGCCTTTGGCATGTTCATGGAATATACACATTATAACGTAGATGCAAGGCTGGTAAAACGGTATTTTGAGCAATCTGCAGAGACGATTGAATGGCTCGAGGACATGGGCGTTGAATTCGAAGGTGCATTCCGTTATTTCCCGAAGTCCGAGGCAACATGGCACATCGTTAAGACAGACCAGGGCATCGGCCCGCGTGCGGCTTCTTTTATGAATAAAGCGTTATATGCCAGAGCACAGGAACTTGGCGTGAAGATACTCCTTGAGACACCGGCAAAGAAAATTCTGATGGAAGACGGCCGTGTATCAGGCGTACTCGGAACTGATAAAGACGGAAACGAAGTAGAGATTACATGTAAGGCAGCGATTATCTGTACAGGCGGTGCAGGATGTAATAAACAGTTCATCAAAGAGGAGACCGGATATGAACACGGTGTTGACATGTTTAACTTCGCTATCCCGGGAATTATGGGAGAGGGGCTGAAGATGGCCTGGGAGGCAGGTGCAGACAAGCTTCCTGTCAGAATCGAGCAGGCAGCAAGCATCGAAGGCATTGACGACCTTCCGGGAAGTGTGGCAAATGTGATGGGACAGCCAAATCTTCTTGTAAACATTCAGGGAAAAAGAATCATGAATGAAGACCACATGCAGAATTCCACCTACCTCTCTAATGTAGTATCCCACCAGAAGGGGAAAGTTGCATTCAGTATTGTGGACTCCTCCATTGTAAGATATTACATAAAGAACGGTGTGGACAATGTATGTCTGGTTCGTCCGGACCCGGATGTATCCGATTTTGCAGACGGCGTAAAGATGGCGCAGGAGAATGGAAACGAAGGACTGTTTATCGCCGACAGCATAGAAGAATTAGCACAGATGACAGGAATTGACGAAGAAACACTGGTAGAGACCGTGGAAGAATACAATGATTTCTGTGACAGTGTGGATGAAGAATTCTTTAAAGAGAGGAGATACTTAAGGCCTATCACCAAGAAGCCTTTCTATGCGGCGAGAGTCCGTCCGGGTGGATATGGAACAGTCGGCGGTATCAGAATCAATGAAAACTGTGAGGCATGTGATAAAGAATTTGAGGCAATTCCGGGACTTTATGCAGCCGGTGCTGATGCCTGCAACATCTATGATGACAGCTATATGTTCCTGCTTCCCGGCAACTCGATGGGATTTGCAGTCAATACCGGAAGAATTGCCGGAATGAGTGCAGCAGAATTTGTAGAGGATGAAGATTAAGAAATCGTTGGTTACTGTTTACAGGAGTGCCTGTGAACAGCAGCCATCATTGGGGATGAGACATTGGAAAAGAAGAATAAAGAAGTAATCAGAACGTTTTATGAAGAATTTTTCAACCTGCACCGGATAGAAACAGCAGATTTATATGTGAGGGAAGACTACATCCAGCATAATCCCGGCGTAGAGCAGGGCCGTGCTGGATTGAAGCGCGCATTTGCAGAAAAATTCAAAGAGCATCCGGAATTTCGTCTGAACATCCAGATGATGATCGCTGAAGGAGATATGGTGGCGGTCTATCTGAAAAATGTAGGGGAAGACGGGAGTACCAGATGCAGGGTAGTAGATATATACCGGCTGGAGAATGAAATGCTGGCGGAACACTGGGATGTCTTACAGCCCTGTTAGCAGAAAATCAGGCCAAAGTAGAGGAGGTTGTGTTATGGCAGTCATTACCATAGATGGGAAAACGCTGGACGTGCCGGAGAATAAAAATGTGCTTGAATGTGCATTGGAAGCAGGAATTTATATTCCACATTTGTGCCACCACAAGGATTTGAGCCCGCTTGGGTCATGCAGGATGTGTGTGGTTGAAGTAGAAGGAGAAGACCAGGTGACAACGGCCTGCACACTAAAAGCGAGAGACGGGCTGCGGATTCATACGAAAACGCCGGAAGTGGAGCGGCTTCGGATGCTGGCTCTGGAACTTTTACTGACGGGGCATCCCGAAGATTGTTCCACCTGCCCGAAGTATGGTAATTGTGAGCTCCAGATGCTGATCCAGTATATCGGACCGAAAACCGGGCGGCTTAAGATGCGTACGAAAGGTTTCCGTCCCAAAGAAGAGAATCCGCTGATCCTGCACGATATGAACCGCTGTGTACTGTGCGGCAGGTGCGTGCGGGCATGTAATGAACTGAGGGGAGTCAAGGTCCTGAATTACCAGAAAAAGGAAATGGAAACTTATGTGGGCACGCTCCACGATAAACTGCTGAAAGATGCAGACTGCCGCTTCTGCGGTGCATGTGTGGAAGTATGTCCGACAGGGACGATCCGGGACAAGGTGCTGAATCAGGAAGTAAAGAAAGAGGATGCGGTTGTGCCGTGCCGGTACGCCTGTCCTGCCCATACAGACATCCCCCGCTATATCCGCCATGTGAAAAACGGCGAATACGACGAGGCGGCGGCGGTCATCCGTGAGAAAGTGCCGTTCCCGAACGCGCTGGGGCATATCTGTACCCATACCTGTGAGTTGGAGTGTAAGAGAAAAGAAGTCAATGAAGCCATGTCCATCCGTGACATCAAGCGGTATGCGGCAGAGCATGACACGGGTTCCTTATGGAAGGGCAAAGGAAAACAACTGCCGGATACAGGAAAGAAAGTCTGTGTTGCAGGCGGAGGTCCTGCGGGCCTGACAGCGGCCTATTATCTGCGCAAACAGGGCCATGCGGTAACCATAAAAGAAGCACTGCCCACACCCGGCGGCATGATGGCCTATGGGATACCGTCCTACCGTCTGCCAAGAGAAATCATTGCGGATGAAGTAAAGGTGATTGAGGATCAGGGCGTACAGATCGAAGTGAATGCAAAGGTAGAGAAGCCGGAAGAATTATTGAAGGAATACGATGCCGTCCTCATGGCAATCGGCGGGCATAAAGGCGTTCGCCTGCCTATGGAGGGCAGTGGGCTTAACGGAGTCATCATAAATACAGATTTTCTGCGTGCCGTAAGCCTCGGAAATGAAACCGGCCTCGGGAAAAAAGTGATTGTCCTTGGCGGAGGAAACGTAGCGTTTGACTGTGCAAGAACTGCAAAGCGGCTTGGCGCAGAGGAAATCCATCTGGCATGTCTGGAAGCCAGAGATGTGATGACGGCAGATGGTGAAGAAATCGAACAGGCACAGGAGGAAGGCATTTTTGTACATCCGGCCCAGACATTCGAGCGGATTACAGGAACAGACCATGTGACAGGGGTTGATTTCATGAATGTGAAGTCCTTTACCTTTGATGAGAACCGCCGTGCGATCATCGAAAAAGAAGAAGGCTCTGAACACCACATTGATGCGGACACCGTTATTTTCGCGGTCGGCCAGAGACCGGACATTACAGAGGAAGCCGGACTGGAACTCGGAAGGGGCAACAGCATTAAAGTGAAGGATATGGAACAGGACAAGTCAACCTCGGTTCCGGGAATCTTCGCGGCGGGCGATGCTGTCTACGGGACAAAATCCGTTATCATGGCGATCGAATCAGGAAGAGAAGCAGCAAGCCAGATCGACCGGTATCTGGGAGGAGACGGTGATATTTCTGAAATTCTTGCACCTGTAAAGAAACCGGAACCTTATATCGGCCAGTGCCCGGGATTCGGCTATGCACAGAGGAAACAGCCGGCAATAGATCCGCCTGAGGATCGCGGCAGCCATTTTGGCCCATTTGACCACGGAATCTGTGAGTCGGATATTTGTGCGGAAGCCGGACGCTGTCTGCAGTGCGACCTGCGTCTTCAGATTTCCAGGCCAAGCCTGTGGGGCGATTTTGCAGAGAGTAAGGAGGTCTAGGGATATGAGTGCTTTAGAAAATGCCGTAGGACTAAGTAAAGAACAGGTAATTGAGAAAATAAAAGCTTCAGGGCTGCAGGAATATGGCCTGTGCCGGGAAACACTTACCCGCCGTTTCGAAAATGCCCTCAAGGAGTGCAGGGAGGAAGAAAAAGAACCGGGAGTCGTGGCGGCACTGAATAATGCGGACACATCCGGTGTACTTCTGGAAATTCTGCGCTCAGAGCCGGAAAAGGTAATGGAGGGAATCTCCATTGCCGCATATGCTGTCGGGGCTGATAAAAAGGTTCTGCATATCCCGGAATATGAGGCCCAGCTTTCTGAGACAGTGAAGCCCGCGGCAGAAAAGTATGGGATCGAAGTCGTAACGGGCCTTGTGAATATACGTGATTCAAAGGGCTGTGTACTGCTTCATCTTGTGACGGCCGCACAGCTGGCAGAGGTGTTCCTCGATACATACGAAAAAGGAATTTATGTCTCTGTTAATGGAGGGACCCTTCAAAAAGCCGCATGCAGCACGAAAATATCGGACCTTGCAGATATGAGGGAAGCAAAAGCAATCCAGGCAGGATACCGGTATTATCTGCCCGAACAGGGAGAAATGACGGTGGAGGAAGCAAGAATCGATAACGGCGTCCTGAACATTCTGACAGAAAAGGAATGCGTAGTATGTGAGACAGAGAAGCAGCTTGCCGCATCCAGAAAGCAAAGCTGCGGGAAATGTGTTTTCTGCAGGGAAGGACTGCTCCAGTTGCACCATATGCAGAAGGAAATCACGGAAGGCAGGGGAAAGATGGAATTTATTGACCTGACGAAGGAAATCGGTGAGGCAATGACAATCTCCACGCCCTGTACGATGGGACAGGAATCCTCGAAAACAGCCCTTTTGGCCGTGGAACTGTTTGAAGAGGAATACAAGTCACATATCAAGAAGAAAAACTGTCCGGCGGGTGTGTGCAGTTCTTTCGTCAATATCTATATCAATCCGTCAGCATGCGAAGGCTGCGGGGAATGCGCGGATGTATGTCCAAAAGACTGTATCGAAGGAAAGCCGAAATACATCCATATGATTGACGATTTCGACTGCGATAAATGCGGAAAATGTATAGATGCCTGCGATGCAGGGGCGATTATCCGGACAACGGGCAAGGTACCGAAGCTGCCGAACAGATTAACAAAAGTAGGTAAGTTTAAAAAACATTAGGATATAAAATTTTTTGGTTTTCGTTTTTAAGAATTCGCTTGAAAATAAGTGCAATATAAAATAAGATGATTGATAGAGATACTACGATTAATCAGATATATAATGAAAACTAAAATGTGATATACGAAAACGAGGAGTAAAGTATGGATAACAGGCGGAAATTGATGCAGCTTTATTTTCTGACAGAGCCGGAGGTATGTACCCACTATCATCAGGATCCGGAATTGTTCTATCTGCTGAGCGGACATTTTGAGGTGAAGATAGATGATGCAGTTTACCAGATGAAAAAAGGGGATATTCTCTTAATCAATGCCAATAAACGCCATACCCTGGCAGCAAAAGGGGACCTGCTGATGGCAAGATTTGAGATAGACTTCCATCTGCTGGCGGAACAGCTTGGATCCATGCAGCTCCTTTTCTGGTGTAATTCGGTTATTGACAAGAATGAAGCCTTTCAGGAACTGAGAATACTTCTGGACAAAATTATAGACCGTTATTTTGAACAGGAAAATAAGGATGCACTCCGCATGAATGCCCTTTATTATGAAACACTGTATGTGCTTGCAGGCAATTTCCTTGTGAAGTCAGACGACATCCGTCTGAATGTAGAGGATTCTCAGGACCGCGTCCGGATACGGCAGATTCAAAACTATATTCAGGCAAATTACCAGAGCCAGATCAGCCTGAACGATCTGGCAGACAGGCTGTTTCTTTCGAATGCATATCTTTCTAAATACATAAAGAAACACCTCGGCCTGACATTTATGGAATATCTGAACAATGTACGCCTGTTTCACGCCGTAGATGAACTTCTGTACTCCAAAAAGAATATTACTCATATAGCAATGGACAATGGATTTCCTACTTCTGCCGCATTTACCAAAGCGTTCCGTGACGTACACGGGGAGTCGCCCAGTGAATACCGGAAACTTATGCAGGAGGAAAATTCCACACCGCGGGACAGGAGGGAACTTACAAAAGAGGAAGAACTCAAGATTGTCGAATACCTGAAATTGAAAAGGCAGGAAGATGAGGCGGAAATCAGTGACTCCCGGATATGCCATATGGATGCTGCCGTGATAACCGGAAAGACCAACGACTTCGGAAAAGCAGTCGTGCTTGGGGATGCATACACCATCCTGCAGTCAGATGTACAGGAACAGCTTAAAGAACTGAAGCAGACAACGGGAATCCAATATGTAAAAATATGGAATATTCTTTCAAAGGAACATTGTTTTCTTGAGAAAAAAGGCTACAATTTCAGAAAACTGGATCTGGTATTGGATTTTATGGTTGAAAACCACATGAAGCCATATCTCGAACTGGGACATAAGCCGACTTTGTTTATGTATACCCCGGAGCGGAGTGTCAAAGGACAGGAAGAGGAACGGAAAATCTACCAGTACAGTGTTTTCGAAGAAATCATAAAACAGCTCTGCACCCATCTGGTTAACCGCTATGGGATAGAGGAACTGGAGAGCTGGTAT
This sequence comes from Faecalicatena orotica, assembly GCF_905197545.1. NCBI lineage: Bacteria > Bacillati > Bacillota > Clostridia > Lachnospirales > Lachnospiraceae > Faecalicatena > Faecalicatena orotica. The sequence goes on from NZ_CAJJZH010000004.1 coordinate 396,070, forward strand.
TTTGCATACTGGAATGATCCACAGCTCAATATGACAGAGGCTGAAGGGAAATATTATCCATATTTTGAGATGATTTACAGGACACTGAAAGAAATTTCCCCAGACATCCGCGTCGGGGGTGCCAGCCTGATACTCGGGTATGAGTTAGACGTATGCAGCAATATACTAAATTTATGGAAACAGCGGAACATCACCCCGGATTTCTTCTCCGTCTGTTCCTTCCAGTATATTGCAGTTACAGACCATGAGACAAGATATGGCAGAAAATCAATCGACAGCAAATATATGAAGAATCAGATTGATATCCTGCAGAATGCAATGGATGAGAGCGGGATTGGAAATATAGAGCTTCATGTTGATGAATGGAATTTTACCATTTCCAACCGCAACGTCCTGAACGACAGCTGTGAACAGGGGGCCTATATCCTGAAAAACTATATTGACATGGAAGGTACAGTCGATTTTATGGCGTACTGGCATGCGCTGGATCTGTATTCCGATTACTATGACACAAATACCATACTAAACGGAGATTCAGGCCTGATCTCCAGGGACGGCATCCGCAAGCCATCATTCTACGCCTTCTCTTTCATAAACCGGCTTCTGCCTTATGTCATCTATAAGGATGAAAACGCTATCGTAACAACAAATAAGCGTGGGCGCTATGTCATTGGGTGCCATAATTTCAAAAAACTTTCTTCCAGATATGTATTTACGGAAGAAGACGAGATCAAGGTCCGGGAGCTGGACAACTACATGGAGGACATGGACCCGCTCGAGAGGAAATTCTGCATCAGCAATGTGAAAAACGGCAGCTATATCGTAAAAATGCATTATGTCAACAAAGAGAACGGAAGCGTACAGGATCTTTGGAAACAGATGGACTATACAAAAGGACTCGCCAAAGAAGAACTGGAATATCTGAAAAACAGTGCCATACCGTCAATTATAATGAGAACCGTTCTGGTAGAAGACGGGGTACTGGAAATAGAGAACGTGCTCAAAGCACAGGAAATCAGAATGCTGGATATACAATACCAGTACAGCTTATAAAAAGGGAGCGGTTGTCGGGGGGACGCCAGAGAATCAGGGGAGGCAGGGAACTTCCGGGTGTGTATATGCCGTTCCAAATTCCACCCCGTTTACAAAGAATCCATAAGAGAAACAGCAGGGAAAATAGAGGTCCGGCGACATGCGACCCCAAATTCGATAATTTTGGGTCTTAGGTCGCCTCAGAATTTGCCGTGATACAGCAAATTCCGCCCTCCATTTTCCCTGCTGTTTCTCTAACGGATTCTAAGTGCCCTCTAGGAATTTGGAACGGCATATACACACCCGAAAGCCCCCTGCCCCCCCTGACTCTCCGGCTGGTTCATCCAGCTATAGCTCGCTTCGTTTTTAGGAGAGAGCTGAAACCATATGCAGTGTACAGGCAATGGGTATTTGAAAATATATGTCATAGGAACTTTGATGAATGAATTATTTGAGAAGCACTTTCGAAGGAATGAGGTTTTTCCTTCTGACTGGATGAGCCAGCTGATGGCGGGGTGGGGGATGCTCCTGCGGGGGCCTGTGTGCTGCTTCTGTATCCATAAAGCACGCTTTAGAAGGTGTTGGTGAAAAAATGGGGGGAAAGGAAGGGCAGAATTTGTTTTCCAAAACAAATTCTGGTGCCGCCTGAAGTTCAAAACCATCAGGTTTTGGACTGAATGCGGCGTGTACCTTCCTTTTTCCCGTTTTTTCACTTACAGCTTCTTAGCACGCGTTCAGGATGCAGAAGCAGCACACAGGCCCCCGCAGGAGCATCTCCCATCCCGTCATCAGCACCCCACTCTGTTATCTGAAAAAAGCTCAGTCCTGCCCCCGTATTTGGAGAACAAAAAATGTTCTCCTTTTTTTGTTGTTTCTGATTGGGGCTGAAAATGAAAGCAAAAATTCTCCCCTTGATACAGGAGTGTCAGAAAAGCGGAATTATGCAAAAAAGTGTAGAGTAGAGATACAAAGAAAATTTACAAATGGAGGGAAAATATGAAGGTATTGGGTATTTCTTTTGGAAGAAAAAACCAGCGCAGCGATGTGATGGTAAAAGAGGCGTTATTTGCAGCGAAAGCGGCAGGTGCTGATGTGCAGTTTATCAATACGATCCGTATGGATATCGGACACTGCCGGGCATGTGATTACTGCAGCCGTAACCGTGACAAGGGGGAACGGGAGATTCACTGCTGTATGAAGGATGATTACCATATTCTGGAAGAGGCGTGTCTGGATGCAGATGGTATTATTATTGCAGCTCCGGTTTATGCAGTTGGAATCGTAGGACAGTTTAAGAATTTTGTGGACCGTTTTGGTCCGTCACATGACAGGGCGGCACTTTTGGAAGAGAATAAGAAGCGTATTGCAGAAGGTAAGTCTGAGGACGAGCTTCTGGATCCGAGGTACTTTAAGGACCGTTATGTGGGATACATTTCCGTAGGAGGGGCACAGACACACAACTGGGTTTCACTGGGACTGCCTATGCTGGATTTATTTTCATTCTCTTTCTGTATGAAATGTGTAGGACATGTGGACGCTTATGACCAGGGAAGAACGGGACACCCATTATTTGACCCGGCGCTGATGGAGCAGTGTGCGAAACTGGGAGATGCAGTTGCCCGGTCTATCGGAAAGCCTTATGATGAATGTGAGGAATGGGTTGGCGATGAAGGGGTCTGCCCGGTATGCCATAATCCGCTTCTGAGTATGAACGGCACTACAAAAGTAGAGTGTCCGATCTGTGGAATCTGGGGTGAACTTTCTGTGGAAGGTGACAAAGTAAAGGTTGATTTCCCAGAAGAGGAGATTGCAAGGGCAAGGTATACAAACACTGGAATTTACGAGCACTACAATGAAATTCAGAATATGATAAAAGTTTGTGTTCCGAAACTGGTTGCTAACAAAGATGTGCTTCCGAAGATGATGGAAAAATACGAGAGATTCGAGGAAACAATCGCAAACATGTAAGGCAGCATTAGGAAAACTTAAACACTATGTTAGGAAGCGGAGATAAAGATGAAAGAAAATAATTTGAATGAATATGGCATGGCCCCGTTAACTGCAAAGCACTATTTTGTATATGGTCTGGGAAATTTTGCGTCCCAGTTATCATGGACGATGGTCAGCACTTATCTTTCCATTTTTTATACAGATGTATTCGGTCTGGGAACAGGGGCAGTTGCGTTGTTAATGCTGGTTGCCAAGATCTGGGATGGAATCAATGACCCGATGATGGGAACTCTGATGGAGCGTACACACACGAAATACGGACGATTCAGACCGTACATTTTTGTGGGGGCGATTTTCCTTGTAATATTCACAGTTCTGACGTTTACCGTACCGGGATTTGGCGGACCTGCGAAATTGGCTTATGCTTATATTACATATATCGGCCTGGGTATGTCCTATACAATGACAAATGTGCCGTACACGGCGCTGCCGGTTGTTATGACGCGTGACCCAAAGGAAATTAACAAATTGAATGCAGCACAGATGATGGGTATGACGATCGGCCAGATCGTATTGAACCTCTTTGTACTGAAACTGGTTCTCTGGTTTGGAAAGGGAGACCAGGCCGCAGGGTACCAGGCCACGGCTGTCTTACTGGCGGCTATCGCCCTGCCGATGTTCTGGGCAGTTGCAGTTCTGTCAAAAGAGCGGATTACGGTGAAGAAAGAGAGTCAGGGAAAAGTCAGGGAAGGTCTGAAACTGGTATTTAAAAACAAGAATCTGGTATGTGCGATGCTTTACAGTTTCTTCAATATGTTTGGTATATTGGGACGTATTTCTGTTGCCGTTTACTTCTATTTATATTGCGTACAGAATTTTACATTTGTAACCGTATTTATGATGATGCAGATGATCGTCGGAACCCTGATTATGCCATTTACACCGAAAATTATCGACCGGTTCGGTAAGCGAAATGTAGGGATTCTATCCATGATCATCCAGGGAGGCGCGCTGATTGTCCTGTTCGTAGGCCCGTATGAGAATATTGTGTTTGACTTTGTGATTCTGATCGTTTATGGACTGGGTTATGTGGCAGGACCATGCGGGGCAGGCATGATGGTTGATGCAATCGATGATTTTGATGACAAATATGGATATCGTAATGATGGAATGGCTTTCTCATTCCAGGGCTGTGCAATCAAGGTGGCTACAGCAATCGCGAACTCTCTGTTTTTATTAGTCATGGGAGCTTTCGGATATGCAGGCGGTGTGGAGATGACCCCGCATATCCAGAAGGGAATTAATCTGGCAGCTAACCTGCTTCCGGGTATTGTCTTTTTCATTGGAATTATTCCACTGTTAATCTATAATCTGGACAAACCGGGATACATGGAAGGAGTCAGAAAACGTCTGACTGAAAGGGATAAAGCAAAACATACGATATCAGCAGAATAAAATAATGTGTGGGAAAAGGCAGAAGCGGCGGCTTCTGCCTTTTTATATAATAATCATAAAAATATATACATTACTGATATGAAATAAATAATAACATAGTAATCTTACATAAATCATGAAATCACTTATTTTAGTTGCAAAATAAGGTACTTTACTTTATAATTATTTGGATAAGGAACCAAGATTGGATCCTGCATTTGTCATGCCTGATATCAGGATACTTGTCGGAAATTTATTGGTATTTCACATGCCGGGTATATATTACTCAGTATAATGTGTAGAAAGGAATCATTTATGACAGTCAAAGAAGCCTATGAAAAACTGGGCGGGAATTATGTGGATTTGACATATCGGGTTGGGGAGGATATGCTTTTGCGGCTGATTAGCTTATTAGTCAGGGATGAGAGTTATACAGATATCTGCATGGCGCTGGAGGGAGAGGATTATGAATCTGCTTTTAATGCGGCTCATACTCTGAAAGGAATTGCACTGAACATGGGACTTACAATATTGGCGGAAAAGGCATCTGTACTTACAGAATCTTTACGCAGCAGGGGATATAACAGCAACATTCAGCCATCTTTTGCGGAATTAGAAGAGGTATATAAGGAAACATATACCGTTCTGTCTGAAGTGCTTGATTCTTAGATACCGGGGGGCATTGAACAATGACAAAGAATACAAAAATACTAGTTGCCGATGATTCGGAAATTAACCGGGCCATATTGGCAGATATACTAACTCCGGAGTATGAGGTCCTGGAGGCCTGCGATGGCGAAGAAGCCCTGTATTATCTGAAGAGGTACCATTCTGAAATCGCTCTTGTCCTGCTGGATATTGTGATGCCAAAGCTGGATGGATTTGATGTACTGACAATTATGAACCGTGACGGTATGCTCAATAATATTCCGGTCATTATCGTATCTTCCGAAACATCAGCTGCTTATATTGACCATGCCTATAATCTGGGGGCGGCGGAGTATATCAGCCGTCCGTTCCATAAGATGACCGTACGCCACCGTATTGAGAATACGGTGAAACTTTATGCAAAACAGAAGTATCTGGAGAATATCGTTACAGATCAGATATTAGAGAAGGAAAAAAATAATGTGGTCATGGTTGATATCCTCAGCCACATAGTTGAATTCCGAAACGGCGAAAGCGGCCTCCATGTCCTGCATATCCGTACCATAACCGAACTGCTGCTGCGGCAGCTGCAAAGGACATGCAGCCAGTATCATTTAACACCGGCAAGGATTGCACTTATGACGAATGCCTCAGCCCTCCATGACATCGGGAAGATTTCAATTCCGGGAGAAATCCTGAACAAGCCGGGCAGATTAACGGCAGAAGAATTTGAAATCATAAAGACCCACAGCGTAATCGGGGCCGAGATGCTGGAAGACCTTACCTACTATCAGGATGAAGAACTGGTACAGGTGGCGAGAGACATCTGCCGCTGGCACCACGAGCGGTATGACGGCGGAGGATATCCGGACAGTCTGAAAGGGGAACAGATTCCCATTGCGGCCCAGGTTGTTTCTCTGGCAGACGTATATGATGCCCTGACAAGTGAACGGGTGTATAAGCCGGCTTACTCCCACGAACAGACACTGGAAATGATTTTCAGTGGTGAATGCGGTGTATTTAATCCGGTCCTGCTGGATGCATTAAAAGCAATGGAGGATCATCTGGAAAGCGAGGTAAAACTTCGCTCGGCAGGAAAAATAACAAGGGACCAGATACATGAGTTGACATATGAGGGACTCAATAACTACGGAGTTTCTGACAGGACACTGGATCTTTTGGAACAGGAGAGGACAAAATACCAGTTTTATGCCTCCCTGACCAGAGAGATACAGTTCGAGTATACTTATGGATCTGATACACTGATTATTTCTGAGTGGGGCGCTGCTCAGGCAGGGATACCGGAAAGTGTGCCCCATCCGCGAAATTCTCCCGAATTATTTAAGATATTTGCCGAAGAGGATTTCTGGGACCTGCATTCCCGCCTGAAACAGGTGACGCCGGACAAACCGATCGTCAGTGAGGTTTACCGCCTGACAATCAAAGGGGAGCGACGCTGGTATAAGGCGGTGGTCCGTCCGATCTGGGGGCTGGACGAGAATGCTCCTCCCACAAAGATCATCGGCAAACTGGTTGACAATGATGAGGAACAGAATACACTGGACCAGCTGGCCCTGCAGGCTATGCATGATGATCTGACCGGACTGCTCGGCAAGAATTATGCCCGCAAGGAAATTGAACAGCATCTCGCCTGTTTGAGGAAGAAAAAAGCGGCCCTCATGATTGTAGATCTGGATATATTTAAAAGTGTAAACGACCAGTACGGGCACCTTTACGGAGATAAGATGCTGAAGACTGTTGGATCACGGCTGAAGAAGAGTGTGCGTAATTCAGATGTTGTGGCACGCATCGGCGGGGATGAATTTTTAGTATATGTAGAATACAAAGAGCACATAGGCAGGCTGGCAGAACGTGTCTTCCATACCGTATCAGGGTCTTATGATGGAGTGGATGTGTCAGTCAGCATAGGAATTGCTTTAGCGAAAGAGAACGGTACGACATATGAAGAATTGTTCTTTCATGCAGATCAGGCTCTGTATGCAAGTAAACAGGCCGGAAGAAACCAGTACCGCTTCTATGAGGATTCCATGCAGACAATATTGCTGCCATATCATATGGATTTGGAGACAGGACAGGAAAGAAAGGGTGAAACTTTATGCGCAGCAGAACAAAAAGACGGATTGCAGGAACGCTGAGTATTGCTATTTTATTTGGCCTGCTCACAGGCTGTGCCACACAGGAACCGAAGGAAAAAACAGTCGTAAAGATTCTTTATTTAAGCAACTTTAAAAATGTAGAGAAGCTGGTGGAGTCCACTTATGATGACATAGACCTGCAGGTGGAAATATCACCCTATTCCAGTGAGGAGATCCGGCGGCTGGAGAAAGGGGACGGGCCGGACCTTGTGATAGCCGCGCACCCGGACAGCAATCTGGTGCAGAAATATCTGATGGACTTGAGTGACACGAAGACCAGTGCTGCCTATGACGGTACAATTATGAATGCGCTCAAGCTGGAGGGGAAGACCTATCTCATCCCGTTTCCCGGTGTATACAGCGGATATATCATCAATGAAACACTGTTTGAAGAGGCGGGCCTTGCAGTTCCCACTTCGAATGAGGAACTGGTGGCAGCGCTGTCAGAATTGAAAGAGAAGGGACTTGGTGTCGGCGGGGACCATGCCAATTTTTCCATATATAGTGACTATAATGCGGCGGTAGGGATGTTTTATGTCGGCTGTATGGTTCCCGATTTCCTTGGTACAATGGAAGGTGTGCAGTGGCTGTCTGATTTCAGGGATAAGAAAGCAACTTTTACCGGGGTATGGGAGGAAAGCTTCGTGCTGTCGGATACGCTGGCAGCAGAGGGGCTGATGGATCCAACAGCGATTTCACGACAGCGTAATACAGTACTCTGCCGGCGCAGACTGGGGAACGGAACTCTTGCCGCTGCATTTGGTGACTCTGCCTTGTACTATGAATGTGTTGCAGAAAATAAAAAAGCGGTGGAAGAAGGTACGTCTAAAGAGTATTCCTACCGTATGCTCCCCCTTTTCAGCGAGGAAGGGAATGAACCGTGGTTCCTGTTTGCACCCTCCGCACTCATAGGAATCAATAATGCCATCAGTGAAGAAAAAGAGGACGCCTGCAAACGCGTTTTAGCTATACTTTCTACGCCTGAAGGACAGGAAGCGCTGAATCAGGATCTGGGAACGGGTATATCCTGTCTGCTAGATTATGAGCAGACAGAAGCTGGAATTCCGGCAGGTGTGGGAGAGTATGTAGAATCAGGTTATATTTATAATGTACTGTTTCCAAGCAAGACTGTGGAATATCTGGGGGGCTGTGCCCGGGAAGTGCTGGCCGGCAAAAAGACGGTGGGAGAAGCACTTAAGGAGGTTGACAAGTCTTACTATGAAGGCACGGCGGAGTCAGGATATGATTTTACTGTTGTAGGTAAGATGGATCACGATCTTCTGTTGGAAAATTTTAATGCAAGGCGCGGGGAAACAGAACTTGGCAATTTCATTGCGGACTGTGCCCTGGATGCTTCCGGCGCCCAGGCCGCGGTAATCAATGGAGGCGGAATCCGGGCCAGCTTTTATGAAGGGGTGGTATATGGCGGGGACCTCTCCGCAGTATGTCCCTTTGATAATAAGATTATTGTGCTGGAAATGAAGGGGCAGACTGTGTGGGATATGCTGGAAAAAGGGCTGGAAACCTGTAGTGATGAGTTTCCTGGCGGAAGTTTTCTGCAAATTTCAGGACTTCAGTATAATTTTGACAGCAGCAGACCGTCCGGCAGCAGGCTGGTAAGCGTAAAGATGCCGGATGGCTCAGATCTTGATCCGGACGGGGAATATCAAGTTGCAGTGAATGACTATATGGCAGGAAAAGGCAGTTATGCTGAAGGAAACGGCGACGGGTTTACGATGCTGAATTACTACGATGACGATACCCCGAAGGGCAGTGTGACACTGGTAAAAGATACAGGGCTGTTTTACCGGGATGCAATGGCATTGTATTTCGAGAAACACGGCGATGCCGCTGTTGATGTCCGGATTGAAGGAAGAATCTGCGATTTAGCACAGGACAAATAAATTATTTACGATGCAGAAAGGATGGAGTCCCATTGAGAATGCAACATAAAAGAAAGAAAGAATATAGGACGCTTATTTTTATCTCTGCGCTGATTCTTATGGTTTCTTTCCTATGCCTGTTTGCGTCTGCTGTATTTAGTAAAGAAACGGAACGTACCGTGACGAATATCAGTGAGATTTACCTGAAGGAAATGACTGTGCAGATCAGCAGCCATTTCCGGACAAATCTGGAAAGCCAGTTTTCCCAAATCCGCACCATTGCGTCTTCTGTATCAGAATACGATCTGGAGGATGAAGAAAGTCTTAGGAATTTTTTGAAAAAGGCCCAGATAGACAATGACTTTACGCATATTGCACTGGTAACGGATAAAGGGATTGCCTATTCTCCGAAAGATACGGTTCCCGTGATATCAAAAATATCGGCACTGGACCAATTAATAAACGGCTCCAAAAGGCTGGTTTCTGTGAACGAAAATATATGGGAGAGCAATACACTTCTTTTGGGGACCTCTATCAACCCCATGTAGTTCGGGGATGAAAAACTCGTTGCTGTGATTACTGGGATCCACACCGCCAATATCGGGGCGAAACTTGGGATGGACAGTGAGAAAGAGACAGATTCCTATACAGATATTATAACCAGAGAAGGAGATTTTGTGCTCAAAAGCGCTTTCTCCCGGACAGGTTCATATGGTACGAATCTTTTTACAATTTATGAGCAGGAGGCTGTTTTCGACAAGGGTTTTGACATGGAGTCTTTTCATGCTGCGGTAGATGCGGGGGAAAGCGGTATGACACTGCTGAGTGTCGGGGAAAATCATGAGTACCTTTATTATATGCCTCTTCCGGGAACGGAATGGTACGTCGTTACAAGTATGGCGTATCAGACGGTGAACGACCAGATTGCATATTTAAGCCATCTGATGCTTTTAGTGGGGATAGGGATATTTTCAGCGATTCTGATTACAATTATCACGTTTTTCTTACTATTGCGGCGCAATGAAAAGCGCAGTAGTGCACTCGTGCTTATGGAAAAGGAACGGGCTGAGAAGGCAAACAGGGCAAAAAGCGACTTCCTGTCCCAGATGTCACATGAGATCAGAACACCGCTCAACGGTATTATCGGCATGACCGAAGTTGGAAAGAGCCATATTGGGGAACCGGAGCGTATCCGTACCTGTTTTGAGAAGATCACCCTTTCTTCCAGGCACCTGCTTGCTCTGGTCAACGATATCCTTGACATGGCTAAAATCGAAAGTGGAAAGATTGAACTGCATCGAGAAAAATTTGATCTGGGACAGCTTTTGCGGGCATTGACAACGGTATTTTATGTGCAGGCGAAGAGTAAAAAAATCTCTTATAAGATATACATGAGGGGAGAACTGGAAGAATTCCTGATCGGCGACGAACTCCGCCTCAACCAGATTCTGACCAACCTGCTCTCAAATGCAATGAAATTTACGCCTGAAAATGGCTGTGTGAGTCTGACTGCCGAGGAACTGCGTCGTGAAGCGGGAGTTTTATGGCTCAGGTTTGAGGTCCGCGATACCGGCCGGGGGATTACTCCGGAGAATATAGAACGTATATTTGAGACATTTACACAAGAAAACAGTGGAATTTCCCGCCAGTATGGTGGGACCGGACTGGGCCTTCCTATTACGAAGAACTTTGTGGAGATGATGGGCGGCACCATAACAGTATCCAGTCAGGCCGGTTCAGGCAGTACTTTCCGGGTGGACCTGCCGTTCACCTGTGCACAGGAAATGCAGGAAATCGATGGAGAAGCATGTGGAACTGGCCAGCATGTCCTGATTATCAACAGGGATAAAAAGCGGGAAACCCATCTGGCCAGTGTTCTTAAGAAAGAGGGATTTTCAGTCCGCCCGGTGGATGTCAGGGAGAAAGGCAGCATACAGCAAGCGGTAAAGAGCGGAGGACCTTATTCATTATGTATTATAGAACTGGATTATTGTGACGAGATGAAGCTTATGGCGGATATGATCCGAAAGGAATCCCCAGATACGGAGCTTAAAATAGTCGCAGCGGGATTTGACCAGGATGAGCTGGATGATGTGGCAAGGCAGTGCCGGATTGATGCAACTCTGTGCAGGCCTGCATTTCACCGGGATATCGTACAGCTCATGAAAAAACTCGGCGGTGAAGAGCAGTCCCTTCCGGCAAAGGAGGAGCCTGATATATTAAATAGTGTCAGGGTACTGGTTGTAGAAGATAATGAAATTAATCTGTACATTGTAGTAGAATTGCTTGAAAATGCAGGCGCTGTTGTCACAACGGCCCAGAATGGCCAGGAGGCTGTTGATATATTTTCAGGATCAGATGAAGGCGAGTATCAGTTGGTTTTAATGGATGTACAGATGCCTGTTATGGATGGATACAGGGCAACACGCGCAATCCGGGGACTTTCCCGCTCTGATGCAGCAAGCGTTATCATTATTGCAATGACGGCCAACTCATTTCAGGAAGACATCCGTAAATGTCTGGATGTTGGTATGAATGCACATATTGCAAAGCCTTTCGTTATGGAGGATGTCTGCCGCACATATGCGGAGGCACTGGTTGATTAATCAAAAAAAGAATGATATCATTTGACACATATAAAGTGGAAGAATAGGAAAGGTGATTATCATTTTGAATTACGATAGCATGAAATATGAGCGGGTTTTCCAGATATTGAAAAATAAAATTGAGTGTGGCTTATTGCCGGCAGGTTCGAGCCTTCCGTCACGGCAGGTCCTGAGCAGGGAATTTCAAACTTCGGAGAAAACAATCCGGCATGCACTTGCAAAGCTGGAGGAAGAGGGCCTGATTCAGACACAGCAGAGAAAGAGGCCCGTTGTGAGCAGGGGGAATGCCCATGAACATCAGGTAACAAAGCTTGCGATGAAGAAAATTGATACTACGATTACAAACGACCTCCTGAAGACCGGTGTGCTGCTGTGTTACCCGGTGATAAAAAACGGGATTGCGCTGTGTGAGCAGGAGGACCTGAAAATACCCCGCAGGATTCTGGAAAATATAGATGTTGAAAACGGGGAAGAGTTCTGGGTACAGACGAAACGCTTTTTAAGATTTTTTATAGCACGCAATGAAAATAATCTGAGTCTGAGCACGGTAGACAGTCTGGGGCTTGAAGACCTGAAACCAATGAAAGACACGGCTGAAATCAGGAGCCGGCTTTATAAACAGCTGGATGATTTTTTGCAGATCATAGAGCGGGGGGAACCATCGGAAAGTGCTTATTTCGACGACCTGTCTGAACTGTACGGACTTACATATGCAAAACAGCCCGCATTTCGTGTTCCGGTCGATTCTGCTGTTATTTTCGGAAGGGAAGATCTGGAAAAACCTCTGGCGGGCGCCGAATTGAGGTATTCAGCAGTGTACATGGATCTGCTCAGCCTGATTGCAATGGGGCGCTACCTGCCGGGGGATAAACTGCCCTCCCATCTGGAATTGCAGAAAATTTATAATGTCAGTGTGGATACAACCTCAAAGGCAATACAGCTGATGCAGGAATGGGGAATTGTAAAAACGGTCCGCGGCAATGGAATCTACGTGGAGATGGATCTGGCTGAACTGAAGAAGATCCAGATTCCGGCAGATCTAATTGCTTACCATGTCCGGCGCTATCTGGACAGTTTGGAATTACTTGTCTTAACCATTGAAGGGGCGGCAGCCTGCGCGGTTCCGAATATCAGGCAGGAAGAAATAGCAAAAGTAAAAGAAAAAATGGACCAGTTGTGGAATGAAGAATACCTGTACGAGCGTACTCCGGCCATATTGCTGGACTTCATAACAGAGCATCTGAGAATCAATGCATTTCAGGCAATCTATAAACTGCTGCAGAGGAACTTTAGGATTGGACGCAGTATTCCGGCCCTGCTTGATACGAATAAAACGCCTGTTAACACGAGAATTCACGAGCAATGTGTGGAAGCACTGGATACACTTAGTGAAGGCAGCCAGGAAGTTTTTCCAGGGAAGGCATACCTGCTGTTTGAGGACATCCGCAGCTTAGTTATTCAGGAATGTAAAAGACTGGGATACTATGAGGCTGCGATGGAAGTTTATGATGGAAGCTCGCTATGGAAGTAGGGTGAAAGGGGATCCGGTATAAGAAATGAAACGAAAGAAAAACAATGGCAAAGGTGGTCAGTGGGAGGTATCGTTTTTCCCGATTATACGTTATAATGTGATATTTTGTGTATTAGTTATGGTTTTCATCATGGCGGGGGGAGCTATACTCTCTGCCGGCCGTATGAAGTCAGACGCAAAAGCCGCATTAAGCAGTGCTCAGGCACAAATATCACAGAGAGTTACCGGTGCAGTTGACCTGTTAGAAGCTCTTGCAAGTTTTCCGGATTTTAATGATCCTGAGACAGAGCCTATCGTTAAAGTGAAGAGACTGGATCAGATGAGCCCCTATTTTGGTTTTATGATGATGTGTTATGTAGATGAGGATATTCTGGTTTATTCTGATGGGGCTGAACCGGCCAGCCTTGCAAGCAGGGACTATATGCAGCGCCTGTTTTCCACAGGGCAGCGGCAGGTTACAGACAGTTTTGCGGCAGGTGCGGACGGCGAGACTCTGAACTATACAGTGGCAGTCCCCCTGACTGATCAGGGGGGCAATATAACAGGCGCCCTCTTTTCTGCCATTTACTTTGATGAAGTAGTCCAGATATTGGAAGAGTCGGCAGGGAAAGTGAATGCTAATGCGACTCTGTTAGGATCTCAGGGACAGGTTATGTCCTCTACCACGGACCTGTCTTACGGTGACCCGGTAATGGAGGCACTTCGGGACGATAAACTGCTGGGCACAACATCAGATAAACTGGAAGAGAAACTGCTTGCCGCACAGACCGGAGGGTACTGGAGCATCCATGGCGGGGACCTCTGTTATACGGCTTATCAGCGTGTAGACAACACAAACTGGGACATCTTATGCTCAGTCAGCTTTGGCGATGTATTTTTTCAAATACTACCTTCTCTGCTGTTTGTAGTGTGTCTGGCGGTATTTGCCTGTATCATTCTGCTGCTGTTCCTGAAGCGTTATATAGAAAAACAGATGCAGGTTGTAAAAATGCTGGTGCAGTCGATGGAAGAACTGGAAAAAAGGGTTTATCAGAATGAACGGCCCGAAAATGTTGATTTTAATGAAATTCTCCGCCTGACCAGTGACGGCCTCTCAGACAGCCTGACCGGCGTGGTTACGCGTACCGTGTTTCTAAATAAAGCGGAAGCGCAATTGAAAAATGCAGATCCGAAGCTGGTAAAAGCCCTGTTTTTTGTGGATATGGATAACCTGAAATACATCAATGATACATGTGGGCATGACAGCGGTGATATTGCGCTGAAAAGTGTGGGATACATTCTCAGGGAGTACGAGAAGAAGTATGACGGTGTGGTAGGGCGCTATGGCGGGGATGAGTTTGTCATGCTTCTGACCAGTCTGGATGATGAAAAAGAATTGCGTGATGTTCTCGATGGGCTGATCCTGCGTCTCCAGTCTAAAATTCCGTCCGGAGGTCAGAATATTCCGGTACAGTGCAGTATAGGCGTGTCGGTATACCAGCCGGGGATTGAGCTGGAACGTATGATTTTCGAAGCAGATGAGGCTCTCTACCATGTGAAGCAAAATGGTAAAGGATACTATCATATTCACCAGAATTGAGGATTAGGATGAAGAAGTATAGCAGAAAGCGGATTCTTTCTTTTGCCGGTGTGCTGTTGTTTATTTTTGCCGTGGTCACAGTACTAGGAATGTATTTGCGCAGCGAAATGATCAGTATACGGCAAAGGGAAGCCAAGAATATTTTATATCATTATAATGACAAGATTATATTGCAGCTGCAGGGAACCATGAATGAGGCGGACTCTCTGGCACAAATGGCCCTTGTGTCAGGCGGCAAAGAAACGGAATGGTTCAATCTTGCGTCGGAACCACTTTTAAAGCGGGAAGAGGTGTGCTTTGTCGGCCTTTTTGAGGGAGATACCCTTGTAAGTGCGCTGCCGGAAGAGGAGTGTGCTGAATTGGTCGGGCGGGACCTGAAGGATTTTTCCTATGCCTATACACTTGCTAAAGTAGTCGGAGAGCTGGTTGTGGAAGGGCCAAGTGCGCTGGAGATTGGTTCGGAACAGCAAAAAGTGTTTCTGTTCCTGCAGCCTTTTCTGGATAACGGGGCTTATAAGGGGGAGGCTGTCGTAGCTCTGAATTGGGATTATGTACAGGAAAAGCTGGCTCTGGACAGCTTATCCGCCCAGGGATATGATTATGAACTCTGGAGGGTAGAACCGCAGAAAGGTGCCAAGGAAGTCATTGCAAGTACAGGGGATAATGTTGATTTTTCAGAGGCAGAAAAGATTACCTTCTATCTGCCCAGCCAATGGAATCTCAGCATCCAGCCTGACAACGGCTGGATGAGCCCGGTGCAGAAAAGAGGCCTTGCGGCGGTATGTGCGGTGCTTACAGGTCTCCTGATGGTGCTGGCTTATCTGGTTTACCGGCATTTTGACAGGGAACGCATCCTGAAAAGACTCGAATTAATGGATGAAGCTACGGGACTTTATAATCAGAAAGGATTCACTAAGGAGCTGGACAGATGGCTTTCTGGCGGACGCATTCCTGTCATACTGTTTTATTTTTCCATAGAAGGTTACAGCCAGGCAGCCAGACTGATCGGAACGAAAGAAGAGTCTGCTTTTCTAAAAAGCATTCCCGGACGTCTGGATGAGTATATCCGCAGCCCGTATCTGGCAGGATATCTGGGTTCAGGAAATTTCATTCTTGCTGTCCGTGATGAAATGAGCGGGACAGAGCAGGAAGAATTTGCAAAAGGACTGTCTCTGGAACTCCTGCTGAAGGTCCGTATCGGGGCTGAGAAGAACTTCCTTCTGGCCCGTTATCAATATGCGTCCTGCCAGGCAGGAAAAGGACGGGCAGGGATAGAAATGGAAGCACTGTTTCATGCCTATTATGACGAGATAAGAAAGGAATCCCCTATACGGATGATGACTGAAAAATGCGAGCAGCTCATTGAGGGGAAAGACGATGTCATATTTGACGAGTACACAGACCTCGATATGATGGAACTGTCCAAGACCTTTAACCGTTACCACAAACAGGTGGAACAGCTGGCTTACTTTGATCCGGTGTTCAACGTCGGCAACCGGTCGAAATATTTCAGGGATACAGATATGCTGATTTCCTATGATCCTAAGAGATCGTTCAGTCTTTTCTGTATTGATATCTGTAATTTCAGCCAGTATAACGAACTATTTAGTGCGGATGTGGGTGATGACATACTGCATGAAGTACTGAGGCGCATGTCAAGGACTTTTGGTTCATACCTGTATCGTATTAACGGTGATGTCTTTCTGGGAGTTTCACTTTCCAAGGAGAAAACGGACTCTTTTGCGGAACATCTCCATGAGACACTGACACGCCCTGTCATGGCTGGAAATTTGTCTATCCCCCTGCAGATCCGCCTTGTTGTCTGTCAGTATCCGTTATATGGGGGAACGCCCGGTGTTCTGCTTGAACGGATTCAGTCGGCCATGAGCTTTTCTAAAACGTCAGGCAGAAATATTGTGATCTATAATACGGAACTGGACGATATGGTGCGCACAGAGGCAGATATTTTACACCGGCTGCGTATAGCAATCCAGCAGCGGACATTGGAAGTGTGGTATCAGCCGCTGATGTATCTGGAAACAGACAGCTATCAGGCAGCCGAGGCGCTTGTCCGCCTTCGGGACGGCAAGGGTGGCTATTTTTCTGCATTTCAGGTCATATCGCTTGCCGAACGCAATGGAATGGTGGAAGAACTTGGCGATTATGTACTGGCCCACGCCTGCTCCTTTATGCGGGACTATGGTGAATCGCTGGGGCTTAACCGCATGAGTATCAACCTGTCTGTGCAGCAGCTTCTGATTGGGAACAGCGCAGAGCACCTGCTGCAGCTGATCCATGCATCCCATGTTGATCCACGGCGGATTACGCTGGAGATCACCGAGAGCGTTCTGATCCAGTCCATTGACCGTGCGGCTGATACATTGGAACGGCTGCGCCGGGAAGGGATTAATATCGCTCTGGATGATTTCGGGGTAGGCTACAGCAGCCTTAACTATTTATCAAATCTTCCTGTGAACATTGTCAAAATCGACCGTTCACTGACACAGCAGATACTGACAAATAAAAAACAGTATGCGCTGCTGAAATCTATTGTAGAGATGTCACGGGTGAATGACCTGATGGTGGTAGCCGAGGGTGTGGAAAATAAAGAGGAACAAAAACTGATTTCTTCCGCAGGTGTGCATTATATACAGGGATATTATTATGCAAAGCCGATGCCGGAGGAGAAATTTATAAAACATTTGAAAGAAAGATAAAAGACTGCGGATAATAGGTACAGCCATAGCTAAAAAGCGGGCAGGCCCTTCATGAATGAGGGGACCTGCCCATTTTGTATGGAGTTACGGACTTGTTTTATGCCACTAAATATTTATCCAATATATCCTGAAGTGTGTAATTATACCGTATCACAATCGGAATATCCCTAAGAAGTGTATCTAATATTTTACTGCTCCCGCCGACTGTGAAGAGGGAGAGTGCAATATTCTGGTTCAGATTGCTAAACTCAATTTCCAGATGTTCTTTATGCTGCAGCAGGTGTTTATAATAGGCATTTGCGCAGGTCAGGCATATATCAGTAGAAAGCTGCCCGATGTTATTTGGACAGTCATAATGTACAAACGTACTGATAATCTTGCGGTCTATCCGTATTTCTTTCTTCAGATTGACAGCCTCCCTCCAGAAAAAGAATAAAACAAGCCGCAGGCGTTCTGCGACAGAGCGTTCCGCCAGAGAGGGGAGCTTGATCTGCACCGGAATCCTGCGGAGAAAGGTACTGAGCATCGCACTCTGGGGGCTTTCAGTCGTGGCGCAGATCAGGAGGACATCCGCATGTCTTGTCCTTGTCGTCTCTCCGAGGCGCCGGAAAATCCCTTTGTCCATAAGCAGGAATAGTTTTTCCTGCCCTTCCGGGTTCAGGCGGTGGATTTCGTCAAGGAAAAGTATGCTTTTATCAGCCAATTCAACAAGTCCCGGTTTATCAGAATCGGCTCCGGTAAATGCCCCTTTTGAATGACCAAACAACTGCGACATGACGAGCTGCGGGTTCTCCGCATAACTGGCACAATTATAAGTAATCAGGGTAGCGAACGGTGAGATACGTCCGCTTTTTTTTGCGAAATCGAACATGGAATTCGCAAAATGGCTCTTACCAACTCCGGTCGGCCCGGTAAGCAGTGTATCGAGTCCGTGGGGAGGATACAAAATAGCCGCTTTTGCCTGTTCAATATGGGCGCTTAAACTTCCTCTGCATCCGACTAAAGAATCGAAATCAGACAGCACGGATGCATCGAGACAGCTGTCCCCATTCTGCCCTTCAGATAATGGGGAGGGGGGATCCAGAAAATCGCAGAAAGCATCCATTGAAGAGAATTCATATGTAGGAAGCTGCCTGCCTAACAGTTCTTCTAACACAGAAATACTAAAATAGATAACAGGACGGCCTTTGATACGCATGACAAGTCCGTCGGAAAAAAGGCGGCCAAGCTCCATACTTATATTATTCGGACTGATTCCTGTTTTCTCTGAAAGAGAACTGATATGCAGGGATTCTATATTCATCTCCGGGTTTTTGGGGGAAAACTGTGCAGTCGCTTCCAGCACTGCCTGATAAATCTTTTCTTTCCTGGTATATTGCTTCATTAGTATCAGCCACCTTTGATATTAATATCATTTTATAATACTGATTATAAATCCGTAAAAATGAGTTGTCAATTTAAAAGAAAAAAACGCCATATTTATAAGGAAAAATTAAGTTAAGAGAAAAGTTGGCACAAAGATTGCTATATAGATTAATAAGAATAAAAAGAAAGGAAATAAAAGTTATGAGTTATCCAATTAAGGTAAGAATGATTTCTAAAACAGAAGTAGAAAACCTGGTATCTCCTAAAGACGTTCTGGAGGCGGTAGACGCTACCTTTCAGGCTCTGGGGAACGGGCGGATATTCCATCCGGTAAAAGAGCCGATCTGGATGGGGAAGGAAAATGCAAACATGCTGATTGCAATGCCTGCACATCTGAAAGAAAAAAACATCGTAGGGATGAAATGGGTGAATATGTACACCTACCAACAGGAGGGGATCCCCTCATCCTATGGGAACCTTCTGATTCTGAGCCATGAAGAGAATGGCCAGCCATATGCAATTATCGAGGCGACCGCGATTACTACGATGCGTACGGCGGGAGGGCACGGAGTCGTTGCCGCACAGTATCTTGCGAAGAAGTCTTCAGAGATACTGGCTGTAGTCGGATGCGGGGCAGAAGGAATAGCGGGAATTAAAAGCTTTCTGTATGCTTTCCCCGGGTTAAAAGAATTACGTGTATGTGACAGGAATCCGGCCGCTTTGGAGAATGTAAAAGAACAGTTTGGAAGCCAGATAAAAATCACAGCATGGGAGAATGCAGAAGACGCCGTCAGACCGGCAGATATTGTTCTGCTTGTGACAACGGCGAGAAAACCGGTTGTCATGTTTGACTGGCTGAAGAAAGGCTGCTTTGTATCCGGCCTGTACTCCTTCAACGACCTTGATCCGGAATGTTCCAGAAGGGCGGATAAATGGTTCCTCGGCTCAAAGGATACGGATTACCACCAGATTATCAAAGCACCGTATCTTGCACCGTACAACCTGAGCATGGAAAACGTAACAGGAGACCTTGGGGAAGTGGCTGCAGGAAAATGTGCGGGGAGAGAAAACGATGACGAGATCATTGTGTATACACACATGGGGATGGGTGCCCTTGATATAGCAGTGGGTGATATCATTTACCGTCGGGCGGAAGAACAGAATATAGGGAAAGTAATTGATTTATCATAAGAGGAGGAAATGGAAAAATGGGAAGAAAGTATTTTGCAGCGAATGCAACAGATTACACACAAAAGCTGGCTGATTATGCGGTAGATTTGAAGTTCGGGGATATTCCCGCCGAGGTAATTGAAAGGGCCAAAATGCTGACCCTGCACACTTTGGGTGTTGCGCTGGCAGCAAAACCAATCGAACTGTCAGACGCAGCCATAAAAGTGGCAGAGGCTGCCAATGGAGGAAAGGGAGGAGAGGCTTCTGTCTGGCTTGGCGGTGATAAATTATCTATGGCCAGCGCTGCATTTGCGAACGGGACATTATCTGACATGCTGGACTGGGAAGACTGTGCATGGGCCGGACATCCGAATTCCGGGGCAATCCCGGCGGCGATGGCGGTTGCCGAGGGGCTGAAAAAGGACGGAAAAGCTTACCTTGAGGCAGTGGTAGCTGCACTTGAGGTTTACCAAAGGGTTTCTATGGCAGTACAGCCGGCAGATGATTTCGACCACAATGAAGGGTGGGCTATAGCTAACTGGCAGATATTCGCGGCATCCACGCCTGCGGCAAAGCTGATGGGATTAACAAAACAGGAGATGAACCAGACCTTTGGTGCAAGCGTCCTGTTTGCGAAAATGCCTTCGAACCTCCAGCAGGCGACCATGAGCAACGCTTACCACTATGAATACGGAATTACGGCGCAGAACGGGATTCTTGCGGCAATGTGCGCTAAAAATGGTGTGGCTAACCTGATGGACTGCTTTGATATTCCCAATGCATATTGTGAACAGCTTACAAAAGCAGTAGACAGGACATGGCTGGACCGCAGTCTGGATGACAGGTTCTATATGATGGATATTCTCGTGAAGCACTGGCCTGCAAATATGTGGGTGCAGACTCCTGTCGAATTAGTGGATTTGCTTGTGAAAGAGAATAACATCCATGCAGATGATATTGCAGAAATCGTGGTAAACCCTCCGACACAATACCGCATGCATTTCTATGAGGAAGGATTTGAAAGCCTGATGGAGGCACAGTTCAGTATTCCTTATGTTATTGCAGCGATGCTTCTGGATCCTAAGCCGGGCCCGAACTGGTATACACCGGAGATGTTTAAAGATCCTAAGTTAATAGAACATGCCAAAAAAGTAAAGGCAGGACCGGATAAAGAAGATACTCTGCTGGAATGTTTCCATATCTACCAGAATGGCAGCCACCCGGAGAAAACGGTCACGATTACAATGAAAGACGGCACCGTGTATGAGAAGACACAGAGAACGCATAAAGGACATCCGCTGGATATGCTTACATTAGATGAGTTCTGTGATTTATTCCGCAGAGAAGCTTCCTTTACACTGACTCCAGAGCGGACGGAGGAAATCATTGACTTTGTTCTGAACCTTGAAAATGTAGATGATATGTCAAAGATTCATGAGCTGCTGGTATAGACGTCTAAAGAAAATGGATCTGACAATATAAGGAGGGAAGCTCATGAAAAGAATTACTGTAATGGGAGGCGGCGGAACCGGAATTATGATGGCAGCCGATTTGTCTCTCAAAGGACATGATGTTACTTTGTTTGAGGTTAAAGAACATGCGGCCGGAATTGAAGAGATAAAAGAACGGGGATACATAGAGGTTACCGGGAATGCGGCCAATGGAAAAGCGGTTATACATACGATTACGACGGATATTGCGGAAGCAATGAAGAACCCGGAATATATCCTGATCGGAGCTATGGCACAGCGGCAGGAAGAGTTTATGGATTTAGCGGTTCCTTATCTGAAAGACGGGACAGTTGTCTGCTTCTCGGCCGGAAACTGCGCCTCTGTCATACTGAAGAATAAGATAGGGGACAAGGATGTGTTAGTGGGGGAAATGCAGGGAAATATTTATCCGTGCCGTTTGCTTCCGGACGGAAAACTGATTAGTGCATTCCCATACAAGGAAAAAGGGATGGCGGCATTTCCGGCACGGGATAATGATAAGTTTATCGAAGCAATGAATCAGGTTTACCCGTGCCATCCCGTGAAGAATGTATTTGAAGCGGCATTAAACTCCCCCAATACTTCTATCCATCTTGCAGGAAGCATACTGGGAATCACCAAGATGGAGACGATGGAGGATTTCCGCCTCTACAGGGACGGTCTTTGTCCTTCCGTTGCGTCACTTATCCGTGGCGTGGAAGAGGAAAAGGCACTGGTGATGGAAAAAATGGGCTATGAGATGGGCCGGGCTGTCGGGCAGATAGAAGCCCTCATGGAATATGACAGGCACCCGGAGCTGGAAATATTCAGGGGGCTGGAAGGCCCGACGAGTGTCCATCACCGGTATATTACAGAAGATGCATATGCAGGGAACAGCCTGCTTTTATCTCTGGCAAAAGAGTATGGCATCGAAACACCGCTGTGTGAGGGCCTGCTTGCCATTGCATCGTCACTCAATGAGACACCCTTCTACCAATTAGGGAGGACTGCTGCATATTTCGGTTTAAGTGGGATGGAGCCGGAGGAAATCAACAGATATCTTGAGACAGGAGAAAAATAACTATATGGAAAAGAGCAGGAAAAAGTATGTAGTAGGAGTGATCAATGTCAGGAATACGAAAAGTTCGGTGATGGAAGAAGAGTTTGCTGTCGGATTTCCTGATAACGTGGAAATCGTTATGGCTTATGCGCCGTTGGAACTTGTCTCCTACGATGGTCTGATGGGGTTTTTGGATGCACTCCCGGGTGCATTGGATCAATTTATAGACAAAGACCCGGATATCATCATTGTACCCAGTCTCACGGGAAGTGCGATAAAGGGCTATGAAATTGTAAATATACTGGAACAGCGAAGCGGCCGTCCGGTCATTGTGCCTGCTCTTGAGACAAAGAAATGTTTCAAAACGCTTGGAATCAGGCAGATCGCAATCGTTTCGGCATTTGGCGTGGAATTAGGGCTTCTGGAGCAGTTATTCTTCCGTAACCATGATATTGAAGTTATGAATCTTATTAACATTTTTGACGAGCCTAGTGATGACAGACTGCGAATTGACCAGGTTGACAGCGCCCTGATTCTTGAAAAGGCAAGAAAGGAGGATTTCAGGGGGGCACAGGCAGTCTTTTTCGACAGTCCCACCTACAAGCTGCGGCCTATTATAGAGGAATTGAAGTCTTTGATAAAGCTGCCGCTATTTTCGGTGAACCAGATTATCATTTATTCCGCATTGAAAAGGCTGGGGCTTCCGGCAGACCACCTGCCGATTGCCGAATATTACAGGGAAGAAGAGGAAAGGAGGCAGAGCCGTGTATAAGAAAGAGAAAATAACGGAAGTAATTGAGAGGAACAGAGAGGAAATCACGGAGCTTTGTGAGTACATTTTTGAGAATCCGGAATTGGGATTTCACGAATACAAAGCAAGTGCTGCATTGAAGGATTTTCTTGAGAAACATGGGTTTACAGTAGAGATGGGTGTGGCAGGGCTTGAGACTGCGTTTCGTGCAGAGAGAAAAGGAAAAGGGCAGGGACCAACAGTCGGATTTCTCTGCGAATATGACGCACTTCCAAACGGGCATTCCTGCGGACATAATATTATCGCAACCTCTGCGGTGATGGCAGGCGCAGGGCTTGCGGAAGCTATGGGGGAATATGATGGGAATGTCGTTGTGCTTGGGACACCTTCGGAGGAAGGAAGCGGGGGCGGAAAAGAGCTCCTCTACCAGGCAGGGGTCATGGATGATATCGACTGCGCCATGATGTTCCATCCGGGTAATAAGACTGTGATCAATGATATTCTGCTTGCAATCAGCGCTTATTCGTTTACCTTCCACGGCCGGGCAGCCCATGCAGGAGCCTGTCCGGAAAAAGGCATCAGTGCTGTCGAGGCCGTGATACAGATGTTCAACAATGTAAACGGGATGCGCGTAACCGTAAAACCGGACACAAGAATCCACGGGATTATAAAACAGGGCGGTGTAGTGACAAACGTGATTCCGGACCTCACGGAAGCGCAGTTTGGAATCCGGGCGAAGACGAAGGAGGAATTAGAGGAACTGGTAGAACGTGTAAAAAACTGTGCCAGAGGCGCTGCACTTTCTACAGGGTGTACGGTGGACATCCGGGAGATCGGTATTTCTTACATGAATTTGAAAAATAGTGAAGTACTTCTTCAGCTGGCTGAAAAAAATATGGCGGATATGGGGGAACAAATCGATGTAAGAAATGCATCAGAAGGCCTTGGGTCCAGTGATGTCGGGAATATTTCACACAGAATCCCGACCTTCCAGATCATGATTGGAGTTGGAAGCCCGGCAATCCCGCACTCAGAAGCATTTGCAGAAGCCTGCGGGGGAAAACGAGGTGCAGATATTGCAGTCAGGGCGGCAACGGCACTGGCGATGACAGGAATGGATTTATTTAACAAACCAGAACTTATTGAAAAAGCAAAAGAAGAACTATTAAAGGATAAAGAGGAGGAATAAAGTATGAAGACAATGGATTTAACTCAATTGAACAGCCCGCTTATGTGGCTGGGATGCGGACTGCCGGTGTTATTCTTATTGTTTCTGGCCGGAAGGACATGGAAGAAGTCCTATAAAACAGGACAGGAGATAGGGCTGGAGCAAAGCCAGCTAAAGGCTGCGATCAAAACAAGTGCAATTACGGCAATCGGACCGTCTATCGCCTGCCTCGCAGGAATGTTTGCCGTCATGGCAATCATGGGGGGCCCGGTGGCATTCATGCGGCTGTCCTTTGTAGGAAATTCCATGTTCGAACTGATGGCGGCAGGATTTGGTGCAGGAGCAACGGGGATTCAGGTCGGTGTTGATAAGATGACGGAGAATGGATTCATGGCCGCACTCCTTGTTATGATTTTAGGTTCTATTCCCTGGGTACTGTTTGGAACATTTGCTTCTGATAAGATGGACAAGATCCAGAATAAAATTGTAAAAAAAGTTGGAAGGTCCATATTACCTGTTATTTCAACAGGAGCCCTGCTTGGTGCGCTTGGCGCAAACAACGCAACCTACCTGACGGCAATAGATAAGACAACCGTATCCTGTCTGTTAGGTGCAGCAATCATGGCAGCAGCGTGCATCATTGCCAAAACAAAAAACATCAAATGGCTTTCACAATGGAACCTGACAATCGCGATTTTCCCGGCAATGATTATCACGGCACTTTTGTAGAATAGAAAGGAAGGGTAAAAATATGTTAAAACCAGAAGAGGTAAGAGAGGATATTTATCAGAACAGTTACTTAAAAGGAATCCATAAAAGCGGTAAAATAGGCAACTATATCTGTGTTGTTTTCTGCTTTATCCCTGCGATTCTTGTTGCCCTTGTATATGGGATCGAAATCCCCTGGGCGGCAGTACTGACAGGATGGCTTTCCATCGCAAGTGCGATCGGGGTTGTATGGTTTGTAGAACCGATTTCCAATTTCCCGATTGTAGGTTCGGCGGGAACTTACATCAATGTTGTTGCAGGAAATACATCGAATATGCGTGTGCCCTGTGCGGTTATGGCACAGAAAGAAGCAGGGGTAGAGCAGGGGACGCCGGAAGGCTCCATCATTTCAACACTTGGCATTTGTACGTCTGTGTTTGTTAATGTGCCCGTACTGGCAGTCGGAGCAATCCTCAGCAGCGTTATTATGAGTTATCTCCCTCAGGGAGTGCTGGATGCATTTAACTATCTGCTGCCCGCACTCTTCGGAGCCGTATTTGTACAGTTTGCTATGACAAAGCCGAAGATCGTACCGGTTGCATTACTGCTCGGGATTTCATTCTGTTTCATGGTAAAGAAGGGCGTATTCAGCTTCCTCGGCCCAAACCCGAGCTATGTGACATCACTCGTCGGAACATTCGGAACAATTGCGTTTGCTCTCTGGATGTATAAAAAAGGAAAAATCTGATTCTGAGAAACAAAACAGGAGGGATTCTGTATGATCATTGCAGCAGATAAAATTGTGACCGGAGACGGTGCAACCGTTTTAGAAGATTCCGCTGTCCGCATAGATGAGGGCGGGAGAATAGGGAAGATTGGAACATGTTCAGCAGTAAAGACAGCATATCCGGGAGAAGAAGTGATTTCATATCCGGGAAGTACGCTGCTTCCGGGGCTGATTGATTTACACGCACACTTGGGGCATTGGGGATACAGGCCGGCGCCCCAGGTGCAGAATGATTACATGATGGCATATATCACCCAAAAGTATGCACAGGATGCATTTAAACGCGGCGTGACAACACTTCGGGACGTAGGTTCTCCGGAAGGGGTGTGCATGACGATGAAAGAGGCATCCAGAATGGGATTTTTCAAAATTCCGAGGATGGAATACTGCGGCAGCGCACTGTGCATTACGGGAGGGCACGGGAGCTCATTTGGGCTGGGAGAAGGCGTGGAAGAGACTGACGGTATTATCGCACTTCAAAGGGCAATCAGGACCCGGATCAAGCATGGCAGCAAATGGATCAAAATCATGACAAGCCACCGGTCAGACCTCTGCGAGTACAGTCAGGAAGAACTGGATGCGGCGGTCAGGGAATGCCACAGGCTGGGGGCTAAGATAACCGTGCACTCCGGGACACAGCCTTCCATTGGTATGTGTATCAAGGCCGGATTTGATACGATTGAACATGCAACATTTGTTACGAGGGAACAGATACAGGAGATGGCCGGTAAGAAAATTGCGTGGACCCCGACGATCCTCCCCTATACAGTCATTTATGAGAATCTGGAAAAGAAGTACGAAAATATAGAAGAAAAACCGAGAGAGTATTACTATTGCAAGGCGGCGGCCGATATGTATAAAGATCATTTTAAAGAGTATTATGACATTGGGGTGCTCGTAGGCGCCGGGACGGATAATATTACGGCAGCCGGACGGACAGATACCTTTGTCGCAAAGGAACTTGCATATATGACAGAATATGGTCTTACGCCTCTTGAGGCAATCCAGACAGGGACTATGAATGGCGCAAAGGTCCTTGGCATGGAAGACCAGGTAGGACAGGTGAAGGAAGGTCTGTACGCAGACCTGCTGATTGTAAACGGAGATGCGTCAAAAGATATCCGTGCACTTGAAAATGTCAATACAGTATATCTAAACGGCGAAACAGTATATCATACATAAAATTCGACGGTAAAGGTACTCCCGCCCCCGTCCGTATCCTCCACCTTCAGCCTGGCCCCCTGAACCCTGGCAAGTTCCGAAGCGATAGAGAGACCCAGTCCAAAGTGCTCTTTCTTACTCCGGGACTTGTCGCCACGGTAGAAGCGGTCAAAAATACGGCCTTTTTCTTCTTCCGGTATCCCGGCTCCGTAATCAACTACGGAGACAGAAACACGGCCCTGCAAGGTTTCTGCTTTTAGTAAAATCTTCGGATACCTGCTGTTTTCAAGCCCGTAAGCAGCCGCATTATCCAACAGGATGGTGAAGATCTGCAGGCAGAGTGCCGGGTCCGCTTTTATCCGGGGCAGGACCATATCCGGGAGCTCGAGCAGCAGGCTGCTGTTCTTTGCATGGAAGACAGGTTCATACAGCTCCAGAAGATGCAGGAGTAATTCGTCGATTTCTACGTTTTCTTTCTGTATTGTCAGGTGGTTGGAATCCATATTCGCAAGAAGCAAAAGATTCTTAACCAGGGAACTGCCCCGGTCACACTCTTTTTGTATGACGGACAATAGCCGCGGCATTTCTAGGGGGGCATCCGTAATGGCTGCAGCATTTGCCTGAATGACGGCAAGCGGGGAGCGTAATTCATGGGAGGCCGCTGACACAAAGTCCTGCTGTTTCTGATAACTTTCCTCCAAGGGTGCTGAGGCACGGCGGACAAAACGCCTTCCGGCCAGATAGAGCAGGAAGACTCCAATGCAGTCTGCCAACAGAAACAAAAGCCCCATAATCAGGATGCGGAAATGTTCCCCGCTTTCATCGGATAAGAGGATTAGCTTTTTATAACCGGAATCTGTGCGGATAACCAGCACATTGCCAAGCCATGTATCATGGTGCTGTCCTTTTGTACGAAAGACAGAGCTTTGTAACGTGTTTGAGGAGACTGGCAGGGAATCCTCATAGATTCCTTCTTTTTCGGCCTGTCTGCCAGCCTGTTCCAGCAGAAAATCCCGGTTCTTGGTGGTTTCATACGTACCGGGGAAGAACAGGGGGGTCCCGTTTTCTTCGATATAAATAATCAGTTCATTTCGCGTTTCCATTTCTGCCAGATAGGAATCGGTAACCGTATTATCTGTCTGCAGTCTGGAAGTCAGCGTAAACAGATGATTCTGGAACAGCGACTGCCGTTTGTTTTCCAGCGATACCAGTGAAAAAAGAAACGTAAGAACAACAATCAGGGTCAGAATCAGGCCCGTACTTAACGTATATAAAAATATCAGGTTTTTCTTAAACTCACGAAACATGTGGTCCCTCCAGACGGTAGCCCAGGCCGTGCATGGTTGATATAACCGTCTCGCTGTGCAATGTCTTCAGATGTTTTCTCAGGAAATAAATATAAGTGTCTAAATTCCCGTCTTCTACTGCAGTATCCGCGCCCCAGATCCGCAGGAATATCTGTTCCCTTGTCAGTGTCTTTTCGGGATTGCGTAAAAAGTATTCCATCAGCAGGGCAGCCCGGCCGGAGAGCCGCAGTTCCAGCCCGTTGCACTTCAGAATCCGGGTATCCGGTGTAAAAGAAAGATCGCTAAAAGCAAGGTCCTGATGCTCGGAAAGGATGGCCGGGCGTCGGGAAAGAGCGCGGATTCGCGCCATCAGTTCTTCAATCGCATAAGGTTTGACCAGATAATCATCGGCACCGCAGTCCAGCCCGTCGATCCGGTCGTTTACAGTATCTAACGCGGTAGTCAGGATTACCGGGACCGTGATATGGTTCTGGCGTATGGCGCGCAGGATGGACAGCCCGTCAATCTCAGGAAGCATCCTGTCCAGCAGGATCAGTTCGTACGAGCCGTTCAGGGCATGGTATAAAGCATCACTTCCCTTATGGCAGCAGTCAGAAGAATGGTTTCTGGCTTTTAGCTGAAGCCTAAGGGCATCGCAGAGTTCTTTGTCGTCTTCTATGATCAAAATGTGCATAATTAGTCCCCCTCGTCCTGTAATAAAAACATTATAGCAGATAAATCTCAAAAAAATCTTTAAAAAAAGAATCTGGCTTTCAAGATTTTTTGAGATAGTTTCTGTATGATAGATAATAAAGAATGTAAGGAGGGGTGTTATGAAAAATATGTGGAAATATACAATTGTATTTTTGTTGATTTTATCATTGGCAGCCGGGGGGCTTACGGGCTGTAAGGGCGATGGTAAAAAGAAGTCCTCCGGAAAAGGGCGGTATGTTGAAAAGGACATAGAATTCCCGGTGAAGGAGGGACAGGAGCAATTCATAAGTTTTTTACAGTCAAAGGATGGCAATCCGCTGTTGTTTGCAAGCAACTACCTGAGGGCGGAAATCGCCCGGTACGAATATGTGGATGGAAAATGGGAAGAGACTGACCTTGACTGGTTCAGCAGACTGCACGATGAAGGAATGCCGACGATCGGCAAGGTGCGGGATGTACAGGAGTCTGATGATGGCACACAGGTGGTAATCATGCAGGGCACTGCGGGGACCCCGGACATTATATGCCGCGGGAAAGTAGGAAGTGCGGGAGAGATTCTCGAAATCCCTTATGTGACAGAGAAATCGGGAAACCAGTACATGATGGTTCAAAATATGGTGATAGACAAAGAAGGAAACTACTGGCTGAACGATCTGAATAATTTGAAGGCCGTGGTCATCTCACCGGATACACTGGAAACTATTATGGAGGTGGATTCTGCTTATTACGGCGATGCATTTTCCGGTTATGGAAGGCTTGCAAAAGGAAAGGACGGAAGTATAGCAGTCCAGGCAGAGGATGGCATCTGCAAGATATATGATGCCAAAAGCCTTGAAACAAAAGGTAAATTAACATTTGAAAAGGGTGAATGGCCTGCATTATGCAGTGATGGCAGCAATTGGTATGCTGTCTCCGAAAAAGGAATCAGCCGCTGCCAGATTGGCAGTGATATGACGGAAATTATGATGGACGGCGGCATGGGAATGATGGGACAGCCCAAATACAGGGCCGGTTCCGTAATCATGGGAAATGATGACGATTTCTATGTGCTTTACGGGCAGAATAAGGACTATGATTATAACCTGAAGCATTATGTTTATGATCCGGATATCTCAGCAGTACCGGAAAAGACACTGACTGTGTTTGGCTTGTCGGACAATGATACGGTTCGTCAGGGGATTCAGGAATTCCAGAGGAAGAACCCGGATGTCAGGGTAGATTTCCATACATCAGGCAAAGAGGACAGCGAAGTGACTTCAGATGATATCCGGACACTGAATACGGAACTGCTCAGTGGAAACGGCGCAGATGTGCTGCTTATGGATGGCCTGCCCCTGGATGCCTATATAGAAAAAGGGACACTGGCGGACCTGACAGACTTCACGAAGGAATTGACAGCCGAAGATTCCTATCTGGATAACATTTTAGAAAATACGGCGCAGAAGGATGGCAGGATTTATGCCCTGCCAATAAAATTCAGGATTCCAATTATGTATGGAAGCCCGGAAGTCCGGGATGCATTAGAGTCAATTGATTCTTTGGAACGTTATCTGGACAAAGAGCCTGATGCAACTGTTTTTAGCTTTCCTGACCACTGGTACATCAGAGATCTTCTCTTTCAGCTATATCACGAAGAGATTGTGAAAACAAACGGTAAAGTCGATCAGAAGAAGCTAAGGACACTCCTTGAACTGGAAGAAAAAATCTGTGAAAATGCCGGGACAAAAGAATTCGAAGAACGAAACGATATTACAGAGAAGTACAAGGATTCCGCGGGGATATTCACCAGTTGGGCAGAATTTGGGATTATAAAGCATCCGGATACAGCAGAAACCGCGGAGATTTCCAGCGTGCCCGGCATGACCTTCCCTTATGGAATTATGCGTGAGCTAAGCCTGTCCCCGGTATCCATCCAGAATCTGTATCATCCGGTCGGTATCGTGGGAGTGAACCAGAACAGCACCCAGAAGGATTTGGCAGAGGAATTCCTAAAATTCCTGCTGTCCGAAGAGGTACAGTCGGTGCAGCAGAAAGAGGGACTTCCGGTTCTGGCAGATTCAATGGACGGCCTGAAGGAAGAACTTGATAGTACATATATGAATTCACTTAGCAGTGGATGGAGATTTGAAACAGAAGATGGAGAAATGGAGTTTATTGCATTTGGATATGCAGTGACGGAGGAAGAACTTCGGGGCCTGCTTGACATGAGCCGGACACTGACCAAACCTCTGATACAGGACCGTGCCGTATGGGGCATTTATCAGGAGAACGCGGAAAAATATCTGGAGGGCAGTATCGATGTGGATGAAGCAGTTGAGACCATTGCGCAGAAGGCGGATACCTATCTCGCAGAGTAAGAAGACGGAATACCGGACGGCATACCTGTTCCTGCTCCCAAGTCTTTTGGGAGTGGGAGGGTTCGTCTTCCTTCCCTTTCTGGATGTCTTCCGGCGCTCCTTTTTACAGGCATCCGGACACGTGTTTGTAGGGTTTGGGAATTACCGGACTGTGCTTCAAAACGAAGCTTTCCAAAGGGCGGCAGGCAATACAGCGAAGTTTATGCTGGTCTGTATCCCGCTGCTTCTTACATTGTCCCTTAGTATTGCGGTATTCGTCCAACAGAGCAAAACATACCAGAAACTTATGAAGACAGGGTTCCTGCTTCCGATGGCACTGCCGGTGGCATCTGTGGCAGTCTGCTTTAAAATGATATTCGACCGGCACGGCTGGCTGAACCTGTTCCTCAGGCAGTTTGGAGGGAAAGGGGCGGACTGGCTCTCTTCAGACAATGCTTTCTGGGTGCTGATTGCCTGTTACGTGTGGAAGAATCTTGGATATGACATGGTGCTGTGGCTGGCAGGGTTAAGTGCAATACCGAAGGAGCAGTATGATGCGGCTAAGGTACAGGGTGCAGGGCGGTGGGCTCTTTTTCGCTATATCACCCTGCCCCAGCTGGCAGAGACGATATTTGTAACGGGACTTCTTTCTTTTATCAATGCGTTCCGTGTCTTTCGTGAAGCATACCTGCTCTCAGGGGATTATCCGGACAAAAGCATCTATATGCTGCAGCATTTGTTTAACAACTGGTTTACCAGTCTGGATATCCAGAAAATGACAGCCGCAGCGGTGATGCTGGTGCTGTTGATAGGAGGGATCTTAAGCGGTGAGGAATTTTGGAAGAACTGCCGGGAGAAAAAGGAAGAGCAAAAGAAATAGCGGGGGTGCAAGAAGGAAGAAGAGGCAGTTATTTGAAGGTGTGACAGGTCTGTTCCTGTTTTTTGTACTGGTTATCATGGTATCGCCGCTGCTCCTGATCGTATCCTATTCGTTTATGGGAAGCGGAGAGCTCAAGGAAGTGTGTGGTGCAGTTCTGTCAGGGATGAAAGGGATGGCGGGATTCAGGTTCTTTCCTGCATATCCAACGCTTCGTGCATACGTGCAGATCCTTCTGGATTCACCGGAGTTTTTTACGTCTTTCTGGAATTCCTGCATACAGACGGGGGGAATCCTGCTGGGGCAGTTTCTTGTGGCAGTCCCGGCCGCATGGGCATTTGCCAATTTCAGGTTCCCGGGAAAGAATGTGCTGTGGTTTCTTTATATGCTTCTGATGATCCTGCCGTTTCAGGTGACGATGGTTTCCGGATATCTGGTTTTAAACAAAATACATCTGATGGATACGTTTGCAGCAATCATCCTGCCGGGAATGTTTTCCACACTTCCGGTCTTCATTTTAAGGAAAACCTTTGCAGCAGTTCCGAGAGAGATCATTGAAACGGCGAAGGTGGACGGGGCGGACGAGTTCAGGATTTTCCTGTCTATAGGACTGCCATTGGGAAAGGCGGGGATCTTTGCAATCCTCATCTTAGGATTTCTGGAGAGCTGGAACGCGATTGAGCAGCCCATGACGTATTTAAAGACAGCGGCGTATTGGCCAATGTCACTGTATCTGCCGCAGATTATGGAGAAAAATGCTTCTCTTGCGTTTGTAGCTTCTATGATTATGCTGGTGCCGGCACTTCTTTTGTTCTTCTTTGGACAGGATTATCTGGAACAGGGGATTGCTGCATCAGGGCTAAAGGGGTAGACAGAATATGGATAAAAAGAAAAAACTTGCGGTTCGCATTCTGGCCGGATTTTTTATCGCAATGGCGGTATGTACTATTATTGCAAGGGCGGCGGCATCTTTGATGGTTGCACAGGTGAACGTGGACAAAGTAAGAAGGGGACGGCTCACCTATTCCTACACGGGGAGCGGGAAGATTGTGCCTGAGAAAGAAGAGCAGATTTTCCTCTGGCCGGGCCAGCAGGTAGAAAAAGCCGCAAAGGAAGGGAGTACTGTGAAGAGGGGCGAATGCCTTGTACAGTTTCGCGGGGAGTATCTCTTAAAGACTATTGAGCAGAAACAAAGTGAGGTCGAGCAGCTTAAGCTTAGGCGCGAACAGCAGCTTATTTCCACGAGGGAGACACAGAGGGTACCGGCTTCTGCAAGTGCAGCGCTTGCCCTTAAGTCTGCCGAAGACCGTCTCGCACAGGCATGGCAGAAGGAAGCAGACGCCCAGTATGCCTATGATTCGGAGGAATCCGAAGAATTGAAACAGCAGCTATATCAGGAAGTGCAAAGTACTCAGGCGGAAGCAGCGTCTTTGGAACAGGCGGTGACAGATGCCCAGAATGCTTATGATTTAGCCTGCCAGCAGGATGCGGCACAGGAAGAAAACGATGCAAATGCCAGGGAGGCTGCTGAATTGGGGATAAAAGATCTGGACATCCAGATCAGACAGGCAGAGGAAGAACTGAAAAAGCTGCAGGAATATCAGGCTGCCGACGGTAAAATCTATGCAGAAAAAACTTGTGTGATACTGAAATCAGGCGTGCAGGAAGGGAGTATTTCCACAGGGACAGAAGTACTGACGGTTGGAAACAGCGGATGGCGCCTTCAGGGGACTGCCGGTACAGAGGAGAAAGAGGTACTGGAAGCAGGACTTCAGGTGGAAATTGAAACTTCTTCATCAGAGAAATATAAAGTAGAGATTGAGTCAGTTGCGCAGGACAGAGACGGGGAGAACACGGGAATCCTTTCCGGCCAAACTGGCAATGCAGACGCCGGAGGCGATCCGGCCGCAGAGGTTACTTTTTGGTCTGCTTCCCTTCCGGACGGTATGGTAGCGGCATACAATGAAACTTTTATCTGGAAGACAGAGATAGAAACCGAGGAAGAGTTTGACCAGATCATTCCCCAGTCAGCGCTCCGGGAGGGTGCATCTGGCTACTACTGCCTGGTCCTTTCAGAAGAAACCGGCATGCTTGGAACTGTTCAGGCAGCAAAAAAGGTGAATGTAAACGTGATAAAAAAAGACGGTGAGAAGGCGGCAGTTGAAGGCGGTCTTAAAAGAGACAGCCAAATCATAGTATCTTCTGACAAATATGTAGAGGAGGGTGATCAGGTACGGATAAAGGAAAACGAAAACTAATATGTTATCTGATATTGGCAGCACTTCTACTGTTGGTGGATCTTTGGCTGTTCAGCCGCATGTCTGTACAGGAGGAGTTTTCTGAACACCTGAGTATGCGCTTCCGGGAGGGAACTATTTCGGAAGGGGCATTCGATGCCTTTATGGAAAGCAGCAGTAAAGAAGAGTTTTCTTTGGCCGCCGTGTGGAAATCAGACGGTGAGGCAGCGGCAGCAGCAAAGAACACAGGAAGAAGAGAGCAGTTAAAGTGCTATCGTATCAAAGGACAGCCGGAGGCAGTGTTTGGGGTGACGCTGTGCCTTGGCCGGTATTTCTTTCAGGATGAGGAGGATGCCTGCCTGCTGGACCAGAAAGCGGCACAGTGTTTATTTGGGACAGAAGATGCTGTGGGAAATATTGTGGAACTGGACGGGAAAAAATATCAGGTTGCAGGAATCCTGTCAGGCGGCAGGATGGTCTGCGCCATCCCGGCAGATAAAGGGGCTGCCTTTGACGGGATCGCGGTCTGCAGAGCATCGTCAAAGCAGTCTGTTAAGAACAGCATCAAAACACTGGAAATGTATTTTGGAAACGCGGATGAAGTGATTGACGGACAGTTCTACTTCTCATCCGCGTATATTCTGTTTGCCCTGAATCTGGCGGTGACATGGTTCATGATCTGCTTTTTAATCGGTTTTTCTGCCAGCCGGCCAGTTAAAATATTGTTTCTGGTAACCGGAGGGGTATTTGCTGTCCTGATTCTAATCATGGGAATACGTTTTTCAGGATTAGGGAGAGAGTATCTCCCTACTTACTGGTCAGACTTTGAATTTTACGAAAACTTATGGAGGGAGAAGGCGGATGCGGTAAGGCAGCTTTCGAGGCATCAGGAATTCTGGCAGGAACAGCTGATATGGACACGGTGGCTGCAGGCAGTCATAGGGAATCTTGTTCTTATAGGCGTGCAGATACTGACTGTGTATGTTACAATAGACATAACACGAAGCATGCAGCTTCATACCAGAAAAGGAATGCACAGGAAGAGGAGGAATGAGGATGGATCCAAGGCTTGAACCTTTATTTACGCCGTGGCGTATCGGAAACTGTGAGATTAAGAACCGCATTGTTTTAACTTCTATGGGAGGGACGAATCTCTTAGGATGGATGGAGAAGAACCATTTTGACAAAGACGGGGCCCGCTTTATCATGGAGGTGGCAAAGAATAACGCCGGACTGGTGCTGCCGGGGTGCCAGCCGGTCTACAACCCGATGTTCGGGCAGTGGCTTTATAAGAACAAAAAGATGTATGAGGATTTAAAAGCATGGCTCCCGGAATTCCATAAGACGGGGGCAAAGCTGTTTATCCAGCTGACGGCGGGCTTCGGACGCTCTTTTACGATCAGCGGACTGATGGAGACTCTTTACACAAATAAGTTTTTAAGAGTAGTCTCCAAACCGTTTATGGATCTGGATAAGATTACGGCGACAGCCAGCCCTTCACCGAACCGGTGGTCTGATAAGGTGCCGTCAAGAGAGCTGACTGTGGAGGAAATCCATGAATATGTAGAAGCTTTTGCGAAATGTGCAAGGCTGCTTCAGGATGCCGGCGTGGACGGCATCGAGATCCATGCGGTACATGAGGGCTATCTGCTGGACCAGTTTACCCTCAAATATGTGAACCACCGCACGGACGAGTATGGCGGCTCCTTCGAAAACCGTTACCGTTTTCCGGTGGAGATTGTGCAGGCCATTAAGAAAGAATGTGGAAAAGATTTCCCGGTATCCTTAAGATACAGTGTCCGTTCCATGACAAAGGGATTCAGGGAAGGGGCCCTGCCGGGCGAAGATTTCGTAGAAGCAGGAAGGGATATGGAAGAGTCCGAAAAGGCTGTGAAATATCTTCAGGATGCTGGCTATGATATGCTGAACTGTGATAATGGTACATATGACGCATGGTATTGGGCACATCCGCCGATCTATATGCCTGAGAACTGTAATCTGGAGGATGTAGAGCACATCAGGCAGTTTGTGGATATCCCCGTTGTATGTGCGGGCCGGATGGAACCATACACTGCGGCCGAATCCATTTCCGCAGGGAAAATCGACGGTGCAGGGTTTGCGCGGCAGTTTCTGGCGGACCAGGAGTGGGTTACAAAGATGAAGGAAGGCAGGGAAGAGGACATCCGACCCTGTATTTTATGCCATAACGGGTGCTTTAACATGTGCCATTACAAGGGCGTTGCAAATGACCAGGAACTTTCCGACAGCCTGCATTTGTCAAGATGCGCGGTTAATGCAGAGACGATGCAGTGGGATAAACACTATATTCATAAGGCATCAAAGCCCCAGACAGTATCCATTATCGGCGGCGGTATCGGAGGCATGGAAGCGGCAAGGGTATTAAAACTCAGGGGGCATGACCCGGTTATTTATGAAAAAAACAGTGTCCTTGGGGGAACTTTTATTCCGGCAAGTGCAGAATCCTATAAAGAGAAGCTTAGAAGCCTGCTTGCATGGTACAGACGCCAGATGGAGGTACTGGGTGTAAAAGTGAATCTGAACCACAAAGTCACAGATACGGAAACGTTTAAGGACGGCCCTGTTATTATTGCCACGGGTTCTGTTCCGAGGCTTCTGAAAAATGTGCCCGGTTATGAGCGTATGATCGAGGCATGTGACTTCTTAAACGGAGCAGAAGCAGGTGACACGGTGGCTGTGATCGGCGGGGGGCTGACCGGAAGCGAGATCGCATATGAACTGGCATTGATGGGAAAGAACCCGGTCATTGTGGAGATGAAGGATGACCTGATCTCCCAGACAGGTGTCTGTCTTGCCAACAGTTCTTATTTGCGTGAATGGTTCGCACTCCACAAGGTCCCGGTTTATCTGGAGACGACCTTGAAAGAGGTAAAGGAAGGTTCTGTAATCTGCCGGACCAAGGATGGAAAAGACATAGAGATCGCATGTGATTCGGTCATTAGCTCTGCGGGATATATACCAGATCCGTTGGATAAGAAAGGGGCATATCTGGTAGGTGACTGTAAGAATGTAGGCAATCTCAGGTCAGTGATCTGGGGCGCGTACGAGACGGCAATGAAAATATGATGGGAGGCCGGATACGATGATAAAGTATAAAATGAAACTGTCGAAGGAGCAGGAAGCAATCTTAAACGGCAGCAAAGGCGAGGTTATGGCAAAGGTTATGGAGACCATGATCCGTTACGGGGAATTGTTCGGGGCAGACAGGATGGTCCCGATTACCAGTGAATACAACCATCTGGTTACCTCCTTCGGACTGAAGGCGCTGGGTCCTGTATATGACCTGATGGAGAAACTGATTGATGCAGGGTGTGTGTCCTCACAGAAATTCACCGCAGACCCGAGGCCGTTAGACAAGAATGTACCAAGCTCTTTCATACAGAATATTGTTTTCAACCACTTTATGTACAGTAAACAGGATTTCTATGAGGACCAATTAGGGAAGCTGGGGCTGCTTGAAAGGGACGCCTTTACGTGTACCTGCTATATGGACGAGGTAGGAAATGCACCGAAGCCGGGAGACGTTCTATCCTGGTCAGAGTCCTCGGCAGTCGTATATGCGAATTCCGTACTGGGAGCCAGATGCAACCGTAATTCGGGTATTATCGACCTGATGGGATCCGTGGTAGGGTACGTGCCCTATTTTGGGCTGCTGACGGATGAAGGCCGCAGGGCGGACTGGATTATTGAAATCAAGACGACAGAGAAACCGGAGGCACAACTGTTAGGCTCTGCCGTCGGCATGAAGGTTATGGAGGATGTCCCCTATATTGTCGGGCTTGACAAGTGGCTCGGGGAACTGGACGAAGATGCAAGGACATACCTGAAGGATTTTGGGGCGGCCACGGCTTCCAACGGCGCAGTGGGGCTGTACCATGTGGAGGGAATCACCCCGGAGGCAGTGCAGCAAAAGAAGGCACTGCTGAAAGAGAATCCGAATGTATATGTCATCGACGATGCGGAACTGAAAAGGGTCTATGACAGCTATCCGGTCATCTGGAAAAACAAAGAGGCAAAGCCAAAGCTGTGCTTCATGGGGTGTCCGCACATGAGTCTGAACCAGCTTGTTAACTGGACCGAAAAGGTGGAGCGGGGCTTAAAAGAAGCCGGCAATGAAAAAGTCGTGATTCCTACCGTATTTACGGCTGCCCCGGCGGTACTGAAAAAGTTTGAAGAGACGCCTTATGCGGCGCGGCTGAAAAAGACGGGGGTAATCTTATCTTACATCTGCCCCCTTATGTATATGAATAATCCTTTGAGTACGAGTATGCCTGTCATAACTTCCAGCAATAAGCTCCGTACCTATACGAGTGCGAGATACTATACGGATGAGGAAATTCTGGAACAGATCACCAGGTGAACAAGGAGGTAAGATATGATGAAGAGTTTTCAGGGAAGGGTTGTGACCCCGGGGAATATGACTGCACAGGCGCTTGTGAGCCATGAAGGACTCAATACACTGGCGTCTTTCCAAAAAGCACTGCAGTTTGGCGATAAGAAGGCAACCTGTGGGGACCAGAACAACACAGACTTATACGGGAAACAGATGGCGGGCAGGGCACTCTGCCTGCCGAGAACCATCGGTTCCACTACAGGAGGGCTTGTTCTTTACTGTGCCTGTTCCATGAAACGGCAGCCGGCGTGTATGCTGTTTTCCGAACCGATCGACTCACTGGCCGGGGCCGGGGCAATCCTGGCGGACGTGTGGCTGAATGATGTAACGATGCCGGTGGTGGATTCACTGGGAGAAGCATTTTTAGAGTATGTGAAGGATGACATGACTATTACGGTGAAAGAAGACGGCGTAGTGGAAGTGGGCTGATAAGAGACTTCGAACAAGATATGCCAGCAGATATACAAGATGTGCCAGAATGAAAACACCTTCATTTTTTTGTGATATTCTTTCCGTGAATTATAAGACAGGGAGGAAAAAGAGATGAAGGGAAAAAAACCAATCTCAAAAGTAACGGCAGCAGTTAGTTACATTGTATGTGCGGCTGTCATTATCGGGCTGGTTATCGGCAATTCATATGCATTGAAATATCAGAACCTGATATCTGTATATTTTAATCAGCCGACACAGAAGGTAGTATCGTCGGAGAGTGAGGAGACAGAACACTTTGTCAGTGATTTTGACAGCAAAGAAGAGCGTAAGGCTCATCTGGAGGAACTGGGAACACAGCTTGAGGCAGAAGGAATCGTGCTTCTTAGGAACCAGGATGGGGCGCTTCCGCTTGGGGACGGTGCGAAGATCAGCCTGTTCGGACAGGACAGCGTGGACCCGGTTTACGGGGGCGGAGGAGCCAGCACGATTGATACATCTGTGGCAGTTAACATTAAGGATGCCTTTACCGACAGGGGGCTGACACTGAATGACACCCTGTGGGATTTCTATGACACGGGTGCCGGAAAGGATTACAGGAAGACACAGCCTGATGTTTACGGAGTCGGGGCATTTACGGTCAATGAGGTCCCGGCAGATGTTTACACAGAGGAAGTGAAGGGAAGCTTTGCAGAGTTTGCCGATGCGGCGGTTGTCATGATCGGACGCACGGGAAGCGAGGTATCCGACCATTCCGCAAAAGCAATGGACACAGGATATCATTACCTCCAGCTGGACGGCAATGAGAGGGATATGCTTCAGATGGCGGCAGACAACTTTGAGAAGGTAATCGTAGTGCTCAATACATCGAATCCTATGGAATTAGGCGTACTGGAAGAATACGATGTCGATGCGGTTCTCTGGGCCGGTGCATTGGGCCAGACAGGTTCCTATGCTGTGGCAGATGTGCTGACAGGCGCGGTAAATCCGTCAGGCGCACTGGTAGACACTTATGCCTATGACACAACGAGCGCTCCGGGCATGGCTAATTTTGGGGATTACACGATTGCGAACAGCAGCGTGGACCGTGGAGACAAGTATCTCGTATATGGAGAGGGGATCTATGTAGGATATCTCTATTACGAGACAAGATACGAGGATGTGGTTCTGGGTAATGAAGATCCCAAGGCCTATGATTATACGGCATCCGTGCAGTATCCGTTTGGATATGGACTTTCATATACTGACTTTGAATGGTCAGATTTCGAGATGGAAGAACAGGAGGATACTTACGAGATTTCCGTAAAAGTGAAAAATACAGGTGATGTGGCAGGAAAGGATATTGTCCAGATTTATATGCAGTCCCCTTACACAGAATATGATAAAGAAAACGGGATAGAGAAGGCTGCGGCAGAACTGGCAGGGTTCGCAAAGACATCCTTACTGGAAGCGGGAGCAGGGGAAACGGTGACTGTCAGCGTTCCGAAAGAACTTATGAAAGCGTATGATGCAAAGGGTGCAGGAACGTATATTGTGGATGCGGGAAGCTACTATTTCGCGGCAGGTACGGATTCTCACAATGCATTAAATAACATTCTCGCTGCAAAGGGAAAGAGCACAGCAGACGGAATGGATAAAGACGGAAATGCTGATTTTGCAGCGGAGGTTACAGTAAAGGAGCTTGATACAGAGACATATGCCAGCTCAGCGGCAACGGGAAATGAGATTACGAATCAGTTTGAGAGCACTGATATCCGTTATTATGATCCGGATTATCAGTATCTCAGCCGTAGCGACTGGGACGGCACATGGCCGGAGACATATAAAGATGGTACATGGGAGGCACCGGACGGACTTTTGGCAGACCTGGAAATTTCCTATACAGAGGATGAGGATGCGACGGAACCTGTAACAGATACAGTTGATGAAGAACTAGGCAGGCTGAACACAGCGGCCTTAATGGATCTGGACCCGGAAGACAGTGCATGGGATACTCTGATCCGTCAGATGAGCGTCAGCGAACTGGACAGCCTCGTCAGGATCGGGGGCTACGCTACGCAGCAGATTGATTCGATACAGCTTCCGGCAACGACAGACAAGGACGGGACAGCGGGGATATCCAGCGCCTTAGTAGGCGGAGAGAGCGGGACGGCATATCCGCCGGAGATTGTGATCGCATCTACCTGGAATGTGGAGCTGGCCGGGGAGTTTGGCCGGTGCATCGGGGAAGACAGCATCAGCCTCGGGGTAACGGTATGGTATGCACCAGCCTGCAATATCCACAGATCCCCATTCAGCGGCCGTAATTTCGAATACTATTCCGAGGACGGCTTCCTGTCGGGAAAGATGGCGGCCAAGACAGTGGAAGGTGCGCAGTCAAAAGGCGTGATCGTTACTGTTAAACATTTTGCATTAAACGATCAGGAGTGCAACAGAACCGGCGGGGCCATGTTTGCGAATGAGCAGTCTGTCAGGGAACTGTACCTACGGCCGTTTGAGATTGCTGTCCGCGATGCAGATGCACTGGGGATGATGGCATCTATGAACCGTCTCGGTGCAAGATGGTCGGGCGGCCATTACGGGCTTATGACCTCTACACTGAGGGAGGAATGGGGATTCAAGGGATTCGTTGTAACGGATCAGGCATCATTTGACGTATTTGCTTATGAAGATTTAAGGGAGGGACTTGAAGCGGGGACTGACCTGTGGCTGAATACGGATGCCGGCCTGTGGAAGCTCTCCGATGCCGAGATGACACCAACGGTTATAGGTAATATGCAGAAAGCGTCCGGACATATCGCATATGCAGTGGCAAACAGCAATGCCATGAATGGCCTTTCGGCAGGAAGCAGGATTGTGTCCGTTATGCCGCTCTGGATGAAGCTGCTTGTGGCACTGGATGTTGCAGCAGGAATTATCGTACTGTGTGTAGTGGTCATCACGACAGGACGACTCTTAAAGAAAAAGCAGTCAAATGCAGAAATTCAGGATCTTTCTAAATAATAAGATATGGAATCTGCGGATAATAGATGATAAATAATTGAGGGCATGTCCGGTGCGCGGCATAACGCGGCCGGATATACCCTCGATTTGACGTACTGGAGGGAAGGGAATGAAACTGGCGGTTGTGGATGATGAAAAGAAAATGACAGAGCTGCTGTCAGACTATATCAGTCGGTTTGCAGAGGAAAGGCAGATGCCGGTCCAGGTGTCCGTATTCCATCATCCGAATGATTTTCTGACAAAGTATACGAAAGATTACGACCTGGTCCTGATGGACATCGAGATGCCGGGGCTAAATGGTATCGAAACTGCCCGGGAACTCAGGAAGATGGACGCAAGGGTCGTTTTAATGTTTATCACTAACATGGCGCAGTATGCAATCAATGGCTACGAGGTAGAAGCAGTAGATTTTATAGTCAAGCCTGTCTCCTATCCGGATTTTGCAATGAAGCTGGCAAAGGCCCTGCGCTATGTGAAACGTAATGAGGAGAAACGTCTTGTATTGAATACGCCGGATTCGGTCGTACATATTTCACTGGGGGATATTTACTATGTCGAGGTCATACGGCATTATCTCGTGTACCATACCGTGTCAGGGAACTATACCGTCCGGGGCGTACTAAAAGAAATGGACGAACTGCTCGCGGAATATCATTTTGTCAGAAGTAACCATTGTTATCTGGTAAATCTGAAGTATGTAGAGTCGATCACGG
This sequence comes from Faecalicatena orotica, assembly GCF_905197545.1. Lineage (NCBI taxonomy): Bacteria > Bacillati > Bacillota > Clostridia > Lachnospirales > Lachnospiraceae > Faecalicatena > Faecalicatena orotica. Next base: position 439,272 of record NZ_CAJJZH010000004.1, read on the forward strand.
GGAATCTGGTGAAAGTAGCCGGTGATGAACTGCAGATCAGCAGAAACAAGAAGACGGAATTCATGATGGCATTTACCAGATATGTAGGAGGGATGGATTAATGAGTGCTTTGGATGTTTTTGAAGAACTGCGTTTTATCATAGAATTGCTTGTAGCAGAACAACTATTTACGTTTCATTTCGCAAAGAGGAAGAAGGACCACGGAAGGATTAATCTGGCAGGAAGCCTTCTCCTTATTCTGACTGCAGTCAGCTTTGTACCGATCCAGAAACTGGCGGTGTCCACAGACATCAAGATGTTAATCTATACCCTGCATGTATCATGGTACATATTCCTGCTGTTTCTGAGTCTGATACTCGTAAGGCTGACTTATGAAATCACGATAAGTGATCTTATGTTCCTGGGAATATCAAGTTATTCGGCACAGCACATTGAATATGTTGTCGTGAATGAGATACTTGCAATGGGGATCTGGCCCGGGCTGCCGGACCATCTTATACTCTATGCACTGGTATGCATTGTTACCTGCGCGGCATGGTACTGGCTCTTAGCAAAAATTTTTGCATCAAGGTTAAAAGATCTGGAAGGAATTATTTATGAAGACAAACCTTCTACCATTTTCTACTTTGCGCTGATGCTTATCATGCTTATTGTATCTGCATTCATGGGGCAAAACCTGTTTCGTGGGGAGGATTATCCTGCAGGGGTGAATTACCGGGGGGCTCTTACGGATGTATTTAACTGTATTCTGGTACTGGTTGTCCAGTACAGTGTCTACCGGATCAGCGCCCTGAACAAGGAGAAGGAAGTAGTCAGGCAGCTCCTCTATGAACGGCAGAAACAGTATGCGCTTTCAAAGGAGAATATTGATATCATTAACCAGAAATGCCATGATCTGAAGCACCAGCTGCAGGGACTGAAGGACACGAAAGAAGAAGAACGCAGAAAGTATATCGAAGAAGTAGAAGAGTCTATTATGTTTTACGATTCGGTAGTAAAGACGAGTAATGAAGTTGTGAATACAATCCTGTCCGAGAAGAGCCTGTACTGTGAAAAACATAAGATCCGGCTGACGTGCATTGTCGATGCAAAACCTCTGGATTTCATGAATACACTGGATATCTATGCCCTTCTTGGGAATGCTTTAGATAATGCAATCGAATGTGTCAGCAAATATGAGGATACAGATAAAAGAGTTGTCAGCCTCAACATATCTGCGAAGGGTGGATTTTTGTGCATACAGACAAACAACTACATGGAGGGCGAACTAAAGTTTCAGGACGGGCTGCCGGTTTCTACGAAGGTGAGAAAGCGTGAGAACCACGGGTTCGGGATGAAGAGTATGAGACATCTTACCGATAAATACGGCGGTACGATGTGCGCGGACATTGAAAACGGGATCTTCATGCTCCAGATTGTAATTCCCATGCCGAAAGAGTTCCTGAGACTTCTGAACGAGGCGGGTGCGTGACAGGAGCTTTGCAGCGGAATAGAAGGAAAACTGAAAAAATATGACCGGTTCTTGTAAGTTGAGGTTAGGTTGAGGTTGGGCATGTATCTTTGGTAAGACAAGGAGAGTGAATAACATGCTGCAGATTAAGAGTATTAGCAAAAAATATAAAACGGGAGACCTGATACAGACGGCCCTGAATGAAGTCAGCCTGAATCTTAGAGATAATGAGTTCGTTGCAATCTTAGGCCCCAGTGGTTCGGGAAAGACAACACTTCTAAATATTATTGGGGGGCTTGACCGTTATGACAGTGGAGACCTGATTATCAACGGCATTTCTACGAAAAAATATCAGGACCGAGACTGGGATTCCTACAGAAACCATACCATCGGTTTTGTATTTCAGAGTTATAACCTGATTCCCCACCAGACGATACTGGCGAATGTGGAACTGGCACTGACCATTTCCGGAATCAGCAAGGCCGAACGTAAGAAACGGGCTCGCGAGGCGCTGGAAGAGGTAGGGCTCGGGGAGCAGCTGCACAAAAAGCCGACCCAGATGTCCGGCGGGCAGATGCAGAGGGTTGCCATTGCCAGGGCGCTTGTAAACAATCCTGATATTGTGCTGGCCGATGAGCCGACCGGGGCACTTGACAGTGAGACCAGCCTTCAGGTCATGGAGCTTTTAAAAGAGGTGGCAAAAGACCGCCTTGTAGTAATGGTTACACATAACCCGGAGCTGGCAGACCAGTATGCAAACCGGATTGTAAAATTAAAGGACGGCACGATCCGCTCGGACTCCAATCCGTATGAGCTGGATGAAGATAGCATGGAGGAGCCGGAACACCGGAACATGGGGAAATCCTCCATGTCATTTCTGACGGCACTTTCGCTGAGTTTTAACAACCTGCGGACAAAAAAGGCCCGGACACTGCTGACCGCCTTTGCGGGTTCCATTGGTATCATCGGAATTGCACTGATACTGTCGCTCTCCACGGGGGCAAACGACTACATCCAGTCCGTGGAGGAGGAGACCCTTTCCGAATATCCCCTCCAGATTCAAAGCACTGGTTTCGACATTTCAGCTTTGATGGTCGGAAATTCAGGGGGAGGCGGGAAAAAAGAAGACGGTGATATCCATGTGGTGCAGATGGTGACGGATATGTTTTCCACGATGAATTCCAATGACCTGGAATCTCTGAAGAATTATCTGGACAGCGGTGAAAGCGGGATAGAGCCATATACAAAAGCCATCGAATACTCTTATAATGGTGTCCCCCAGATTTACCGTGAGGATGGAGATAAGATCCGTCAGGTCAATCCGGATAAATCCTTCGATTCTCTTGGATTTGGCTCAGCCTCCGGTTCCAATAGTATGATGTCCTCTATGATGAGCACGGATATGTTCTATGAAATGCCGGAAAATGCCTCTTTGTATAAAGACCAGTACGATGTAAAGGCCGGGCACTGGCCGGAAAATTACAAGGAATGTGTTGTCGTTCTAAACAGCAGCGGTAGCATCAGTGACTTAATGCTCTACACATTGGGGCTGAGAGATGTCATGGAACTGGATGAAATGATTCAGCAGTTTATTGATGAGGAGACAATCAATACACCCGATAATATGGGCTCCTATACTTATGAAGATATTCTGGGGACTACCTACAAGCTGGTAAACAGTTCAGATTATTATGAATATGACAGTGAGCATAAAGTGTGGACGGATAAGACCGATAACAAGGATTATATGCGCACACTGGTGAAAAACGGGGAAGAGCTTAAAGTGGTTGGTATTGTGCAGCTTTCAGAGGGGGCAAACGGTTCCGCACTTAAGCCGGGGATCGGATACACGGTTTCCCTGACACAGCATACTGCAAAGCAGGCGAAGAACAGCAGGATCGTACAGCAGCAGATGGCAGAAACGGATGTAAATGTGTTTACCAACGAGCCGTTCGGTGATACGGACAGTAACAAGAACTCCCTGAATATGGATTCTCTTTTTTCAATAGATACGAATGCCATACAGAATGCCTTTAAGTTTAATGAAGACGCCCTGTCCGGCGGATTCTCTGATTCGATGGACCTGTCCGGGGCTTTTCAGATGGATGGAAATTCACTGGATTTGTCCGGAATGATGAATTTCGGGGATATGAAACTGGATCTTCCGGAAATGGAAGGCCTCAGCATGGAAAGTCTGCTGAACGGACTGAATCTGACTGTTTCCAGAGACAATCTGGAACAAATGGTGGGCGGGCTTTTGAAAGGTTACCAGAACTATACTGCAGGGAATCCACAGGCAGACTACACGAAACTGGACGATGCAGTTTATACTTATCTGGTATCCGAGGAAGCGAAGGCGGTCTTAACAGAAAATATAAAAGACATGATACAGGAAAACGGCGGGGGTGTTACCGTTTCTACAGAGCAGCTTCAGGCAATGTTTTCTGAAATTATGGCCGGTTATCAGGCATATGCAGCCGGGCAGGGGTATACGGACCCCGACCTGTTTGATGAGTACCTGATCGAGTATCTGCAGACAGCAGAAGCACAGGAAATCCTTACCCGGTGGGGAAATGAAATTTTCCAGAGCAATATCGATGTGACGGTCACATCTGAACAGCTGCAGAAGCTGGCTTTGGAGCTGGCGGCAGGCTATCAGCAGTATGCGGCTGCCAACAGCCTGCCGGACCCGTCCTTAATGGGACAATACTTTATGGAATATCTGAACACAGCAGAGGGCAGACAGCAGCTTTCGGACGGAATATACAGCATGGTTGATATGAACAGTCTGGAGACACAGATATCCACGGTTATTCAGGAATATATGACAAAATCAATGGGAAGCTTTACAGAGGCAATGTCACAGACACTTCAGACGCAGATGTCATCCCTGATGGAGCAGATTGTAAACCAGATCAGTGGCAGCATCGAAGGCGCCATGCAGTCAGTCATGGGCCAGATCGGAAGCCAGCTTCAGAGTGCAATGGGTGATGCCATGCAGATTGACGAGGAAGCGTTTGCAAAGGCTTTTCAGATGAATATGGATCAGGATGAAATGTCAGAACTTCTGATGTCCTTCATGACCACGGAAGGAGCCACTTATAAAGGAAATTTGGAAAAACTGGGATACGTGGATTTCGACCAGCCGACCGGGATCAATATCTATCCGCTGGATTTTGCGAGCAAGGAACAAGTAGTCCAGATTCTGGATGATTATAACAGCCGCATGGAGGAAGAAGGAAAAGATGAGCAGGTTATTTCCTACACAGATATAGTAGGGACAATGATGTCTTCTGTAACGAACATTATCGACATCATCAGCTATGTGCTGATCGCCTTTGTAGCGATTTCTCTCGTAGTTTCGTCTATCATGATCGGAGTCATCACATATATCAGTGTACTGGAGCGGAAAAAGGAAATCGGAATCCTGCGTGCGATCGGGGCATCGAAGGGGAATGTATCCCAGATTTTTAATGCGGAAACCTTCATCATCGGCCTCTGTGCGGGAGGGATCGGAATCATTCTGACACTTCTGATCCTGATACCGGGGAATGCACTAATCCACCATCTGGCAGGGAATTCGTCCATCAGCGCAGTTCTGCCCGTACAGTATGCAGTCATACTGATCCTGCTCAGCGTGCTGCTGACGATACTGGGAGGCCTGATCCCATCCAGCAAGGCTGCGAAGAATGACCCGGTGACGGCACTTCGGGTTGAGTAATTGAGTATTGACAAGAAGAGGTATGTAGGTTATGATAGTCATATCAAAATAATTTGATGTAAAGGACAGTGGAAATGACAGATTTTTCGAAAGATGCTAAAATTTTCAAAGCACTCTGTGATGAAAAGAGACTGGCTATTTTAGAACATTTAAAAGGCGGGGAAAAGTGTGCGTGTGTCCTAATTGAGTGTATGGACATGGGGCAGTCGGCTTTATCTTATCATATGAAAATACTTTGTGAATCAGGTATTGTAACAGGCAGACAGGAAGGGAAATGGACACACTACAGCCTGAATCAAAAGGGAAGTGAGTACGCTGCAAAGCGCCTTTTAGAATTGACAACGCCGGATATACAGGCATAGTTAGAACATTGTGTACCCTTGGGGTGTATAAAAGTCATCGTGCGATGGCTTTTATATATCCTCAATACATCAAAAAAAATTGATTTGAAAAAAGAATGGAGGGGTTTTTTTGACAATTTTAAGTGATATATGGTTATTTTTTCAGGACCAGATATTAGGTATGAAATGGCTGAACAGTTTAATAGGCGGCCTTCTGTCAGCTTCGGGGCTGGACATCGAAAGCCGCATAGGGGGGAGCATTCAGTTTTTTATTTATGATGTGATTAAGATCACTATTTTGTTATGTCTGTTAATTTTTTTCATCTCGTTTATACAAAGCTATTTCCCGCCTGAAAGAAGTAAGAAAATATTAGGACGGTTTCATGGGACAGGGGCAAATATTATATCGGCTTTACTGGGAACGGTTACTCCTTTTTGTTCATGTTCCTCTATACCGTTATTTATCGGGTTTACAAATGCCGGACTTTCTTTAGGCGTTACCTTTTCATTCCTGATATCTTCCCCTATGGTAGACTTGGGAAGCCTTGTCCTGCTTATGAGTATCTTCGGCGCAAAAGTTGCCTTTGCCTATGTACTGATTGGGTTAGTGATTGCGGTTACCGGTGGGACAATTATTGAAAAAATGCACATGGAAAAGTATGTGGAAGAATTTATAAGGAGCGCAGGCAGTGTGGATATTAATACCCCTGCACTCACAAAAAGGGACAGAATACAGTTTGCGAAAGAACAGGTTACAGAAACATTTAAAAAAGTATTCCCCTATATTTTAGCAGGTGTCGGAATCGGGGCGGTCATTCATAACTGGATACCGGAAAGCTGGGTGGAAACAGTCTTAGGAAGCAATAACCCGTTTGGCGTCATATTAGCTGCATTAGTCGGTATCCCGATGTATGCGGACATTTTTGGCACCATACCGGTTGCCGAGGCGCTGCTTGCGAAGGGCGCGCAGTTAGGCACAATTCTGGCTTTTATGATGGCAGTTACGACTTTAAGCCTGCCGTCTATGATTATGTTAAAGAAAGCAGTAAAGCCTAAGCTGTTAGCATTGTTTATTGCTATCTGCACGGTCGGGATTATCATTGTCGGATATTTGTTTAATATATTTCATGCATATTTAATTTAATTAAAAAAGGGGATCACAGAATAGCTGTGATCTCCATTTTTAACTCTTAATAGGTGGTGTTGATATTATGTTTTCTTACGGTATTACTACTCCTGCTGTATTTCTTCCGGGAGCGTTACTGTAAAAATAGTGCCGGCCCCGGCCCTGCTGGAAACTTTGATCGTTCCGTTATGCAGGTCGACGATCCGTTTTGCCAGAGTCAGCCCTAAGCCATTGCCGCCCCCGGTACGTGCGGCGTCTGCCTGATAGAACTTTTCGTATACTCTTTTTATTGTGTCTTCATCCATACCGACCCCGTTATCTGCAATGGAAACTATAATGTTTTTCTGCTTTTTTCTTAGAAGAATCTGTATCTGTCCCTGTTGGGATACGAATTTAATCGCATTACCCAGTATATTCTGCCATACCTGCATGAGCAGTTCTTTGTTGCCGCTGTAATCCACTGAACACAGGTCGATATCCAGATCCAGTTCTTTTTGCGTCCATTGTGTTTCAAAGAGTAAGATGACTTCCCGAAGCTGTTCGTCCAGAGAATAGCTTTCTTTTTTAACCTCAATTTCCTGATTCTCAAGCCGCGCCAGCAGGAGGATATTGCCTGTCAGTGAGGAAAGCTGCCTTGTATTGAAGAGGATTCGTTCCGTGTATTCCGCCCGTTTTTCCTCGGACAGGGATTTCTTCTGCAGGAGTGTCACATATCCCTCAATGGCAGCCAGTGGTGTTTTAAATTCATGGGAAACATTTTCTATAAAATCTTTCCGGAAAATTTCTGTATTTGCCAGTTCTTTTACCATAACATTAAAATTATGGGCCATAGAGCTTAATTCAGTGACAGGGGTGTCTTCATCTACCCGGACGTTAAAATTTCCCTTTACCACTTCCTTCGTTGCCTCATTAATGGAGAAAATTGCCCTTAAAGGCCGTTTCCCGGCAAACTGTGAAAAAATGGTTCCCAGAATTACACTGACCACACCAGATATGAGAAGGATCAGACCGGTCATGGGATCCTGGATGATTCCCAGATTGAGTAAGGTAATAGCTAAGAATCCCATCAATGTCATAGTAATAGTGAGTATGATAAATACTAAAAAAGAAAACATGACGGTGGCTTTAAATGTATGTTTATTCATGTTACTTTTTCACCGCCTTATAACCGAGTCCACGGACCGTCACGATATCAAAATCGGGATTGCTCTTGAATTTTTCCCTAAGACGGCTGATATGGACATCTAAAGTATGAGTATCTGTTTCAGAGTCAGGACCCCAGATTTCCTCCATAATCTGTCTGCGTGTGAAAATCCGGTTGGGCGAAGCGGCCAGTTTAAAGAGCAGGAGAAATTCCTTCTGGGGCAGCTCAGTTACCGAGGAACCACACCGGACGGTCAATGTATCGCAGTCAAATACAGTCGAGCCGAGCTGGGTCTTACGCTGACTGACAATCTGTGAACGGCGCAGAAGTGCCTCTACTCTCCAGACCATCTCATTTACATCAATCGGCTTGACCATATAGTCATCAGTGCCAGACCGGAACCCCTCCTGTTTATCTGCCGGATCTTCTTTCGCGGTTATAATGAGGATCGGCATCGTATACCTTGCTTCCCGCACCGCTCTTATCATTTCGAAACCGTCCATAACAGGCATCATGACATCGGATATGATTAAATCTACATAAGTATGATCGAGAATATCAAACGCATTCATTCCATCTGTTGCGGGGATTGCAGTATAACCGTTGTCGGTCAGAACTGTACAGAAAAGATCCCGCAATTCTTTGTTGTCTTCTACTACTAAAATATGAAACATCTTCTCTACCTCCGAATTTTATTCTATCACAGTTTGGACATTTCTTCCAAAAGAAGTTATATGAGGGCAGCATGGCACAGGGAATTCTGTTACTGTATTTTATACGTTCAACCTCAAATGTACCTCAACGGTGCTAAAGGAAAGTATGGATTACGAGTTGAAAATGACCGGAAGAAGGTATAAACTATAAGAATAGTTACACCTATAAAACAGAAAGTATACCCTTAGCTGAGGCGTGTGTTCCTGTCAACTGGGGGCAGGCAAAAAGGAAGGCGAAGTGAAATGAAGTACAGTTTTATCACAATTGAAAGGGAATATGGAAGCGGAGGAACAAAGGTAGGAAGAAGACTTTCGGAGGTAAGCAAGGTCCCCTGTTACGGCATTGAGATATTGGAAATGGTTTCTCAAAAATATAATATCTCCGTTGAGAGAATCGGGAGATATGAGGAGACAGCCACAAACAGCCTGATGTATTCTCTTTATATGATGAGCCAGGTACAGAACGGTAATGTAAATATGCTGTCCAATGAGGGACGTATTTTTCTGGAAGAGCAGAAGACCATTCAAAGGCTGGCAGATGCGGGAGAGGCAATTTTTCTTGGACATTGTGCATCAGAAGTGCTGAAGGACAGGGATGATGTGCTGAATGTCTTCATTCATGCGGAACTTCCGAATAAGAAAAAACGGATAGCAGCAGAATATGGAATTCCGGAAGGGGATGTGGAAAGTACCATGAAGAAGTTCGATAAGAAACGTGCAAATTACTATTTTGCAAATACAGGGAAGAAGTGGGATGATCTGCGCCGCTATGATGTTGTGCTGGACAGCAGCCGGCTGGGAATAGAAGGATGCGTGGAATTTCTGGAGGGAGCCCTGAAATAGAAGACTGCAGACGGGGCAGGACCGATACGGTTCTGCCCCACAAGATTTTCTAGCGGCAATACTCATCATAGAGCGATTCGAAGATTCTGATATGTAGTTCTTCATCTTCGATAATTCTCTTAAGAGATTCCACAATATACTTATCCTCAATCCGGGCACATTGATTTTGATATTTTTGTACAGCGCCCTTTTCCATGTTCACTGCGTTTACAAGCAGGGGCTTTAATTCAATGGAGTAAGTATTATATCCCGGCGTCCAGTAGACCATCCGGCTGCCGCGGTGTGTCCAGAGTCTGGGGGCTTCACCCATAATCCTTGCAATCTCCCCGAAAATATGAAGATGATGCATCTCTACAATACTGATTCCCTTGAAGATATTGGAAATCCGGTCATTCTCATCAATCAGCATATTATTATAAAGATAGAGACTTATGGTAGTCATTTCCGAATGCTGCCCTCCCATATTATCCAGCATCATTCTTCCGTAAAGGCTGTTGCGCTCACAGACCCGCACGGGAGGGTAAGGGCCGGGGGCAGAAAAACTTTCTTTCGGCTGTCCGGGTACAGCATCGCGGCCGCTGCAGCAGTTCTCTTTATTCTCATTTGGCATATTTAGAACACTCCTTGCTAATGGATGTATTTAGTATACAATCTATGATAACAGGAATTTGGATATGCAGAATATTCAGGAATCGCTACGTCAGATCCCAAATTCTTTAAATAGCTGTCTCTGGTATTCCCTATCTTTAGAGGCTTTCTCAATATCATCGTACCTTTTATCTGCGAGGAGAAGAAGCGTCAGACGGTTGACTCTTTCTTCCCCCTCAGCAATACCTTCAGCGAGGCCTTCAGCAATCCCCGCACTTACTAATTTCTGTCCTATCCTGGTCATTTTTATTTCCTCCATGATTTCTTCGATATCCATTGATTCTAAAAACTTGTCTGCCATAGCATAGATCACCGCCTCGATTTTCCTGACTTCATCAGGATTGATTGTTGTTGCCTCCCTTGTAATTGCAAATGCAGCCCTGATCCTGTCCTTTTGCGGCATTGTTCCACCCATCAAGGGGCAGAGGGGAAGCATTACAAGGTCTTCACGCTTCAGGGGGGCATCTTCTGCCACACATTTTTCCAGTCTGTCAATCAGCTCGTCGGCACTCTTTTCCCGCATAATAATGGGGATGACCCGGTATGTATTCATTCCTTCTGTAAATTCAGTTACAGGATGCCGAATCGATCCGGAAAACAATACATAAGAAATGCATCATTGTCTTTAAGACTGCATCTTCGTGCTGTACAGCGGCAGGCGGCTCCTCCTGCCAAACTGTTTTGGTTGTGTTGTCCATATAGTATCCTTTCTATGCAACTATACAGAGAAACTATCTGATTTTACTATAGCAAAAAATTTGGGGGCAGACAATGGTATATTACTGCAAAATATAGGGGGGCTGTGTATTTCTGAAAAATTCCCTGATCATAGGGGTGACTCAAAGATCTATTAGATTGTTTGAGATTGCTTATTAAGATGCTATGTGATAGTTTCCATGTACAGAACCATCATCTGCGTATGCATAAGTGTAAAAGAGGGAAAGGGAAAAGTCAAGTGCTGTTTGCAAAACCAATACACATTTCACTTGTTATTATTAGAGTGTGTTTGATAATTCATTGTACACGTCTGACCGCCCCACTTCACCCCCTATTTGCGCCAAATTTTATCAACGTAGGACCCACTACGCCTCAAAAATTTGGCTCAAATATCTCGCAAAGTGGGACAATCAGCCGTATACATGAATTATCAAACACACTCTGGCACAGATGCCGCGCTCTCTGGAGTACGGCATCTGTATAGATAAAGTGTTGGTTTACAATTGGCTAATCCTCAAGTACTCCATCCATAAATTCAATGATTCCTGCCTCGACCTCATCTTTGATGGCAGCATAATTATGGATTTCATGACGGTAGCCGGAATATACTTTGGTCGTAACACGGTGCCCGGTATCCCACAGCCAGTTTGATACCTCATAGATTCCTTTTCCATATTCGCCGACTGGGTCCTGATCACCGCCGATATTATAAACCGGAAGTGATTTCGGCACTTTTTCAGCCCATTCGGTACCTTTAATTGCCTCCATCATCTGTGTAAAATCATAAAGGGAGCGGTTGCTGGTTGGCTTTGTAAAGGCATCAAAAGGATCTTCTGCATGATCCTTCTGTACATAAGGATCTGCGCAGATCCACTCATTTCCGATCGTGACATCATCACAGCGTTCGCACATCCACCCCATCAGAGCCCCTGTAAATTCAGCATTGGAATCTTTCCCGAGTCCTTCATCTACAGCTTTCTTCAAAAGTACGGCGGCTTCGGAAGCCCCGCGGAAGGTTCCTGTAGTCCCGCAGATTGTGACCCCGGCCAGATCATCGCCGTATGCTGCGGCATAATCTCTTGCAATAAAGGACCCCATGCTGTGTCCAAAAAGAAAGTATGGAAGATCCGGGTATTTCTCGCATACCAGTTTTTTCAGGGTGTGTTCATCCTCCATCATGGTATGGAAGCCTGCATCACCCCAGTCACCCCAGATTCCGCTGACCATCGCGGTTTTTCCGTGTCCAACATGGTCATCCGCTGCTACAATGTAACCGGCATCCATAAATTTTACGATCATGTGCAGATACCGTCTGGAATGTTCACCGAATCCGTGAATAATCTGGACAATGCCCTTTGGTTTTACAGCAGGGGCATAGATCCAGCCCTGTACCTCGTCGCGCTTGTTGAAGGATAAAAAGTTTACCTCATGTAACATAACAACACCTCCGTTTTCTATAAAATAACTACTACATTCATTGTAGAATGCGGGGGCAGGAGTGTCAAACAAATTTAGGTAAAAATGGAGCAGTAACAAAAGCTGGTTTGCATCTGCGTATAAACAGTGATATAGTAGTGTTCTAAAGGAGATGAAAATATGTCCCGGAAAGATAAGAATATAAAAGAAAAGAAATATTCATTTTTCAGCCATAAGGAATGTGAATATTTTCCATGCCATAAGACGAATGACCCGGATAATTTTAACTGTCTGTTCTGTTACTGCCCCTTATATGCATTAGGCGACAGATGTGGAGGTAATTTCAGGTATACGGACAGGGGGGTTAAGGACTGTACGAACTGCACCCTTCCCCACAAGCGGGAGAATTACGATTATGTGACAGGTAAATACAGCGAGATCAAAGAACTTGTTATGAACCAGAGAACAAAAGAATAAATCTGGAAAAAAACAGGAATAAATTCCCAAGCCCGGCCATATAATTTAATAGAGCGTTAAATAACGTAAAAATTAGCGATAGGAGAGAAAGATATGGCGAGACAGAGGAAATCATTAGACAACCAGATCCATGCTTTGGAAGAGCAGATAAATAAACAGCAGGACAAGCTGGATGTTCTGATGCAGCAGAAAGAAGAGCTTGAGAATAAAAAGCGGGAAGAAGAGCTCGGTGAGCTTTATAATTTTATGAAGGCGAATGAGCTGTCCATTGAGGATCTGTACGGGCTCATTGGACAGAATGAAGGGCAGGAAGATTTGCAGACGGCCTGACCAGTCGGAATCGTATCTGTATAATACGAATTAAAAAGCCGGGAACAAAAATCAAAGGATGATTGTTCCCGGCTTTTTACCGCGAAGCAGCAGCCTGCTGCTACCACGGCGTTCAGCCAACCGCGCAGTCTGCCGGATGGTCATTTTCACATATCTGGCTGTGATATTTTTCAAATTCTGTTTCCCAGAATGCTTTATCTTCGGCCTTTGTATATGCTGTCCCCAACTGCCGGCCGTCGCGGCTGATAAAGATTGTTGTCGGTGTATCAGGATACTGGTCCAGTATCTGTTTGTCTAATTCATCTGAATCGAGAAGATGAATATAATGTGCATCGGTATCGGCTATTACTGCAAGTGCATCTTCATCTTTTTCTTTCGTAACTCCGCGGACGATTCCGACCACCTGAATCCCTTTGCCGGAATACTGGCCGGATAGTTCTGAAAAAATTTTCATTTCATCAGGACAGGTATCACAGGACGGATCCCATATATTGACGACGGTAAGCTCTGCTTTCTGTAGAAGGCTGTTTAAATCGGTCTCTGTTCCATCCAGTCTTTGAAGCTTGAAGTTTTCAAGGGTGGAAGAGCCGGCTGTCTTTTCCGGGGCATCCTTTTTCGTATCATCAGCACCAGTGGACTTCTGACAAGCACTCAGCAGCAGGGCAGCGCAGGTCAGAATCGTGAATAAGAAGATTCTTTTCTTCATGGTATGGTCACCTCTTTCTGTAAATAAAATAAGTACAGTTCATACTGTAATTATAGCAGTTACAGATATATGCGTCAAGTAAAAAATATTTTCTATTTGCGGGAAACGTATAAACAGATATATATCTAAATACTTAACGAGGTATTTTACGAGTTTAGTATTTATGATATACTATTTACACTTGGTGAGGTATTTCCGAATCTAGTGTTCATGGTAACTATTTTCAGCAATTCAAATATCCCGCGCCGCTTCATTGCCCACGGGAATAAAGGAGGCAGAATGAATATGGAAATGAAAAGTGCAGCATTAATCGGACTTGGCGCAATGGGCGTGTTCTTCGCCCCGCGTATGGAGGAACATTTGGGCAGGGAGAATTTCTGCGTCATTGCCCGGGGAAAAAGAAAAGAGCGTCTGGAGAATAAGGGTGTAACCGTGAATGGAGTCAATTACCGGTTCCCGGTCTGTACACCTGAGGAAGGAACGAAAAAAGATCTGGTCATCATGGCGGTAAAGGACATGGGACTGGACCAGGCCATTGAAGATATCCGTAATTTCGTCGGGGACGGTACCCAGATCCTGTGTGTGATGAATGGCGTGGAAAGCGAAGAGAGGGTCGCTGCTGTTTACGGCTGGGAGCATGTCCTCTATTCTTATATGCGGATGTCAATTGTGATGAGGAATGGGAAAGCAGATTTCGACCCATACTGGGGCAAAGTGTACTTCGGAGAAGCAAAGAATGAAGTTCTGACAGAGCGTGTAAAGGCTGTTTCTGATTTGATGGAAAGGTGTGATATCCCTTATAAGGTAGAGAAGGATATGATGTGGGGGCTCTGGTTTAAATACATGTGCAATGTCGGTGAGAACCTGACCTGTGCACTGCTCGGAATCCCATTCGGAATGTTCCGGGACAGTGAGCCGGCCAATGAAATCCGCTGGGCAGCCATGAAGGAAGTACAGGCAGTTGCAAAGGCAAAGGGAATTATCATAACAGATGAGCAGATGCGCAGGCAGTATGACACGATATGCAGGATTCCGTATGAGAATAAGCCTTCAACTCTGCAGGATCTCGAGGCAAAGAAAAAGACAGAAATCGAGATGTTTGCCGGCAGCATGGTAAAGATGGGGAAAGAAGAGGGAATCCCCACACCCATATGCTGGATGTTTTTGGAAGGAATTAAGGTTCTGGAGGAGAAGAACCGTTAAGCTGTTTTTACTATGGAAACCCACAGAATATTTTGATTTCCTATCTGGACGGGAAGATTGAGTGAGTCAAAGTCCCCCCTCATTCCCCGCCCGCCTGATTAACACATCCCGGTTTAGAATGTGGTATCCGCAGGCCGATTTTTCCAGCACTTTTTCGCAGCAGAGCTGGTTTAAGAGGCGCAGCATATGCCTGTAGCTCATGCCAAGGGAGTATGCGGTATCTGTCAGGGTATCACGGAAGATTCCATTGTGTGACGCGTGCAGGATATAGGAACAGAGTCTTTCTTCTCCGGTGCACAGAGAGGCGGAGACCAGACTGTGCGAACTCGTGATTAGTTTAAAAGCGAGCTCTTTCCCGATAATATTTAAAAATTCTACATGATTTCTCAATGCTGCAGCATTCCTCTGGTAAGGGACTGCGATGCATTCAAATTCAGTGATGGCGATAACGGTGGCAGTTGCAGTATTTGCATCTGCCATCAGTTCGACATCCCCAAGTATCCCTTTAGACACATAATAGCATAAGACGAGATGTTTCCCGTTTGGAGTAGTAGAGCATACTTTTGCCCTGCCTGACAGGACGAGGTATAGATATTTTATGGGCATATCCTCCTGAATCAGTATTTCACCCGGATCATAGCTGAGACAGACACATGCTTCCAGCGGCAGATCAGACAGAGCGAATTCTTTTAATTTTTCATAATGTTTTTCAGTCAAAGGCCTTCTTTGCATTCTCTGTACCTCGCTTTTATCAATCCGAATGTTTTTAAATTTCTTGTCAAAATTCTTTTTTCCCGGCATCATATGATTACTATGACATATGTCATATGTAAACGTCAATCCTAATTCTATAATGAATCTATAAAGTATCAGTACGGGAGGTAAGGTAATGTACAACTTTTTAGCTCTTCTTTCAGGTTTGGCAATATCAGTTATGGTTTCTATTAATGGGAGTTTGTCGCAGAGACTTGGTGTTTTCTGGGCGACGGTGATTGTCCATGCGGTTGGCACCGTATTTGCCCTTCTGGTGTGTAAAGGGAAGAAGGCAGGAATACCAGGGAAGATATTCCATCCGCTGTGGATCTATGCAGGCGGTGCGGTTGGTGTCATGACGGTTGTGTTTAACAATTTCGCCTACGGGCATATCAGCATGACGAGCATCATCGCACTCGGTTTACTGGGGCAGACCGCGGCATCTCTGGTGATCGACAGCTTCGGATTTTTTGGAATGGAAAAATGTCCTTTTCGGAAATCAGTCTTTGCAGGGCTTGCCTTTTCCATAATTGGAATCATCATCATGCTGGACCATTCCGTGACAACGGGGGTTTTGGCGGTCATCTTCTCTCTCTTTTCCGGCATTACCGTAGTGCTTTCGAGAACAATTAATGCCCGCCTTGCACAGCAGATCGGTGAGATGCAGAGTTCCTTTGTCAACCACCTCGCAGGTTTGATTGTATCTGCCTTTACGGCACTGCTTTTCGCGGGTATCACGCCGGCATACACACTGGATTTATCAGGCACAAGGCCGTGGATGTATATGGGAGGAATGCTGGGAGTTATGGCCGTATACCTCTGCAACATTATCGTCCCGGCACTGCCGGCATTCCGTCTGACCCTGCTGACGTTTGTAGCGCAGGTATTTACGGGGATCATTATCGACCTGTTTTTCATGAATACATATTCGAAGACGACCTTTACAGGAGGACTGATTGTTGCCTTCGCAATGGCGCTGAATCTGATGATGGAGAAACGGCAGAATTAGGTGTGCCATTTTAACATCCCATAGTTAAATACAATATTGTGATATTTTCGGGGACTTTCGTTTTTTAAAATCGAAAGTCCTTTTTGTGCGTTTTTACTAAAGCAAAAATGCGATAAAATAGGACACAAGTCCCTTTTTATTTGGCGTTATTACTAAAAAATGCCTGATAATACCGTTTACTTTTCACAAAATGGATATGGATTTTTCAAAACAGGACATAAGTCCTTTAATCAGACGGACAAGCCGATATAATTTGCTTATGAGGCGTAAGCAAATGAGACATAAGCGCTTATCTGAAAAAGATAAAGTACATCAGGGCATATTTGAAACGGCCGACAAATTTATGAAGAGGTGATACGTTATGAGCACAGCATTCGAGGTTGTGACATCGAAGGGACTTACTTATGAACAAAAGGTAGTTGCACTTGCCCATGCGGCAGAGAATAGTCTGGATGTTTTGGACATACCGGAAAAGACAAGGCACTACATGGAGACCGGGGCCATCTGTGATCTGGATGAGGGACATGCGCCGTACCGTCCGCGCTACATCATGCCGGATTATGAAAAAGCGGTCAGAGAGGGCTGCCAGTTTTTGAGGCTGGAACCGCCGAAAGATCTGGATGAACTGCTTTCCTTCCTAATGATCTTTTACCGGCATGTGCCATCAATTACGAGCTACCCGGTATTCTTGGGAAATATAGACAAGTTGATTGAACCGTTCCTGGACGGGGTATCAGACGAAGAGGCAGCGAAAAAGATAAAGCTGTTCCTGATCTATCTGGACCGGACGATTACAGACGGTTTCTGTCATGCGAATCTGGGACCGGAAGAGACACGTGCCGGTAAAATCATCCTGACGTTGGAAAAAGACCTGCAGAACGCAGTGCCGAACCTGACCTTGAAATATGACCCGGATATCACACCGGACGCTTATGCAGAACTGGCATTATATACGTCCCTGTATTGTGCAAACCCCGCGATCTGCAATCACAGGATGCATAAAGATACTTATGGGGATTACGGGATTTCAAGCTGCTATAACATCCTTCCGATCGGGGGAGGCTCCTACACACTGACAAGGATCGTGCTGCCGAGGCTGGCGAAGGAGGCTGACAGCAGGGAACATTTCTTGAAAGAACTTCTGCCGGACTGCTTAAGGCATATGGGAGATTATATGAATGAGAGGATACGGTTCCTTGTAGAACGGTCCAATTTCTTTGAAAGTTCTTTTTTGTCCCGCGAGGGCTTTATAGACAGAGAAAATTTTCTGGCAATGTTCGGTGTTGTCGGGCTGGCAGAATGTACGAACATGCTGATGGATGATAAAAACAAGACATATGGACATGATGCGGATGCAGATGATCTGGCAGAGGAGATTATGAACGTGATCGCGCAATATGCGGAGAATTCCGAGGCACTATATTCCGAAATCTTCCACGGACATTTTGCCCTGCATGCGCAGGTCGGTATCGACTCAGACCACGGAATTACCTCCGGCGTCAGAATACCTGTCGGTGCAGAACCGGACAGCATGTTTGACCACCTCCGCCACAGCGCGAGGTTCCATAAGTTTTTCCCGACAGGCTGTGCAGACATCTTTTCCTTTGACCCAACCGGACGCAATAATCCCGCGGCGGTGCTGGATATCGTTAAAGGCGCGTTCAAACTGGGCGATAAATACATCAGCTTCTATGCATCCGACAGCGATCTGGTGCGGATCACAGGCTACCTTGTGAAACGCAGTGATATGGAACATTACTATAAGGGCGAGGCGGTCCTTCAGAATACAGTCTACTTAGGCGGAGATAATTACCGCAACGCGCATCTTGAAAACAGGAAGGTAAGGTCGTCGAATTGAGGGCGCCGGTCAACAAGATCATCCCGCTGAGCGTGGTGGATGGGCCGGGAAACCGGACGTCCGTTTTCCTGCAGAAATGTAACATCGCATGTGCCTACTGCCATAACCCGGAGACACAGAGAATGTGCACCGGATGCGGCATCTGTGTGGAAAAGTGCCCGGTACAGGCATTGAGTCTGGTTCAGGAGAAGGGGTGGGATTTAGAAGGGCTTCCCGTGATCTGGGATGAGAAAAAATGTGTGCAGTGTGATACATGCATCCGGGTCTGCCCGTATTTTTCCTCACCCAAAATACACCTTATGGAGGTGGAAGAAGTTTTCAGTGAGATCAAGAAGAATCTTCCCTTCATCAGGGGGATTACCGTGTCGGGCGGGGAATGTACACTCTATCCTGAGTTTCTGACAGAACTGTTTACACAGGTAAGGGCAGAAGGACTGACCTGTTACATCGACAGCAATGGCTGTGTGGATTTCAGCAGGTATCCGGACCTGATGGACGTATGCGATAAAGTTATGCTGGATGTAAAGGCATGGGATGAGAATGTATTTTACAGTCTGACAAGAAGCAGCAATGAAACTGTTAAGAAAAATCTCATTTATCTGGCTAAAAGGCACCAGCTCGAAGAAGTGCGTATTGTATGTCTGGAGCCGGAGGTAGATGTAGAAGCCGTGATCCGGGGGATTGCAGGGAGTGTGCGGGAACACCTGGATGATTTCACATTAAAGCTTATTGCATTCCGCAGCCACGGAGTCAGGACCGCGTTAAAAGATAAGGAAATGCCATCTGGTGAACAGATGGAAAAATGGAGAGGAATTGCCGTAAACTGCGGCTTTTCGAATATACGTATTGTCTGAGACAGTACAGGAAACAAAGAAACCACTATTTTTAAGGAGGAAACAAGATTATGAAATTCAAGAAGGCAATGGCAATCGGACTGGCAGCAGCGATGACACTTTCACTGGCAGCATGCGGAGGTTCAAAGGACAAAGAGGAGAAGACTTCTGACAGCAAGACATCGGATAAGAAGAGCGATTATTCCGTAGCAATGATTACGGATACGGGCGGAATCAATGACCAGTCCTTCAACCAGTCGGCCTGGGAGGGGCTTCAGGAGTTAAGCGAAGAGACGGGCGCCGATGTAAACTATATTGAGTCAAAGCAGGCATCTGATTTCGTAACAAATCTGGAGCGTCTTGGAGACAGCGGGGCAACACTTCTCTGGGGAATCGGGTATGCGTGTGCGGATGCAGTACTGGAAGCGGCAGATTCAAACCCGGATCTCCAATATGCAGTCGTGGACAACTCCTATGAGGAAACCCCGGATAATGTGACAGGCGTTATGTTCCGAGCACAGGAGCCGTCCTTCATGGTAGGCTATGTGGCAGGAAAGACGACAGAGAGCAATAAGGTTGGGTTCGTAGGCGGTATCTCATCCGGCCTGATCGACCAGTTCCAGTATGGATACGAGGCCGGCGTACAGTATGCGGCAAAAGAGCTGGGCAAAGAGATTGAGGTTTCAGTTCAGTATGCAGAGAGCTTCAGCGATGCGGCAAAAGGAAAAGCGATTGCAAGCAAGATGTATTCCGACGGCTGTGATGTTGTATACCATGCTGCAGGCGGAAGCGGGACAGGCGTCATCGAAGCGGCAAAAGAAGCAGGCAAATGGGTCATCGGAGTGGACAGGGACCAGGCATATCTTGCACCGGATAATGTGCTGACATCTGCCCTGAAACTGGTTGGAAAAGCAGTAAAAGAAGTTTCTATGGAAGCAATGGACGGAGAAGAGATCGGCGGACAGACACTGACATTCGGACTGGAAGAAGAATGTGTCGGTATCTCAGAAGAGCATAAAAACATGCCGGAGGGTGTATATGAAGCCACTCTGGAAATCGGCGAGAAGATCAAGAGCGGGGAAATTGAAGTACCTTCTACAAAAGATGAATATGAGGCATTTATCACAAAGTAGGATAAGGCGAAAGGAGATAACGGTATGGCTGGGGCAAGCAGCGAATACGCGGTACAGATGCATGGGATCACGAAGAGCTTCGGTTCTTTCTATGCACTTCAGGATATGGAACTGAATGTAAAAAAGGGCAGCATCCATTCTCTGTTAGGTGAAAACGGAGCAGGGAAAAGTACATTGATGAATATCCTTTACGGTCTGTATCAGGCTGATGAGGGAGAGATTTTAATAGACGGAAAAAAGGTAGATATTAAAAACCCGAATGTAGCGATTGAACACGGGATCGGAATGGTCCACCAGCACTTCATGCTGGTAGACGATTTCACGGTGACGCAGAACATCATCCTGGGAAATGAAACAACGTCCCATGCGGGATTCGTGGATATGAAGAAAGCCAGGAAACAGATACTGGAGATTGTGGATAAGTATGGCCTGGAAGTCGAACCGGATGCAAAAGTCAGTGACATTTCCGTCGGGATGCAGCAAAGAGTTGAGATTCTGAAGGCATTGTACCGCGGCGCCCAGCTGCTTATCCTGGACGAACCGACGGCCGTCCTGACACCTCAGGAAATCGAGGACCTGATCTCGATCATGAATAATCTGGTAAAGGACGGCAAGGCAATCATTATTATTACTCATAAGCTGAAAGAAATTAAGGCATCTTCGGATACCTGTACAATCATCCGCAGGGGGAAATACATTGATACTATCCCGGTGAAGGATGTAACCGAAAATGAACTCGCAACCCTGATGGTTGGCCATGAGGTAAATCTGGTCGTGGACAAGACACCGGCGAAACCGGGCGAAGTCGTGTTCGAGATTCAGAATCTGGTTGTGAAAAATGACCGGAAGCTGGACGCAGTCAAGGGACTGGACCTGAAGGTAAGGCGCGGGGAAATCGTCGGAATCGCAGGCATAGACGGCAACGGGCAGAAGGAACTGATTGAGGCGGTCAACTGCCTGACACCGGTTGTTTCCGGAAGTATTCTGATTAACGGAAAACACATCGAAAACACCTCGCCGAGGCGGGTCATAGACAGCGGTGTCAGCACCATTCCGGAGGACCGTCAGAAGCGGGGGCTCGTACTGGACTTTACGGTCAATGAGAATGCAGTCCTGGAGCAGTACAGAACCGCACCGTTTTCGGAAAAGGGAATCCTGAACAAGAAAGAAATGGAAGCATTTACAAAGAAGCTGATTAAAGAGTACGATGTCCGCCCGGAGGACTGCGGACCGAAGAGGGCGGGAGGACTGTCCGGAGGGAATCAGCAGAAGGTAATTATCGGGCGTGAAATCGCGATGAACCCGGACCTGCTGATCGCAGTACAGCCTACGAGGGGACTGGATGTAGGGGCCATCGAGACAGTACATAAGACCCTGATTCGGGAGAGGGATAAGGGGAAAGCCGTGCTTTTGATCTCCTTTGAACTCGACGAGGTCATGAATGTATCTGATACAATCGCAGTCATATATGACGGAAAGATTCAGGATACATTTGCACAGGGTACTGTGGATGAAAACACGATCGGTCTGTTGATGGCGGGAGGAAAGAATCATGGATAAAACAGCGAAAATACTGAAAAAACCATTTACGATGACGATCATAGCCATTCTGTGCGGCTTCCTTGTGGCGGGGATTATTCTGTCCATTGCCGGATATCCGCCGTTTCATTCCCTGAGTGTGCTGATACAGGGAGTTTTTTCCGGGCCGAAGCACATATCGAATGTCATCATCAAGAGTACGCCGCTGATCCTGACAGGGATTGGTGTCGCATTTGCTTTCAAGACCGGCCTGTTCAACATCGGGGCGGAAGGCCAGTTTATCATGGGATGCGTGGCATCTACAACAGTCGGGATCGTCTGTGATTTCCCGGCCGTGATCCAGATTCCGCTTGTACTGGCAGCGGGAGTAATTGCAGGTGCCGTATTCGGCGGGCTGGTAGGGTTCCTCAAGGCTAGATTTGGGATTCACGAGGTTCTGACCAGTATTATGTTTAACTGGATTGCACTGTATTTTTCCAACTGGATCTGCAACCTGGAGCGGTTCCACAAACCGGATACGATCGGTACATATCCGGTAAACGAGTCCAGTTATACCATGATTCTTGGTAAATGGAAGACGACAAAGGAAGGGAAGGAAGCCCTCTTAAGCAGTGATTTCCTGAAAGATACCATTCTGAAGACAGACGTGAATGCAGGCTTCATCGCAGCGATTATTCTGGCAGTGCTTGTCTCATTCCTTCTATATAAAACTACGAAGGGATTCGAATTAAGAGCGGTGGGTGCCAACCGGTATGCGGCAGAATTTACCGGTATCAACGTGAATAGAAATATCCTTCATTCTATGGTCATCTCTGGCGGAATCTGCGGACTGGCGGCTGCATTTTATATTACGGGCAACTCTCCCCACGGGATCGCCACACTGGCGGCCTTTGAAAACACAGGATTTAACGCCCTTGGCGTCTGTCTGATTGCAGGAAGTTCACCGGTTGGATGCATTTTCGCAGGACTGCTGTTTGGAGGCCTTTTGTACGGCGGACAGTCACTCCAGTATGAAGTTGGGGCGCCGTCCGAGATCATTAACATTGTCATCGGCGTTATCGTATTTTTTGTGGCACTGACACATATCATTCCGCCGCTGGTGGAGAGATTTTCTAAAGGAGGGAAAAAACATGCTAAGTAGTATCACCTTATTTATCGGCATTACACTGATGTATTCCACTCCGCTGGCGTTTGCGGCTTTGGGCGGCGTGATCTCCGAGCGTTCTGGTGTGACGAACCTTGGTATTGAGGGAATGATGACCATCGGTGCATTTACGGGTGCAACGGTTGGCTATTTTACAGGGAGTGCATGGGGCGGTTTCCTTGCGGCAGGGATTGCAGGCGGGATGATTGCACTTCTGCATGCATTTGCATCCATCACATGCCGGGCAGACCAGACCATTTCCGGTATTGCAATCAACCTGATCGGACCCGGCGTGGCGCTGTTCCTCTGCCGCCTGCTGTTCGACGGGGCGACGATGTCCGTGCCGGTTACAAACAAGATTCCGAAATTGTTCGGCAGTGCCGGTATCACAGGCGCACTGAAGAACCTGAACGTAGATGTGACCGTAGTGCTTGCACTTGTCTTCGCAGTTGTGCTGTGGGGATTCCTTTACAAGACAAAATGGGGCCTTCATATCCGTTCCGTAGGAGAGCATCCGGCGGCAGCAGATACAATGGGGATCAATGTTTATAAAATCCGTTACCTGTGCGTCATAGCCTCCGGGATACTTGCCGGTTTCGGCGGCGCATCCATGACGCTCGCGATTATCCCGCAGTTTACACCGACAGCCATCAGCGGGCAGGGATTCATCGCCCTTGCGGCCGTGATCTTTGGAAAATGGACACCCCACGGTGCTTACGGCGCCTGCATCCTGTTCGGTGCGGCACAGGCACTGACAGTGATACTGGGAGGCGGTTCTTTCCAGGTTCCTTCCGAAATACTTGCCATGCTCCCGTATATCATCACCATCATCATCCTGATCCTGTTTGTTGGTCGTTCCGCAGCACCAAAGGCAAGTGGACAGCCATACGAAAAGGGGGCAAGGTAACACTGCCGGGGCACTTTCTTTTTGGAACTTCAGATGGTAGAATAGGGTATAACAGTAAATGACAAAATAAGGAGAGACAGATGAATGAAGTTGTTGAGCTGATCGATGAACTGCATACGAAGGAGAGAGACTACCTGAATAATTATCTGGCGAATGCACCAAAATGGCTTTTGGAGGCATTTCAGATTGTCCGCATAAAAAAAGGAAATGCATTCATTCATGAGAATGCTTATGTGGATACGGTATATATCCTTGTAGAGGGTGTGGTCAAGGCGACAGACTACCGTGTGCAGGAAATCGCCTATGATTATGCGCGGTTCTATCCGGTGGAAGTCTTCGGTGCAATGGAATTTCTGATGGGTTATGAGGAGTACAAGACCACCCTGATCACAGAGACAGACTGCCGTTTCCTGCGGGTATCCAAGGACCAGTTTGCCAAATGGATGCTGACGGATATCCATGCGGTGTTAGAGCAGGTCAAGGCGATGAGTGTGTATCTGCTCGAGCAGGTGAGGAAGGAACGCCTTTTCCTGTTCTTACAGGGAGCGGACCGGCTTTTTCTCCTGTTCATGCAGATTTACCAGAAGTCGGCGAGACATAAGGTGTGCAGGATCAGACTCACAAGAAAGGATCTCTCCAACAGTACAGGACTATGTATCAAGACCATCAACCGCTGCGTGAAGAAGATGGAGGAGGACGGGTATATCTCGAGGGAAGGAAGAACCATCGTGATCGACAGGGACCAGTACCAGAGAATCAAAGCGGTCGTTTCCGAAAAGATTGATGAAGTGGAAGTATAGGAAGGAGCATGCAAGGATGATTAATTATTCAGAAAAAGAAGGAAAACAATACCACATTCAGGTAGGAAAAGGGGATGTGGGGAAATATGTCATCATGCCGGGGGACCCGAAAAGATGTGAGCTGATTGCCAGATATCTTGACCATCCCGTTCTGATGGCGGACAGCCGTGAATATGTTACCTACACAGGGGAACTGGACGGCGTGAAGGTCAGTGTGACCTCGACCGGAATCGGGGGACCGTCTGCATCCATCGCGATGGAGGAACTGGTTATGTCCGGTGCGGATACCTTTATCCGGATCGGCACGAGCGGGGGCATGGATATTGATGTAAAGAGCGGAGATATAGTCATTGCAAACGGGGCTATCCGCATGGAAGGTACGAGTAAGGAATATGCGCCGATCGAATTTCCGGCGGTTCCGGATTTTGATGTAACAAACGCACTTGTCAGTGCGGCGAAGAAATTAGATCAGACATACCATGTAGGTGTGGTGCAGTGCAAAGACTCCTTCTACGGACAGCACTCACCGGAAACCAAACCGGTAGGATATGAGCTGATGAATAAATGGGATGCCTGGGTGAAGCTTGGCTGCAAGGCGTCCGAGATGGAGTCTGCCGCGTTATTTATCGTAGCAAGCTATCTAAAAGTACGTGCGGGTTCCGTATTCCTTGTTCTTGCCAATCAGGAGAGGGCGAAGCAGGGACTGGATAACCCGGTCGTGCACGATACGGATGCGGCAATCCGCGTGGCAGTGGAGGCTGTCAGAGAATTGATTAAACAAGATTTGGGAGGAAAATAGAATGGAAATGACACCAACCGCACATAATGGTGCTGTGAAAGGGCAGATTGCAAAAAAGGTACTGATGCCGGGAGACCCGCTTCGTGCGAAATATATCGCAGAGACATATCTTGAGAACCCGGTCTTATTTACCACGGTCCGCAATATGTTCGGCTATACAGGAACCTATAAAGGAGAAGAAGTATCCGTCATGGGCGGTGGTATGGGGATGCCTTCGATCGGCATTTACTCCTATGAACTGTTTCATTTTTATGATGTGGACCAGATCATCCGCATTGGATCTGCCGGGGCGCTTCAGGACGATGTAAACCTGATGGATGTCGTGATCGGCATGGGGGCCTGCACAGATTCCAACTACGCTTACCAGTACGCTCTGCCGGGGACCTTTGCCCCCATCGCGGATTACGGGCTCGTCAGAAGGGCCGTGGAAGTGGCGGAAGAACAGGGAACACCGGTGGCAGTCGGCAATGTGCTGTCCTCTGACGTGTTCTACAATGCAGATGCTTCGGTTAATGATAAATGGCGCAGCATGGGTGTACTTGCGGTTGAGATGGAGGCGGCGGCCCTGTATATGAATGCCGCGGCAGCTGGGAAGAAAGCGCTCTGCATGCTGACGATCTCGGATCTGATTTATAAAGAAGGAAAATTAAGCGCCGAAGAAAGGCAGTTAGGTTTCCGCAAAATGATGGAGATCGCCCTTGCCATATAAACTTATGAGTAACTCGTTTGTTACAGTGAACACCCGAAGGGTGTTCACTGTATACTTTAATTTTTCGGGCAAATAGTAATTTCCCGCAGTCAGGAGGATGAAAATGGATATAAAAGAGATTTTAAAATGTGTGGACCATACACTGCTCTCTCAGGGGGCAACGTGGGCAGAGATACAGAAAATATGCGATGATGCAGTGGAATACGGTACGGCATCCGTATGTATCCCGCCGTCTTATGTGGCACAGGCAAAGGAGTACGTGAAGGATAAGATGGCTGTCTGCACGGTGATCGGATTTCCGAACGGGTACCAGACCACAAAGACAAAGGTATTCGAGACACAGGATGCACTGGACAACGGAGCCGATGAGATCGACATGGTTATTAACATTGGCTGGGTGAAGGACGGAAAATATGACCTTGTAGAGGAAGAGATACGTGAATTGAAAAAAGTGTGCGGCAGCAAGGTCCTGAAGGTGATCATTGAAACCTGCCTCCTGACGGATGAAGAGAAGGTCAGAATGTGTCAGGCCGTAACAGATGCGGGGGCGGATTATATCAAGACTTCTACCGGCTTCTCCACGGCAGGGGCCACGTTTGAGGATATCGCGCTGTTTGCGGTGAACGTAGGGGAGCATGTGAAGATCAAGGCAGCAGGCGGCATCAGCAGTCTGGATGATGCCGAGAAGTTCATCGGGCTCGGCGCTGACAGGCTGGGAACGAGCCGCATCATAAAACTGGCAAAGGAGAGTGGAGTGAATGCTGCCGGTTAAAGAATTGATTGAACAGGCAATAGACGCGATGGGATATGCGTACACACCGTATTCTGGTTTTAAGGTGGGCGCAGCGCTGCTGGCAAAAAACGGGAACGTATATCGGGGCTGTAACATTGAAAATGCGGCATATACACCGTGCAACTGTGCCGAGCGCACCGCTTTTTTCAAGGCGGTGAGCGAAGGGGTGAAAGAATTCGAGGCGATCTGCATCGTGGGAGGCAAAAACGGCGTTCTGACAGAACTGACCCCTCCCTGCGGCGTGTGCAGGCAGGTGATGATGGAATTCTGCAGGCCAGAGGAATTCCGGATTATTCTCGCTACGGACCAGGAACATTATGAGATCCATACACTTCAGGAAATGCTCCCGATGGGGTTCGGGCCGGATGCTCTGGCGTAAAGAAATGGAAAGATTACAGAAAAGAGGTTAACTATGAGTAAATATCAGCGTATTTTTGTAATTGTTGTAGATTCCCTTGGGGCCGGTGCCGCTCAGGATGCCGCAGACTATGGCGATGCAGGGGCCGACACTCTGGGGCATATTTCGCAGAGTGTGGCTACCTTCCGCATCCCGAATCTTGAAAAACTGGGGATCGGGAATCTGCATCCTATGCGGCAGATCCCCCCGGCAGAACATCCGCTGGCATACTATACGAAAATGAATGAGATCAGCAAGGGGAAAGACACCATGACCGGACACTGGGAGATCATGGGCTTAAAGACAGAGAAACCCTTTATTACGTTCACGGAAACAGGTTTCCCGAAAGAATTGATAGAGGAACTTGAGAAAAGGACCGGACATAAAGTGATTGGTAATAAGAGCGCCAGCGGGACGGAGATTCTGGAGGAACTGGCCGAGGAAGAGATTGCAACCGGGCATATGATTGTCTATACGTCAGCGGATTCTGTGCTCCAGATCTGCGGAAACGAGGAGACCTTTGACCTGAAGGAACTGTACCGCTGCTGCGAGATTGCAAGAGAACTGACGATGCGGGACGAATGGAAGGTAGGGCGCGTGATAGCAAGGCCGTATGTCGGAAGGAAGAAAGGCGAGTTCAAGAGAACAAGCAACCGTCATGACTATGCGGTGAAGCCCTTCGGCAAGACTGCCCTGAATGCGCTGAAGGATCACGGGTTCGATGTTATTTCCATCGGGAAGATCAATGATATTTTCGCAGGGGAAGGCATCACCAGGGCGTTGAAGTCTAAAAGCTCTGTGCACGGGATGGACCAGACTATCGAGATCGCGGAAAAAGAAGCGTTTAACGGACTGTGCTTTGTAAACCTGGTGGATTTTGACGCCCTCTGGGGACATCGCCGGGACCCGGAGGGATATGCCCGTGAGATAGAGAAATTCGATGAAAAGCTGGGAATCCTTCTGGACAAAATGAAGGAAGACGATATGCTCATCATTACTGCAGACCACGGCAATGACCCGACTTACACGGGAACCGACCATACACGGGAAAAAGTGCCATTTATTGCATACTCCAAATCAATGGAGGGGAGCGGGGAACTGCCGGAGACAGATACATTTGCTGCGATCGGGGCAACCGTTGCCGACAATTTCGGCGTGAAGATGCCTAAAGGAACCATAGGGACATCCATACTGGATCAGTTAAAGTAGAGGGTTTACATGAATACAATAGAAAACTTAAAGAAATACGACCTGCACTGCCATCTGGATGGCTCCCTCAGTGCAGTGACCATCCGGAAACTTGCATGTGAGACTGGAAGGGACCTGCCGGATGATGCCGCCCTCTCAAGCCTCCTTCAGGTGCAGCCGGACTGCCGTAGTCTGAAGGAATACCTGATGAAGTTTGACCTGCCACTGTCATGCCTGATTACGAAAGAAAATTTCCGTACGGCAGTCAGGGAAGTACTCCATGATGCGTCTCTGGAGAACGTTGTTTATATGGAAATTCGTTTCGCCCCGCTCTTGTCCGTCCATGAACAGCTTTCTGCAAGGGAGATTATCGAGGGCGCCATCGAAGGAATGGAAGAGGGGAAGGCGGCTTACCATGTGGACTGCGGCCTGATTCTCTGCGGGATGCGGCATATGGCTGTGGAGAAAAATGTAGAGCTGGTAAAGACGGCAAGGGAATATATGGATGCCGGTGTCTGCGCGGTTGACTTAGCCGGTGATGAGGCATCATTTCCGGTGACGGGGCAGGCGAAGATGTTTGAGACAGCGCAGCGTCTTGGAATCCCTTTTACGATACATGCAGGAGAGTGCGGCAGTGCGAAAAGCATCCGGGATGCACTGGAACTCGGCGCGTCACGTATCGGACACGGCATTGCGGCTGGGAAAGATAGGGAGCTGGGAGAATACTGTGCCGGAAAACGGATTTGTTTTGAAATGTGTCCGACCAGCAACCTGCAGACCCATGCGGTGGAATCTATGGAAGAATACCCGTTCCTTTCATTTCTGGAGGCCGGGATACCGGTGACAGTCAATACAGACAACCGGACGGTGAGCAATACAACGATTACAAAAGAGCTGAAACTCCTTGAAAAATATTATAAGCTGACTTATAGTGATATGGAACAGCTGATGAAACATGCAGAAGAGGCTGCTTTTCGAAAATAAGGGACGTAAGACTACATAAATTAGAAATACGAAACTACTTAATCAGGCATATCAGGGGAGAAGCAAAGATGGGGTATAAGTTTATTGCGGCGGACATGGACGGGACACTGCTGAACCAGTCCGGGAAAATCACACCGCGCACACTGGAGGCGGTCAAAAAAGCGGCGGAGAAGGGGATTCTTTTCTCGGTATCTACAGGCCGCCCGATACAGGGGGTCGAAATCTATCAGCCTATATTGAACCTGAAAGCTCCGTTTATCACTTATAACGGGGCTATGATTGTTCTTTCTGATACCCGTAAGATCCTGTTTCAGCAGGAACTGGAAAAAGAAGATGCCCGGAAGATCCTGAAGGCGGGCAGGGAATTCGAGACGACGATGTGCATCTGGTCAGCGAACCGGCTGTATGGGAATGTGTTAAACGACAGGATTCATGATTATAAGAAGCTCTCAGGGGTGGAACCGGAGCTGATTGAGGATGAGGAGGCACTTTTAGAGCAGGGGATCACAAAGATCCTGTGGTACGATGATGCCGGGTCCTTACTTAAGTGGCAGGATGAACTGGCCGCATGTGATTTTCACAATGTCACGTACTGTACCTCCAAACCCGTGTTTCTGGAGTTTTTCAACAGCAAAGTGTCGAAAGCGGCGGCAATGGCAAAAATAGGAGAGATGTATCACATAAGAAGAGAAGAAATGATCGCAGTCGGAGACGGTTTCAACGACCTGTCCATGATAGAATACGCAGGCCTTGGCGTAGCGATGGGAAATGCACCCGAAGAAGTCAAAAAGAAAGCAGCATATATCACTGCATCCAACGAAAAGGACGGGATCGCAGAGGTGATAGAAAAATTTATCCTGAACACTTAAAAAGCACTGATACACCGGACTTCTGCGGCAGGGGATGATTCCCCCGCCCGTGTTCCGTGTTTCAGTGCTTTTTTTGATTTCATAAAACGTGATGGTTCAAAATACAAATATTCAAATGGATGATAATAATCGTACACCGGAATAAAATATGTTTGGAACTATTGGTTCTATAGAAAAATTCTTATGCAGCGCAAACGTTGGCTGCTTTCAGCTTTCTGCTGTCTTTCGGGTCAGTCTCTGTATCAAATGTTACTTTCTGACCTTCTTCAAGGCTTTTGTATCCATTAGACATAATTGCTGAAAAATGAACGAAAACGTCATTTCCTGAATTGTCGTCTGTGATGAAACCAAATCCCTTCTGTGCATTAAACCATTTTACTGTACCGTTATTCATAATCAGTACCTCCATTTTAATATTTGTATTAACCGAACAAAAAAAGAAGGACAATGAATTAATAAGATTCATTGCCCTTCCGGTTTTCGATTCAAATTAACAACTGTTGTTACTTTACCATACAAATAAATGAATGTCAAGAAAATTTTGAAAATTCTGAAAATTTATTTTCACAGACAACGGGCTAAAGTCTTTAATCTTTTATAATGCATCTTCAATCCAGCCGTGCAGCTGGTCTATCGGTACGTTCAATGCAACTGAAAATTCATAGTCGATTAATTTCCCGACTTTTTGCAGGTAGCGGTCATCGCTGACACAGAGGTGCTTTCCGGTTCCGACACGCCTGTTTTTCTCCTGAAGGATTCCCTTGAACATCTTGAGCCGTGTCAGGCAGCAGCCGTTCTTAATCACATCGAGATATTCCTTGTCTCGTTCCTTTGCATTCGGGTTATACTGCCCTTCGATCTCGGGCAGCTTTGCAAGGCAGTTTGCAGCGGTTTCACGGGAAATCACGGTGCGGAGTTTATCCTCATTCTCTAAAGTTACATAGACTACGTTTTTGGAATTTTCTAAAGATTCCAGTGTATAATATTTTCGGTCTGATTTGATAAAATCGGGAACACCGATATCTTTAATTGTATACAGGTCACCATTCTCATAAACTACGATTTCATTGATTTGATACATTTTTCACCCTTACTTTCTGAAACTGATTAACAAAAGGAAAAGCTACCCTGACAACTGCGGCAAAGTAGTCAGACGTAGCTTATTTAACTATTATAGCACAAAATTACGGAAAATTGAATAGGAAATTCAGGAAGCGGATTTTTCCGGATATCTTTTCTTGACATCCTGTAATCATAAGCATATAATAGTTGTGCTGTACAACTGTTGTATTATACAACTATTATACGGTGAAATCGCATCACAATGGCACATGTAAGGAGTACATATGAAGAATTATTATGTAAGTATCATCAGACGGTGTGAACTTGCCTACATCCGCAGTGAACTGGAGGCATTCGGACTGATCCCGATGGAGGGGAGGCTGATCCGCCTGCTGAAAGACCGAAGCAGCAGTCAGGAGGAGCTGGGGGAGACTCTTGATATCGATAAAGGCAGGATTGCACGTACGATCTATGCGCTGGAGGAAAAGGGGCTTGTCTGCCGGATTACGAATGATAAGAACCGGCGGCAGAAGCTTGTTTCACTGACGGAAAGAGGGAACGAGATATACGGCACTATCTGCAGGATCTACGAGGCATGGGACGACATCTGCTATGAAGGCTTTACAGATGAAGAAAGAGAACAGAATCATGAATTCATAAAACGTATTTCCCAGAATGTGCTGGAATACAAAAAAGAAAATGGGGGAAAGAAAAATGGTTAAAAATCTTACGAACGGCAGACCCTTGAAGCTGCTGTTTTTCTTTGCACTGCCGATGGTACTGGGAAACCTGTTCCAGCAGCTTTATAATATGGTCGACTCGATGGTGGTCGGGAAATTTGTCGGTGAGGATGCGCTGGCGGCGGTTGGTTCTTCCTTCCCTGTTGTATTTTTGGCCGTAGCGGTAGCAGCAGGGCTGTCAATGGGATGTACAGTTGTTATTTCCCAGCTTTTTGGTGCGGGACAGATTAAAGAGATGAAGACGACGATTTACACGGCGCTGATTGCTTTGGGTGTCATCGGACTTGTGATCATGGCAGCAGGAGAAATAATCTCACTGCCGCTTCTGAAACTTCTTGGGACCAATCAGGAAATTCTGGCAGACTCACTGACATATCTGAGAATTTATTTCGGCGGGGCAGTCTTCCTTTTTCTATATAATACACTGAACGGTATTTATAACGCACTCGGGGACAGTAACACACCCCTGAAGTTTTTGATGGTATCTGCACTGACAAACATCGGCCTGGACCTGCTTTTTGTTATTAAATTCGGTATGGGGGTTGCAGGCGTTGCATGGGCGACTCTGATTGCACAGGGACTGTGTGCGGTCATTTCATTTACCGTGCTGATGAGGAGGCTCAGAAAGATGGAGAATGAACCCGCATATGCAGATCAGAAACCGGGGCTTTTTGAGTGGGCTGCGGCGAAGAGGATTGCGAAAATCGGTGTACCTTCCATGATCCAGCAGTCCATCGTTTCCGTCAGTATGATGCTGATGCAGGGGCTGGTGAATTCTTACGGCAAGGTATTCGTGGCAGGCTATACGGCGGCTACAAAGATAGATACACTGGCAATGATGCCGAATATGAACTTCTCCAATGCCATGTCCAGTTATACGGCCCAGAATATCGGAGCGGGAAAAGAGGACAGGGTGATACAGGGTTATAAGGCGAGCCTCTTGATGGTCCTGATCTTTTCTGTTATTATTACAGGTGTTATCTTCCTGTTCGGACCGAACCTTCTGGGGCTTTTCCTGAATGCCGGTTCAGCCGGAAGTGCAATGGCATATGGTATGAAATATATGAAAACGGTATCTGTATTTTATGTGCTGATGGGATTCATGTTTGTAGGAAACGGAATGTTAAGAGGAGCCGGTGATATGGGGGCATTCATGTTGAGTTCCATGTCCAATCTGGTTGCGCGTGTCATCATCGCGTACCTGCTGGCACACTTCATCGGTTCCAGTGCAATCTGGTGGTCAATACCGATTGGATGGGGGATCGGTGCGATCTTCTCATTCCTGCGGATCAGGAGCGGGAAGTGGAAAACAAATAAACTTCTGAAAGAATAGGAAAACCGTCAGTATCATCCGGAGGGCATATGATCAGAATTTTGTTAATCGAAGATGATGAGACAATTTCATTTGGCATTACAGCAGCATTAAAACGAAAAGGATATATGTGTACAGCCTGTTCCACGGTTAAAGCGGGGAAACAGGCTGTTTCCGATGAGTTTCAGCTTATCCTGCTCGACCTCAATCTGCCGGATGGCAGCGGCTATGATTTCTGCAGATGGGTAAAGGAGCGATTTAAGACTCCGATCATTTTCCTGACGGTCCGGGATGATGTCCGGGATATTACGAAAGGGCTGGATATGGGGGCCGACGACTATGTGACGAAACCGTTCCATATTGAAGTTCTGGAGTCGAGGATGAAAGCCGTACTCAGGAGGGTGCCGGAAGAAAAGCAGAACCTGCTGTCGTGCGGGGACATCTGTCTCGATAAGGATAAGATGCAGGTCAGCATGAACGGGGACGAGGTGGAACTGACGGCTCTGGAATACCGCCTTCTGTGCGTGCTGCTCGAGAATAAGGGCAGGACTCTGCCGAGAAATCTGATACTCGATAAACTGTGGGATGCGGAAGGCAATTTCGTTAATGATAATACACTAACAGTCACTGTAAAACGGCTGAGGAAGAAACTGTCCGGCACAGAGCTTATCGTTACGATACGCGGTATCGGTTACAGGATGGAGGATAAAGCATGAAACAGCGGGGAATGAAAGCATTTCTGATCTCCTTCATACTCTGGCTCATCCCCGTCTTCGCGGGAGGTTTCGTGACAGCTGCATTTTTAAGCGCACACGAATATAACATGACGGCAAATCTGGCAGAAGCAGTTCAAAGGGAGGGGTCCCTTCCGGAGGCACTGAAAGATGCCTATAGAAAAGGAGACGAAGCAGGCAGCAGCGCCCGGGCATACTTAAAGAGGTATGGATACAGAAGGCTGGGAAGGTTTACGGATAATCTTCCATTCACTCTTATGCTCAATCTGGTACTGTTTGAGACAGCGGGCTGCATCATATTTTTTGCAGAAGGAAAACGTAAGAAGAAACAGGCAGAGAGAATTACGGAACTGACCAATTACTTAAAAGCGGCAGACCAGGGCAGGGCGGCCGTACTCATGCGGAAAGAGGATGCATTTTCCCATCTGGAAGATGAGATTTACAAGACCGTTGCCGAACTTTACGGTACAAAAGAAGAGGCAGTGAAAGACCATGAAATACTGGCAGCGAGGATTGCCGACATTGCACACCAGTTAAAAACGCCGCTTACGTCTATGTCGCTGATGACGGAATTACTGGAACCTTCCCAGAAGGAAGAACAGGAATATCTTGAACGGCTGAAGCATCAGGTCGAACGGCTGAAAGGTCTGGTAGACGGACTTCTGGCACTTGCGAAGCTGGATTCCCATACACTTAAGCTGCATATGGAGGCAGCAGACATGGAAGACCTGTTGGATGCCGCTAAAGAGCCGCTTCAGGATATGCTGGACAAAAGGCAGGTAAAACTGGATGTCCGGCCGCCGGAAAGCGGGCAGGAAATCTGGATAAATGCAGATATGCAGTGGACATCCGAGGCCATTTTAAATGTACTTAAAAATTGTGCGGAGCATACGCCACAAGGCGGAGTGATCCGCATAAACTATGAGCAGAATCCATTATATACGGAGCTGCTGATTGAAGACGGAGGCACCGGCTTTTCCAAGAAAGACATGCCTCATTTATTTGAACGGTTTTACAGGGGGGAACGTGCCGGAAAAGACAGCGCCGGGATCGGGCTTGCGCTTACCAAACTGATTTTGGAAGAACAGAACGGGCAGATCCGTGCAGAGAACTCTGCTGACGGACATGCCCGGTTCTGTATAAGATTCTATAAAAAATAGGTGTCAGATGGTATCATCCTTGATTGCAGAGATGATATTCTGCCTTTGAATTCTTCTGCCGCCTGTATAATAGGCTCCGATGACTGCGAGGAGGACTAATCCGGTGTATCCAAGCAGTATCCCGAAAGGTGCATAGGGCAGGTATTCCAGTAAACCGACCTCGTTTATATTCAGAAAGACTGCCAGAATGGCGATCTGGAACGGAAGGCTGTAGAGCAGGGGCTTCAGCCCGAGGGTCAGGCCTTCCAGAAACAGCATCCGCCAGAGCTGCGCTGGTGATAGTCCTGCCGACTTCAGCATGGCAAATTCACGGCTCCGCTGTCTTAAGTTGCCGGAGATACTTGCCCAAATGTTGGAGAGGCCGATCAGTGCAAGCAGTCCGGTCAGAAAGGCAACGATTTTGGCCATCACACCGTTTGTCTCTTTACTCATTTCTTCCTTTTCGGCCAGATCTGAGAGCATATAGTCACCGCTCCCATAGTAATGTCCCACAATCTCCCGGATTCTGGAGGTTGTTTTCTCAATCAGCGGATAGGAAACGCCCCCGGAAGTATCTGTTATGAAATTCCCATATACGGAAGCTGCCCTGAGGCGTCTCTTTTCACTGCAGGAGGCTGCCAGATCCATTACGTGTTCCATAGGCATGACTGCTGCCAGCGTAAATCTGGACAGGCCCAGTCCCTCGGAAGGCAGTTCTGTTACAATATCTCCTGCTGTCAGCTGGAATTCAAAATCCCCGGTGTCCTCATCATAGGCCCGTTCTGTAAATGGGATGGTCTGTCCCGCCTCCAGTTTCAGCATCTCGCGGTATACATTCTCCCTGCGTGTGCTGGCGTATGGATCAGCGGTCTGGTTATAGATAATTGCTTTGGAGGAATCTTCATAGTATGCTTCCGGATCGATCCCCAATTGCCGGCAGTATTCACGGAAACTATCGTCTTCCAGACCGATCAGTGTAGAAAAAATCCGGTATTTCCCGTCCCTCTCGATTGGTGAATACTTCTTCTCAGAGACAATCTTATCAAATCCCCCCAAATGGGTCTCAATATCATCGGAGGCCTGATCCGGTGTAATCCAGGTGGCACAGGGCATTTGGTCATATAATACATATTTCTGTACGCCGGGAACTTCCTTCAACTCATCAAGCGCCTTCTGCTCGGGCGCCCTGCCGTCACTGATAGACAGAAAAATATGCCCTTCTGCTTCATCCTGTGTCCGATACACTTCTCTTGCCGCATTCTGGGCAGTAAAAATATATAAAAACCCAGTCAGGAGCAGGAAGGAGAGACAGAGTGAAATCGTGGCTGTCCGGTAAGACTTTTTTCGTGCTGTCAGGGCATTCGAGGCCAGTTCACCGCTGATTCCAAAATGGCCAGAGATACGGCTCTGCCTGATTTTCTTCCCTTTCAGTGTCTCCACCTGTCTCAGAGCTTCTACAGGCATCATTTTGGCAACTTTTCTGGCAGGTATCCTGGCGGATAACCATGCCGTAATGATGGAAAGAACCGCAGCGGGCAGAACCGCGGGAATCCCAAATGTCAGTACAATGTCGGGAGCCGTTCTGCCGATGTCATTAGCGGCATTGATCAGGCGGAATAATTCTATATCCAGCAGCCAGCCGCACAGAAGGCCAAGCGGAAGCGGAATGATCAGGAGCACCATTGCCTCAGAGGATACGGCCGATTTGATCTGTTTCGGGGAAGCCCCTATCCCTGCGAGCGTACCGAGCTGCGTCATTTTTTCATTTGCAGACAGGGCGAATGCATTGTGAATGACCAGTACAAATACGGCAATCAGAAGCGCAGCCAGTACAAGGAACATAAGAGGTACGGCCAGGATGTTCAGACTGGTGATGCTTATAATCTGGTCAGGCGGAAGGACTGCATATTTCAGGAGCAGGTCTGTATTATATCTGAGGTTATAGTTTCCATATTCATCCTTCTGGTATCCGATTGATTCGGCAAGGGCGGGAAGCTCCCTGTATGTGCTGCGTATTGAGTCAAAGCGCAGGTATACGGTAATATTGTCTTCCGGTTTAATCGTTTCTTCGTCCAGAAAGCCAAGTCCTGTATAGGCAGGAACAGAAGAGGAGGTAGCGACATCCATGATTCCAACCAGTTTATAAGTCTTTGTCCCTGTCTGGCGGAAGGTCTCACCGTCACGCCATATATCTGTTTCCATGCACACCCTGCCGTCATAGATCCTCTGGCCTACAGGAAGCGTGAGCGTGTCTCCCAGAGAGGCCTCGGGGTGGTCATCGAAGTATTGTTTTGAGAGGGCAAGTTCATCCTCGGCCTCTGGAATACGCCCTTCAATGACGGTGCTTTTTTCCGGCATGGAATTCCAGTATTCCTCATTCGCCCCGCGCGTAATCAGGTACATTCTTCTGCCTTCATCCTCCAGCTTTGCGGCTTCCCAGGCTCCTTTGAGCAGTACCGCGGATACGGATGCATAATTTTTAATGTATTCAAGGTCTTTTGCACTTGTATTGTCAAACAGCTCCCCATGCCAGTTTCCGTTTTCGTTGACCGACAGGGCGATGGAATCGGTCCACATCGTATACACGAAACCACTGAAGCAGGACATCATCGTGGTCATGAGGAAGAGAGCCGTCATAATGGCCAGACTCGTTCTTTTATTCCGTCTTAATGTATCCCATACATATTCTCGTATAATCTTCATCAGGACACCACCTCGTCATGCAGGATTTTTCCATCCTCCAGTGTAATGATGCGGTCTGCCTTGAGGGCTGTCTTTTCGTCATGGGTGATCAGCAGGATGGTCTGTCCGTACTGCCGGTTGGAAAGCTTCAGCAGGTCGATGGTTTCTTCTGAGTTCTTTCTGTCCAGATTGCCGGTAGGCTCATCAGCCAGCAGGATTGCCGGACGGTAGATCAGGCTTCTTGCGATTGCGACACGCTGCTGTTGTCCGCCGGAGAGTTCGCTTGGCAGGTGTGTCAGACGTTCCGTGAGACCCAGCGTGGAGACAAGATGGCGGAATCGTTCCTCATCCGGCGTCTGGTTATCCAGAAGGACCGGCAGCAGGATGTTTTTCCGGACATTGAGGGTGGGGATCAGATTATAAAACTGGTAAACAAGCCCCACCTTCCGCCGCCTGAAGACGGCAAGCTGCTCCTGACTGAGTGCAGAGATATCAGTATCTTCTATGAATATGTTTCCTTTGGTCGGACGGTCCACCCCTCCTAACATGTGTAACAGGGTTGATTTCCCGGAACCCGATGCCCCTATGATGGCGGTGAAGCTTCCCCTTTCGAGAGAAAGACTGACATCATCAAGGGCGGATACGGTATTCGAACCACTTCCATAAGTTTTTGTAAGATGGCTGCAGCGCAGTATTTCCATAGTTTCTAACTCCTTTCCAGATTCATAACACGTATCCGGCCAGAACAGGAACAGGTACGCCGAAAAGATTTACAAATCCTCTTTGGCGATGGTGTTGGCCGGTTCTGGTCAGTTACGATGATATCATATTAGCTTGGGAAAGTGACAGGAAAGTGACAAAAAAGATTTTGGAGCATGTAAAATCTGTTACGAATTTTAAATTGTGCATCACGCCCTCATATGTTATACTAATTATCGGTTAAAACTTGTGATATGAAGATTGGAAGGAAGGATATACGATGGAGAAAATCAGAATTGGAATTGTGGGATATGGCAACATCGGACGTGGTGTGGAGCTTGCAGTGGAGCGCAATGAGGATATGGAACTGAAGGCAGTCTTTACAAGACGTGCACCGGAGTCTGTAAAGATTCTTACAGAAGGCGTGCCGGTGGTACATATGGATGATATGTCCGGTATGAAGGATGAGATTGATGTTATGATTTTATGCGGGGGTTCTGCGACAGACCTTCCGGTGATCGGACCACAGATTGTTAAGAATTTTAACACAATCGACAGTTTTGATACTCATGCGAAGATTCCGGAGTATTTTGTAAACATGGACAAGGCTGCAAAAGAGGGTGGTAATATCGGAATTATCTCTGTAGGCTGGGACCCGGGAATGTTTTCCCTGAACAGAATCTACGCGGAGTCTATCCTTGTAGATGGAGATACCTATACATTCTGGGGCAAGGGCGTTAGTCAGGGACATTCAGATGCAATCCGCCGTGTAGCGGGCGTGAAGAATGCTATTCAATATACTGTGCCTGTTGAAGAAGCAGTGGAGAAGGTACGCAGCGGATGTGGACCGAAGCTGACAACAAGAGAAAAGCATTTGAGAGAATGCTATGTGGTAGCCGAGGAGGGTGCAGACCTCAAGGAGATCGAAGAGACAATCAAGAATATGCCGAACTATTTCTCAGATTACGACACAACGGTTAAATTTATCACGGAAGAAGAGCTGAAGGCGAACCACAGCAAGATGCCTCACGGCGGATTCGTGATCAGAAGCGGTGAGACCGGACGTGATGGAAATAAAAATGTGATCGAATACTCCCTGAAACTGGATTCTAATCCGGAATTTACATCCAGTGTCCTTGTATGCTATGCGAGGGCTGCTTACAGATTAGCTAAGAACGGGGAAGCGGGAGGAAGGACTGTATTCGATATTGCTCCGGGAATGCTTTCCATGAAATCTGCGGAGGAACTCAGAGCAGAACTGCTGTAAGGCCAGAGTGTGTTAAAAGATTAGGATTGAAAAATGCCGTCTGTGAGGATCAATATGTAAAGGTCCTCACAGGCGGCATTTTAAATCCTACTGAATCAGGTTCTTTTTCTTAAACATATCATAAACAGAGTGCACAGTCAAAAGCGAGAGTCATGTATTTTTCTGCACCTTTTAGTCCATATTCTATCAGGTCATTAGGTTCCCAGTGTTCCCCGGACAGGCTGTCGGCCCCATACAGGAACTGGGCAAACAAAACCTGCCTGAATTGTGTGACGGCGAGGGCGGCGGAGCACTCCATTTCTACGGTCAGGCAGCCCTGCTTTCTTCGTTCTTCGATTCGTTTAGGAGTCTCCCTGTAAATGGCATCGGTGGTCCATGTTTTTCCGGTTACATATGGAACGTTCTTCCTGCAGAAGCATTCCTTTAGGACTTCAACGGAATGAGGGTCGGCATTGATGGTTTCACTGGAGGGCAGATAGTGGTAGCTTGTGCCCTCATCCCTGACAGCGGACACTGGGATCATGAGTTTCCCCTGCGTGGCGGTGTCATCGAGCATTCCGGCGCAGCCGAACATCACCAGTTTTTCGGCCCCTAATGCGATGATTTCCTCAAGACCTGCTATACAGGCAGGTGCACCGACCCGTGAGAGGAAGAAAGCGATCCGGTGTCCAGCATAGTTTATCTCATAGACGGGGAGAATGCCGTTCGCCGAGTATAAGTTTGTAATGACCTGTACGCCCTTCACGGAGGCAAATTTCTGAATGATATTTTCTGAAAATGTTGTGACGCACCTCTTTGGAAAGCCGGGAATTGGTTTGGTAGAATCCTGTGGATTGATGTATGCCTGCCTTGTATTGTCGTAATGCTGGAATATGGTTGCCATAATTATACCTCCTTGGGAATGACTAAGATTTTGCGGATTTCCCCCAGTATGTGTGCGGGGATTGTTTCGTCTATAGGCATGAGACAGCTGTACATCCTGACACCCTGATAGGAAAACAGAAGCAGGTCGATGACGGCCCGGACATCGGCCGGATAGAATTCTTTTCTGCCGATCCCGTATTGTATCAGACTTTGCCACATTTCAGAGGAAAGCAGGTATTGTTCATAAATGCTGTTTTCTTTCGAACCATGTTCCTGCATACTAAAATATTCAAAGATTGCCACACTCAAACAAGCCGCACTGTCGGTCATCTCGATTTGATACCGGTTCAGGACTTCATCCAGAATTGTAACCGCAGATATGCCGCTGTTGAGTTTAGTCTGGAAATCCTGGTCCTGCCTGCTCATAAGGTCATGGATGATCTCTGAAAAAATCTGCCCGGTACCGGTATAGTGGCAGTAGAGTCCGCCGCGGCTCAAACCTGTGGCTTCACAGATATCCTTCATGGTGACTTCTTTGAATCCTTTTTCTGCGAAAAGCAGGTAAGCGTTTTCTTTGATTGTCTGTCTGGTTGCTTCACCTTTTTTATTCACTTGATTTCCTCCTGGATTATTTTTTGAAAAACCGACACTTGTGTCTGTAAATTTATTGTACGACATATGTGTCGGAAAATCAAGACGGGATGACTACCATTTCTGGTAATATGAATCTTCGGAGTTACTGTTCACCCCGTGCCGTGCACGCTGAGTGTGCACAATAATTCTGTGGGTGCAATTTACCGGGGAATCGGTTATAATAGTGAAGGTTATAAATTTTAAGAAAAGGATTGATAGCATGAAAAAACTATTTCAATTATTAGAAGAAACTCTGCGGCAGGGGCAGGATGCGGTGCTTGTGACGATTATTGCAAGTTCCGGCTCCACACCGCGCGGCACAGGTGCACGTATGCTGGTCACATCTGCAGGCAGGATCGGCGGCACAATCGGCGGAGGGGCTGTGGAGTATTACAGTGAGGAAGCGGCGCTGGAGGTTCTTGCCGAAAAGGATTCACGTACAGAGCACTACAGCCTGAAGAAAAATGAAGTTCAGGACCTTGGCATGATCTGCGGCGGTGATGTAGATGTGTATT
Organism: Faecalicatena orotica; assembly: GCF_905197545.1. Taxonomy (NCBI): domain Bacteria; kingdom Bacillati; phylum Bacillota; class Clostridia; order Lachnospirales; family Lachnospiraceae; genus Faecalicatena; species Faecalicatena orotica. The sequence goes on from NZ_CAJJZH010000004.1 coordinate 481,469, forward strand.
TTCAGTTTCTTTCTGCCGCTGAACCGCAGAATACTGCGCTTATGCAGCATATAGAAGCACTGTACCAGACAGGGGAAGAATTCTGGATCATCAATGAACTTTCGGCGGGGGCACAGGGACCCATGTCAGTTTATGCGCAGACAGGAGGACTGGTAGGACAGCCTGTGCCGGATGCTGTCATCGAAAGTCTCGGGGAGAAGGCGAAACAATTTGAGGCCGGGGGCAGGATTTTTTACTGTGAAAAAATGATGAAATCGGGAAGGGTTTATATATTCGGCGGGGGCCATGTTTCTCAGGCGCTTGTCCCGGTGCTGAAGTCTGTGGATTTCCGCTGCGTTGTTCTGGAGGACCGGAAAGAATTCAGCCGTCCGGATTTATTTCCGGGAGCGGAGGAAGTTCTTTTGATTGAGAACAGCCATATCGCGGACTATGTGGATATCGGGGCATCGGATTATGTCTGTATTATGACGCGGGGGCACAAGGATGACCTGGAAGTACAGGCGCAGGTCCTCCATACGCAGGCGTATTATATCGGGGTGATTGGCAGCAGGCACAAGAAGGCAGGCGTGTTTGAAAAGTTGAGGGGCATGGGTTTCACGGAGGCTGATCTGGACAGAATTACGACGCCTATAGGTCTTTCCATCGGCGCTGAAACTCCGGCCGAGATCGCGGTGAGCATCGCGGGGCAGCTGATAGAGAGGCGGGCTCAGAAAGATGAGCGCTAAAAAATCAGGTGATATGACAAGTGGGAGCCCGGTCAGGCTGATGATCGGGTTTATGGTCCCCATGTTTTTAGGAAATGTATTCCAGCAGTTTTATAATATTGCGGATTCTATCATTGCGGGACAGTTCCTCGGGGTGAATGCGCTTGCAGCGATCGGAAGTACCGGTTCTTTGATGTTTATGGTTACGGGATGGATCAGCGGGATTAGCAGCGGATTTGCGATTCTGGTGGCTCAGTGGTTCGGGGCCCGCAAATATGACCGGATGCGGCATTTTACGGCGATGTCTGTCTATCTGACGGCCGGGATTACGGTCCTTATGACCGCGGGTCTTCTGGCGGCGAATAAACCAATCCTGAGGCTGATGAATACTCCGGGGGAACTGATGCCGGATGTGAGCGGTTACATGGCGGTGATTTATACAGGACTGATCGTGACGGCGGCCTATAATTCCCTTGCGGCCGTGATGAGGGCGCTGGGGGATTCCAAATCGCCCCTGTATTTTTTGATTATCTCTGCCGTGATCAACATATTTCTGGATATTGTATTCATTGCATGGTTCCATATGGGGGTTGTCGGATGCGGGTATGCAACCGTGATCGCGCAGGGAATATCGGCATTGTTATGTTTTTTGTATATCAGGAAGAGGTTTCATATCCTGCATTTAAAACGGGAGGATTTCCGGATATCATGGGACAGCATTAAAAAGCTGCTGGCGCTTGGGATTCCGATGGGTCTCCAGTTTTCCATTACCGCCATCGGTACGATCATTGTCCAGGGTGCTGTTAATATTTACGGTGCGGTTTATATAGCCGGTTTTGCGGCGGGGGCAAAGATACAGAATCTGGTTGCCAGTGTTTATGTTGCGTTTGGAGCTACGGCGGCGACCTTTGTAGGGCAGAACTGGGGTGCAGGAAAGCTGGACAGGGTGAAAAAAGGTGTTTTGTATACACAGATTATGATACTGGTCAGCAGTGCAGTTCTGATGGGAGTTATTTTCTTCTTCGGGAGATATCTCGTGCTGATGTTCGTATCGCCGTCTGAAACGGGCGTGATTGATGCGGCAGTTATGTATTTTATGGCAGTGTTCTGGTGTTATCCGTTTCTGGGAAGCATTTTCGTGTACCGGAATGCGCTCCAGGGCATGGGATACGGACTGGTGCCCATGCTGGGAGGGGTATTCGAGCTTGCCGCCCGTGCTGCGGTTGTGGCCGTGCTTGCGGGGAGGGCGAGTTACTTCGGAGTCTGCCTCTCTGACCCGGCGGCATGGCTTGCGGCGCTGATCCCTCTGGTGCCTTACTATTTTTACAAGATGAAGAAAGCATCTAAATTAGAAGATCAAATTCAGAAATCTGAAAAAGCGTCGAAATCATCCGTTTTTAGTTGAAATCGTTTGAACAGTTATATATAATAAAAATATTAGCAGAGCAGTAAGAAGAAAAAGAGTAATGGGAAGAGCTGTTCTGCAGTCAGGAGGAAATTATGGCCGGACAATATGAAGGTATGGCGATAGGTGTATTTGAGCTGGACAGCGAGTGTGCATGTTTTGTAGCATTAGATGCGGCAGCCAAGGCTGCGGATGTGAAGATTCAGGCAGTGGAGAGGAACCGTCTGGGAGCGGGCGCATGCGTAAAGCTGCGTGGGAATGTTTCTAATGTAAAAGCGGCAATGGAAGCAGCACTTAGAGTGGCAGAACCGATTTCAAAGATTGTTTCGCATACAGTGATCGCAGCACCACTGGCAGAGACAGAACCAGCAATCACAATGACGATTAATAAGTAAGGAAGAGGTATTAGTTATGGCATATGGAGCATATGGACTGGTAGAAGTCCTGGGAGAAGCTAATGCTGTGCTGGTGACGGACCAGATGCTGAAAGCAGCAGACGTATCATACGAGACACAGGATACAAAGTGCGGGGGACATGCCCTGATCTTTATCAGCGGCAGTGTATCAGCAGTGAGCGCCGCAGTGGAGAGTGTAACAGTGGCTCCACCGTGTAAAGTATTCAACTCAGCAGTCATCTCTAATCCGTCAGAAGAGATGGTGAACATCGTAGAGGGATTTAAAAACAGAAAGAAAAAATAATTGTACATACAGTATGAACAACAGAATCAATAAAAAGCAGCGGTTAGAGACTTTCAAGAGTCCGGCCGCTGCTTTTTTGTGACTATTCTGAAAACGGACCGCAAAAGGGTCTGACCCCTTTACAGTTCCTGCAGTGTTTTGAAGGTATATCCCATTTCTTCCCACTTGGTCAGCAGTTCATCTAATATTTCCCCGTTTGTTTTGGAGGTGCTGTGCAGCAGGACGATTGCACCGGGGTGGATTCTGCCGAGGAGTTTTTCGAAGGCTTCTTCTTTGGTGGGCTGGTCATTTTCGTACCAGTCGACATAGGCTAGGCTCCAGAAGAATGTTTTGTACCCCAGGTCTTTTGCCATCTGCAGGTTTGATTCGCTGTATTTGCCTTGCGGCGGACGATAGAACTTCGTCATTTCTTCTCCAGTGGCCTCTTTGTATGCGGCTTCTACATCTCCAAGCTCCTTCTGGAAGGCTTCTTTGGTCGAGATCTGCGACATATCGGGGTGATGGTATGTATGGTTTCCTACGGTGTGGCCTTCTGCCGTCATCCGTTTTACGAGGTCGGGGTTTGTTGAAATGAATGTGCCGACGACAAAAAATGTGGCGGAGACGTTATGTTTTTTCAGTGCATCCAGAATTGCGGGCATGTTTCCGTTTTCAAAGCCTGCATCGAAGGTGAGGTAGATGACTTTTTCGTCTGCATTTCCAGTATAGTATGCATCGTATTTTTTCAATTCCTCAGAGGTTGCGTTGGCGACCGGCGGCTGTCCCTCCTGCTGGAAGCTCAGTCCCCAGTTTCCGTCCGCGGAGGCAGCAATCTCTGCAGAGGCGGCGCTGCCCTCAGGAATGGTATCGGCCGAGGTGATTGTTTCGGCGGCATCGGGAGAGAAGTGGTCCTGCACCTTACCGGCGGCAGTTCCGGCGAGGAAAGCGGCTGCAAACAGCAGCAGTGTTTTCGCGCCTTTCTTTAAAAGCGTTTTCTTTTCCAGATTTTTCAGATTGATTTTCATTTTATCACCAGAATCTTATTCTCTACAGTATATGTCGGAATCACAGAAATATTTTCGGTTGAGGCAAATATGTAAAGTAATGGGAGGAATCGGGAATTTTTTGTGCGGTATAGAAATGGATTTTTTACGGAAATAGTGTTAAAGTGGTAGAGTGAGATTAAAAAATGAAAGAAAATAGGATGACAGGAGATATTTATGAAGAAGGCAGCGTTATTTTTTGATATTGACGGTACGATATTAAGTGAGATTACGAAGGAAATACCACAGAGCGCTCTGGATGCCATGCTTGCGGCAAAGAAGGCGGGGCATCTGCTTTTTATTAATACAGGACGAACACTATGCAGTATTCCGGCGCAAATAAAACAGTTTCCGTTTGATGGATTTTTATGCGGGTGCGGAACATATCTGACGTATCAGGATGAGATTCTGTTTGCAAGTTCGATTCCGGAACAAAGAGGGCGCGAAATCATCCGGAAGATGATGGAATGTAAAATTGAAGGGATTATAGAGGCAGTGGACGATGTTTACCTGCCGGAACGGATTTCCCGGTTTGACAGGCTCGAAAGTTCAAAAAGATACTTTCGAAGTGAAGGGCTGGGGATGGAAACGTATCTGGAAACAGGAAATTTTATCTACGACAAGCTGTTTGTCTACGCGGATGAAAAGAGTGATAAGGAGGCATTTTTCAAGTTTATCGAGAAGGACATTGAACCAATTGACCGGGGCGAAAATACTTATGAGTGTATTCAAAAAGGATATTCTAAGGCAACGGCATGTGAGTTTATAATGAATAAATTCAGAATGGAGCGGGAGCAGGCGTATGTGTTCGGTGACAGCACGAATGATATATCTATGTTTGAATATGCAGTGCATACAGTTGCGATGGGGAACCATGCAGAAGAACTGGACCCCTATACAGAATATGTGACGGCAAAAGTGGAAGAAGACGGGATTGCCCGGGCAGTCAGGCACTATGGATTGATGTAGAATACTAGAATCAAACACACTCCAGGGAGGGATAAGAGATGAAGATTTTTGTGTATAATTACAGGGAATTTGATGAAGCAGTGTTTTTTCAGAAATTTTCAAAAGAATATGAGGTGGAGCTTGGCATCTGCCATGATGATCCATGTATGGAGAATGCGCACCTTGCGGCAGGATATGAATATATCAGTATCATAACGACAAAGATCGATGAGGAACTGATGGCGAAGTTCCACGAATTGGGCGTCAGGATGATTTCCACAAGGACGATTGGATATGACCATATCGATCTTGAGGCGGCAAAGAAGTATGGCATGAAGGTAAGCAACGTGTCGTATTCGCCTGAGTGTGTTGCTGATTATACGGTTATGCTGATGCTGATGGCGGTCCGCAAGATGAAACGAATCATGCAGAGAGAGGAGATCAACGACTTTTCCCTTCCCGGGATACAGGGCGTGGAAATGCACAACCTGTCGGTCGGTGTGATCGGTACAGGAAGGATCGGACAGGCAGTGATCCGCGACCTGAGCGGCTTTGGGTGTAAGATATACGCCTATGATCATCATCAAAATGAGAGTGTTGCAAAATATGGAGAATATGTAGATCTGGAGACCCTTTATAGGACATGTGACATGATTACCCTTCACATGCCGTTGAATGATGATAATTTCCATATGATTGATGCAGAGGCAATTAATAAGATGAAGGACGGCGCCGTGCTGATTAACACTGCCAGAGGCGGGCTGGTCGATACAAAGGACCTGATTGACGCGCTGGAATCTGAGAAAATCGGGGCAGCGGCTATGGACGTGATCGAGGATGAGTTCGGTATGTATTATTATGACAGAAAGTCAGATATCCTGAGCAAGCGGGACCTGTATATACTAAGGGGATTCCCGAATGTGATCGTAACCCCGCACATGGCTTTTTATACGGACCAGGCGGTGAGCGATATGGTGAAGCATTCGATAGAGAGCTGTTGTATGAATGAGAAAGGGGTTAAAAATCCCTGGGAGATCGTTTGAAAATTCTGACAATGGCGCGCAAAAGGGGGGGGCCCCATTTGGCGCCCATTTAAGAAATTTTTTTGGAATTAGTAGTGTATATTATTTAACAAAATTTTAAAAACCATTTTTTTAAAACAAAATTATTT
>NZ_CAJJZH010000005.1:0-377131 GCF_905197545.1 Faecalicatena orotica
CATGTTCGCGTATAATCTTCAAGTATCTAAATGTATAGTAAAAACTTAATTTTTTATCTGAACAGTTAGGATGTTGTCATTTTCAGGAGCTATGGAACAAGTGTTCCCAGTCACATATTCTGCAAGGCACACTTGGAAGGAATCTATAATTTTGCTCATTGCGTTTCAGTTTATGAAAGACTATGCTATTTAATTAGCATTGTATTTGCTTTTTCACCATGATAAAATATTTATGTATAATTGAAAAGAAGTCAGAGGATAGTCTGATGGTTTCCTTCGGAAATAATCGAAGGAGGAAATGTAGCATGAATACACTTGAAGTGTTGACATTAGTGCTGGTGATTTTTACAGCACTTGCTTACATAGATAATCATCAGAATAAAAAATAGCTATCCTCTACGCCCATAGAGGATAGCTGGTAACTATAAATTACTCTAGTAATCCGAGGTGCAATCATCAGACATACCGAAGTCTTTTGATTACTTCTAAGTACATTATACACGGGGGGCTTGAATTTTTCAAGTCCTCTTTTTCAATAAGGTTATTTAAAGTTGCCTACGTGTTACTGTTTATTTCAAGTCGCCTTCGGCGAGAAGCAGATGCCCTGAGACCATCACTTTATTGGCCCGATGCCGTGCAGCAGGGTGCACGGCACGGTGTGAACAGTAACTTTAAATGTTGAAAGCTTTCTCTTTATAATGATATTATAAATTGCCAATATTCATAATTAAATTTCCACCTCCATATGTGTATGTTATATTGTATGTTCTTAAATTAGTTATGCCTAAACCTGTATTTGAATTATAGTAACTACCACTATAAGTTACGTTACAGTTTTTATAACTATTAGAAAAGTAATAAGAGGTGGAGGTTAAAGCAAATTCATAAACAGAAATACCTGCTTGATAGCCAATACTATTTACAGAAGTATACTGATATACGCCAGCATCTACGCCATTTGCATTTAAAGTGAACGCACCATAATAACTGCTGTTTCCATTTGCTTGCAAATAACAAAATTGTGTAAAGGTTCCTCTTGTTAAAGGCGGTTTAACAGGATCAATTTTAATGGTATCAGCAGAGCTATCAATGCTTTGCATTTGAGTATAGTCTGCAACTAGGCTAGATTTAAACTCGTCCAAAGACATACTTAAAATATTATCTTTAATTTCTTGAACATTAAGATTATTCTTCTCTAATTCATCCACAGATAAAAAGTAGAAATCTGTTCCATATTCATTATTAAAATCATCAAGAACTTCTCGGTACTGAGACAATGATTCATCAACCTGATCTAAGCCTTTTGCTGAAACGGAAACATCAGTTAACAAACAAAATAAACATATAATAATTATTGCTGACATTATTCTACTTATTTTTTTCATTTTTATTCCTCCTAAGCTCTTGTGTGCGATAATCAGCTATGATCTCGTTCATCCAAGTGAGTGCCTCTTTAGAATTTAGCACTTGATAATACGAGATACCACCATTTATTTGAGATTTCATAATATTTATACATTCTTCACTAAAGCCAGTATCTTTCTTTGTATATTTATCTAAAACACAGATAATATCATAAATTGCTTGTGCATCGGAATTATTCTTTGAAGATAAAGTGATTTCTTCCCGTGTTTGTTTTTCAACCGGCTCTATAAATGTAATGGTCAAAGAGACTGTTTCAGCAGTTTGAAGTATGGAATTTAGTTGATTTCTAGAAATAATGTTGTAAAACTTATCATTAACTTTCAAAATATTTCCAGATAAGAATATTTCTATAAATGTTTTTACGTTGTTATGATTTATATTGATTTGATAATCATAATTATTAATCTCATTATGCTCATTTAGAGAATTAACATCTTCATACCTGTTTATATAGTCTAAAATCTTATTAAACATAAATGTTGAACTCGTTGTATACTTCATGCTTTGTTTATTGTCAAGTTTTATGATTTCAATAGTATTTGATGAATACACAGTTTGTTTTTGTATTTGTACGTTATATAGCAAATAAGTCACGGTTGCCAGTGTAATGACAATACCGAATGCAATAAATATTTGAGAATAATTTTTTCTATTCCATTTCACATAAAATCACATCCTTTCAACAAAATTTGATTATGGAGTGTTAATACTCTAAGCTTGTAACCATCTCCCCCCTTATAATGACAAATTTCAGTTAATTGTTATAAAAACATTAAGTATTTATATTTTTATGTTACTAATAAATAATTAATTTGTCAATTTGTGGTTTGAAATTTGGACATCAATATCTAACGAGTAAAAAATGTTACTCGTTAATTAATGTTTAAACAGTACCCCCTTATTTTCTCACCCTCATCATCCGTTCATCCCGTGAAATGTGCCGTCCGTCAGGAATTATAAAAAGCAGATTTAAAACTGTTATGATATGTACATCAAAGAGATACAGCACTCAGATAAGTATGAAACGGAGGAATTGAAAATGTCAGATTTTACAGTATCAATCAATGATTTAAAAACAAAGGTGGATTCTTTGAGACAGTTAAATGCACAGTTTAAGAGCCAGATCAATGAGCTGGAGGGAACAGAAGCTAACTTAAACGGGATGTGGGAAGGGCAGGCAAGGGAAAGTTTCCATAATGCATTTGCCAGTGACAAGGTGCAGATGGATAACTTTTACAACGCGGTAGAAGTGTATGCACAAAGGCTGGAGGCAATCGCAGCCAGATATGCGCAGGCAGAGGCAACGAATGTAGAGATCGCAAATGAGAGAACATACAAGTAAATCGTGTAACTGCTCAGAACAAACATAAAATCACAGAAAAGGAGAACTTATCATGGAAGGAATCATTAAAGTATCACCGCAGTTATTAACAAATACAGCATCAGAGTTCAGCAGCCAGGGGGCGGCAGTCAATAGTCTTACAGGGGAGATGATGAATCTGATCACGGGAATGTCTTCCACATGGGAAGGCGATGCGGCAGCAGCATATATTAACAAGTTTAAAGGACTGGAGGATGATATCCAGAGAATGGTGCGCATGATTCAGGAGCACAGCAGTGATCTCGAGGAGATGGCACAGGTATATGCACAGTCTGATTCCGCAAATGCGGACGAGGCAAACAGCCTTTCCTCAGACGTCATTATTTAGCCGGTTTGATGTAACTGTCCGGAAATTTGGACAGGAACACACAAGACATATCCGGGAGGAGAAGAGTAACCGTGAATTATATTGATTTCAAGATTGTTCAGGCAGCCGGGGAGAGGCTGTCTGAACAGATTTCCATATTGAGGGAACTGAAAGAGGAACTGACACTGGCGGAATATAAGATCAGAGACATGGCCTATATGGATGAGACAATATATCTTCTCCGAAGAAGCAGGGATGAGCTGCAGGAGGAGATGGATATTCTCCGGTGTATGGCTCAGTGTCTGGAAGAGGGGGGAGCGCTGTACAAAAAAACGGAGCAGGGGATTGCAGATACCTATGACCTGGAGAGGATCGTCTATCCAAAGACAGTGTTTGGAACGAGCCATATCTCGGGTCTGGACGGATATGAAAATCTGTTGGCATTCCACATCTGATTATGACGGAAAAATGGACGGGGGATTATCATGGGAACTTATATGAAAGTATCGACGCAGAGGCTGGAGGAGGACAAAGCTGCAATTCAGAATGAGCTAAAAGGGGTCAGCCAGTCTGTGGAGGAACTGTCACAGGAAATGCAGCTTTTGGGACAGACCTGGGAAGGCCCTGCCTGGGCCGCATTTCAGAATCAGGCTGCATCAGATATCGAAAACATGCAGGCGATATATGAAAAGCTGTCTGCTTATATCAGCCATATGGAATATGCGGCAAGGGAATACCGGACATGTGAAAACCAAGTGGGAAATTTGATTGACCGTATCCGGATATAGTATCCCGGAGGCAGAAAGCAGGCAGGAGAGTGAATCATGGAGCAGATTCGTATTAAGGTGGAGACCGCTGTACTGGAAGCACGTGCAGACGCGGTGGAGCAGAAGATTAAAAATGTAAGGCAGCGGTTTGATAAAATCGGTGAGACTGTGGCAAATTCCCGCAGTTACTGGGAAGGAGACGCCAATGACGCGCACCGGAGGGAATATCAGGAGTATCAGGAAGAGATCGCGGAGGCGCTTTCCAGATTTCAGGAAAATGTAACAGACCTCCGCAGGATTGCAGGCATATATCGTGAAGCAGATCAGGCGGCGAACGAGCTGAACCACGATCTGCCGGCAGATATCATTCTATAAACAGACCGTTCATAGTGCAGGGAATCAAAGACAGGAGGAAAGGGAAGAAAATGATGAACAGAAAAAAGTGTGTAATTTATCTGACAGCGGCAGTTATGTTGTTCTGTGCAGGCTGCGGAAGCCAAAAAGAGAAACAGACAGATGCCGGGGATAAAAAAGAGGCGAGCCAGCCAGCAGAAACAGGAAATCAAGATGAGAGTAAGACAAAGCCCGAAAAGGATGCCGACACACTATCTAAGGCAAATGACATTGCAGCTATATACCGGTTTGAACTGGACGGACATACCTATCAGCTCCCATTTCCCGTATCAGAACTGGAGGAGAACGGATGGACGCTCAGGGAGGGGGATGCCGGACAGACTATGGAAGGAATGAGTTATATTATTACATCGATGACCGATGCCAACGGCAGTTCCGTGCGGCTGAACGTTGTGAATCTGACGGATCAGGAACAGCAGTTAAAAGACTGTGAAATAGGAGGTATTATGATATACGCCAAGGGTGCGTCCAATGTGCGTTTTCAGACGGCAGACGGAATTTCACTTAGCAGTACGCCGGCAGATATCAAGAAAACATATGGAACGGATGAGCCAGTTTTTTCTGAATCAACATCTCAGGATGATACAACAACTATTGGGTATAAGTTCTATAAAGGACAGACAGATGATTTAAGGATGCCATCAGTTAATTCCATTCAATCAGACGAGGATACACTAAGATTCACCGTAGATGAAAACCAGAAGCTTACAGGGATAGAATTGCAGTATTTTGGAAGTATACAATGACGATTGCACTGAGTAGCCCGGTCAGCCGTTTTGGGGGAAGAAAGATATGAATGAATTTAAATTTGATTTTCTGACGGCAGGACAAGAGATGGAACGGCTGGGTGAAACGGCAGAAAAGCTCCGGCAGACTGCCGCAGGCCCTTATGGAGATACCATTCATGAGCTTATGCAGGGCTGGCAGGGCGAAGCAGGTATAAAATTCCTACACAAGGCAGAACTCCTTAAGGATAAAATGGACAGTACGTGTATGCTTATCGTGCAGGCGAAGGAAGCCCTGCATCAGGCTGCTGTAAAGGCAGAGCTTATGGAAAAGAGAGCAAAGGAGATTGCGGAAGACCGCATAGGAAACAGATGAGCAATCAAGGATGGACAGTACTGATTTTTATACTTCTCGTTATAGTTATAGCTGTGGCATTCGTTATTTACAAGCTCGCAGCAGGCAGGGCAGACAGGCGCAGGGAGTATCAGAACCAGCAGAAGAATATTCTGGTACAGAACGGGATAGATGTAAAAAAACAGATGCTGGGCTCCGGAAAAGGGGAATATTTTTCGGGAAACTTAAGAGAGTATGATACAAATTATATCAATGGCCCCAGATATTCGACATGGAAGATTTCCTTTCAGGATATGGATACGGGCAGAATCTTTCAATATCGTTTTTCGCGGCAAATGACGATCGGGCGGATGCCGCCGACTGAAAAAGAAGAAGTCTGCCTTGTACTGGAAGGTGATGGGAAGGTATCAAAAAGGCATTGCATGATTTACGAGGGGGAAGGCACTCTCTGTCTGGCAGACCAGAATTCTAAAAATCATACTTATGTCAATGGGAAAAAGGCGGACAGCCCGGTTTTTCTCCACACTGGGGATGTCATTAAGGCGGGGGAAACCAGGCTGAAAGTCGAATTCGGACGGTAGGTTACAGACCCTCGCGGCAGTAGCCAAGGTCATGTAAACATGATTTTGGCTCGCTGCCTGCGGGAATAAAGGCAGGTGTAAGGAACAATGGCAAACAGAGATGAAATACAATTAAACTATAAAAAAACGCTGAGACAGGCCGATGAACTGGAAAGAATGGCACAGCGGATGAAAGCGCTGGCCGCACAGGCAGAGGAAGGAACGTCATCTGGAATCCGGAGTGTATGGGAAGGGGAATGTGCCGCTGATTACTGCCGGAAAGGGCAGAGAATTGCCATGCTGATGAGACAGCACAGCAATTCTCTTATGGAAACGGCAGCAGTCCTGCGCAGAGCGGCTGTCAACACATACCGGGCTGAGATGAGAAGTCTGGAGATCGCCGGAAAAAGAACATACAGGACTCTGTAACAGGTGCAGAGTCTTGTAGAAAAAGATTACAAAAGCCCTATGCGTGATTTTTCTTAATCAAGTGTAAGAGTCTGGATACAGTCTCATCTGCAGGGTAGAAAAAGTCTTCGTTCAGTGTACTTAGATAGTCATAAAACGCGAACAGAAGGCTTGGTTCTTCCAGATTCAGATAGACCAGATTGCCGTCCGCGGACGAAAACAGAAGATATCCGCTGTGCGCCGTAACATAAATGCAGAGGCTGCTTAGGGAAACGGGAGTGTCCGGTCGCAGCATACGGTACTTCTCGTTTTTGCATGCATTGACTAGGGTGCGCACGGCCAGAACCCTGTCGGAATATTCAATCGGGCTGTAGACGGCATCCGGAAGCTCAAAGATACGGCCGGTCTTCAGAAAGTGCATGACACCGGCTTCCGTAAACATGAAATGTGTGGATACCGTTTTTACGATTTCTGATTTTTGTCTTATGTACTGCTTTACCGATAAAACGAACTGATCCCGTCCCGGCAGAGCCCTTGACAGGTATTTTTCGGGAAAAGAAAGTGGAATCAGCGGTATGAGGCAGGGTTCCATCTGATAGGAATACCCTGTCTTTTCCCCGATATCAAGGTTGTCTAAATAATCAAATTGTGTGAAGACAGAATCAATCTTACATACAACAGGCGTAGTTTCTGCTTTCAGGTCATCAAAGATCGACTGAAATTTTTGAAGCGTGTTTTTGCAGATAAATAAAATACCATACTTAAGCTGCGGCGAAAATGTGATGGCATATTCAGAGGTTATGACCAGAGAGGAAAGCAGATTAAAATTGCTGTTATGCGAATTAATACTGTCATAATAGCAGAATGGTGTGTAATCACACAGGCAGGTGTAGTACATGGGTATTATCTTCTGAAGGCAGCAGAGGTTATAATCCCGTTTATCAGAAGTAATTTTATCGGTGTTATTCAGGCATATAATATGGTCTATTTTCAGATTCGGTTTATTTTTACTGATGGAGGCCAGAATTTCCATGAAATCATCAGAATCCGGCTGAAAAAGAAGCTTGATATGACCATGTTCCTTCTGTGACTCCAGTGCCATTATCGTGTATATTGTATGATATAGCTTTGTCCTGCCTGAAATAGAGCGGTTATCGGAGAACTGTTCCGGGTTCAGGTCGTTTGAAAAAAAGGAGGAGATATCAGCAATATCATCCATCTTGCCTGAAAAATTTCCGATGAAGTCCTGTATTGTTTTCCGGCGGTAATAGGTTTCGTATCCGGTAACTGTAATCCGGTAGGCCTCCACCAGTTCTCTGCATTCTGTCGGTGTCAGACGCATATAGTCAGCCATTTTATGTACCAGTTCTTCTGAACCCGGATTCCTTTTCCCGCTGATCAGCTTATACATATTGGAGCGGTCCACCCCGCAGTATTGTGCCAGCAGGTTTGTTTTTATATTTTTTGACTTAATATATTCGGATAAAATTTTTGAAAACATAGTTGGTAAATTTGTCATAAAGCGGCCCCCCTAAAAAGTATAATAAAATGATAAGAAAAAGGGCTTAAAATATCCATAATTTTCCTTAAAAATTGTTGACCACAAAGTGTGACACATTTTTTGGCTTTCCCTTTTCCGAAAAAAAGATATAGAAATTCCTGAAAACATAAAGTTTATTTGTTATTTAAAAGTTTTTGATTTCTGAAAAGAAAACAGGACTAAACCTTACCATTCCGGCATACGATACATTAAGTATTGTACAAGCGTGAAAGGGGAGGTTATTTTTGTTTGAGGAAAAGTCTGTAAAAGAGATATCGGATCTGATGCATACGGACCGGGAGAACGGCCTGACAGAGGATGAGACTCGTGTGAGATTAAAAGAGTATGGTCCGAATATCTTAAAAGAGGGGAAAAAGAAAACGCCGGCGGAGGCGTTTTTAGAGCAGCTGAATGACCCGCTGATCTGTGTCCTGCTGGTTGCTGCTCTGGTTTCCTTTCTCTTAAAAGAAGTTAGTGATGCCATTATCATCGCGGTCGTTATAATCGTGAATGCTACGGTCGGTGTGATTCAGGAGGGGAAGGCCCAGAAGGCGCTCGAGTCGCTTAAAAAGCTGACAAGCCCGAAAGCTGTTGTGCGCCGGGGCGGGATTGTACGGGAAATTCCGGCGGCAGAACTTGTAAAGGGAGACCTTGTGATTTTGGAGGCAGGCGCACAGGTACCGGCCGATCTGCGTCTTGTGAAGACGTGGAATTTAAAGATTGAGGAGTCCGCGCTGACGGGAGAATCGCTCCCGGTTAATAAGGATGCGGATTTTCAGGCGTCCGGGGCGCTTCCGGTGGGCGACAGGAAGAATGAGGCATTCATGTCTACACTTGTAACCGGCGGAAGGGGAGAAGGGATTGTCATCGGTGCGGGAATGGAGACCGAGATTGGCAAGATCGCATCCATTATCAACGATGTTCCCAGAGAGTTTACACCACTTCAGAAGAAACTGGCTGACCTCGGGAAGATGCTAAGTATCGTGTCCGTCCTGCTGTGTGTGGCGTTGTTTGTCATTGCAGTCCTGCAGAAACGTAATATTTTAGAAATGCTGATTACAGCGATTTCACTGGCCGTTGCCGCAGTGCCGGAAGGACTGCCCGCCATCGTGACAATCGTACTGGCAATGAGTGTTTCGAAGATGGTAAAGGTACATACGATTGTCAGAAAGCTCCCTTCCGTAGAGACACTTGGTGCAGTCAATGTGGTGTGTTCGGATAAGACTGGCACGCTGACCCAGAACAAGATGACTGTTGTAAAATATTTTATAAATCAGAATGTTTATAAAAGCAGCGAAGCGGCGCCGGATATGCCGGATGAATTTCTGGAGGGGATGGCACTCTGTAACGATGCGGTGATAACGGACAAGGAGGAATTGGGGGACCCGACAGAACTGGCGCTTTTAAGATTTGCTGAAGGGTACCGCGCCAAAGGCGGTGCATCGGGATATACATCTGAAAATGCGGGGCGTTCGAGAAAAGAAGGTATGGAAGCAAGGATGCCCAGAGTTCAGGAAAAGGCATTTGACTCCCAGAGAAAAATGATGACTACGGTCCACCGTGGCCCGTCCGGATTTGTCTCTTACACAAAGGGGGCACCGGAAATGCTTCTGGGGCGGTGCACGAAGATTCTGGTCAACGGAAGGGCACAGACGATCACGGATTCCCACCGCAGGCAGATCCGCCGGGCAGTGGATGATTTCTCGGCACAGGCTCTGCGGGTGTTAGCAGTGGCTGTCAGGCGGGGGGAGAAAGATGTACATGAGGACGGACTGACATTTGTGGGACTGGCCGGTATGATCGACCCGGTCAGACCTGAGGCAAAGGCTGCAGTTGAGCGGTTTAAAGAGGCTTCTGTCCGCACCGTTATGATTACGGGGGACCACATAGATACGGCGTTTGCCATTGCAAGAGAACTTGGAATTGCAAAGAAGATAGATGAATGCATGACCGGGGAAGAGCTGGAAAATCTCTCGGACGTACAACTGAAAGAAAGGCTGAAGAGAACGAATGTATTTGCAAGGGTTTCACCGGAACATAAGGTAAGAATTGTGAAGGCACTGAAAGAAACGGGGAATATTGCGGCAATGACAGGTGACGGGGTCAACGATGCACCTTCCCTTAAGATGGCGGATATCGGTATCGCGATGGGGGTCACCGGGACGGATGTCGCAAAGAACGCGGCGGATATGATTCTGACGGATGATAACTTTGCTACCATAGAAAAGGCGATTGAGGAAGGAAGGGGCATCTATGAGAATATTAAGAAAACCGTCCTCTTCCTGCTTTCTTCGAATTTTGGAGAAATCATCACCATGTTTGCCGCGGTAATCATGGGAATGGCATCCCCGCTGAAAGCGAGTCACATTCTGTGGATCAACCTGATCACGGACTCTCTTCCGGCACTGGCGCTGGGGGTTGATAAAAATGATAAAGAAGCACTTATGAAACGTCCGCCGAGAAAAGCGAAGGAAGGATTGTTTGCAAACGGCGGGATTACGTGTACGGTATTCTATGGATGCCTGATTGCGGCAATCAGCCTTACGGCTTTTTTGAAGCTGCCGTGGGAAATACTGGCACAGCAGCAGAAAGCCTTTACGCTTGCAAACATCTCGGGGGTGTTCCAGTCTGCGGAGATTCTTGCAAGGGCACAGACGTATGCGTTTACGGTTCTAGGGATGTCACAGCTGTTCCATGCGCTTGGCATGAAAGATGTACATACCTCTGTCTTTTCGAGGAAACGGGACTTTAATCCGGTCATGCTTGCCGCATTTGGCGTTGGATTCTTCCTACAGGCCGCAGTCACAGAAGTTCCGTATCTGACCGTATTATTCGGAACGGCGGCACTGTCAATAAGAGAATGGGGAGCACTAATCGTACTTGCAGCATTCCCTGTACTTGCACATGAGATTTTCGTTTTGCTGGGAATCGTTGAGAAGGAGGGAGAAACAGGAGAGGACAGGGCAGATTCAAAGCCGGGCACAAGGCGCCGCCAGTTCGGGAAAGGCCTTAGATAGCCTTTCCTGCTGAAAATGGCTGTTACAGTTTTTTCCCGAGCATTTCTGGATTGGAAGCGTAGGTCAGGGCGGTCTCCTTCGTGATTGTTCCGCTCTGGCAGAGCTTTAGAAGGTTGGAATCCATCGATACCATGTCCTCTTTTACGGAGGAATAGATGAGGCCGTCTATCTGGTGGACCTTATTGTCACGGATCATATTGCGGATCGCGGGGGTAACTGTCATGATCTCGAATACAGGAGTTACCTTTCCGTCTGTTGTCGGCACGAGCTGCTGTGACACAACGGCGTTCAGAACCATAGAAAGCTGGACGGCAATCTGCCTCTGCTGGTTGGACGGGAATACGTCGATGATTCTGTCGATCGTGTTAGCCGCACCGATAGTATGGAGCGTAGAGAATAGAAGGTGTCCGGTCTCCGCGGCCGTCATGGCGACTGTGATCGTTTCATAATCGCGCATCTCACCCAGCAGGATGACGTTTGGGCTCTGCCGCAGGGCGGCACGCAGCGCAGTTACATAATTATCAGTATCCACGTTGATTTCACGCTGGCTGACAATACACCGGTTATGGCGGTGGAGGAATTCAAGGGGGTCCTCCAGCGTAATGATATGTTCATCCCTCGTTTTATTAATCTGATCAATAATGCAGGCAAGGGTAGTTGATTTGCCGCTTCCGGCAGGTCCCGTGACAAGCACCATTCCCTTGCTGCTGTTTCCGAGTTCCATGATATAATCCGGGATTCCAAGTTCTCTGTAATCAGGCAGCTGGAAGGTGATAATCCGAATGACCGCGGAGAGAGCGCCCCTTTGTTTGTAAGCGCTGACGCGGAAACGGGACACCCCCTGTATGGCGAACGAAAAATCATCATCGCCGTGTTTGTGGAGCTGACTGATATCGCGGTGCCCGGCCAGCCTGTAAATCTCATCTAATATGGCTTCTGTATCGGGCGGCAGCAGCCGGGTGTCATTCTCACGGCTGATGACTCCGTTGATCCGGCAGGATACAGGGAGGCCGGCTATGATAAAGACATCCGATGCGCCCTGTGAGACTGCCTGCTCTAATATTAATTTTGCGTCCATATATTTAATCTCTCCTTACTTCTAAAGATTTCACGGATTAAAACCCCTGCCTACTTCATCAGATTCAGGGTATCATCTCCGCTCCATTCCTGTGTTGCGACCACTTTCCACTGCCGGACCCGGCAGAAACCTTCGGAAATCCGGTCCGTGGGATTCAGTTCGAGGACAACCGACAGTGCCTGCTTTTCATCTACAGTAACCTGATACGCAACAGATGGTGTCCCAGTGGAAAAATCCATTTCCAGTGTGTCCCCAAAAGTGAGCTCACTGAGGCGGCTCTGTACTTCAGTGAAATATGTGTCCGGGGATTCTTTATAAGAATGTGCAAGTACTGCATCAATCGAGTCCAGTATCTCTTCTGCCTGATTGGAGGCTGTGTAATAATCCGTTCTGCGGTCCGCCAGCTTCTGGCTGAACTTGTAATCGCTCTGTGCGCTGGAAAGCGAGAGGGTGGCAAATGTTACAAGACACAGGACGAGGAAAATGACCAGTAGTGAAGAGGAACCAATGTTAACAAAAGGAGCTGATTTCTTATTCGTTTCCATTGCTGTACCTCCTTTGCAGGTGATGCGAAATATCAAGGGAATAGATGACACTGCCGTCTTTAAGCTTATTCATCTTCAGTTCTCCATTTAACATGGATTCGTCCTCTGTAAAACGGGTACTCAGACAATATACTGCATCCTTCTTTTTACAGGACTGGAAATCCTCATTATAGTATATTTCAATGCCGGAGCCGCCGGATACCTCTGATTCGGGATATTCTGCTTTGAGCAGGCTGGCAGCGGACGGGATATCATCGGATACATGGATGAGTTCTGCGGCACTGGAGACTTCCGTAACGGCAGTATTAAGTTCCCAGGCGTCCCTGCTCAACAGATGTGATTTCACAAATAATTGTACACAAACAGCACTTGCCATCGAAAAAAAGAGGATCGCAAGGATCAGTTCCAATAGGAACAGACTGGAAGATTTTGCCCGGTTTCTGCGTGTCATAATTGTCTCCTTTGATTAAAATGATCTGTTACTTAGCGGGAAGTACTGTGTATGCTGACAACACAGGAAGCCTCCTGGCCGTCCTCATCTACACAGGTAAAGGAAAACGCCTGCTTTCCGGTCTGACTCATAGTAAAGGACCTGACCGGGAGAATGGTCTTTCCGGCGGCAGCATCAGCTTCCACACCATCCTTGATAAAGATTTCCTTCAAACTCCCCTGGTCCGTGTATATATAAGTAAAATAGGTTTCCTCGCTATATTCCTGCTTGATGACCAGAGCATCATTACCGTCAAACATGCCGATCGAGACATTCCCGTCTTCGTCACCCTGGTGGATTTTCTCGCTGATATAGGACATCGAGGTTCTGGCCGTGTAGTTCAGAGAAGAATGTTCTGTCGTAGACCGGTATATATTTGTGGCAAGCAGGATGACCGTCAGTGCTGACACTGCAAACATGAAGAACAATGCAACAGGAAATAAAAAATCGATCATATGGTTTCTCTGTGTCCGAAAACGCATTGTCAGTCCCCCTTCTCAATAATCGTCACATCCGGCAGGATGTTTGCGCCGCTTACCCTGTAATCCACATAAAAACGGCTCTCATCGTAGGTAAGCCCATAGTGGTCCTTCAGATAATCGAGGCTTTCCGGATAGGCACCCTCCACGGCATAACAGTATGTAATATTCCTGTTCAGCGCATTTTCCAGACTCTCCTTCTGACGCCTTAAGGTGCTGGACGACAAAGACTGGATTCCCTGATAAAACAGAATGATAATCAGCAGAAAAGCGCAGACCGAGAGAATAAACTTCCGGTAATTATGCTGTTTTTTCTGATATTGAAACCGGGCCATAAAGCACCTCCTTGGTATATGTGAAGTGGTCAGGGTCTAGATACTGGACATAATCCCCATCAGCGGCAGCATGACGGAGAGCAGGATGACTCCAACGATCAGTGAAAGCGCGATAACAAGTGTAGGTTCCAGAACGGCAAGGGCATTGTTCATCCGGTTATCGATGTCATCCTGATAAAGCCCGGCAATCTTTCCCATGACCTGGTCCATAGAACCGGTCTTTTCTCCGATGGAGGCCATACGGGCATACATGCCGGTAAAAATTCCTGAATCGTGGAGTGCCACGGACAAGTCGCTGCCCTCATTGATAAGATTCTGGCAGGAGTCGATCTTTTTCTGGAAATGAATATCATCATTCAATGCGGTTACCAGTTCCATGCTGCGTTCCGGATTCAGGCCGCTGCTTAAGGTCAGCGCCATTCCGCTTGCAAAACGGCAGGCCGCGATCTCTTCGAAGATTGCTCTTGTGAATTTCAGCTTGTACCCCAGCCTGCGGAATGTCTGTTTTCCGTGGGCCGTTCTTGTTCCATATAAAATCAGTGCCACGATGACCGCAAGGATCACGATCAACACGATAGAATACCGGTTAATTGCATTACCCAGATTCATTAATGTTCTGGAAAACCCGGTCATTTCGGTGCCAAGCTGGATGAAAACCTGATTGAAGATTGGCATAACCTTTACGAGAAGTACGACGATAACGACGACCATCATCCCTGCCATAATCAGCGGGTAAGTGACGGCATTCTTAATACTCTTTGAGATGGAGTCCTCCCTGTCGTAGTGCTCACTCAGTGCGGACATGACCTCATCCAGAGTTCCGGTCTCCTCCCCAATCTGTATCATATGCAGCATATAGGATGGAAAGAGCCCTGTATCGGCCAGTGCCTGGTACAGGCTTCCGGTTTCCTGAATATTTTCTAATACAGCCTGAAGTATCTGCTTTTCATCAGCAGACGACGCGTCTTCCAGCATGATTGTGACGCCTTCAACAGACGAGATGCCGGACTTCAGGATCAGGGCAATCTGCCCGCAGAAAGAAGAGACCTCCATATTTGAAAATGGCTTACCCTGCACTTGTTTCTCCATTGTGTGTCCTCCATTGTTTTCTAATAAGAATATTTCACTTTATAATTGCTTCCGTCACCAATATATTTCCCCACAGATTTTGTGGAGTTATTTGCAGCAAGCGTCGGGTCCATCAGAGACCAGTCTTTGCCGTCAAATTCTATAATCTTGTCGATCCATCCCTTTTCCTTGATGTAAACACTCACCCACGCATGGTATGCTTCTCCTGAATATCCGACCTCAAGTTTTGTCGGGACAGACTGGGAACGAAGCATCGCAGCCATAAGTGAAGCATAGTCGAAACAGATTCCCTCTCCGGTGTCCAGTGTTTCATCCAGATTCGGCACATAATCTGTGGGCGTATTTTCTGCCTTTTTCTCGTCATACGCAACATTTTCTATAACGTAATGGTAAACATTTTTTACATAATCCAGATCGTCTGTAGATTTATCGGAAAGTTTCTTGCCAAGTTTGACTGACTGGGAGTCTTTCGTAAACCAGACATACTGGTTCGGATACAGAAATGGCTTGAACTCGTCGGTAATCTTAACGTCCATATCCTGCGAAAAAGCGATGGCATACTGCTTATCCCTGACATGTTCCAGCACATCCATGTGATAGCCGCCGCTGCCGCCTGTCAGGGGGAAGGTTGTTAAAGAACTGTCTGTTATTGTATAAGTATAGACCGTTCCGTCAGGGATTGTAACCTGAAGCTTCATCTTGGCGGCATTCCCCTTGTACTGGAGCATAATATATCCGTCACTCGTGTTAGATGCGTCTATAGAAACGATATCATTTCCATATATGACTTTCCCGGTGTTCTGGGGAGTCAGGATCTGCAGGGCACTCTCTCTTTTTTTCCCTTCCGAGGCAGAAGCATCGGATATGTCAGAACCGTTTCCAGAACAGCCCAAGAGAAAGGCGGACATGATGAAGGCTATCAGAGTCACACTGATAAAACGGAAGTTTCTTTTCTTCATCACATCACGCCTCCTTTTCACATTCTTCTGACGGATAAATTTCATCACTGCTTCAATTGTACCATTAATGTTAAAAAATGCAAAGTGCAAATCTGACCGCTGAATATGAGTTTACAGTATTTTTCGGTTATGTTAAAATGGGTACAGGCTTTTAATCAGAAAGGGAAAATCACACATGCAGATGCGTTTTGAGGTCCCGGACACCTTCTGGAGTTTATTCCGTTCGGTGAACCGGGATGTTTATATTGAAGCATTACTAACAATAAATGAAGAATACCAGTACAGTAACTATTTTTTAACCAGAGAAGCATGTATCCAGGTTCTAAGTGACATGAATGCGAAGAAGCGCTTTGAACTGATGCGTGAGGAAGATGAGACAGAGTTTGATATGCTGGAGACTCCGTCATCACGTATTTTAAACTGGCTGCTGCGCAAGGGCTGGCTGAAAAAGATCGAGGATTATAACACGCTGGCCACGAACATTGTTATACCGGATTATTCTGCTATTTTCATAGACGCCTTTGAACGTTTGACTTCAGAAGATATGGAGGAAACGGAAATTTATATTCAGAATGTCTATGCGACGCTGTTTTCTTTTAAAAATGATTACAGGGTAAATCTAAATATGCTGCGGACCGCATTGATTAATACGAGGCGGCTTAACAAGGCTCTTCAGGATATGCTGCATAATATGGATAAGTTTTTTTCAAGGCTTCTTGACCAGAAATCTTATGGGGAGCTTTTAAGGGAGCATCTGGAAGGATATGTGGAAGAGATTGTACGTAAGAAATACCATATTCTGAAGACTTCGGATAACTTCTATATCTATAAGATGGATATTAAGAAGGTCTTAAGGGACATGCGCGAGGACGAAGAGTGGATAGAGACGGTTCGCGGGCGTTCCCGGGCGCAGGGAGATACGGGGGAAGACGTGCTGGACCTGCTGGATATGATTGAGCGCGGATTTGACGACATCGAACACCGTATATCGAATATGGATAAGGAGCATACGAAGTATGTCCGGGCTACGGTGACAAGGCTGAATTATCTGCTGAGCGGTGAGACAGATACGAAGGGACTGGTGATCCAGCTGCTGAATCAGATGGCTGCGAGTGAAGAGTATGAGGAAATGCTGCAGATTACAGGGCAGAAGATGAACCTGCCTCTGTTGGAAATTATTTCGGAGAAGTCTTTATATAAGCGGCGGAAAGGGCGGCAGGATTTCATTAGCCAGATGGCGCCGGAGGAAGTGGCGGAGGATCTGGACCGGGATGACGTGCTGAAGCTGAATAAGATTCAGGCAAGGTACAGTAAAAGCCAGATCGAGGAATTTATTGAAGAGCATATGGACGGAGAAATCATGGATGCGGCAAAGCTGAAAATTGAAGACGGTGAGGCGTTTGAGAAGCTGATACTGGCCTATGACCTGAGTACCAGAAGGAACAGTAAATATATGGTGCTTGACGGGGAACCGGATATGATCGAACATGGCGGTTACCGGTATCCGGATTTGAAGTTTGTACGCAGAAGATAGGAGATTACATATGACAGGATATTATGAAGAGCTTCTGGTGGAGGAGCAGGAGGCCGTTACAGAGGTGATCCAGCTTCTGCTGCGCCAGACATTTCTGCTGGAGCGGAAGTTTGATAAGCGCGCCGGCCGGCTGGCGTTTGTGAAGGAATACAGGACGTGCAGCAAGCATATCGAATTTTTAACGGAGTATTTTAAGGTTGCCGGGATCGAGCTGCATGAAAATGCCCAGATGGGGCTTATCTACATACAGGGCGAAACACTCTGGGGGGAGAAGCTGCCGAGACTTGCGACGATTTACCTGCTTATTCTGAAGCTGATCTACGATGAACAGATGGCGGCGGTATCTTCCAGCAGCCACATTGTGACGACGATGGGGGCTGTCAACGGAAAGGCCGGGGAATTTAAGGTATTGAGGGGGCTGCCCTCGCCCACGGAGATGAGAAGGACAGTTTCGCTGCTGAAGAAATACCAGATTATTGAACCTCTGGATGTGCTGGAGGAATTAAATGAACATACCCGCCTGATCATTTACCCGTGCATCAATGCGGTGCTGATGGGGGATGACATCCGCAAACTGCTGAATACGTTTAACGAGGAGGACAACATTGGAGAAGAATCAGCCGTTCAAGGCACTCTCGAAGATATGCCTGAATAACTGGCATTATATAGATAAAAAGATACTGACACTGAATGAGGGGATTAATTTTTTTACCGGACACTCTGGAAGCGGAAAGTCTACGGTGATTGATGCACTTCAGATCGTGCTGTATGCGAATACCGACGGAAGGGGTTTTTTTAACAAGGCTGCCGCGGATGACTCGGACAGGACCCTGATAGAATACCTGCGGGGGATGGTGAACATCAGTGAGAACAATGAGTCGCAGTATCTCAGGAACCGTAATTTTTCCAGTACGATTGTGCTGGAGCTGGAACAGACAAACACAAAAGAAAAGCAGTGTGTCGGGGTTATTTTTGACGTAGAGACAGCGACAAATGAGATTAACAGGCTCTTTTTCTGGCATACGGGAGGCCTGTTGGAAAACGGCTACCGGGCGGACAAGCGCTGCCTGACTACGGCCGAATTCCGCGAGTATCTGCAGAGGACATACCCGGCGGAGCAGTATTACTGTGGGCCGAGTAATGAACGGTTCAGGCGGCAGCTGTATGATATCTATCTCGGCGGTCTGGATATGGATAAGTTTCCGAGGCTGTTTAAGCGTGCGATCCCATTCCGCATGAATATCCGTCTGGAAGACTTTGTGAAGGAATATATCTGCATGGAGCAGGATATCCATATCGAAGACCTTCAGGAGAGTGTCATGCAGTATGGCAGGATGCGCAACAAGATTGAGGAGACGCTGGAGGAGATCCGGCGGCTTCAGGAGATACAGGACAGTTTCAGGAAATATCAGGAACAGGTAAGGGAAGCCGGGGCGTGTACCTATCAGATTGATAAGCTGGAAATGCTCCAGCTGAGGGCAAAGATACAGGAACTGACGGACAGGATCGGGAACCGTCAGGAGGAAATCAGCCGTCAGGAGGCTATGAAGGTCCGTCTGGAGGAAGAGGAAAAGGGCATTCAGAAGGAGTATGAGGAAGTGTTGCTCCGGATTAATAATAGTGGATATTCGAGTCTTGAGACAGAACTTTCCGGTGTGAACGAGACGCTGGAGAGACTGGAGGGCAGCCGGGCCAGATGGATGCAGACGGCAGAGCGGCTGAACGAGTGGAAGACGAGGGATATCACACCGAATCAGACGGTATGGGATATCGAGAAGTTTGAAAAGGGGAATATTTCAGCTGAAGAGCTGACACGTTTGAAGACAAGCCTTCTGGAGCTAAAGGAAGAGCTTGAGGAAGAACGGAGGGATACCGATGCCAGACTGCGGAAGATCAAGAAGGAAGAAAACGAAGCCCGTGAGGAGCTTAAGGAACTGAAACAGGGGCGCAAGGCCTACCCGAAGGAGCTTGAGGAAGCGCGGTATGAGCTTCGGGGCCGCCTGCATGAGCGGTGTGGGAAGTTTGTGAATGTCCAGATTCTCGCCGATCTTCTGGATATCCGGGATGAACGGTGGCATAATGCCGTGGAAGGGTATCTGGGAAATAATAAGCTGCTGCTCGTGGTGGAACCGGAGTATGCGGCAGTGGCGATGGACATTTATGAAGAAATGGATAAGAAGAAATTCTTCCGCGCAGCTGTGCTGGATACGGAGAAGGTTATGGAGAGTGCTAAGAAGGGCGGCCATTCTGTCCGTCCGGGGTCGCTTGCGGAAGAAGTCACAGCGAAAGAGGAATATGTCCGTGCATATGTGGATAACTTCCTTGGAAATGTGATGAAGTGTGAAAATCTCGACGAGCTGCGTACGAGCAGGGTTGGAATTACACCGGACTGCGTTCTGTACCACAGCTTCCGGCTGCAGCATATCAATCCGGAAAATTATACGAGAAGGGCGTATATCGGTGAGACGAGTATGCGGCAGCGGATCAGGCAGCTGGATGAGAAATGCCAGACCCTGCAGAAGGAACGCCTGCCGCTCATGGAGATTGTGGAGGAGCTGAAGAAGACGGGGCAGCTGGAAAGTCTGCAGCAGCCGGCTGAAGATTATCTGGAATGGCAGTCAGATATGGAAAAGATTGCGGAGAAGGAACGGCGCAAGGTGCAGCTGACCGGAAAGATGAGACAGCTGCGTGAAGAGTCTGTGTCTGCGTGGGAAATCGAGAAGCTGGAACTGATGCGTCAGCAGGAGGAGAAGAAAGCGCAGATACAGAAGGTGCAGGAGGAGATCTGGAAGAATAAGGATTTCATCAGTAAATGCAAGTCTGACAATCTGGAGCTGAACACGCAGCTGGCCGACAGGGAGCGCTATTTCCACGAGGATGCGGCCTTCGAAGAGGCGTTTAAGGCATTTATGGAGGGGCGGAAGTCGTCCAATTATGAATACCTGAGAAGGCAGCGCTTAAGTGACCGGGTTCCGATGGAAGAAAAGCTGGAACGTGTCTATCAGGAGCTGGTGGATGTGCGAAGCCACTATATACAGAAATATCCGAACCGGACATTTTCGACGAGTATTAAGGACAACAGGCCTTATGACAGACTGCTTACAAGCCTTGGCTGCGACCACCTCGAGACCTATAAAGAGGCGGCAAAGGAACAGGCACGTTCTGCGGTAGAGCATTTTAAAGATGACTTCATCTTCAAAATCCGCAGTGCCATCCGGGAGGCTTACCAGAGAAAAGACGAGCTCAACCGGATCATCAGCAAGCTGGATTTTGGCAAGGATAAGTACCAGTTCGTGATCACGAAGAATAAAGGGCCGGATGGAAAGTACTACAAGATGTTCATGGACGATTCTCTCCAGATCAACCCGTCCCAGCTGACCGACGCGATGGAGAACCAGCTTAATATGTTTACGATGGAACACGAAGACCAGTACGGCGATATGATGAACGAGCTGATCAATATCTTTATCCCGCCGGACGATGCCACGAGGGAAGAACTCGAGGAAACCAAAAAGAACATGGATAAATATGCGGATTACCGGACCTACCTGTCATTTGACATGCAGCAGATCGTGCGGGGTGAAAAAGACATGACAATCGGGCTGAGCAAGATGATCAAGAAAAACTCCGGCGGGGAGGGACAGAACCCCCTGTATGTAGCACTTCTGGCAAGCTTTGCACAGGTATACCGGATCAACCTGTCACCAAAGATCCAGAGAAACCCGACAATCCGTCTCGTCGTACTCGATGAAGCCTTTTCAAAGATGGACGCAGAAAAAGTTGCAAGCTGTATCTCACTCATACGCGGGCTCGGGTTTCAGGCAATCATTAGTGCAACCAACGACAAAATACAGAATTATCTGGAAAATGTAGACAAGACATTCGTATACGCAAATCCAAATAAGAAGCATATCTCAATACAGGAGTTCGAAAAAGGCGAATTTGCTGAACTGATTGAGGAAGAGTAGTGCCGAGGTGCAAAGGGGTCAGACCCTTTTGCCCTCCATATTCAGAATATTCAGAAAACGGTGCGCAAAAGGGTCTGACCCCTTTGCACCTCAAGGAGGTAAGTTATGGATAGTAAGAAGGACAGCTGGCTGACCCCGGTCCCCAAGCAGTCATTATCGAAGATGGTTGTGGAAAAGATCAAGGAGGGGCTGATCAGTGGTGCTATTACCCCGGGTGAATTTCTGCCGTCCGAGACGGAGCTTTCAGAGAGGTTCGGTGTTGGCAAATCCAGTGTGCGCGAGGCAATCAAGATGCTGGAGGCTCTCGGGGTTGTGGAAATATGCAAGGGAAACGGCAGCAGGATTCGCACGACTGTGGATTCTTCAGTTATGAATCCGCTGATATTCCAGCTGATTCTCCAGAGCAGGGAAGAGAGCAGGGACAAGCTGGTTGAATTCAGGCGCATGATAGAAGTATCAGGCAGCCTTCTGGCTATTGACAATGCCGGGGAAGAGGATATTGCAAAATTGAAGGCGGTCCACGAGCGGACGAAAAATGATTTTAAAAAGGGTAAGGCTACTGTGGATAATGATATGGAATTCCATAATATGATATACGAAAGTACGCACAATCCATTTGTCGTGAGCATTGGCCGCAGTATTATGGAGCTCTTCCAGCCGTCGCTTGTTATTGCCAACAGGGACTATTCAAAGATTGTAACGGACAACCATGATAAAATACTAAAGGCCCTTGAACAGCGTGATAAAGCTGCAATGGAGGATGCGATTATATTATCCCTCGGGAAATGGAAAGAACTGGCACTGGATGAGTGTCTGGATTAGAGAGAAGAAGATGTGTCTGCTAATGAAAGGCGGATGCATCTTTTTTTGTACTTCTTTAAATAAAAACTGCATTTATTTGTGAAATGTGTACATAAATTAAGCGGAAAAATTGTTGAAATAGTCAAAGTTTATAAATCCTATTGACCTTTACCTGAAATAGTGCTAACCTAACATCAGAGAACAGACATCAGATGTCTGATGTCAAAACAAAAAACAAGTTAAAAGGAGAAATTATTATGGCAAACATTTATTATGATGACGATGCAGATTTGGGGCTGGTAATTGACAAAACAGTGGCTATTATCGGTTATGGGAATCAGGGACGCAGCCAGGCGCTTAATATGCGTGATTCAGGGATTAAGAATGTGATCGTGGGAAGCAGGCATGATGAATCTTTCGATCAGGCTAACGAAGATGGATTTATGGTATACTCTATAGAAGAAGCAGCAAAAAAAGCGGATATTGTTTTCCTTCTTCTTCCTGACGAAGTGGCCCCGGAGATTTATGAAGCACAGATCGCACCATACCTTGAACCGGGCAATGTTTTGAATTTTGCATCCGGTTATAATATTACATTTAAGAGGATCAC
Source organism: Faecalicatena orotica (assembly GCF_905197545.1). Classification (NCBI taxonomy): domain Bacteria; kingdom Bacillati; phylum Bacillota; class Clostridia; order Lachnospirales; family Lachnospiraceae; genus Faecalicatena; species Faecalicatena orotica. Next base: position 22,788 of record NZ_CAJJZH010000005.1, read on the forward strand.
ACCGGCGGAAGGGCTCGATGTAGTTATGGCGGCGCCGCGTATGATCGGCAAGGGGGTACGTGAACTGTTTGTAAGTGGAGAAGGCTCACCGGCATTCGTTGCGGTTCATCAGGATGCTTCCGGCAAGGCACTGGAATACGGAAAGGCACTCTGCAAGGCAATTGGGGCCACAAGGAAGGGAGCGATCGAAGTTACATTTGATGACGAGACCTGTCTGGATCTGATGGCAGAGCAGGGAACATGGCCAATTATTTATAATGTTTTTGTAGAGGCGTTCAAGCTTCAGGTGGAGATGGGGCATCCAGAAGAAGCTGTACTCATGGAAATGTATTTATCCAAGGAGCCGGCAGTTATGATGGAAAAAGCGGCTGAAGTAGGATTTTTCCGGCAGCTCCCGTACCACTCACACACAAGTCAGTATGGTCAGCTGATAGGTTTTACCGATGTAGATACAAGCCAGATCCGCAGTTTCTTAAAAAACCGCTATGACCGAATCAAAGGCGGGGAATTTGCGGAAGAATGGGATAAGGAGCAGCATGAAAATAATCTCAGTACGCTGAATAAGCTTGAGGAGGATGCTTTCAATTGTGATTTCACGAAAGCAGAGGACCGTTTAAAAGCCAGATTAAAGTAAAATCGATACATAAAAGTCGTTCTGCTGTGCGCAGAAACAGCAGAGAAGGAGGACATTTTGAATATCATGGTTTTTGTTTGGTTAGTCGTGGCAATTGCCATTATCCTGTTTGCGATTTTAAAATTGAAACTGAATCCCGCCATAGCACTGGTTCTCGGTAGTATTTTCATGGGGCTTGCATCAGGGCTTGGAGCCTCCAATACAATTACGACTATAGGCAGTGGATTCGGGAACCTCATGACAGGAATTGCACTGCCGGTAGGTTTTGGCGTTATACTGGGTCAATTGCTCTCGGATTCAGGCGGTGCAAAAGTGATTGCAACTACGATGATCCAGAAAACATCTGAGAAGTATGCATTGTATGCACTCGGAATTACCGCATTTCTTCTGTCGGTGCCTGTATTTTATGATGTGACTTTTGTTATTTTAATTCCACTTGCAATTGCGGTATCGAGACAGATCCACAAACCCCTTCCTTATACAGTTGGTGCGATGATTATCGGGGCGGGTGCGGCCCATACGCTGGCGCCTCCGACGCCCAATCCGCTGGCTGCAGCGGAAATCCTGCATTTTGATCTGGGGGTTATGGTCATTGTTGGAATCGTTCTGGGGCTTGTTGCAGCAATGATTGCAATGAAAATATATTTTACCCTCCTTGATAAAGGATTCTGGAATAAAGAAAAAGACGAAACCGGTGTAGAGGTGTATGAAGAACATACGGCAGAGGTTAGAAAAGCGGAACCGACCTTCTTTATGTCGATGATACCGATTCTCCTTCCCGTAGTTTTAATTCTGGTAGGGACTGTAATGGATGCGGTTCTGGAGGAAGTGCCTGAGGCAGTCATATTTTTAAGTAATAAGACAACCGCATTGCTGCTCGGAGCGCTCAGTGCTTATGCAATCTCTGCAAGGGCAATGAATAAAGAAGAACGTGACCAGTCTGCAACAGAAGCATTAAAAAGCTGCGGGATTGTGCTGTTAATTACCGGAGCGGGCGGCTCATTCGGGGCAATTATCAGTGCAACTGGAATGGCGGATATGCTTGCGGATACAATACAAAATATTTCGGCTTCACCGATCGTGGCGCTTCTGATTGCATTTGTCATAGCAGCGCTGTTCAGGGTGGCCCTTGGTTCGGGAACGGTAGCTTCTATTACGACCATGACAATCATGGCATCTGTACCAGCAGCTGTCGGCATGCATCCGGTCTGGATGGCAATTGCATGCCTGTCAGGGTCACTGAGCTGCGGGCATGTAAATGACAGCGGATTCTGGGTAAGCACCAATTTGTCAGGCTTCACCATTACGGGGGGACTAAAAAGCTACACACTCGGAAATGCAATTACTGCGGTTATCGCGATGTTGTTTGCGATTGTCGGATGCTTGGTAATACCGATTTAACTATGAATAGACATCCAATGATTTTATTTTTATAAAGAAGTAAGAACCGGCTGTGGATTTATGCAGCCGGTTTTTGATGTAATATTCAGCAGCACGGCCTGTTTTCAGGGAAAGTTTATGCTTGACAGCATCCCGCAGGCAAAGTAGGATGGAAGAAGAGACACGTTTACATCGACTTCAATTGGAGGTAAAGGTATGAATTACGAGATTAAGGGCGGCGCATTTCCCGTTGTGGAATGTAAACTCGAAGACCGCGAGCAGATGATTACTGAGAAAGGGTCAATGGTCTGGATGAGTCCGAATATGCATATGGAAACAGCCGGAGGCGGAATCGGCAAAATGTTCTCCAAAGCATTTTCCGGAGAAAGTATGTTCCAGAACATCTATACAGCACGCGGTGCAGGGCTGATTGCATTCGGCTCAAGCTTTCCGGGCAGGATCATGCCGGTACAGATTTCCCCGGGGCGCGAAATGATCGTACAGAAGACGGCATTTCTGGCATCTGAAAGCAGTGTGGAATTATCAATCCACTTCAATAAAAAACTGGGAGCAGGCGTATTTGGCGGGGAAGGCTTTATCATGCAGCGTCTGTCCGGCAGCGGGATTGCGTTTGTTGAAATCGACGGCGAACTGGTGGAATATGAACTGTCGGCAGGGCAGCAGATTGTCGTTGACACCGGAAATGTTGCCGGCTTCGAGGTAGGCGTCCAGATCGATATCCAGCAGGTACCCGGCCTGAAAAACAAACTGCTCGGCGGTGAAGGCCTGTTCAATACAGTCCTGACCGGACCTGGAAAAGTCTGGCTGCAGACCATGCCGATCTCCAGCGTAGCAGCGTCTATACGGCCGTTTATTCCGACAGGGAATGCATAATGCCCGGAGCAGATATCGGCTAAATTTTAAGAATATTCTGAATACGGACCGCAAAGGGGTCAGACCCCTCTGAAGAAAGGAGTACTTACATGAGGTTCATGATTGCATCAGATATCCACGGCTCTGCCTTCTACTGCAGGCAGATGCTGGAAGCATACGAAAGAGAGAAGGCGGACAGGCTGTTGCTGCTGGGTGATATTTTGTACCACGGTCCGCGCAATGACCTGCCGAGGGATTATGCGCCGAAGGAAGTCATTGCCATGCTGAATCCGATGAAGGAGCATTTGCTTTGTGTGCGTGGAAACTGTGACACAGAGGTGGACCAGATGGTGCTGGAATTTCCGATCATGGCGGAGTACTGTTTTCTGGATCTTGACGGGCAGTCTGTGTTGGCGACGCACGGGCATGTCTGGAATCCATCCAATCCTTTGATGTTGAAAAAAGGGGATATCCTGTTAAATGGTCATACCCATATCCCGGCATGCGAGGAGAAGGACGGGTATATTTATATGAATCCGGGCTCTGTTTCGATACCAAAAGAGAATTCGGCGCATAGTTATATGATATATGAAAATAAAATCTTTGAATGGAAAGATATGAATGGAGAGGTTTACCGGACATGGAAAACAAATATGCACTGCTGATAGATGCGGATAATGTTTCTGCTAAATACATCAAGCCGATACTGGATGAGCTGTCTAAGTACGGAAATGTAACTTACAAGAGAATATACGGGGACTGGACGAGTACGTACAGTTCGAGCTGGAAGGAGGAGCTTCTCCAGAATTCGATTACACCGATCCAGCAGTTTAGTTATACACATGGGAAAAATGCTACAGACTCCGCGATGATTATAGATGCTATGGATATGCTGTACACGAGTGATTTGGAGGGATTCTGCCTTGTTTCCAGTGACAGCGATTTTACAAAACTGGCCAGCCGCCTGCGTGAAAGCGGCAAGACCGTGATCGGTATGGGTGAGGATAAGACGCCGGCGCCGTTCCGTAAGGCATGTGATATCTTTACGGTGCTGGAGCTGCTGCTTGAGGATAACATGATCGAGAAGGAAGAGAAGCCTTGCGTCCATGCTACCGGAAAAGAAAACAAGAAGAGTAGTACAGATGTAGTGTCCAAGGCACAGATAGAAGAAGCAGTCGTAAAGATTATCACAGAGAACCAGAATGATGATAAGGAGACCGGCCTGGGGGAAGTCGGAAGCCGTCTTGTAAAATTATACCCTGATTTTGATGTGCGCCGTTATGGTTACAGCCTCTTGTCAAAGTTTCTGGAAACATTTCCGAAGCTGAAGCTGAAACAGGATGGAACGCAGGTTACGGTGACGGTTTACGAAGATAAGAGCAAGAAAGAGATGTTGGAAGAGTATGTGATCATGCTCGTGCAGAATGCAGGGGCTCAGGGTGTTTCGCTAGGGACGCTCGGCAATAAGATCAGGAATCGTTTCGGTGACTTTAAGGTGAGAGATTATGGATATTCCCAGTTCAAGCAGTATATCCAGAGCTTCTCGGATATCCAGATCAGGGATGACGGAGAGCAGAACTGGGCGGTATACAGTAAGAGCGGTGAAAAATAGTCAGAATTATCTGAAAACGGACCGCAAAAGGGTCAGACCCCTATGCAGATGACTGCATGGGGTCTGACCCTTTTGATCTTTGAAAGATCCATCCCACGGTTTATTTATCATAAATCGTTTTTATTTCCAGAAATTCCTCGTATCCTTCTATACCGCCTTCGCGTCCCAGTCCGGATTGTTTATATCCGCCGAACGGTGAGGCCTCATCCCACTGGCCTTCATTCACATACACGGTTCCGGTTTTCATTTTTCTTGCCGTTTCATTGGCTTCTTTTTCCGGCCCGTATACTGCGCCGGCAAGTCCGTAGATGCTGTCATTTGCTATTTCAATCGCTTCTTCTACTGTCTTGTAAGTCAGTACAACAAGAACTGGTCCAAAGATTTCTTCTCTGGCAATGACCATGTCCGGGGTTACATCACAGAAAATAACGGGTTTTACATTGTAGGAGCCATTATCTTCTGGTACTTCTCCTATTAAGAGGCGTGCGCCCTCGCTTATGCCTGTTTCGATATATTTCCGCACTCTGTCAAACTGCTTTCTGGAAGCAAGGGGCCCGAGTGTCGTTTGTGGATCGTTAAGCGGGCCAAAATGATATTCCGCAGCTTTTCGTTTCAGGATTTCTTCTATTTTACCAGTTTCATCTTCCGGTACAAGCATTCTTGTCAAGGCGTTGCAGGTCTGTCCCCCGTTGAGCATGACGGTTTCCAGAACCCCGTTTACCCCGTTCTCCCAGTCGCCGCCTTTCAAGAAGATAGCAGCGGATTTGCCGCCCAGCTCCAGAGCCAGTTTTTTGATGTTGCTGAGGCCTTTGATGGCAACAGCCCTTCCGGCATCGGTAGAACCTGTAAAGGAAATCATGTCTACGTCCGGGTGAGCGGCCAGTGCGTCACCCACTTCCCCGCCCCGTCCGGTTACGAGGTTGAATACACCGGCCGGGTAGCCGGCCTTGTCGATCTCTTCTGCAAGGATATAGGCGGTCATTGGTGTGAATTGGCTGGGTTTTAATACAACGCAGTTCCCGGCAAGCAGTGCAGGCACTACTTTCTTCTCAATCTGCTCCAGAGGGAAATTCCACGGAGTCAGTCCTCCGACTACCCCGACTGGTTCTCTTACAACAACAGAAGTCTGGCGGCGCTCCTCATACGGGAAGTTTTTCGCAACCTTAATATAATGTTTCGCCTCAAGGATAAACGGATCGGTATGAACTTCGGCGGACACCTTGTAAGGGGAGCCGAGTTCTTTTGTGATCGTTTCAATCAGGTCCTGCCTTCTGGATTCCAGACCGTTTACCACCTTTTCCATCAGGGCCGTCCGCTGTTCAAGCGGCGTATACTGCCAGGTTTCAAAGGCAGCTCTGGCGGCCCTCACAGCCTTGTCAACATCGTCCTTGTTGCCACGCGGGACTTGGGCGAAGATTTCATGTGTGTCAGGGTTCTCAATGTCGATATACTCATGTCCTTCTGATTCAACCCATTCCCCGTTTATATACAATTTACGAATATCCATAAGTTTTCATATCCTCCTTCATCTGAAAAAATGTTGATTCCCGTTGCACCCCGGAATTTGTATGCTACTGAATTTTTTCCGGGGCCATTGCTCTTTCCACGAAAGCTTTTTCTTCTTTGGTGAGTTCATAGCGTGGCTTTCTGACATATCCCCCATTCAATCCTTTGCAGCCGAGAAGATGTTTCAGGGCCTGAACCGGCTTCGGGAAGGATTCCAGAACATCCAGTGACGGAAGGATTCTTTTATAGATTTCTCTTCCTTTTTCCAGATCCTTTTCCTCGCACACTGCTTCATACAAATCCACACAATCCCTCGGAGCCACGTTTGCCAGCATACAGATCCAGCCGCAGGCGCCGGCAGCAAAACTTTCGAAGGCCAGGTTATCACAGCCACAGAATACGGAAGTTGTGTCCGGGGCATCATTCAACACCTGGGTGAGCTTGTGCATATCACCGCTGGATTCTTTTACAATTGCGGCTCTGGGGTGTTTCAGAATCTCATTGTAAGTATCCTGCTCAAGCTCCACACCTGCTGATCCCGGATTATTATAAACGACGATCGGAAAATCGGTTTCGTCCATCACATAGTGATAGAATTTCACGATTTCGTCCTGCGCCGGATGGCAGTAGAACGGAGAAAGCACCATCGCCGCATCGGCCCCACATGATTTGATATTCTGCACCAGTTTGACAACATCTTCAGGCCTTTCTCTGGAAGCCCCAACAATGACGCTTACACGGCCGTTGATATAAGGAACAATCTCGCGTACATAGTTCATATGCTCTTCGTCGGAAATGCTCTGGTATTCTCCGGTAGCCCCGAGGATGCAGACCCCGTGAACCCCGTTTTCAATCAGCCAGTCCAGATTCTTTTTGGACTGCTCCAGGTCAAACTCCCCGTTTTCTTTAAATGGTGTGACTGCTACCGCATAGATTCCTTTAAACTTTTCATTCATAGTGATATTTTCCTTCCTTCTATTCCCGCACTTTTCTGCGAAGTCTTGTATTAATTGCAAATCCTGCCGAAACTTAATTGCAAAAACTTTCGAAACTTAATTGCTAAATCTCTTGAAACTTAACGGAGAGAGGTCCATGAAAGTTTCCTCCCCTGCGATGATATCTGCCATACATTTTCCCGTAATAGGGGAGAGTCCGATGCCGTCCCCTTCGTGCCCTGCCGCAATATAAAATCCCGGGATTGCAGTGCCGGAAACGATGGGCATGTGGTCCGGGGTAAACGGGCGCAGGCCACTGTATGCCCGGATTACCTTGATGCCGGCGATGACAGGGAAGAAGCGGATTGCCCGTTCGGCCAGCGCCTGCATGACATCAATCTCACTGCGGATATCCTCCCCGACAAAACTTCTGGAGGAGCCGATCAGGAAGTTATTGGATGCCGTCGGCTCGAAAACGAAGGCCACTTCATTTCGTTTTACCCGCTCGGATACCGGTCTTTCATAGTCTCCACTCTGGAATTTTGTCAGCATATACCCGAACTCATGCACCTTTCTGCGCGCCACACGGAAGGTCTGCTCAGAAACGAGGATCTGTCCCTGCCTGGCACGGATCGGAATATCGAGTCCCGCCATTTTGCCGATTAGCGGTGCACGCACGCCGCAGGCATTCACAACATTTTTAGCCAGAATGGTTCCGTTTTCACAGGAAATGGAAAAATAATTCTCTTCCTTTTTCAGGTCCACGACCGGGTTGTGCAGAGAGAGTACGGCACCCAGTCGTTCGGCCGCCAGTGCGAAGGCGTATGCCAGTCCGATGGGATATACGGAGCCGTCAGAGATGGTCTCCAGTCCGCCGTAAATATCTTTCGCGAGATAGGGTTCGTCTTCCAGCACTTCTTTGTGGTCCAGCATTCTCATCTCGATTCCGCATTGCTTCATATCGCTGCAGAATCGGGAGGCAATCTCGAATTCTTCTTCTGTTTCTGTCAGATAAAGACTTCCTTTTTGGGTCCATTCAATGTTATAATCCAGTTCCTTTTCGAGTCCGGGAAACATATCCTGGCTTGCTTTTGCGAACAAGGCATCGAAACCCGGCTGTTTATCACATACAAGAATATTTCCGTCACTTCTGCTGCTTGTGGAATCTGCAATATCACCCGCATCTATGAGGATGACATCCGCTCCTTTTTTGGCGTTGTAGTAAGCACATGAGGTTCCGATGGAACCGGCTCCGATCACAGCTATATCATATATCTGGCTCATATCACACCTCCTTCTTTGTCCCGGCCAGTTCCCCGAACGTGGTCGGCCTGACAGGCGGTCGGTCCGTACTTCCGGTCAGGGTATCCGGAGCGCTGCCAAGTTCCTCGGCCAGAATGCGGCTGACAAGCTTTCCGCAGGTTCTGCCCTGACAGAGTCCCATGCCGGCACGGCATCTTCTTTTTACTTCCGTGACAGTGGTCGCTTTCTTATTGCGGATCGCATCACGGACTTCCCCGGCCGTGATCTCCTCACAGCGGCATACGATCACATCATCGTCCAGTACGCCTTCCGGCTCCACATTTTCAAAGCCTTTCCCTGGTTCCGGCAGAACGAGCCTTCTCATGGTCCTGACGTCATCCACCTTATCCGTAGGGACTGCCAGCGTAATCACAGGAGTATGGTCATTTTTCTTTGGATTCATGACTCTTACCACCGTACCTTCACAGACATATTCACCGGCCCTGCTCAAAGCCTCTGCCTTGTCTCCTTTTTCCGGGAGAGGCAGGTATTCGAAAGGAAAACTAATTAGAGCCTCCGATTCGGAATAGGTCTTATCCACAACGAAAATAGCGAGTCCGGAGCAGGCTGCCACACAGGAGCCGCAGCCGGTACAACTGTCCTCATCGATTCTTGGAGTATTGGTGATCGGGGTTCCGATTTTAATCGCATGGAACGGACACGCCGCCTCACACGGATTACAGGGGATCTCCTGCACACATTCCGCAATTGCAACCGGGCCTCTGGCAAAACGTTCCTCACTCGGCCAGCCGTTTGCAGAGACGATTTCTTCTCTGGAAGGATAGCCGTCGTATATCAATCCTCTTAGTTTTTCCATTACATGGTCACCCCCATTTCTATCACACGGTTTTTTGCATTCATGCGCCGCTCCCCGAAGGGTCCCTGGCGCAGGGATGCGAGCCGGTCTCTGATTTCCTCTTTTTTCTGTTCTGCATCTGCCCGGTTTAAATGCCCAAGTGCACAGGAGACGGATACTGCGGCAAGGCGTCCCTCGTCCATTGCGGTGCTGGCTTCTTCCACACCCGCCGTATCACCGGCCACGTAGATGCCCTCCACACTCGTTTCCATATCCGCATTATGGATGGGCATGAAACCTCCGAGCTCCGGAATAAAGCCATGCTTTACTCCCGCCATCTGTGCAAGTTCGCTTAAGGGCCTTAATCCCACTGCAACGCAGATGGTATCGACGTCAATCTTTCGTTCCGTACCTTTTAAAATCTGTCCGTTTTCGAATCGGGCTATGACGGCTTCCTCTACCCGGTCACTGCCTCTGGCCTCTGCTATTGTATGGCCTATGAAAAACGGTACTCCGGCTCTTTTTAACTTCGCTGCATGGACACCGTATGCACCGATCCGCGGCATTCCTTCCACAATTCCCACAACATCCGCCCCTGCCTGCAGGAGCTGGTAGGCAACAATGACGCCTACATTGCCGGAGCCGATCATTAGAATTCTTTTTCCGGGCAGCACCCGGTTTACATTTACCATTGTCTGGGCCGCGCCGGCACCCATGACTCCCGGGTAAGTCCATCCCGGAAAACGAAGCGGGTTTTCCGCACCACCGGTACAGATGAGAATACTCTGAGCCTCTACTGTTTCTGTGATGCCGTTTCGCAGCACAGCAACCCTTTTTCCTGCGAAAATGCCGATCACCGAGCTCTCCAGCCAGACTTCAACCCCCAGCTCTTCGGTTTCTTTTAAGAGCTGCTTTCCGATTTCAAACCCGCGGATACCTGCGCTGTGCGCCTGTGACCCGAAAAACTTATGGAGCTGTTTGAAAAACTGTCCTCCGGCGGTTCTGTTCTCATCGACCAGAAGGACTTGACATCCATTTTTCGTCGCTTCGATCGCTGCGGCAAGACCGGCCGGGCCGGCACCGATAATTACAACTTCTCTTTTCATGGCTTCTTCCTCCCGTAACCTTCCTGTGTTTCGACGGTCATGCCATCCTCCACCGGAGTGATGCACGTCCTTACGTTTGCCTTGCCGTTTACCGTCATGACACAGTCCGTACACTGACCGATTCCGCAGAAAATACCGCGTGGTTTGTGCTCTTTTGCTGTATATCTGTGGATTTTAATCCCGTTTGCAAGCAGGACGGCCGCAATCATTTCGCCCTTCTTTGCCTGCATTACTTTTCCGTCCACGGTGATCTCTACAAATTCTTCGCAATTATCTTCACCCAGTATGGGATGATTTTTTACCCGCATTTCATCCATTTCACTGCCTCCTGTTTTATGTTTTACGCCAGCTGGTATCCCATCGGGAAAATATCTTCCGGGTCCAGCATAAATGTGTGGATTCCTGTTATAAACGCCCGTCCCCTGACTTCAGGAAGGACTGCCGGCAGACCGCCTACTTCAGCGTCATCAACATAGGTACATTCAAATCTTCCGCCGATGATGCTCTCATGGGTAAAAGACTCTCCCTTTTTGATTGCACCCTTCTTCGCCAGCACCGACAGTTTGGCGGATGTCCCGGTTCCGCACGGGGAGCGGTCGATGGCTCCGGGTGGGATTACAACGGCATTTCGGATGAGGTTCGGTTCGTCCTTGCTGTTTTCATAAAACTCTACGTGGGTCACATGATTTGCAAAAGGAATCTCAGGATGCACAACCCGGATCTGCTGGTTAATATAGCTTTTTAACAGATTTCCGGTTTCAATAATTTTTCCGGAGTTCTTCGGTTCCAGAATCAATCCTGCAGAGGCAGCGGGCAGAATCGCATAAATATTGCCACCGTATGCAATATCCAGTGTCAGCGGTCCGAATTCTTTCGTGTCAACGGTCACATTTTCTGCCATCACAAATGCCGGTGCATTTAAAAATGAAACGCTCCTGGCCTCCCCGTTTACAACTTCAATCTTGAGCCTGACAAGACCGGCGGCGGTGTCCAGAGTGACATATGTAAAGGGCTCCGTTACTTCAATCATTCCGGATTCAACGAGGGCGGTTCCGACACCGATCGTGTCATGGCCGCACATCGGCATCCAGCCGCCGACTTCAAAATAAAGCACCCCAATATCGGCTTCTTCGCGGCAGGGGGAAGTAATGATCGTTCCGGACATGACTTCATTGCCTCTTGGCTCATACGTTAGAAGCTGCCTGACCCAGTCACCTTCCGTCCTCATATACTGAAGCTTCTCCAGCATCGTATTACCCTTAATGTATGGAATCCCGCCCAATACATTTCTTGTCGGTTCTCCGCTGGTGTGAGTGTCAATCGTATGAAACGTCTTTTTAATTTTCAAAAATTTTTCCTCCTTCACGAAAATTTGTATACGATTTAATTATTTGTATACATTTATACTGTTAACTTCATTCTATCATTCTTTCTGACAAAAACAAGTGGTGAATTTCATTTTTGTGAATTATTTTTGCTTGAATGTGAAAAAAATAACTTAAAATGTGCTCGGAATGAAAAATAAGCAATGAAAGCATCAATTTTGTGAAATATTTGTTTATGTAAATGAATTTACGAGCCTAGTAAGACATACACCTAAATACTTAACGAGGTATTTCACGAGTTTAGTATTTATGGTACAATAGAAAAACCGGCAGGTCCCGGGGACGGATAAGATTTCACCTTCGGGACTGCCAAATACTGAGATTTCATCCAGAAAGGAGACTATCAATATGAGTCAGGCCGATACGATCGGAGAAAAAATAAAAGCAATCCGCACCTCGCAAAATCTGACATTAAAGCAGTTAAGTGAACTGACAGGATTGTCCACAGGCTTTCTGTCACAGCTGGAGAGGGGGCTGTCGTCCATTGCAGTGGACAGTCTCGAGGTGATAGCAAATGCCTTAAACGTAAACCTCGGAGTTTTTTTTGACAGCTATTCCGAAAAAAACGATGAACCCATCATGTACAGCTTTTCACAGCACTATAACCAGACGGCGTCCAAGATTTTTCAGGCTGTCCTGAACCACGATGTGTCATCCTTTGCAATGCTGCCAAGACTCACCCAGCTCATGCCTCAGGCCAATCTGGATGAAGAAGAGCTTGAGATGTATAACCATAAAGGCGAAGAATTCATCTATGTACTCGAAGGTACGGTCACACTCCTATTAGACTCCCAGAGATACACATTAAATCCGGGCGACTGCGTACAGTTTTCATCCAATAAAGACCATAACTGGATGAACTGTACCAACAAGATAGTTAAACTATTAACTGTTAATATTCCAAGCCCTTTTTACGAAGAAAAAGAGTAAAATTGTGCATATTGTACAAAAATAGCAGGAACAAGGCCAGGCTCTGAGGCAGAGGGCAGGGCCTTTTTTTGTTTCATAGGTAAGTACGTCCTATGAAACAAAAAGCCCTCCCGGCGGGATGCGCACTGCGGCGTAAGTGGTAGATGTCGCAGAGCGACCGCCGCAGGCGCGAGTTTCGCAAGCGAAACTCTATTTTACGTCTGGACTGCAAAGGGGTCAGACCCTTTTGCGGTTATCTGTCTTGTCACCTGTAAACTTATATGCTATAATAGTGAAAATTTACCGCAGATTTTATCTGCAAGTGAAATCCGCCGGTTTAGCGGGCGGGGGAAGGTGTGAAAAAGATGTCTATAGTTGATGAGATTCATGCATTGAAAAAGGAAAAGAATGCAGTTATACTGGCACATTATTATGTGAATCCGGAGGTTCAGGATATCGCCGATTATATAGGGGATTCTTTCTATCTCAGTAAAGTGGCGGTCGGTTTGAAGGAGCAGACGATTGTGTTCTGTGGGGTTTCGTTTATGGGAGAGAGCGCGAAGATCCTGAATCCGGAGAAGACGGTCCTGATGCCGGATGCGTCTGCTGATTGTGCAATGGCGCATATGGCCGATGAGGAGACAATTCAAAGGGTGCGCAGGGAATACGATGATCTGGCGGTCGTGTGTTACATTAATTCAACCGCGGAGTTAAAAGAACTGTCTGATGTTTGCGTTACTTCCGCAAATGCGGTGAAGATCGTGAAAGCGCTGCCGAATAAGAACATATTTTTTATCCCGGACAGGAATCTGGCACATTTTGTAGCGGAGCAGGTACCGGAGAAGCATTTTGTATACAATGAAGGATACTGTCCTGTTCATGAAAAAATGAGGATTGATGAGATCGTGAGGGCAAAGGAAGCACATCCGGGAGCGCTCGTCCTGACCCATCCGGAGTGCCCGAAAGCCATACTGGACCTCTCTGATTACATAGGAAGTACAAGCGGGATTATTGATTATGCGGCAAAGAGCGACTGCGGGGAATTTATAATATGTACGGAAAACGGTGTCCGCCATAAGCTCGAACAGGACAACCCCGGAAAGAAGTTTTATTTTACGGAGACAGAGCCCGTCTGTCAGGACATGAAGACTATCACATTGGAAAAGATACGTCATGTCTTAAAGACAGGCGACAATGAAGTTCATGTGTCAGATGCACGCAGAGAAAATTCCAGAAAACCTCTGGAGAGGATGCTTGAACTGGCAAAATAGGAAAAGCTCGGGGAGGCTGGTTATGGAAATAAAGACAGACATCGTAATCGTAGGCACGGGTGTGGCCGGTTTATTTGCTGCACTGAATCTGCCGAAAGACAAGAAAATAGTCATGATCACAAAATCAGATCTGGAAAGCAGTGATTCATTTCTGGCACAGGGGGGGATCTGCGTCCTGAGGGGCGAAGAAGATTACGATAGTTATTTTGCAGACACCATGAATGCGGGGCATAATGAAAACCGCGGGGAGTCTGTGGAGATTATGATTAAAAGTTCCCCGGATATTATAAATGACCTGGTAGGCTATGGCGTTGAGTTCGAGAAAAATGGTGAGGAATTTGCCTATACCCGCGAGGGGGCCCACTCCAGGCCGAGAATACTGTACCACAAAGATATTACCGGAAGAGAGATTACAAGCAAGCTTCTGGCACAGGTAAAGAAGCTTGGGAATGTTACGATTCTGGAATACACGACTATGACAGATATTATAGAAGAAAACGAAAAATGCGCAGGGGTCATCACCGATAAGGGAGAGATCCGCGCAGACTTTACAATTCTGGCGAGCGGCGGGATCGGGGGAAGGTACAGGCATTCCACGAACTTTCCGCATCTGACGGGTGATGCGCTGGATATCTCGAAAAACCACGGGATCAGGCTGGAGCATCTCGATTATGTACAGATTCATCCGACAACGCTCTACTCAAAGAAACCCGGGAGGCGTTTCCTGATCTCTGAGTCAGTCCGCGGCGAAGGTGCCGTGCTGTACAACAAGGACAAAAAACGTTTTGTGGACGAGCTTCTTCCGAGGGATGTAGTGACTCAGGCCATCCATGAGCAGATGGAGAAGGACGGGACAGACTATGTCTGGCTCTCAATGGAAAACATTGATACAGAGACTATCATGTCTCATTTTCCGAATATTTACCAGCATTGTCTGGAAGAAGGATTTGACGTGACAAAAGAATGCATCCCGGTGGTACCGGCGCAGCATTATTTCATGGGAGGAATCTGGGTGGATTCAGACAGCAGGACCTCGATGGAAAAATTATTTGCGGTGGGTGAGACAAGCTGCAACGGGGTGCATGGTGCCAACCGGCTGGCAAGCAATTCCCTGCTCGAGAGTCTTGTATTTGCAAAACGCGCGGCATCGAAAATCAGGGAAGAGTATAATGTACCAGAACGTTTTCCTGATAAAATGTAAAAAAAGGAGATATTAGAAATGAATAAGATTACAATGACACTTCAGGCAGACAACTTAATCTTAGAAGCCTTGAAAGAAGATATATCAAGCGAGGATGTTACAACAAATTCGGTTATGAAAGAGGCCGTGAAAGGCGAAGTCGAACTGATCTGCAAGCAGGATGGAATCATTGCGGGACTCGACGTATTTAAAAGAGTTTTTGAACTTCTGGATGAACAGGTGGAAGTGGAATTCAATTGTCAGGATGGTGATGAGGTTAAAAACGGACAGCTGATGGGAAAAGTGACAGGAGATATCCGGGTCCTTTTATCCGGGGAGAGAGTTGCGCTGAATTATCTCCAGAGGATGAGCGGGATTGCTACATATACACATTCTGTTGCAGCACTTCTGGAAGGAAGCAAAACAAAGCTTCTGGATACAAGGAAAACAACACCGAACATGCGCATTTTTGAAAAATATGCCGTACGTGTCGGGGGCGGATATAATCATAGATATAACCTGTCTGACGGAGTGCTTTTAAAGGATAATCATATCGGTGCGGCAGGAAGCGTAACAAAGGCCGTCCAGATGGCAAAAGAATATGCGCCGTTTGTACGGAAAATTGAGGTGGAAGTAGAGAATCTGGATATGGTAAAAGAAGCTGTAGAAGCAGGCGCGGACATTATCATGCTTGACAACATGACGACAGAAGAGATGCAGGAGGCAATCCGCGTGATCGGCGGAAGGGCCGAGACAGAATGCTCCGGGAATGTGACAAAGGAAAATATCAGCCGGATTACATCTCTCGGTGTAGATTACGTGTCCAGCGGGGCACTGACACATTCAGCCCCAATACTGGATATTTCACTGAAGAACCTGCATGCAGTATAACAAGGGGAACCAAATTTGCAGAAAAAATCAGGAGGTGACAGCGTCAGATGATGACAGGCCCAGAACGAAGAAGTGATATAATCAGCCGTATCAAAAACAGTGCTGTACCGGTTTCCGGCAAGGCGCTGGCACAGGCTTACGAGGTAAGCCGCCAGGTTATCGTACAGGATATCGCATTGATCCGCGCATCCGGTCACGATATTATTTCTACAAATCGCGGTTATATACTCAACGCACCGAATATCGCCAGCAGGACATTCAAAGTTCAGCACACGGATGACGAACTGGAAAACGAACTATGTTCCATCGTAGACCTCGGCGGCAGGATCGTGAATGTTATGATCAACCACAGGGTGTACGGACACATGGAGGCAGTTTTAAATATCAACTCCAGACGGAAGGTGATGGAGTTCATGGAAGATATCAAAAGCGGAAAATCAAGTCCGCTTAAGAACATCACGTCCAACTATCACTACCATAAAGTAGAGGCAGAAAATGAAGAAACACTGGATTTGATTGAGGAAATGCTCATCAGGAAAGGGTTTCTGATTCAGAATTAAAAAAGCCGGGGCATCTGGCTCCGGCGGAGAAAGGAATGAAAAGAAAATATATGTTAAAAAGCATTTATGCTTTGTATGATTATAAGATAACCTTTATTTGTGATAAAATTGTGATGTTGAAATTAAGAGTTTGTAAAGGAATCATTAACACTTACTGAACTATTGATTTGGTTCCGTACGACAGGGGGGCCAGTCAGGTATTCAGCCAGATTTCCTGCGGACTTTCATAAGAACTGCCTTGACATTCCGATTTTGCTGTGATACGCTTTTTAACAGACCAAATAGAATATTCACTTGGAAAACGCAGTGACGAAGAGAGTAACCTGAAGGACATTCTACAGAGAAATCCCACATAAACCCGGTCAGGGTTCCTAGCTGAGAGGGATGAATGAAGCACAGGCGAACATGGCTTCCGAGCGGCGCACCGAACAGAGGACAGTACGAAAGAATGCATGGCCATCATGAACGGAAGGGCCGGCTATTTGTCCTGTGCAAGGCTGCGATGGGTTCGCCCTTTACAGCGAGGAAGTGCTGACGGCATATCTAACAGATGCATACGGCACTTGCTGAGGTTCTGTCCGTGAGGAGAGAGCAAAGTAGAAGTGGTAACACGGATAACTCCGTCTTCTTAACAAAAGAAGGCGGTTTTTTTATTTCATAGGAAAGTACTCCTATGAAATAAAAAGCCCTCCGGGGGATGCGCACTGCGGCGTATAAGGTAGATGTCGCGATGCGACCGCCGCAGGCGCGAGTTTCGCAAGCGAAACTCTATTTTATTTTACAAAACTTCAAAAAGGTACAGGGCTCTCAGCGTTTTGGTACACCACAAAAGTTAATTAGGGACGTAGTAAACCTTAAAAAGATTACGTCCCCAAGGAGGGTTTTAGGATGGACAAGTATTATATTACAACCGCGATTGCCTATACGTCAGGCAAGCCGCACATCGGAAACACATACGAAATTGTTCTTGCGGATGCAATTGCAAGATACAAGCGAAGCCAGGGATTTGATGTGTTTTTCCAGACTGGCACAGATGAGCATGGTCAGAAGATTGAGTTAAAGGCAGAAGAGGCCGGAATTACACCAAAGGAATTTGTTGACGGTGTTGCCGGTGATATCAAGAGAATCTGGGACCTGATGGATACTTCATATGATAAGTTTATCCGTACGACTGACGATTATCATGAGAAACAGGTTCAGAAGATTTTCAAGAAGTTATATGACAAGGGTGATATTTACAAGGGGCATTATGAGGGCATGTACTGTACTCCGTGTGAGTCTTTCTTTACAGAGTCTCAGTTAGTGGATGGGAAATGTCCTGACTGTGGCCGTGAAGTTCAGCCTGCGAAAGAGGAGGCTTACTTCTTTAAGATGAGCAAATATGCAGACCGCCTGATCGAGCATATCAATACACATCCGGAATTTATTCAGCCGGTATCACGTAAAAATGAGATGATGAATAACTTCCTGCTTCCGGGACTTCAGGATCTGTGTGTGTCCAGAACTTCCTTTAAATGGGGAATTCCTGTGGATTTTGATCCGAAGCATGTTGTCTATGTGTGGCTAGACGCCCTTACCAACTACATCACGGGCATCGGATATGACTGTGACGGTGAGTGTACGGACCAGTTTAAGAAGGACTGGCCGGCGGACCTGCATTTGATCGGAAAAGATATCATCCGTTTCCACACGATTTACTGGCCGATTTTCCTGATGGCTCTGGACCTCCCTCTGCCAAAGCAGATTTTCGGGCATCCGTGGCTGCTGCAGGGTGATGGCAAGATGAGCAAGTCCAAAGGAAATGTGCTCTATGCCGATGAACTGGTTGATTTCTTTGGTGTTGACGCCGTGCGCTACTTTGTTCTCCACGAAATGCCGTTCGAAAATGACGGTGTCATTTCCTGGGAGCTGATGGTAGAGCGTCTGAACTCAGACCTTGCAAATACGCTCGGAAATCTAGTAAACCGTACTGTTTCCATGACAAATAAATACTTCGGCGGTGTCGTATCCGACAAAGGCGCAGCAGAAGGAGTCGACGCAGACTTAAAGGCTGTAGTTGAGAACACACCAAAGACCGTTAAAGACAAAATGGATGACCTCCGGGTTGCAGATGCGATCACGGAAATATTCAATCTGTTCAAACGCTGCAACAAATATATTGACGAAACAATGCCGTGGGTACTTGCAAAAGATGAAGAGAAAAAAGACAGGCTGGAGACCGTACTCTGGAATCTGATCCAGAGCATTTCCGCAGGTGCAGTCCTTCTGGAATCCTTCATGCCATCCACAAGCAAAAAAATTCTGGCTCAGCTCAATAACGGCCATGTAACAGACAAGCCGGAAATTCTCTTCCAGAGGCTGGACCTGGAAGAAGTAATGAAAAAAGTCGAGGAACTTCACCCTCAGGCAGGGGAAACTTCAGAAAGTGCAGAGGATGAGAATGTGATCGACATCGAGACAAAGCCGGAAATCACATTCGAAGAGTTCGGTGCAATGCAGTTTCAGGTAGGCGAAATTATTGCCTGTGAAGCAGTAAAAAAATCCAAAAAACTACTTTGCTCCCAAGTGAAAATCGGAAGTCAGGTAAAACAAATCGTTTCCGGAATTAAGAACTATTACTCTCCAGAAGAAATGATTGGCAAAAAAGTCATGGTACTTGTTAACTTAAAACCAGCCAAACTTGCGGGGGTATTGTCAGAGGGAATGCTACTTTGTGCAGAAGATGCAGAGGGAAACCTGGCATTAATGACACCTGAGAAAAACATGCCATCAGGAGCAGAAATTCGTTAAAAATAACAGAAAATCACAATCAAAGATCCTGCATTTTCAGTAACACAAATGCGGGATCTTTATCTTAATAGGAAAAATATATCAATATCATGACAGCCAAAATTGTTAATAAATTAACAGGGGACGTAGTATTTTTAAGGAAGGCTACGTCCCCAATTAACTTTTGTTGCGGTAGTCGCTTGGTGAGTAGCCGGTATATTTTTTGAATTCTTTCGAAAAGTGTACGTAGTTTGTAAAGCCGGACTTTTCGCAGACGTCGGACATTTTGTAGTCTGTATCAGAGAGCAGTTTTACTGCATAATCCATACGTAGCTGCCGAATGTATTTATTTAGGCCGATTCCGGTTATTCTTTTAAATGTGACGCTTATATAAGAACCATTAAGGTGGAATAGGTTTTCTAAACCCTTGAGGGTAATCTGTTCTGCAAAATGCTGCTCTATATAACGTTTGATTTCTAATATGGCGGTGTCAATATCAACTCTGCGTCTGATTACCTCTTCTGTTATCAGCCCACAGTATTTATAAAGTGTCTCATTGAGTGCCTTGCAGTTATCGTAATTGAGAAGAATTTCAAGGTTATGCAGGGCGCTGATTTCCTGTTGTAGCTCGCCGACATAATCTGTATTTGTTTTTAAAAGGGTACAGTATAATTCTGTAAGGAGCATACAGTATTCATCCAGTGAGACGATCCTATTCTGTAAATGCTCTTCTATGATTCCCCGGCAGTGAAGGACGGCGCCCGTTTGGTTGCCGGCAAGCAGTGAATCAAGCAGTGCATTTTCCGCCTGAAAGACATCCTCCAGACTATAATTCTTTGTATTGAATTCCTGATAAACCAGAAGATACTGTTCAGGATGCAGCATTTTATTACACAAGGCTTTGTGGGCCTCATAATAGGCCTTCGAGACTATATAGTCAGAAGTATGGATATCACTCAATCCGATATAGAGCAGATTCTTTAACAGACTGTCGGATACCGTATAGATACGCCGTAACATGTCCTGGCAAAAAGCATAATTGTCTTCAGAGGAAGAATAGAAGATCATATCCAGCCGGTCAGCATGTTCATGGAACAGGACATGAATATCAGCCTCTGTGGTCGTTTTTATCCTGTCTATGAAGGAAGTATAATCATTATATTTGTTTTTAAAAGAAGCAACCCAGAAAAACATCTCTCCGCCGGAGGCAGCAAGTCCGGCTGAACTTAGGATATCCCCAAAAGTGCTGTATATGTTTTCCTCCAACAGTGAAATAAAATGCTGTCTGCAGGAGTGCCCGGCACGGGCATTTTGTCCCGGGCTATCCGGTTCAAGCTGTTCCACTGCCCTGGCCAGAGCGTGGTTTAATTCCTCTTCATGGATCGGCTTCAGGATATAGTCGACCGTATTGGACTGAAGGGCATGCTTCACATACTCAAAATTACTATATCCGCTAATCATAATTACCTTCACCTGTATCTTAAGTTCTTTAATATAGTCAAGAACCCTCATCCCGTCAAGATGCGGCATTTTAACATCGAGCAGAAGGATGTCCGGATCAAGGGACTTAAGCATCTTGATCGCATCTTTTCCATTTTCCGCTTCCCCGGCAAGAACGCAGTTGTGCTGTTCCCAGTGTATCATACTGATGATGCCGCGGCGGATCAGGGAGGTATCTTCAGCAATTAAAATTTTGTACATCTGAATGCTCCTTTTCTATTAGTTTAAGAAGGACAACAGTTCCTTTATGAAGCGTGCTTGATATCTCCACCCCGCTTCCCGGCTGATAGATCATCTTCAGCCGCTGGCTGATGTTGATCAGCCCGATGGAAGAGCTCTGGCTGCAATATTCGCTGGAATGCTCCAGTTTTTCCTGAATTTCAGCCAGTGTGTCAGGCGGAATTCCTTTCCCGTTGTCCTCTGCCCTTATCAACAGAGTGCTGTCAATTTCTTCTATACTTAGTCTGATTTCCAGATTCGTATCAGAATTATCAAACCCGTGATTAAAACAATTTTCTATAATCGGCTGGATGATCAGCTTCGGAACAGGAACATCCAGAAGCCTGTCCGGTATCCTGTACTGCAGAGAAACTTTATTATCACAACTGATACTCTGCAGTTGGTAGTAATTTTTTACATGCTGTATTTCCTGCCTCAGCGGAATCAGTTTTTCTGTCTGCTGGGTAGTATAGCGGAACATATCCGCAAGGCAGCATACCATGCGGGAAATCTCCGCTTCATGTCTGATCTGGGCCATACTGTTTATATTTTCGAGGGCGTTATATAAAAAGTGTGGGTTGATCTGGGACTGTAAGGCCCGAAATTCCGCATTTAAATGCTGTATCTCCTGATTGTAGGATTTCTCAATAAATAAATTAAGCTGCTCCAGCATGTGATTGTAACTTTTCCCCAGGTACTCAAATTCGTCATTTGTCCGTATGTCCACGTAGCTGTTAAGGCCCTCAGGCCAGGCCGTCGCCATTGCATTCTGCAGTACCTTGATCGGAGCTGTCAGTCTTTTGGCCAGTAAGATAGCGATCAGGATGAAGACAAGGGTACAGGCGAAGAAAATCCAGATTACAGGTACGGTTTCCATAAAAAATTTAATGTTGCCTGCATCGTAATCCTTCAACTGGATTAACTTGTATCCATTTTCAAGCGTTATGGAACTGGGGAGTACAGTCATATTTTCAAACTGTACCGGTCCGGCCAGCCCGTCAGGGAACAAGGCGTCTGAAGACTGGTTTAAATAAGTGCCGGCAGAATTATAGATGATCTTCTTTTTTTCGTCAGTAATCATGGTGGTGTCCGTATTATAATCCAAAAGCTTATTAAAAATATTCGAATGGAACTGGACCACGGCCATACCAAGATATTCACGGGTATTCAGGTTGAAAAGCGGCTGCATAATGACTGCGATATAAACAGGTGCATTGCCAGTCAGGTAACTGTTTGTGCAAAAACCGGTCAGGAGGGGGAAATCATATGATTTTATATCGGAAAGCTCTTCACATTTCTTTTTAATATCAGAAAGGTAACGGTTTCCATTGTAAAAATAATCCGTCCCGTCGTCGGCGATCAGATAAATATTCTCAATATCATAAGTATTTACCGTGATATCTCCCATCGTGGCGGCATATAGCCGGTCGGCCCGCAGATGCTCATAAGGGGTCTCAGGCCTTTGAGAAAGCAGGTCCTGAAGTGTTTCAGAAATAAAAATAGAATCCGTTACATGCGTAAACCCCTTAAAGTAAGCATTCAGATTACTGGACATGGACTCTAGATTGCTCTGGTTCATGGTTGAGTCATTCTGAACAGCCAAACGGTATAGTTTCACGGAAATAAATGTACTCAGAATAGCCATAGGCATAAATATGACAAATATAAGCAGCAATATTAACTTTGCGGAGAATGTGTTTTTTAAGCGCTTCATAATGAATCCTTTCTCTTTCTGATATTCAGATCAATCTTCTGACCGGATAAAGTGTAGGGGGTATATTATGAATTATAACAGAAATCAGAAACCGTGTAAGCAAAAAGGAGGTGCAGGAATATCATCCTATAAAAAACACAACATGTGTCAAAAAAAACACAAGTAAAACAAGAATGGTTACGATGTGATTAGTCGTTTTAAGGAAAAACAACAAAAATATGGCAGGAAGAAAACATGGGAAAAGAAAAACGTAAATGATAATATAAACATAACAAATATCCGAAGGAGGAAAAGATATGAAAAGAGCAGTGGCAGTTCTGTTATCAGCAGCTCTGGCAGTTACAACACTGGCAGGATGCGGAGAATCAAAGGAGAAAAAGGAAGAAGATGGAGGAAAAGGATCGGACAAGGTGGTCGAAATTAATTATTTCACATACCGTTCCCAGGCAGACAGGCATCCTGAAAAGCTGATTGAAGAGTTTGAGAAACAGAACCCGGGAATTAAAGTGAATTATCAGATTGTTAAAAATCTGGATGAATATTTAAAGGCGCAGCAGGTAAGAATGCTCTCAGGTACGGACATTGATGTTACGACAGTACGTCCTGAAGGTATTGCGGACTATATAGATGCCGGTTATCTCATGGATATTACCGGTAATGAGTACTTGAATAACTATAAAGAAGGAATGCTGGATAAGATCACAAGAGACGGTAAGGTCTATGGAATCGCAGATGCAATCAATCTGATTGGTGTTTATTATAACAAGGATATGTTCAAGGAAAATAATATAAAGGTACCGGAGAATTACAAAGAGTTCATGGAAGCCTGCGAAGCTTTCAAGGAAAAGGGATTCTACAGCATGGCAAATGGATGTAAGGATGGCTGGCCGATTAACTTTGATATTTATACCTATATGCATGACCTTATTGTGAAAGACCCTGAAATTTTCGAGAAGGCAAACCGTGGTGAAGTTGCTTATACAGATCCTGTATTTGTTGATGCATTTAAGAAGATAGATAACTTTTATAATGCAGGGTATCTTTCACCGGATTCCATGAGTTTTACCGGTGATGATGCAGTGGCACTTTTTGTAGGTGAGAAAATACCGATGCTTTGCCAGGGTGAGTGGCAGGCTACCGTATTTGATGATGCGGATCTTGATTTTGAACTGGGCGTATTCCCGATACCTGTAGAGAGTACTGACGAAACCGTTATACCTGTATCGGTAGGTTCATACAATGCCGGTGTCTCAAGCACAAAACATCCGGAAGAAGTAAATAAGTTTCTGGAGTTTATGTCTACACAGGAAGGAGCATCCATTACTGCGAATCAGATGAAATCATTCAGTCCGGTTGAAGGCGTAGAATTAGAGGGCGATTCCGCCATGAATCTGTTTAATCCGTTCCTGACGGAAAAGAGCGTGGACTTCTTCTATTCAAGCCAGAATGCGGAAGATAACTCTGAATTAGACAAACTGCTGCAGGAAATGTTCCTGGACGTTATTACACCGGAAGAACTTGCACAGAGTCTGGCGGATTGCAGAGACCGATCGGCAGAATAACCAGTACAGTATGATACGATTCCTGCGGATTACAGGCAGGAAATAACAAGCTGTTGTAAATAGTGGATGGGAAATCACAGACCGGTATCATGAAATAAGGGGTGATTTCTCATCCATTTTCTAAAAGGAAGGAATGACTATGTACCAGAACAAGAAGAAGGAGAAAAGACTTCTCCCGTATCTGTTTATGCTGCCCGCAATATTAATTTTTGTGTTTGTCTATGCAGGGCCGATGCTGGCCACATTTGTACTGGGCTTCACAGACTGGAACGGAATCAGTCCCGGTTTTGACTTTATAGGGCTGAATAACTTTATAAAAATATTTACGGATAAAAACCTGATGGAGCCGCTTTTGAATACGTTTGAATTTACGATCCTTACAGTCGTGATTCAGGGCATACTGGCGCTGCTTCTGGCCGTGGCGCTCAACAAAAGCTTTAGAGGAAGAAATTTCTTTAGGACAGTACTTTTTCTGCCGTGTGTCGTCTCTATGGTTGCAGTCGGATATGCCTGGTCTTTGATCTTCAACCCGGTGATGGGACCGCTCGGTTTAATAGCGGAACACTTCGGCTGGCAGTTTCTTGCAAATATCAAGTGGCTTTCCGATCCACAGATTGTAATGTATTCCATCGTTCTGGTCAATGTATGGCAGTGGACCGGCTACAATATGGTGATTTATCTTGCAGGACTGCAGTCGATACCGACGCACTTATATGAGGCTGCATCGATTGACGGCGCAGGTAAGGTATACCAGTTTTTTAAGATTACACTGCCGTTAGTGGCACCATCTATTACGATTAATGTGGTCCTGTCAACAATGGGGGGGCTGAAAGCCTTTGACCTGATGTACGTTATGACAAACGGCGGACCGGGACATGCAAGCGAGACATTCGCAATGGCGAGTGTAGATGCATTTTTCAGGCAGAAAAATGCAGGACTTGGGTCTGCTATGGCATTTTTAATGTTCATTATGATTCTGTTTGTATCCTTTGTACAGAATAAGCTTTTAAGTAAAAGGGAGGTAGATGTCTGATGATAACGAACAGCAGCAAAATACAGAAATTTTTAAAGATCCTGATTCTGGGTATCATAGCCTGTCTGGTGCTGGCGCCAATTCTGATTGTAGTGGTGATATCGTTTAAAACGGAACCGGAATTTATGAAGACCAACTTCCTGCCCACATTTCCCCTCCATCTTGAAAACTATATCAAGGTATGGAAGGATGCCCAGATACCGAAAGTCACGTTTACAAGCCTTACGATTACGCTCTGTTCAGTACTGGGACAGGTCTTTGCCGGGTCATTGGCTGCTTATGCCCTGACCAGTATGAAGTTTAAACATGCAAAAGTATTTTCTTCGCTGTTTTTGATCCCTATGGTATTTTCTATTCAGACTGTCATCTTCCCGTTATTTCTGATTTATAAAGAAGTACACCTGCTAAACACAAGGACCGGTCTGGTTATTATCTATATTGCCACAGGGCTTGCAACCTGCATCTTCATATTTACGAAGTTTATGCAGTCCGTATCAAAAGAGATAATCGAGTCCGCGCAGATAGATGGTGCAGGGCACTTTCGTACCTATTTTCAGATTATGCTGCCACTTACAAAGGCACAGATATCGACGATAGCCATTATCAACGGACTAGGTGTCTGGAACGATTTTTTCCTGCCATTGATGATGTTTACGGATGGAAGCATTAAGACTTTGCCTCTGAGCATGTATACATTTACGACAGAATATGGGCTGAAATGGACGCTTGTGAGTGCAGATATTGTGTTCATGCTTCTGCCGATGGTCATTATCTATCTTCTGCTGCAGAAGTACATCATTGAAGGTGTGGCAGCAGGGGCAGTAAAAGGTTAACAAAAGAATAATGAGGAGAAAAAAATGATCTACAACTTATCAGACTGTAAATGGAAAGTGAAGGGATATTATCCGTGGGTTCCACTCAAAGACCGCAGTATGGAGACCGGAAAAGAACTCCAGGGGATTACGGACTGGATAGAAGCAAAGGTACCGGGAGGAGTCCACTATGATTTGTACAAAGCCGGAATAATCTCCCATCCATATAGAGATATGGAAAGCCTGAAATGTGAATGGGTGGAGAACAGATGGTGGCTGTACCAGACAGTGATTCCTAAGGAGGTTATCAGGGGAAAATATCAGACACTTGTTTTTAAGGGAATTGATTATAAGGCGGTTATTTATATAAATGGAAGAGAGCGGCGGCGTCACGAAGGCATGTACGAACCGATTGTGATCGACATGACACAGGAGGCTGCTTTGGGCGGAGACATCGAGCTGAAAGTACTGCTTATGCATGCGCCCGATGAAATGGGGCAGATCGGAATGACGTCACAGACATATACACAAAAAAGCCGCTTCAACTATAAATGGGATTTTTCAACGAGACTGGTTAATTTAGGGATATGGGATGACTGCTATATCAGATTTGAAGAGGATGCGTCGTGGGAGCAGCCTTATATATATACCGATTATCAGGATAAGGGCTATGTACATTTTTCGGCAGGTGTGAGACAGAGGGACAAGGCTGGTGTTTCCTGTGAAGCTGTCGTCACACTGGAAAACGAAGACGGAAGGATGCAGCAGGTACTGCCTGTGTCAGGCGGACAGGTTTCGGGTATGTTTGAAGTTGAAAATCCAAGGCTGTGGTATCCGAATGGATCTGGCAGGCAGGATCTTTACCGTATCAGGCTGGAATTGAAAACAGGCGGTGTAATTCAAGACAGCTTTGAAACAGAAGTGGGTATCAGGAGTCTTGCGTATCGAGAAAATGAAGGCAGTCCCAAGGGCGCGCTGCCGTATACGTTTTGCATAAATCACATGCCTGTATATATAAAAGGGGTAAATATGACACCACTTGATCATATTTACGGGAATGTCAATGAGCAGCACTATGAGTATCTTGTCAGGATGATGAAAAACATGAACGTAAACATGGTACGTGTATGGGGTGGCGGACTTATTGAGAAAGAAGTATTTTATAAACTCTGCGACAAATACGGCATCATGGTCTGGCAGGAGTTTATTCAATCAAGCTCCGGACTGGATAATATCCCGTCAAAACGGCCGGAATTCCTGAACCTTCTGAAGAAAACAGCAGAGTCCGCGCTGAGAGCGCTGAGGTCCCATACTTCGCTCACAGTCTGGAGCGGGGGAAACGAGCTGACAGATGAGAACTATGTACCGGCAGGATACGGGGATGAGAACATCGCCATGTTAAAGCAGACCGTGGAATCTATGGACAGGCAGCGGATCTTCTTCCCCACATCAGCTTCAGGGCCGAACGAGTTCATCAATAAAGAGAAAGATGTAAGCCATGACATTCACGGAAACTGGAACTACATGGGTAATCCCGGACATTATGAACTGTACGCGGGTACAGACAGTCTGTTTCACAGTGAATTTGGTACGGAGGGGATGTGTTCTGTAAGGAGTCTGGACAGATTTCTGTCAAAAGAGTGCCAGACGCTTGAGCCTGCCGCGGTGAATATGGTATATCGCCATCACGGAGAGTGGTGGTGCACCTTTGAGAGGGACCGGAAAATTTTCGGGGACCGGAAAAACATGGAAGAGATGGTGAAGTGCAGCCAGTGGATGCAGGCGGAAGGCCTCAGGTTTATTCTGGAGGCGAACAGGAGAAGAAAGTTCCATAATAGCGGAAGCATTATCTGGCAGATCAATGAGCCGTGGCCGAATGTATTTTGCACTAGTCTTGCAGACTATTATCTGGAGCCTAAGATGGCCTATTACTGGAGCAAAATAGCATTTGCGGATCTGGCGGTATCTCTTGACTACCGTAAACTGGATTACCTTCCAGGAGAGCGCTTTTCCGGCGGTGTATATGTCGGGAAGGAAATTCCTGCGGCGCAGATGGACTACGATCTGGAATGCGAGGTGCTCGACCTGACAGGAAAACGGATTTTCCGGAAAGTTCAGGAAGGCACAGCCTGCTGTTCAAAAACAGAGAAAGCGTTCGAACTGGACTTTTCCCTGCCGGAGGAACTGGATGGAATGTTTGCAGTCAGGCTGCATATAGAGATGGGGGAACAGAAAGCGGATAACGTATATTTCTTCTCCTGTGGAAGCACCCTAACGTATTCCGGGGCACTTGCAATGGAAAAGGGAGAATTATCAGTAAATATGAACGAAAGCAGCGGCGGGATCATCAAAGCGCAGCTTAAGAACACAGGATGTGTCCCGCTTCTGCATATTTATCCGTATTGCAGTGAAGAATTTAACCTGCTGTGCGACAGGAGTTATATTACGCTGTTTCCGGGTGAAGCGGCAGAAATAAAGATACAGTATTCACCTAAATTTGAATCTGGATTTTTGAATCACGATCTGAAGTGCGAGTCAACGCGGCCGGAAATCAGATTTGACTATTTTAATATGTAAAGAACAAAGTGGAGGTCATACATGGACGCATACATATTGGAGAAACTGAAACACCGTATACAGGAGTTAGAGGATGATATACATGCGGAATCAGAACAAATCACCTCCTTAAGCTATACAGAAGAGGATGATCTGAAATTCCGTGAACCGGGGTATGACGATTCCGGGTGGAGGGTCCTGAACAGCGGCCAGGAATGGAACGGACACGACAGTGTCATCTGGATCAGGGGGACGGTGAAGATTCCGCTGTATTTAAGGGGCCGGTGCCTTGATTTGAGAGTGGAGGCAGGACCGAAGGAAACAATGGAAATCAAGGCCGAAGCGCTTCTGTATCTGGACGGAACAGAAAGCTGTGCGTTTGATAACTGGCATTCCAGAATGCGGCTGGGCACAGAATGGAGTAATCGTGAGGAAATTCCTATTGCGCTGCGTGTATGGTCGGGAATGAATGAAACTGGGCAGAAGCGCCATTTTCAGGGGATCTGGCTGGAACAGGTCCGGGAAACAACAGAAAAATATTATTACCTGTCCAAAATCCTGCTGGAAACAATTCAGGAACTGGATGCAGAAGATTACAGGAGAGTTGATCTGATAAAAATTCTGGACAGCAGTTTTCTGCACGTGGACTACCTAAGCAAAGGCAGTGCTGAATATGAGCAGAGTATTCATACGGCCTATCAGTTCCTCACAGAAAATCTGGAAAAAATGAAGATGCACCAGAGTGGAAAACCTGTTGTTGCCGTCTGCGGGCATACGCATATAGACATGGCCTGGCTGTGGAGGCTCTGCCATACGACAGATAAAGGCGCCAGAAGTTTTTCAACGGTGCTGCATCTCATGGATCAGTATCCGGAATATAAGTTTTCCCAGAGTTCACCGCTGCTTTATGAGATGGTTCGTGAAAAATATCCCGGGCTGTTCGGGAGAATCCGCGAAAAAATCAGGGAAGGCAGATGGGAAATAACCGGTGGTATGTGGGTGGAACCGGATACAAATATCCCGGGCGGAGAGTCTTTAGTGCGGCAGCTCCTGCTTGGCAAGCGGTATATAAAAAAAGAATTCGGGAAAGACACGACCGTACTGTGGCTGCCGGATGTGTTCGGCTATTCATGGGTGCTGCCGCAGATTCTGAAAAAAAGCGGCATCCGTCTGTTTTGGACGAATAAGATGAGCTGGAATCAGTATAACAGAATCCCCTATGATACGTTCATGTGGAGAGGCCTTGACGGCACAGAGCTGCTGACACAGCTTGGGACCTGCCCGGAAAAAGGTGTGACATGGGGGAGCACCTATAACGGGGTAATTGCCCCGTGGGAAGTAAAAGGAACATGGGACAAATACCAGCAGAAAGATATTAATCAGGAAGTACTGATACCGTTCGGATGGGGAGACGGGGGCGGAGGTCCCACGAGAGAAATGCTGGAGGCATATGAAGTCATGCATGACCTGCCGGGGCTGCCAGAAGTGAAAATGAAACATATTGAAGCATTCGCGGAAGATCTGGAAAAAAACCTGGACAAGAAGGAAGTACCTGTATGGGATGGAGAACTGTATTTCGAATACCACAGGGGCACTTATACTTCACAGGCATTTATAAAACGGGAAAACAGAAAAGCAGAGGTTTTATATCATGACATTGAATTGTTTTCTTCTGTTAGGGATGTCCTGAAAGAAAGCCATTCCTACCCGTCAGAAGACCTTGAAAAGAACTGGAAAAAAATCTGCACAAATCAGTTCCATGACATCATACCCGGCTCCAGTATTGCAGAAGTCTACAGGGATGCCAGGGATTTGTACAAAGAGATCCATGACGACGGAAACCGCTTATTAACCCGGGCCCTGGATGATATCGCAGGATCTGCCCGGCTGTCAGGGGACAAAGTCATAGTCTTTAATTCACTGCCCTGGGAACGGAATGGCCTGATCGAAATCGCAGATGTGCCTGAAAATAAGGTCCTGATGGACGGCGGAAAAGAAGTGCCGGTTCAGTACACGATGAGGGGCGGAAAGAGATACGGTGAGTATCTGGCCGGACAGATCCCTTCCTGTGGCTTTAAAAGCTTTTACTGGGCAGACGGCGGGACGCAGCAGGAAGATAAGCCCTTTAAATGGGACGGGGCACTGGAAACCCCGTATTATAAAATCGAGTTTAACCCGTCAGGGCAGATCATACGGATTTACGATAAAGAATACAAAAGGGAGGTGCTGGCAGACGGCGGGCTCGGAAATGAACTATGTGTATTCGAAGATAAACCGCACCAGTTTGAAGCCTGGAATACCGAGATTTATGCTTATCAGAAATATAAGAGCATCACAAAACTAAGAGATGCCGGGGTGATAGAGAACGGGCCCCTGAAAATGGTTCTTGAGCTTACATATGAATTCGGAAAATCCATGATCCGCCAGAGAATTACGGTATACCAGAACAGCAGGGAAATACGGTTTGACACGTGGTGTGACTGGCAGGAAAGACATTCTCTCCTGAAGACTTCGTTTGATGTGGATATACGCTCCACACAGGCGGTTTACGATATCCAGTTTGGCAATGTCGCTCGGAATACGCACTCGAATACAAGCTGGGATTATGCACAGTTTGAGGTGTGTGCACATAAGTGGGCCGACCTGTCGGAAGGAAATTACGGTGTCACGCTGATGAATGACTGCAAATACGGTTACGACATTAAGGGCAGGAAGATGCGCCTGACACTGGTTAAGACTTCTTCTTATCCGGACCGGAACGCGGATCTGGGAGAGCATATTTTTACTTATGCATTACTGCCTCACGGGGGTTCCTGGAAAGAGGCCCAAAGCCACAGAAGTGCCTTCGAACTGAACTATCCGATGCACTGGAGAACGGCGGACCAAGGGCAGGAGTATCTTCCGGAGCAGTTTTCCTTTGTCCGGTCAGACAGCCACAATATTGTGATAGAAACGGTGAAGAAGGCAGAGGACGAAGAGGCATGGATCATCCGTGCTTATGAATGTATGCAGTACAGAGGGAAGGCTGCCTTCTGTTTTGACAGAGAGCCGGCATCTGTATGGGAGTGCAGCCTGATGGAGGAAGAGCTTATGCCTGTCGAAGTGAATGGCAGCAGTTTTACCGTTGAGGTGGCACCATATGAAATCAAGACATTCAAGGTTACTTTTAAAAGAGGAATATGATATGGGAAAAAAATTGATCATGATCGGTCACGGACATCTGGACCCGGTGTGGCTGTGGGAGTGGCAGGAAGGGATGCAGGAAGTGAAAGCTACATTTCGTTCGGCTCTGGACCGGATGGATGAATATGATGAATTTGTATTCACCTGCAGCTCTGCGGCATTCTATGAATTTGTGGAGGAAAATGATCCGGAAATGTTCAGGGAAATAAAAAGACGGATAGAACAGGGCAGGTGGAATATCGTGGGCGGGTGGTGGATAGAGCCGGACTGCAACATTCCCTGCGGAGAGTCATTTGCACGTCAGGCATTGATCGCGCAGCGGTATTATATGGAGAAGTTCGGCACAATTGCAGAGACCGGTTTCTGCCCCGACAGCTTCGGACATGCGGGGACGCTGCCTATGCTGCTGCGGGGAGGGCGAATGAAGAATTATGTCTTTATGCGCCCAATGCCGGGGGAAAAGCCACTGCCAAAGGAGACTTTTGACTGGTATGCACCGGACGGATCGAAGGTCCGCACCTTTCGTCTTCCGTATGAATACCTAAGCTGGGAGAACACGCTTAAGGAGCATATTAAAAGGTGTATGGACGCAGTCAGGGAACCGTTGGATCAAAACATGTGCTTCTACGGTGTGGGAAATCACGGAGGAGGTCCTACACGGGCAAATCTGGAGTGTATCCGTACAATGCGCAGTGAGGAAGGAATGGGCATTTCCTGCGGCACGGTAGAGGAGTATTTTGCGGCACTGGACACCCGGACCGGATATCCTGAGGTCACAGAGGAACTACAGTACCATTCTCCTGGCTGCTACAGCGCATGCAGGATGGTAAAGCAGTATAACAGAAAGTCGGAGAACTGCCTGATCCAGTCGGAGGTATTCTGTTGTATTTCTGATCTGGAGCAGTTATACGCCTACCCGGATAACTTTAATGAGGCATGGAAAAGAGTACTGTTCAATCAGTTTCATGACATTCTGGCAGGAACCTGTATTGCGCCGGCTTATGAGCATGTCAGGGACACTTATGGATTTGCACTGACAATTGGTCATGAGAATATGAACCATGCGCTTCAGTCTGTTGCGTGGAATATTGATATTGAAAAGGAAGAGGGAATGCTTCCGGTAGTACTGTTTCACTCTCATTCGCGTCGGGCATGCCAGCCGGTGGAAGTAGAGTTTCAGGGGACGGACAATGTAACATCTGTACTAGACAGTGATGGCAGGAGTGTTCCATTTGCGGTGATTCCCGAAGAATCACTGGCTGGCAGAAGGACAAGAATTGTGTTTCAGGCAGCAGTACCGTCGCTTGGATACTGTGTTTACCGGGTATACAGGGAAAATACGCCGAGGAAGTGGGACGAGGTTAAGAAAATTGAGGACAGTATCAGGATCGAAAACGAGTATCTGGAACTGACGTTTAAAAAAGACGGGTGTCCGGGAATAGATGCCCTGTATGACAAGGAAAACGAAGTGTCTGTAAGCCATACCGGTTTAGGAATCCCGAGAGTTATGGAAGATGCCGGCAGTGATACATGGGCTCACAATGTATACCGGTTCAATGAGGTCTGCGGGGAATTTTCAAAAGTAAAGACGGAACTGACTGAGGCCAATTCTGTGAGACAGGGGGTGCGTGTGACGAGTGTCTGTGGATCTTCTGTGATGATTCAGGAATTCTATCTTTACTATGGAAGTAGAAACATAAGGGTTTCGGCCAGACTTTTATGGCAGGAAAAGGGAAAAGTCCTGAAACTCTGCTTCCGGCCCGACACCATTTTTAACCGCTGTACTTACGAAATACCGTATGGAAGAGCGGAAAGGGCAGTCAACGGCAGTGAAGTATGTGCCCAGAGATGGCTGGATTATGCAGGGGTTGATAAAGATAGGGGATTCCCTTATGGGTTGGGTCTGGTCAATGACAGCCAGTACAGTTTCAGTGCAGAACATCAGTCATTTTCTATGACGGCCGTACGCTCGGCAGTTTATGCACACCATGAGCCGGAAGAGCTGCCCTGTGAGGAGAGGAGACACTATATGGATCAGGGGTGGCACGAATTCCAATATATTCTTATACCGTATAAAGGAGCGTTCGAAACAAGCGGCATCATTCAGGAGGCGGAAGAGCTGAACTCTCCACTCAGGCCACTTGTGGAGACATGGCACAGGGGGAAGCTGCCAATGAGTGGGAGCTACGCGGAGATTACCAGTGAGAATATCTCCATTACGGCTTTTAAAAAAGCGGAATCGAAGAATGGATTTGTGATGAGAATGCAGGAACTTTATGGAAGTTCTGTTCAGACACAGCTTATTCTTCCAAAACAAAACCTCTCATTTTCGATTCAGTTTCAGCCAAATGAAGTAAAGAGTATTTGGCTGTATGATGCAGGGGAAGAGCAGGGCTGGAAGATGCAGGAAACCGATTTTTTGGAAACGGAGGATCAATAAAATGTTTACGATCATGCACGAGAGTGTGCTTTCCACAAGTGAAAAGATTCAATTGATGAAAGCATTTACGGACACTTATAAAAAGTATGAAAATGCACCGCCCGCAATCAGAGAGGCAATGTGTCTGCAGGTCCAGTTTCCTGCAGTTATGGGGAGGATGACAGATGAGGATCTGTTTGCCGGGCGGCTGGGGGCAGTCCCGATCGGGTTTAACCCACAGGAGGAATGCCAGCAGCTCGGATATTATTACGACGAGTACCATTTTGAAGAAATTATGAAGGAGGACATTTCCAGCGAGCAGAGAACAGCGATGCTGGAGATGAGGGATTTCTGGGAAACGCAGTATACGATTTCTAAAATAAAGAGTTCTTATGACCGCGACCTGAAAAAGGCGGTTCCTGATAAATTTTATCCATATGAGAGAGCGGCGGCTTATGCACTCTACCGGATTTCAGGAACCCAGCTCAATTTTGGATTATTGTTAGAGCATGGACTGGACGGGTTGCAGCAAATAATTGAAGAGAAGAAAAGGGACTGTGACGAGAATGCAGAAGCACTCTATGAGGGGATGCAGATTGCACTCACGGTCCTGTCAGATACCTGTCTGTATTACCGTAAGATGGTCATTCAAATGCTTAAGGAGACAGAGGATGAAGCACGTGCCGCACACTTATCAGAGCTTTCTGGGGCATTACTTCATATCAGCAGGGAGAAGCCGGCAAGTTTTATGGAAGCCATACAGCTTGTCCTGCTCTACTGGCTCCAGTCAGGCAGTCTGAACCTTGGGAGAATGGATACCTATCTGGCTTCTTATTATGTCCGGGATGTAGACAGCGGCAGGATTACACAAGAGCGTGCACTTGAACTACTCAAAGGAATGTGGAAGGCTTTCTCTGTGAGAAACAAACCTTATGATACAAGGGTTGTGATCGGCGGAAAGGGAAGAACGAATGAAGAGGAGGCAGATAGATTCTGTATACTGGCAATTCAGGCAACGCTCGAAAGAATGGATGTGGTGCCCCAGCTTACGCTGAGATTTTCAGAAGAAACACCAGAACCTGTTATGGAAAAGGCTTTCGAAGCCATTGGGAAAGGTGCGACATTCCCTATGCTGTATTGTGATGAGATAAATATCCCGGCTGTCTGCAGGGCATTTGGCGTAGACTCACGGACCGCACAGGATTACTGTCCGTACGGGTGCGGGGAATATGTTATCTATCATCAGAGTATTGGAACGCCAAGCGGTCTGATTAATCTGCTGAAGGTTCTGGAGGTGACGCTGAATAACGGACACGATATGCATACGGATGAACAACTGGCCCCGGAATGGGGCAGCATTGAAGATTATACGTCTTTCGATGAGTTAGTGGAGACTTATAAAAGGCAGTGTGAGTATTTCCTGAAATATCTGGCAATCCAGGAAGAAAAGGAATACCAGACTGCGGGCAGAGAATGTGCTTTCCTCTATTTCAGCATTTTATATGATGACTGCATAGAGAGGGGGAGAGGGCTGCTGGATGGGGGCGTGCGCTACCTTGGCGGTACACTGGAATCCTATGGGAATATCAATACATCGGACAGTCTGGCTGCGATCCGTCAGCTTGTATACGAGGAAAAGAAAATTGCTCCGAAGACTCTTCTAAAGGCTTTAAAAAGTAATTTTCAGGGGTATGAAGACGTCAGGGATATACTGCTTGCCGCCCCTAAATATGGAAATGATGATGATGCGGCCGACGGTATGGCATGGATGGTGCATGACCACATCTGCCGAGCCGCCGCCCGGGCAGGAAAACAGTATACGGATCTGTCCACATATCTTATCGTTATTATTAACAACAACGCAAACAGCGTGTTAGGGAAGCATACATCCGCTTCGGCAGACGGGCGGATGGCACATACGTTTATGTCGAATGCCAACAATCCATTTAACGGAAATGATGCAAACGGACTTACAGCCCTTCTGAATTCGCTGTCAAAGCTTGACCCCTCTATCCATGCAGGCTGCGTGCAGAACATAAAATTTTCAAAGCAGATGTTCGCGGAGCATCCAGAGGAAGTCAGGGCGATGCTTAAAACCTACTTCCGGTCCGGCGGGAGTCAGGCCATGATCAGCGTGGTAGGACGTGAGGATCTGGAACATGCCATGCGGGAACCGGAAAAGTATAAAAACCTGCTGGTGCGTGTCGGAGGGTTCAGTGCGAGATTTGTAGAGCTCGGAGAGGAAGAACAGAGAGAAATCATAGCGAGGACACTGTACTAAAGTGTGTTAAGGGGAGGAGTGTAAATGAAGGGCTGTATTTTTGACATACAGAGATGCTGCATGGACGATGGCCCGGGAATCAGGACTACGGTATTTTTAAAAGGCTGTAATCTGAGGTGCAGATGGTGCCATAATCCCGAGTCTTTTGAGGTAAATCCCCAGCTTGCCTATGACAGTTCAAAGTGTATTGGATGCCGGAAGTGTGAAGCGGTCTGTCCGCAAAGCGTTCATACGTTTGACGGGGCAGGACACCATATTGATTTTAAAAGCTGTATCCGCTGCGGAGAGTGTATGGAAGTCTGCACCAGTAAGGCCGTCAGTATGATCGGGAAGTGGATGGACAGCGGGGAAGTCACAGAGATTGTCCTGCGGGATAAAAAGTATTACGACGCAAGCGGCGGCGGTGTCACGTTTTCCGGCGGAGAGCCAACCGTGCAGTATGAATTTTTACGCTCTTTGCTGAAAAGCTGCAAAAGCCAGGGAATATCAACCGCTGTTGAGACAAATGGAATCGGAAGACGAGAGAATTTTGAAGGACTTATGGATGTTACAGACCTATTTCTGGTGGATTTTAAGGTGACGGACCCTGTTCAGCATATAAGAAATACCGGAAGTGATAACAGAGACGTTTTCAGGCTTCTGTCTTTGCTGACAGAGGCCGGGAAAAAAGCGATTCTGAGGTGTCCTATAATACCCGGCATTAACGATAATCCGGAACATTTGGATAAAATAAGGGAACTGACAAGAATATATGCCTGCATTACAGAGGTTGAAGTTATGCCTTATCACAGTACAGGTGCCGGAAAGTGGGGGAAAATAGGGCTTGAATATTTGCTTGGGGATATAAAGTCTATGAAACGGGAAGAAAAGATAAAATTGGAAAATCAAATTTGGAGTGGAAAAGGTGAAAAAATTATTAGGGATTGATATAGGAGGAACGAAATGCGCAGTAATTGACGGGAGATACAGTCAGGGAGAACTCTGTGTGACGGGCAGAGAGGCTTTTGAGACAAGGGACTGCCGGAAGCCGGAAAAAGCCCTTAAGAAGATTGCTGAAACAGCAATAGAAATGACAGGCGGCGATTTCTCATCTTATTCAGGTATCGGAATCAGCTGTGGAGGCCCGCTTAACAGCCGTACAGGCTGCATCTTGTCACCGCCGAACCTTCCTGGCTGGGATCATGTGGAGGCGGTTTCTTATTTTAAAAACAGATTTGGGATACCTGTATATCTGCAGAATGATGCAAATGCGGGGGCACTTGCCGAATGGAAGTTTGGTGCCGGAAAAGGTCTGGACAACATGATTTTCCTGACATGCGGGACAGGACTGGGGGCGGGACTCATACTCAACGGAAGTTTATACACAGGTGGGAATGATCTGGCAGGAGAAGCGGGGCATATCCGTCTGGCAGAGTTCGGACCTGTAGGATATGGTAAAAGCGGCGCGTTTGAAGGGTTTGGAAGCGGCGGTGGTATTGCCTGCCTGGCGGAACTGAAGGTAATGGAATACAGGCAGAAAGGATTACCGCATCCGCTGATGGACAGAGAGATTACAGCAAAAGAGGTATTTTGCCTTGCCCGGGAAGAAGACGAACTGTGCATGGAAATTTGCAATATAGCAGGGGAATATATGGGCAGGGGAATGGCGGTACTGATTGACATCCTGAACCCACAGGCAATTATCGGGGGAAGCGTTTTCGCCAGAAATTATGAGCTTCTGATGCCTGCGGTAAGCAGAGTAATAGAAAAAGAGTGCATACCGGCAGCGGCGGAAAATTGCAGGATTCTGCCGGCGATGCTTTCGGAATCCATTGGTGACATGGCGGCACTGACTACTGCACTGGGGTGCAGATGAGGTTTCTGTCAGCCACTGAGCTGGCCTGGGGGAGCAGCTTTAAAGACTCCCTGATATGATATAAGGAGGATTAGGTTGAAAGATAAAACAAGGGAAATTTTGAAAGTCCTTTATACGGATTACCCTGCACTTGCGGGAATTTCAGGAGAGATCGAAAGTGCACTTGAGATACTTCTCGGCGGATACCGGACGGGGAACAAACTGCTGGTATGCGGGAACGGGGGCAGTGCGGCGGATTCAGAACACATCGTCGGTGAGTTGATGAAGGGCTTCCGGCTGCGAAGACCCCTCCCGGATAAAATACGAAGAGGACTTGATGAACAATATCAGAGTGACCATTTGGCAGACCAGCTTCAGGAAGCTCTGCCTGCGATTGCATTGACGGCACATACGGCATTTGCAACAGCGTTTAATAATGATGTGTGTTCAGAAACTGTATTTGCACAGCAGGTTTTAGGTTACGGGAAAAAGGGCGATATTCTGTTTGGAATCAGTACTTCGGGCAATTCTGCCAATGTGGCAAATGCTGTAAAGGTTGCAAAAGTAATGGAAATCAAGACCATCGGATTGACCGGGGCATGCGGCGGTCTGCTGAGAGAACTCTGTGACGTGACGATAGCTGTCCCTGAAAATGAAACATATAAAATTCAGGAGCTGCACCTCCCGGTATACCATGCGTTGTGTGCAGCAGTGGAAAATGAAAGATTTGGATGATAATCAGGCAGCCGGACTGATAAATGACCGTGTTGCCGAGAACACAGGATGCGGGCAGAGGGCCGGAAAGGGTGAATAGAATGAATGCAAGAGAAAAAGTGATGAGAGTTTTTGAACGGAAAGAGGTACCAGAAGGGGCAATGTGGACCGGGCACCCGAGTGACGAGATTATACCGATACTCTCGAAGGCATGGGACATAGAGGCGAGCCGTGAGGCAGTCTTTCGTTATCTGAATGATGATATCCGGTGGATCGGCGGGGTGAACTGCTATCATGCACCCGATGGGCGCCCTGCGCTGGATGCATTCTGGAACATGGAAAAAGGCAAATCCTTAAGCTGCCCGGGGTGCTTTGCAGAATGCGAGGAAATCAGCGAGATCGAAGCATATCCCTGGCCAGATGTGAAATATATGGATTTTACGGATGTCATTGCCGAAATGGACAAGCATCAGGACAAAATGATTTTAGGCGGTATATGGAGCGGTTTCTTTCAGGACCTGTGCAATTTTTTTGGTATGGAAAATTATTTTATAAAAATGTATACAGATCCGGAGGTGGTAGAAGCGGCTACCGAGCATATTGTGGACTATTATGTGGCAGCAAACGATAAAATGCTGACAGAAACAGGTGACCGGTCTGATGTCATGTTTATCGGAAATGATTTCGGGACGCAGAGGAACCTCATGATCTCACCTGAATTGTTCCGAAAATTTGTAATGCCGTCACTGAAAAGACTGATCGATGTCGGGAAAAAACATCATAAAAAAGTCATGGTGCATTCCTGCGGCTCCATTTACCAGATCATACCGGACCTGATCGATGCAGGCGTCGATATTCTCCACCCGCTGCAGGCACAGGCGTTCGGGATGAGTGCTATGGAACTAAAACAATACAAGAATGACATTGCCTTTGTAGGGGGAATTGATGCACAATCTTTCTTTGTAAATGCAACGCCGCAGCAGATCAGGGATGAAGTACACAGGGTAAGAGACATATTAGGACCTGGCCTCGTGGTATCGCCGAGCCATGAAGAAATTCTGGGGAATGTACCTCCTGAAAATATCAGGGCTATGGCCGAGGCAGCCCGGGAATAGGAAACACTATATTAAGAGTAAAATGTGGACAGAAGAAACAAGTACATAAAATTATAAAATCTGAAGGAGCAAAAGTAATGAAAAGATCAGAGATAAATAAGGCCATAAGGGACATGGAAGCATTGGCAGCAAAGCATGGATTTGCATTGCCTCCATTTTGTTCCTTTACCCCGGAGGAGTGGACCCAAAAAGGTCCCCAGTATGATGAAATACGCCATAACGGACTCGGATGGGACATTACAGATTATGGTACAGGAGATTTTTCAAAGACCGGATTTGCGCTTATCACAATCCGAAACGGAAACCAGAAAGATTCCAGGTACACAAAAACATATGCAGAAAAACTACTCATGCTAAAAGAAGGACAACATTCCCCTATGCATTTCCACTGGAACAAAATGGAGGACATCATCAACAGAGGCGGGGGAACAGTATTAATCAAAGTTTATAATTCCACAGAAAACGAAGAACTGGCCGACACACCAGTAAAAGTCCATTGCGATGGATGTCAGTTCACCGTAGAAGCAGGGACACAGATCGAACTCAATCCCGGGGAAAGCATCACAATCTACCCATATATGTATCACGACTTCGATGTCAAACCGGGGACCGGTGATGTACTTCTGGGAGAAGTTTCCATGTGCAATGATGATGAGACTGACAATCGATTTTACGAAAGCACAGGACGTTTTCCGGAAATAGAAGAGGACGAAAAGCCGTACCGGCTGCTGTGTAACGAATACCCGAAAAGAATGTGAAAAAAATAACGGGGGACGTATTATTTCTAAGGAAGGCTACGTCCCCAATTAAAAGCCTTTTTCTTTTTTTACGATGTAAAGTGGCCGTTTTTTTGTCTCCATGTAATCTTTTGATATATACTGTCCGAGTACGGATATGAACAGCAGCTGTATTCCATTCAGGATGAGGATCAGCAGTATGATCAGCATGACCCCGTTCAGGGCGTATCCGAAAAATATTGTGCGGACTGCGGCGGTGATTCCGAGGATGATTCCGAGGATGAGCAGGAGGATTCCCGTGCTCCCGGCCAGTCTGACCGGGGCGGTTGAGAAGGAGTATATCCCGTCCAGTGCGTATTTAAACAGGCTTTTCAGGTTCCATTTACTGTCTCCGGCGGCCCGTTCGACATTGTGGAACGGGATCCATTTGGTGTCAAATCCGATAAAGGAGAAGATTCCTTTCATATACCGGTTATATTCCTTAAATTCGAGAATCGAATCGGCCATCGCCCGGTTCATCATTCTAAAGTCGCCCGCGCCGTCACTCATATTGAGGTCGCACAGCCGGTTGATTACTTTATAGAAGTTCCGCGAAAGAAAATTCCGGACTTTTCCTTCGCCCTCTCGGTCTTCGCGGAATCCGGCACAGCAGTCGTAGCCTTCGTTTTTGAGGACATCGTACATTTCCTTGAGCAAGGAAGGGGGATGCTGGAGGTCTGCATCCATGAAAACGCAGT
The DNA here is from genome assembly GCF_905197545.1 of Faecalicatena orotica. Classification (NCBI taxonomy): domain Bacteria; kingdom Bacillati; phylum Bacillota; class Clostridia; order Lachnospirales; family Lachnospiraceae; genus Faecalicatena; species Faecalicatena orotica. The sequence continues at coordinate 64,313 of NZ_CAJJZH010000005.1, forward strand.
ACTCACCGCAGGCATGCTGTAATCCCGCATACATGGCGGCCTCTTTGCCAAAATTTCTGGAAAAGGAAAGGTACTTGCAGCGCTTGTCCTTATAGACAAGGCTCTCCAGTATCTCAGGCGTGTGGTCCCGGCTGCCGTCATCTATAAAAATGAATTCGCACTCTGCTGTTTCGATTTCCCGTACCGCTTTTTCTGTCTCCTCATAAAAGAGAAGGAGCACCTGTTCTTCGTTGTAGCAGGGGACAATGATACTGATTCTGTCCATAAATTAATCCCTCCGTTGCATGTTTTTTGCCTGTAAATTTTTCCATCCGGTAATTACGGCCGATATTAGATAAATCAGGAAGCAAAGAATGCTAATCACATATCCGGCCTTCTGACCGGGAGCGTGGAATAGGATCCGGATATCATGTGTCCCCTTTTCCAGCTTCACTCCGGCAAACGCCTGATTTATTTTTAATATAGGTACATTTTTCCCATCAACTGTAATTTCCATTCCTTTTTGAAGTGGAATTGAGGTTACAAAATATCCGTCCGCTGCGGCATCTGCAGTGCAGGATAAGATTTCGCTGCCTTCTGTATCGTGATTCTCCACAGGGGTATACTGTTTTTCCCCGAGCAGCTGCTCATCATAAAGATGCCAGGTGATATTTCTTATAAAATATTTTCCCTTCGAAAACTGGAACTTAATGTTTTTAAGCCCTTTCCCTTTTGAATCGGACAGCTGATAATGGAAGGTGTCGTTTTCATTCGGATAAGGTGCATAAGCGCCGGAAAGTTTATTTCTCATGCTGTTAATATCGATGACAACGGCATTCTTTCCATGATTTATAACGTCGAAATCGAGCAGCAGTATTTTATCTTTTAAGGTATGTTCCAGTGCCATTGTGACCGAAGTTTCTTTCTTTACGTCCAACAGGTATCCGCCGTTGGTTTTGGTGACACGGATTGTGTCGGGAAGAACCAGGTCTTTAAAAGCCGGTGCATATTCCTTCATTCCTTTCGCATAATCAGAAACGGCTGTGGCCTCACCGTCAGAAATGGCTGTGTCCTCATTGTTGGAAACGACGGTTTCCTCACTGTCAGGAACAACGGTATAACGTGTAATCGCATCCAGACGGTCGTATTGGTTCAGCCTTAGAAACTGGGAATCAGTGATGCAGGAGCCGGTCACATAGGCAATCGGCAGTACGTTTTTGTTTTCTGCAAATACGATTCGGCCTTTTTTTGCCTGGGATACAATCTGGTAACCGCAGGGGATATTATCCTCTGTTGTCTGCAGATAGCGCACCCCGAGGAAATTCAGCAAAAAAGGATTGGCTGACGGCAGAACGGCGAGCCTGTTGTTGATCTGTACTGCGGAGTGAAAGGTATCATAGTAGAGGTTCGAATAATCCTTATTGGTGATGGAAGAGTACATTCCGCTTTTCTGCACCGTGGTATCCGAGGTAAGATTACAGGAAGCCAGTACATCTGCAAGGCTGTCATAGCGGTAGAGCGGGTCCATCACGGGGGTATCCGTATCTGAAGCAGTTATTTCCTGTTCAAATACATCGTTTTTGTCTACGAAATCTTCTGTCTGCATAGTCTGCAAAAACAGCACACACGGCATGATGCAGAGGAGAAGGTGTGATACCAGAAAACGAAGCTGATCTGTCTTTTGGCTGCATCGTATTTTCTGCCAGATTGCAACAAAGACCAGAATTCCTATGTCAGCGACAATCCATTTGAAATTACCGGAATACATCCACGCCGGTAAGAAGGCCGCAATGATGAGACAGGGCCAGAGTTTCCAGTGAAGGTGTTCCTGTCCGGTATCTTCCGGGGCCGATGCGGGGTTCGGGCCGATGTCCCCCTGACGCAGCAGACTGAGGATTTTCGTACACTGCAGTAAAATAAGAGGAACAAAAGGAATTAGAATCTTCGCGCGCGCATACAATGTACCGTTAAGCACCCATGATGCAAAGAACCAGGTGGATATAATCAAAAGAAAAATACTGTCAGTCCGGTATTTTTTACTTGTAACGCCGAGAATCAGTGCATAAAGGCAGACAGCGGTCAGCCCCATCCCGTATGGACTGTAAAGGATGGACTGAAGATTCAGTGACACGCCGAATATTTCCGGCAGGCTTAAACTTGCGGACGCCCGGCGGTGTTCCAGTATGACCAGCCCGGTCGGAATCAGGAGTATGGCAGCCATCCCGATGGAAAGAAAAGCTGATTTCAGAAAGCAGGGAAATCCTTTTTTCCAGAAAGTGAGGCCTTCCTGCCTAAGCCAGTACCACCCAATTACTGCAAGGCATGCAATCGAGTAATAAAAACTATTTACATAAATAAAAAATAAAATCAACGGCAGAAACCGGAACCGTCTTTTTTTAACGGCTATTAGTGCCAGAATCAGGAAGGGCATATAATTGACAAACATGACTTGCCGGTGTGTATGGAAAAAACATGCCGCCGTCATAAAAAGCAGGCTTCCGGCAAAGGCAGATAGGCTGTCGATTCCGTCTTCTGACTTCAGGAAATAATAAAACAGCAGGACAGAGCATAAATATCCTGCCAGCATATAGCCGATTAGGAGATACACCATCGGCACTGATGGCAGCAGGCACCCGATGACGATATCCGGGCGCAGATATCCATAATAGGAAAACTGGTATCCGTTGCTTCCGGAGCCCAGCGGAAGAAAGGCAGGGACAAGCGTTTTCTGCTCGATGCAGGTATCACGTATCGTCTCGGCCAGCCGGACATGCTGGCTCAGCCAGTCCGTATAGGAGCCATAAAAAGTACCTTTTGGTATCACTGTCAATATGAACAAAATGAAGAGCCCGGTTAAAAGCACGGGGAAGAAATATTTTTTTCGGGTCATAACGCTCTCCTTCCAAATAAATTCAACAGTATTTAATATACCCGCTATTTCTTAAAGATTGCCCAAACTGAATCTGAAGAATTCTTAAGATGGAATATATTTTTTCAAAATTCATGTATAATGGTACTTATTTAGAAGTACTGTTATTAAGAAATCCGACGTAAGGGGGAGCGTAGAAATGGAACCGGTGAGTATATTAGTCGTTGATGATAATCCTGAAATCCGTGAAATTATTCAGATTCTGCTTCAGGGAGAAGGATTTTCGATCGAACAGGCGAAAAATGGTATGGAGGCGCTTCAGGCCCTCGCGGGACAGGCATTTGACCTGATTATTCTGGACATTATGATGCCGGGAATGAATGGCTATCAGACATGTCTGGAAATCCGCAAGCAAAGCAATGCACCGATCCTGTTTCTGAGCGCAAAGGGGCAGGAAGGCGACAAGACACTCGGATTTTCAAGCGGGGGAGATGATTATCTTGTAAAGCCGTTTTCCTACAATGAACTGGTCAGCCGTTCCAAAGCGCTCATACGGAGGTACCAGATCTACAAAGGCAAGGATGCCGCATCAGAGACTTTAAAGCCGCAGGATAACATAAAGGGAATGGCATCGCACGGTTCTGACAGCCACATCATACACTTTCATCATTTAGAAATAGATGAGTCTGCGGAGACTGTTTTTACCGGAGGGCATCAGATCGAACTCACTGATACAGAATATGCCATGCTTCATTTGCTTGTGAAAAACCGCAGGCAGATATTTTCCGCAGAACGGCTCTATGAGGCAGTCTGGGAGGAGGAGTACTATTATGGGGCAAATAATACGATTATGGTCCATATCCGCAATCTCAGAAAGAAGATAGAAAAAGATCCGAAAAATCCGGTCATGATAAAGACTATATGGGGAAAGGGGTATCGGTGTGATTAAAAGAATGTCTGCCCGCATCCGTAAATTAAAAATCAGAACAAAACTATCCCTCCTTATGCTGACATCGGCTGTAATCAGCCTTCTGTTATTTTCATTTTTATGGAAAAACGTCGGGAACGCATGGGATTTTTTATGCAGGTATCCGGCGCTGTCGTGGGACAAGCAGGGGCTCATCGAGACGCTGAAGGAAACGGCAAAGTATTATGATGTGCCGGAGAGTGAAAAAGATAAAGAAGGGGCAGCAAAGATTGCCCCGTTTTTTGATGCAAAGGATGAATATACCGGGGTGTATATCTACGAAGCCGATGGTGACGGCCTGTACCGGACAGGCAGGTACCCGGAAATCATGGATGAGGCCGTATTTGGAAGTCTGATGGATTTAGGATACAGAGTCACAACAGGAAAAATTGAAGAATACGAGTTTATCCCGATGGAATTCCATAACGGAGAATATAATGTATACATTTACTCCTACCATGCCCTAAACATGATCTATCCTTATTTACTAATCAGTGTGCTGCTCAGTGTTGCTGTATTCCTGTCACTGACACTCATATTTATTAACCGGAGAATGAAAGCAATCCTGAACCTGAAGGACGAAATCCTGCTGATGGCCTCCGGCGAGCTGGAACATAAGATCCCGGACTGCGGAGAAGACGAGATCGGAATACTATCCGGCGAGCTGGATAATTTAAGGGTTGCCCTAAAAGAGAATATTCAGCAGGAGGAAGAAAGCCGGAAAGCCAACCAGGACCTGATCACTGCCATATCGCATGACTTAAGGACACCCCTTACAATCCTTAACGGCTATCTCGAGGTATTAAAGTTAAAAAGAATCCCCCCTGAAACAGAAGAGGAATATCTCGACCGGTGCCTTCAGAAGACGAGTGACATCAAGGAAATGACAGACAAAATGTTCGAATATGCCCTCGTATTCGAGGAGTCCGAGGATGTCAACATGACAGAAGTAAGCGCTGCATCCGTCCGCACAGTCCTCAGGGAGAACCTGGACTTCCTGCAGCTGGCCGGATTTCAGGCAGAGGCTGTGCTGGAAGAATGTACAGGCAGGATACTCGGAGACGAGACTATGCTCAAAAGAATCTTCAACAACTTATTCTCTAACATCCTCAAGTACGGAGATAAGAAATATCCGGTAAAGCTAACCTTCCAGACAGAAAAGCAACAAATCAAGGTTACATTAATCAATACTGTAAAAACAGAAAAAGACGAAATAGACAGCAACAGGATTGGACTAAAAAGTGTCGAAAAAATGGTTGGACTGCATGGCGGGACATTATACGTCATAAATCAGGCCGGAGTATATAACGTACAGATCACATTTCCAATGCTGTAAACGGACCGCAAAGGGGTCAGACCCTTTTGCGGTCCGTTTTCAGAATCGTTTATCAATTCATCTCTAAGTCTATGGGATTATTTACCTATAGAATATCTGTAAATATCAAGTGTATAGTTAAAAATATATAAAAAATCCTATTAATTTTTGAATCGTATATTGAAACGTTTCAATGAATTTGCATTTCGGGAGTATTGTATTCTCTATATTCTTCCGTTATCATTTTCATATACTAATTCCGGAATTTAATAAGTTTATTGCATCAGGATGACTTGAAAACAAATTGTCAGACAGGAGGATTTAGATGAATAAAATAGGCATACATTTTGGGTATTTCAATACGGACTGGGATACGGATTTTATCCGCCAGATTGATCAGGTGAAAAGGATCGGCTTTGATATTCTGGAAGTTGCACCGGCGCCTTTGATGAAGTTATCGAAAGAACAGCGAAGAGCGATCCGTGACCATGCAGAGGAGAAAGGGATTGACCTGACTTTCTCCGTGGGGCTGGGGAAGGAGTATGATCTTGCTTCTGCGGATAAAGAGATCCGAAAAGCTGGAATCCAATTTACACTGGACACATTCGATATTATGCAGGAAATGGGCAGTACGATGTATTCCGGTGTAGACATCGGAACATGGAACCAGACCTACTCATACGGTGTTATTGACAAAAGCAGGGAATGGAAATATTCAATCGAATCTGTGCAGGAAATCATGAAGTCCGCAGAAGAGAAAGGAATAACATTTGCAGTGGAAGTGGTTAACCGTTATGAATCCTCACTTGTAAATACGGCAGAGGAAGCGATGGAGTATATTTCCCGTGTCGGAAGCCCGAATTGTAAGCTTTTGCTGGATACATACCACATGAATATTGAAGAAGACAGCTTCGAAAAGGCAATTCAGCTGGCGGGCGGCAGTCTTGCACATTTCCACGTAGGAGAACCGAACCGGAGACCGCCTAAGCCAGACGGAAGGATGCCGTGGGATGAGATCACAGGTGCACTGAAGTCCATCCATTATGAAGGAGCCATCGTAATGGAGCCATTCATAAAAATGGGTGGCGAGGTTGGACGTGATATCAAGGTCTGGCGGGATATCAGCAAAGGCGCCCAGACAGAGGAAATGGAAAGGCTGGCTGCAGTCTCAGTAAAAATGTTCCGTGAAAAAATGCAGCCGTAAGGGGTTAGAGTGATGTCGACAATCAAGGATGTTGCGCGGATTGCAGGGGTTTCAGTCGGTACAGTTTCAAACTTCCTGAATGGGAAGGAAAATGTGAAGGAAGAGAAAGTACAACTGATTAAGCAGGCTATGGAGAGTCTGGATTACAGGCCGAATTACATGGCGCAGAATCTCAAAGGGATGAAAAGGAAGATTATCGGAATTCTTTTTCCGAATTTAGATGAGCCCTACAACGATATTTATAAAGGACTCACCGAATATCTGGACATGAAGGATTTCATAACCGTACTGAAACTAACACAGAATAATATTGTTCTGGAAAATCAGTTTCTGGACCAGCTGGTCAATATCGGTGCAGTCGGAATCATTATGGTATCCAATGATGCCGCAAACATAAAAAAATACAAGAAAATAGAGAAAAAAGGTGTCTCCTTCGTATTTGTTGAGAGAAAAGTCGGACAGGGAAGTTTCAGCAACGTACTTTTTGAGAATAAAGATCTGGTCTATGACATAACAGCCGGACTGCTCCAGGAGAATCCAGATGTCAATATCAAGGTTCTGCTTGGCAAACAGGAATTTTCCAATGAAAAGGACTGTGCGGAGGGGTATCTGGCGGCGCGTGAATCAGGCAAAGGTGACATTGAGGTAATCAAGGAAATTAACAGGGAAGCTGTTTTCGACCACATTTACCGCTGCCTTATGTACTTTGATCCGAAGCCGGCACACGTCATAGCGTCTTCCGTTGAATTTGCAAAAATATGTGTGGAAGTATGCAACATTCTAAAGGCTGATATCTGTATCCATGCCCTTGCGGGAGAAAAATGGTACATGACGGATATCCAGAAAAATATGGTTCAATACGGCAGAAATGCAATCCTTATGGGGAAACAGGCAGGGGAGAAGATGAACGAACTGCTGTCGCACAGAAACCTTCCGGAACGAAATACTATTTATATCAAATCAAAGAAAAATTACAGTATATCCGAGGTTAGCGGGAATGAGAAATCCAGAAAAAAAATCCGGATTCTGGCCTATAAGTGTGATGCATCAAATGCCCTGAAAAAGCTGGCTGCCAGTTATAGAAAACAGTGCGGGACAGAAGTAGAGTTCCACGAACTGGGATATACAAAGCTCAGAGAACAGTTGAAAAAGGAGTTTGCAGCACAGTCCCGGGAATACGATATCTATATGTTTGACCTTCCCTGGATGGGCAGTGTGCTCTCGAAAAACGTTTTTGCTGACCTGTCTAAGGAGGTTAAGGAAGACAATCTGCTCAGGCGCTATCCAAAAACAATCGTAAAGGCATTTTACAGGTTCGACAGAGGAGTGCATATATTCCCGATCATAGCGACAACTCAGGTCCTGCTGTACCGGAAAGATATTTTTACCAACCCGGATGTAAAATCGCAGTTTATGAATATGTATGGTTACGAATTGTCTCCTCCGGGCACATGGTCAAACTTTAACACAATAGCGGAATTCTTCGACAGAAGCGTCAATCCGAGATCCCCGTTCCGATATGGAACCGCAGCGAGTGCACTGGAGCCGATCGGACTGATCAATGAATTTCTCCCCCGGCAATGGGCCTTCCACGGACAGATAACGGACCGTTGGGGCAAGGTAGTGATAGATAGTGAGGAGAATGTGAAAGCACTGGAGAATCTGACAGCTACATTCGAGCATATCCCTGAGGGCACGGAAGGCTACTTCTGGGATGAGATTTTTGAAATGCTTCTCAGAGGGGAAATTCCAATGGCGCAGGGATTCGCGTCACATTACCAGCCAGGGAAATATTCCGTCGAGGGTAATACATATGAAAAATACATAGAAGCGGTTCCGGTGCCCGGACACAGGCCGATGCTGGGAGGCTGGGCCCTGGGAATCAACAAGTTTTCAGAGAATATAAAAGAGTGCTATGAGTTCATAAAATGGAACCTGAACGATAAGACCGCAATTCTAAACATGCGTCTGTGCGGGTGTGTTCCGACAACGACCGTGTTTCAGGACGATACGCTGAAACTGAGCTATCCCTGGCTGAACATGGTAAATGAAAAAGTGGAACTGGGCCGCCTGCGGGAGGAAATCATGGACCGTGAAAAGCGGATCATCAACACAGAACTGATTGATGATGCGATATCCGGAGGGATTAAAAAAGCAGTTCTGAAAAAGGAATCGCCGCAAAAGGCACTCGGAAAAATACGGGATGAAATCAGTCAACTGATTTCGGGAAAGTCAGAGACCGCGCAGTAAGCTGCTTGCGGGAGTAAAGGAAGAGGAGTCAGATATGAAAAAAGTAAAACAGCTGTTACAGGCAGATTTGTCCAGCGTTATACTGCCAATCATTGTGATTTTTGCAATTTTGGCGGCAACGAGCGAGGGATTCTTATCTTCCTATAACATGTATTCGGTATTTCAGTCAGTTCCCATTTTTGTCATCGTGGGGCTGGCACAAATGGTTGTTTTATCACTGGGGCAGATGAACCTTGCAGTCGGTTCAATCGGAGTTCTGTCGAGTGTGGTTTTCGGAATTGCGATGCAGGAAGCCGGCCTGCCCGCTTCAATATGTATCATACTGGCATGCGGGGCGGGGCTGCTCCAGGGATTTCTGCAGGGGGTCATGGTAACAAAGTCCGGGATCAATCCATTCATCATTTCACTGGCGCTTTTGAGTCTTTATAAGGGACTGGCGCTGGTCATCACAAGCGGGCAGCCGTTTTCCCAGCTGAGTGTGGGATTTAAGGAATTCGGAAACATGAAAATTGCCAACTTATTTCCGGCTACTATTTTTATAGCCATCTTAGTCAGTGTTGTTATGTACATTCTTATACGGTACCGCAGGCTTGGAAAGAAACTTCTGGCATGTGGGGCCAACGGAGTGGCGGCGGTTTATTCAGGTGTAAACTATGATAAAACGGTGATTGCCGGGCATTGTGTAAGTGGAGTGCTCTGTGCAATAGCAGCCATCCTCCAGGTGTCCAGATTTGGAAGCGTACAGCTTTCTATCGGGGATGACTGGATGCTGACTTCCTTTGTTGTACCCGTACTGGGAGGCACCCTGCTTTCAGGTGGAAAGGTAAATGTTATAGGAACCTTTCTCGGAGGTTTCCTGATGGTGCTGATCAATAATGCGATCGTTCTGTGGGGTGTAAGTTCCTACGCCACAAATGCGGCTGTCGGTATCATTCTCCTGCTGGCATACGAAGTAGACCGTATGCGGAAGAAGATGATGACAAATCAGGCGAAAAATGCTGTTGAGAGGGAGGGGTAGTTATGGATTTCAAAAAAATCAGGAAATCAAACGCATTTAGTGTATCCATCATTATCCTTTGTATGATTCTTGGAATGTGTGTGATAAAACGAAATTATTTGTCGGCGGATAACATTAGTGCACTGTTAAAGGTACTGGCAGTTACAGCTCTTGTTGGAACCTCCCAGATGATCAGTATTGCAAGCGGGGGAATGAACGTATCTATCGGGGCAACCGGAGCCATGTCAGCGATTTTCAGCGGCCTTCTCATGCAGAATGCCGGGGTGCCGGTGGCGCTGGCCATCCTGTCCGGGCTGCTGACAGGAGCCGTCTGCGGCGTAATCAACGGGCTTCTGATTTTCCGAAACGGTGGAGTCGGTGTGGCAAGCTTTTTGACAACACTTGCTACAAACTCCGTATTTACGGGAATTATTTATATGATTACGACAGGACATGGTGTCAGCAAGATTCCGCGCGCCTTCATTGCAATTGGAAACACAAAGCTGGGTGCGGTTCCGACGTCGGTGGTGATTATGCTGGTCATTTTGACTCTTGTATATATCATGTTCCGGTATACAAGCCCGGGAAGGCAGATTCTTGCATTTGGCGCGAATCCGAAGGCGGCCGAACTATACGGGATATCAAGATTCCGCACGATTCTGCTTGTGAACATTCTTGCGAGCGTGATTGCAGCAGTGGCAGGAATGCTTGTCGTCATGAGGGTAGGAACGGCACAGCCCGATATCGGTTCCGACTGGATGCTGAAATCCTTCGCCGCACCGCTGATTGGCGGAACGAGACAGGCAGGAGGAAAAGTAGTCGTATTCGGAGTTATTCTAGGAGCCCTGGTACTGACAATCATAGAAAATGCCCTGGTCCACCTGAGCGTAGATGTTTACTGGACCGAACTGATCAATGGCGTGGTGATTATCGTGATTATGGCCCTCGACCGGGTGCGTGCAGTGAGGAAGTAGGAAGGATAAGGTGAGACACATGTCTGAATACATATTAGAATTAGAAAACATCACCAAGATTTTTCCGGGTGTAAAGGCGTTGGATGATGTATCGTTCAAAATAAAAAAGGGGGAAATCCATGCGCTGGTTGGAGAAAACGGTGCAGGAAAATCGACTCTGATCAATATTATATCCGGTGTATTTGAGCCTACAAAGGGGCAGGTTAAAGTAGACGGGAAGGCAGAACACATTGTGAATCCGGGCCGGGCATTTGAACTTGGTATCGGCGTAGTGCATCAGGAAAGAAATCTGATCGATACCTTCAATATTGCTGAAAACATATGTTTTATGGATGTATCAACCGGGAAAACGAAATTCGTTGATAAAGCTGCCATGCATAAAAAGGCCCGGGAAGCGATGCAGCGCGTTGGTCTGGAACTGGACCCGGAACAGGGGATCGAGGAACTTACCTCAGGGAAAAAACAGATGTTAGAAATCGCCAGGGCAATGTGTATGGACTCCAAAGTCCTGCTTTTAGACGAGCCGACCGCATCTATTTCACTGACAGAGGCGGAGATTCTTCTGAAAACGGTGAAGCAGCTGAGGGAGGAAGGCGTCTCTATCATCTATATCAGCCATAAGCTGGAGGAAATCTTTGAAATAGCTGACAGTATTACTGTCATCCGGGACGGCAAAAATGTAGGGCAGACGCTTCCGGCGGATACACTGGATAAGGATAAACTGATTGAACTGATGGTTGGGCGCAGGCATGTTATAGAGACTTATGCGGTGAGAGACTTCAAGGATGCCCCCGTCGTACTGGAGGCAGAAGGGATCAGCAGTAAAAAGAACCCTATACCAAAATCATTTTCTCTGAAGAAGGGCGAAATCTTAGGATGGTATGGACTGGTAGGTGCAGGCAGAACGGAATATGCACGGGAGATCATAGGTATCGACCCTGTCAGAAACGGGACATTGAAGGTGAATGGACAGCCTGTCAGGATCAGCAGTTATGAGGAAGCTTTCCGGAAGCATAAAATATGCTATATTTCCGAGAACCGGAAAGAAGAAGGACTCTTTCTGCAGCACAGCATAACCGATAATATCGGGATCATTGCCCTGAAAATGATATGCAGCAAAGCCGGATTCATTTCTTATAAAAAACAGAATGATATAACAGAAAAATACAAAAAATCTCTCAGCATCAAGGCGAAAGACATCTTTGTAGAAACGGCAAGCCTGAGCGGGGGAAACCAGCAGAAGATATGTATTGCGAAGGGGCTGTGTGTAAATCCCGAAATCATGATCATAGATGAGCCCACCGTGGGTATTGATGTCAACACAAAGGGTGAGATCCATAAACTGATTTACGGGCTTTCCGGTCAGGGGATTTCCGTCATCGTGATCTCCTCAGACATGGGGGAACTGGTGGGACTTGCAGACCGGATTGTTGTGTTTAAAGATAATGAAATCAAAGGTGAACTTGAGAACAGTAAAGATTACGGAACAATGAGCACTAAAGTAATGGGAAGTATTTTATTATAGTGATTCAGGCAGAGATGGAGGAAGAAACGGCCGTATTCCACCATTTTGCATAGAGGAACCCGGTGTACCCGAAGATACAGCAGGCCACACCGGCGGGTATGAAGTTCAATGTCAAAGTAAAGGAGAAAAGATATGAAAAAGAGAATCATCAGTATATTATTAAGCATCGCAATGGCAGCAACATTGGTAACAGGGTGTTCAGGCGGTAAAAATGCGGATACAGACGGCAGTAGTTCAGATTCAAAGGAACCATCAGCGGCTTATGGTGAAAGCGTCTGGAAGGATGTCGTTGATTACGGACCGGCAGACGGGAAAACGGATAAGGACTACGCCTTCGGAGGTGTATTCGGAGCCATCAATTCCTATAGTGACCCGATGCAGGGGGCCGCAGATGAGGCGGCTGAAGAACTGGGGATTCCTTCCACACAGTTCGACGCCCCCAAAGACTGGGTTCAGAATGACCAGAATACCATCCTCGACGGACTGATTGCGAAAGGACTGAAGGGCATCTACATGATGACCTCTGACCCGGTCGCCGGAAATGAGCAGATTTCCAAGATGGTTGGTTCGGGTGTGCCAGTCGTATGTGTGGGAGGTTCACCGGACACCCCTTCAGAAGCAACGCTTACATTAGCAACGGATGTTTATCAGGCATCTTATGACGGAACCATAAACCTGATCGAGGCAATGGGCGGGAAAGGCGGAGTTGTCGGCCTGTGTGGTGCGGTAACAGATACAAATACCCAGTCCAGGATGAAGGCCATAGAGGACGCTTGTGCAGAGTATCCTGACGTCAATCTTGTGCAGATTATCGGTGACATCGATGAGTCTGAAGCATCTGTGACAGCAGTAGAAAACATTCTGGCTGCTAAAGGAGACCAGATCAATGGGTTTATCAGTACATGCTATTACCCTTCCGTAGCGCTGGCAAGTATACTTTCCGAAGATAAATACAGTGAGATTCATGCCATCGGATGCGACACTGACGAAGCCGTCCTCGATGGAATCAAAAGCGGCGCACTGGACGGGACCATGTCACAGAACCCGTGGGGACAGGCTTATCTGGCAACAGTAACCCTGAAAATGCTGACAGACGGCTGGACATACAAAGACAGCGAAGAATTTCTGATTGATTCAGGCTCCTTCTATATTACTTCAGAGAATGTAGACAAGGTAGAAGAGACTCAGAAAGAAGCAACGATGGAAATCGCAAAAACATGGGCAGACAAGTTTGAAGCTCCTGCCAAATAAGCAAAGCAGACAGGAAGGAAACGTTATGAAACGTGTTGGCAGAATTGTAAAATTAAAACCACAAATGAAAGAGCGGTACATCCGGCTGCACGCCGATCCCTGGCCCGAGGTCACAGAAGCGATCCATATTTGCGGAATCAGAAACTTCTCAATTTACGTAAAAGGAGAAATCCTGTTTTCTTATTTTGAATATGTTGGAAATGCATATGAAGATGATATGAAAAAGCTGGATGAACTAACCGCAGAATGGTTAAAAGAAACCGACAAGTGCCAGGAACCCGCGGATCCGGGGGAAACAGACGGACTCTGGAGCACAATGGATGAGATTTTTTATCAGGAATAGGCATATAAGGAGACATAAGTAAGTGAAAAGATCAGAGATCAATCAGGCAATAAAAACGGCAAAAGAAGCACTGGATGCGATCCATTTTAAACTCCCGTATTTTGCAGAATGGGGAGAAAAAGAATGGTTGGAGAATATAAGTAAGGCAGACAATATCAGAGAGGTCATGCTGGGCTGGGACGTCACTGACTTCGGCAGCGGAGATTTTAAACATACCGGCGCCGTATTATTTACAATAAGAAACGGCAACCTGTATAATCCAAAGGCCGGTGTTCCGTATTGTGAAAAAGTGATCGTATTCAGTGATGAAGAAAAACAAGTTATACCGTTCCATTACCACAATAACAAAACAGAGGATATCATCAACCGGGGCAACGGAATCATGGAAATAGAACTCTACAACTCCACAAAAGACGGCAAAATAGATTATAACACAGAAAATGTGGAAGTCTATATGGACGGAATCCTCTACACAGTGAAGGCCGGGGAAATCCTGGAGATCACTCCGGGAAACAGCATCACTCTGACCCCGGGACTGTACCACAGATTCGGTGCAAAACAGCACGCCGGGAATCTGGTAGCGGGGGAAGTTTCAAAGATTAACGATGATAATCAGGATAATGTATTTGCAGAAGAGCAGAAACGGTTTTCCGAGATAGAAGAAGACGAAACCGTACTGCATCCACTGTGCAATGAATATGACAGGGTAGGAAACTTGAAGTAATCAGAAACGGACCGAAAAGGGGTCGGCACCGCAAAGGGGTCAGACCCTTTTGCGGTCCGTTTTCAGAATTGTGTTTACACTTTTCAGGAAAACACAAAATCTAGATGTGGAGATGCACATTAAATACTATTATATGTATAAATAATCAGATAATTATATACAAATAATACAATTAAAAATTTATTTATTTAAAATAATAAAAATGTGTTGACAAATAAAAACTCATATGCTAAGATAAAGTCAATCCAAAAGAGATACAAAAATAAAAAACATCTCAAAGGATATTATCTATTGAACATAAATAAAAATGTTCAGATGGATTAAAATACTAGCTTAAGGAGGCAGAGGTCCAATGGACAATTTAACATCAGTTATAATTCAATATGTTAGTGGTACGGCAGATGGAAGTTCCTGTGAAGAAGAGACCTTTACCATTAAAAGATAAAGGAATCCAGTAAAAGATGAATGAAAAGGAATTGATCGGAGAGTTCGTAAAAGCTGGATGATAATAAAAAGATTTAACCATTTGCAAACGTATTGAATATAGATACCACATATAACAGAATTCCTAGTAATGTGTAAAGAAACATGAAAAAGGATGTCAGTTCATAAAAAATATACACAGTTATAGAAGAAATAGCTAAATAAGTTTTTGGAATATTGTTAAACAATACTGCGGAAGCTGAACGGTTATAGGATGAATAACTCAAGGTTATATTTTGAAATATGAACGGATACCAGGAACGAAAGGGAATGGATTCTAGTTATTCATCGATTTGTTATATTGTAAGACAGGAGGTTTAATAAGCCAGTCTTAGTGAACAGACTGAAATATCAATTAACAAAGAGGTAAAGGTCTTACAGGAACATAAATCAAAACATTCCTCCGATTTATAAAATAAATAGAATGAAAAAATTAAATAAATCTTAAAATGCATCTTCAATGTCAATTGAGGATGCATTTTTTTGACATTGAGAAGTGCTTATGGTAAACTAAGGACAGAATTATCTCAAAGTGTGCGTATACAATATCGTGCAGCCTTTACTGCACGCCCGCCCGAAGTCAGTGAATAAACAGGTACGGTAAATGACTTGTGATTTTCAGAAATCCTAAGATGTTTACTGCCGACGGGGCATGAATTACGGGGTGCTTGGAGAGTATAAATAATATTACATTACGAGGTGAGTGCAGTGGATAAGTACGAATATAAGTTAAAGACAGAACAGATGCTTGAACTTATGGAAAACGGTGCATACAACAGGGCAGCGGAGATTGCGGATGCCATTGACTGGAAACGAGTCAGAAACGCTACGATGCTGACGAATGTCAGTGATATCTATGAGAAAAACGGAGATTATCAGAAGAGCTATGAAGTTCTGAATATTGCTTATCATCGTGCAGAAGGAAGCAGAAAAGTGCTTTACAGGTTATGCACACTGGCACTTAAGACCGGAAATGTTGATGAGGCGATTGATTATTATGATGACTTCATTCAGGTAGCGCCAAAGGATCCGAATCAGCATATTCTGAAATATAAGATTTTAAGGGCCCGGAGAGCTCCGATTGAACAGCAGATCGAAGCACTTGAAGAGTTTAAAAAGGCAGAGTATCTTGAAGAGTGGGCGTTCGAACTTGCCAAATTATATCAGGAAGCGGGAATGACGGCGGAATGCCTGGAAGAATGTGATGATCTGATACTCTGGTTCAGCGAAGGCAAGTTTGTTTATAAGGCGATGGAGTTAAAGATGCAGTATAAGCAGCTTACACCATCACAGCAGGAAAGGTATGACCGCAGATATGAGAAACTGGAATCAGAGACGGTAGAGATTCCTGATTTATCTGAATACCAGATGCGTAATGAAGAGAAAGAAAATACCCTGTTGGACAGGGAAGAGCTGGATAAAGAACGTGAACGTGAAATACTCCGTAAGAGAGAATTAGGCGATCAGGCACCACCGGAGGATTCTGAAGAAGAAACACCAGACGATGATGACGTTCAGGAAGAAGAACCTGAGACCGCAGAGGAGACTGGGCCGGAGGAAGCAGCAAAGGAGCCGGAGGATGCTGAACCGGAAGAGGAGCCAGAGGTAGACGAAACGGTCAAGAAACTGGAAGAAAAGGGCATTGGCAGCAGGATGAAGCTTGAGGATGCACTGAAGAGCCTGCTCCATCCAACCACCGAGGAAGCTGAAGAAGACCCGGACGAGGATGAGGAAGAAGAAATGCCTGAGCTGGAGGCTGCTATAGAAGAGATTGAGAATGTGATTGATCTGGAACTGGTTAACGAAATCACAGGAAAGCCAGAAAAAGAAGGAATCCGGTTTGATTCCGATCTGGAAGAACTAAAAGCAGAGCCATTGGAAGAGCTGCCGGATGAAGATGAGGGCGTAGGATCAGAGCCTGATGAAACCGAAGCACTTGAGGATATTCCAGATGAAGTTCTGGAAGAAATCGAGGAAGCTCAGGGTGGAATAATTGGCACATCTCAAGATACTCAGGAAGCATATGAAGAGTCGGAAGAGGAAATTTCTGAAGAAGATATTGCAGAGGCCGGAGTATTTTCAGAGGAATATTTAGTAGAGGAAGAAGAACTTCCGGAGGAGTATCTGGAAGAGGAAGAAGAATTTTCTGAAGAATATCTGGAAGACGCCGAAGAACTTCCAGAAGGAGAGGCAGAGGAGCTTGCGGATTCCGAAGAAGCAGATGACTATGATGAAGCCAAAGCGTATATAGAGGAATACCCTGAAGAAGAGGAAGAACTTCCTGATGAAGAGTATACGGAAAATATTTATCCAGAGGAATCACTTTCAGAAGAATATTTGGAAGATATAGAAGATTTGAGTGAAGAGGATTCAGAAGATATTCAGGAAGAAGTAGTTTATCCCGAAGCTGAAGAAGAACTTGTGGAAGAAGATTTCGAGGAAGGGGAGGAACTTCCAGAAGAGGAACCATATCCGGAGGAGAATGAAGAATTTCCGGAAGAATCTGCAGAAGAGATTGAAGAAGTAACTGATTCTTTAGAAACTGATTCTGAGCCAGTAATTGCTTCTGAGACAGAAACACCAGAAGTACCGGAAATGTCAGAAATACCGGAAGTACCTGAAATGCCAGAAACACCTGAAATACCGGAAGTACCTGAAATGGCAGAGGCGCTGGAGGGTGAAGAAGGAATAGAAGAAGTCGAAACAGCAGAAAATATAAAACCAGAAAGTAAGAAGCCGGCAGAAGAGGAACAAATAGAAGGTCAGCTCAGTATTGAGGATATTATGAATGACTTGAAAAATGAGTCGGCGGAAGAGGTAGACATGGGAGATAATAAGAAAAAGGCGGAGCCGATTTTGCCGCCTGATATCCAGCGTATGATTGATGAGATTGAAGGTGTGCTGCCGACAGAGCCAGAAGAGGAGCCGGTGCGTCCGATCAGGAGAAGGGGAGATGAACGCCGCGATAACATGGGGGCGATTACACAACAGCTCAGGATAGATGATATTGCTGATTATCTGGCCGCTACAGATGACGAGACCTATATGGACGACCTGCCGGAAGAGATTGATGCCGATGCATATGAAGACGAGTATGCTGAAGACTACACCGGTGAGTATGAGGATGAGTACCCGGGGGAGGAAGCAGCTGACGAGTACAGCGACGGGTATGCTAAAGAAGAATATGCTAACGGGTATGAGGACGAGTACGAAGAGGAAGAATACGCCGATGAGTATGAGGATGAGTACACGGAGGAAGAATATGCCGATGAGTATGAGGACGAGTACGCGGAGGAAGAATACGCCGATGAGTATGAGGACGAGTACGCGGAGGAAGAATACACCGATGAGTATGAAGACGAGTATGCGGAGGAAGACTACACCGATGAGTACGAAGACGAGTATGCAGAGGAAGAATATACCGATGACGAATATGATGCCGCAGATGGATATGAAGAGGATTATGGTGATATAGAGGCGAGCTTTGAGGAAGAGTTCCGCCCGAATCCAAAGCATGCGAACGAGCCGGATGACAGGGAGATTCCGGATGAAGATGACGGAATGGACATTTTATCCGCTACAACGCCGTTGAGCCGTAAGGAAACAGCGAAACTGATTGCTACAGGAAAGACCTCTCCGCTCCCTCTGGATGAGATTTCAGATGCCCTCTCTTTATCAGATACAGGGTTTGTAGTTCATGGCCGTTATGATCTTGCAGCTCAGAGCGGGATCGGAACCAGGGCAGGCCTTACAGATGAGCAGAAGAAATTGTTCTCTTACTTTGTTCCGGTAAGAGGTATGAGCGAACAGCTTGTGGATGTTCTGGAGCAGGACCGCAACTGCACGAACAGGGAGGGAACTTCCAGAACAGGAAATCTCCTGATTATCGGTAATAAAGGAAACGGTAAGACGGTGCTGGCCGTTGATGTTGTAAAAGCCATTCAGAAACAGAGAAATATCCGTCAGGGCAAGGTCGCTATTGTAACCGGTGATTCTCTGAATAAGAAGAAGATTGGTGATATCTTCGCAAAATTATACGGCGGTGCTTTGATTATTGAAAAAGCTTCTAAGATGAATGAAAAGACAGTTGCCCGGCTGAATAAGGCAATGGAACGGGACACCGGAGAGATGCTGATTGTTCTGGAGGAGCAGAGAAAGCCTCTGGACCGCCTGCTTTCTTCCAACAGAGAGTTCCGCAGAAAGTTTACAAGCCGTCTTGAGGTACCGATTTTCATCAATGATGAGCTGGTAACTTTTGGTCAGACTTATGCACAGGAGAATGGATACCGGATCGATGAGATGGGAATCCTGGCACTCTACAGCAAGATTGACACGCTTCAGAGAGAAGACCATGCAGTAACTGTTGCAGAGGTCAAGGAAGTGATGGATGAGGCGATGGCACATTCACAGAAGGCGTCTGCGAAGAAGCTTGTAAAACGTGTATTTGGTAAAAATACAGATGATGCTGACAGAATTATCCTGTCAGAAAAAGACTTTAATATTTAAGAATTTTATGGCAGGCAGACCCGTTTGGATCTGCCTGTTTTGCATATGTATTTCATTTTCCTATATGCGGCGGATTTCTCTTTCCTTTTTACTCTATTTCAAGTATAATTGTACATATAAAAATACGATTTGTGAGGTGGGCTTATGGGAAAGACAAAGACCGTACAAAAGAAGGTGCAGCCTTATGAGATTGGAGAACTGGACCAATATCTCTTCGGGCAGGGCACACACTATGAGATTTATAAGAAGCTTGGTGCTCACAAGGTAAAAGTAAGGGGAAAGGAAGGCGTTTATTTTGCAGTCTGGGCCCCGAATGCGAGACGTGTAGCTGTGGTCGGTGATTTCAATGAATGGGATTTTGAGGCAAATTATATGGAGCGCCATGATCCCGTCGGTATTTATACCTGCTTTGTTCCCGGGGTTAAGGAAGGCGAGTTATATAAATACTGTATAGAGACCGAGAAGGGCAAACGGATATTCAAGGCAGACCCGTTTGCTAATTATGCGGAGCTGCGGCCGGGTACGGCATCCAGAATTACGGATATTTCCCACCTTGACTGGACAGACAGCGAGTGGATGACGGCACGGGAGAAGTGGGACTGCAGGGTGAATCCGATGTCTATATACGAAGTCCACTTAGGGTCATGGATGAGACATCCGGGCCGTGAGGATGAAGGGTTCTATACATACCGCGAGTTTGCGAAGGAAATCGTGAAGTATGTTAAAGAGATGGGATATACACATGTAGAACTGATGGGGATGGCAGAGCATCCATTTGACGGATCCTGGGGATATCAGGTGACGGGATATTATGCACCGACAGCCAGATATGGCACTCCGGAAGATTTTGCATATATGATCAATTATCTTCATAGGAATAAGATCGGTGTTATCCTAGACTGGGTACCGGCACATTTTCCAAAGGATGCACACGGACTCGCCGACTTTGACGGGACACCTGTCTTTGAGTATGCAGATCCGAAAAAGGGAGAGCACCCGGACTGGGGCACGAAGATCTTTGATTATGCAAAACCGGAAGTCCAGAACTTCCTGATTGCCAATGCGCTGTTCTGGATTGAGCACTATCATGTCGACGGACTGCGTGTTGATGCGGTAGCATCCATGCTTTATCTGGATTATGGCAAGCAGGACGGCCAGTGGGTAGCGAATAAGTATGGTGGCAACCAGAACCTGGAAGCAATTGCGTTTTTCAGACATTTGAACTCTGTTGTCCTTGGCAGAAACCACGGCGCGATGATGATTGCGGAAGAATCCACTGCGTGGCCAAAGGTAACCGGGGCGCCGGAAGATGACGGGCTTGGATTCAGTTTGAAATGGAACATGGGATGGATGCATGATTTTACGGAGTATATGAAGCTGGATCCCCTGTTCAGGAAGAACGCACACTACCAGATGTGTTTTTCGATGGAGTATGCATATGCAGAGAATTATATTCTTGTGCTGTCCCATGATGAAGTGGTGCACTTGAAGTGTTCTATGATTAATAAGATGCCGGGAGTCGGGTTTGATAAGTTTGCCAATCTGAAGGCCGGATATGCATTTATGATCGGGCATCCGGGGAAGAAGCTTCTCTTCATGGGGCAGGAGTTTGCACAGCTGCGCGAGTGGAGTGAAGAGCGTGAGCTGGACTGGTATCTGCTTGCAGAAGAGCCTCACCGTCAGCTTCAGAATTTTTACCGTGATCTGCTGCATCTATATAAAAAGAATAAGGCCCTGTATGAGCTGGATAATGATCCGGACGGATTCGAATGGATCAATAAGGATGACACGTTCAGGAGTATATTCAGCTTTGTAAGGCATTCTAAGGATAAAAAGAAGAATCTTTTGTTTGTTTGTAATTTTACGCCGGTTGAACGCCCGGATTACCGGGTCGGAGTGCCGAGAAGGAAACAGTATAGGCTGATCCTGAACAGTGATGATGCCAGATACGGGGGCAGCGGGGAAGAGCGTCCATTGATTTATAAGGCTGTAAAGCAGGAATGCGATGGCAGGAATTATTCCTTTGCCTATCCATTGCCGGGATACGGGGTTGCAGTTTTCGAGTTCTAACGAAAATTTCAGAGATTATATAACAGGAAAAAGGAATGGTGATATTTACCATTCCTTTTTTGTTGGCAAAATAGCGATATAGTGATTGACAAACATATAATTTATGTTATTATTTAATTATATTAATTAACAACATTAAATATTGAAAGGATAAGGTTATGAAAAAAGTTTTTGTGGTGTTTGCTTTTGTTTTATTCGTATCGTTGTTAACCGGCTGTAGCAAAAGTAATGAAGTATCTGGTTGAAGGGATGCTGGCAGGTTCTGTGAAAGAGTAGGAGAAAAGGAGGACATGCATTGAAGGTTTATAACCCGACAGATATAGGGGACAGGAATAAGCTCTCCATATTACATACAATTAAGAATAATGATGGTATTTCCAGACAGGAGATCTCAAAGAGGCTGCACCTGAGTGCACCGGCAGTCAGTAATAATGTTGCGGCTTTGATTGAAAACGGAATTATTTATGAGACGGGCTGTGACGATACGAGTCTGGGACGGAAACCGAGACAGCTCAGTTATAAGGGTGACCTTTATTATGTGATTTCGGTAGAACTGATGCCGAAGAAAGTGCGCGGGGGAATTGCAGATTTATACGGGAACGTGCTGTACTGGGAAGAAAAAGAGATTACGATGGATCATGGGGCACAAGGCGTTCTGATCCAGCTGGAATATGTGATTGATAAGCTGATTGAGGATAAGAACAATGATGTCAAGATTATAGCAATCGCGATTGGAGTCCCGGCCCTTACAGGGCAGAACGATTTGAATGACCTTTTTTCTGCCTATCTGGATGACTGGAAGAACGTAGATCTGGAAGAGTATATTTACAGTAAGTATCAGGTAAAGGCAATTATTGTCAATGACGTTGAACTGGCGCTGATGGGGGAAAGGGAAAAAGGCGACGGGAAAGACCAGCAGAATATTATTTATATCAAATATGGGGATGGTTTTGCCGCCAGAGCCATTGTAGACGGGTATCTCTTAAAGGGACATAATATGGCGGCGGGTGAGCTGGGATATTATGCAGGTATGGAGGATGAGCTGACAGAAGGATTTGTCTGTCCGGGGCGGTTTGAGAGAGACGTCTGTGACAAGAGTTTAAAACAATATACCGGCAAAGAGAATCTGGATCTCGTAAAGCTCGAGAAGCTTGCGGCTAAAGGAGATGAAAAGGCAGCTGTAATTGTTAAACAGATTATTCGCAAGATCGCCGTTGTGATTGCCAATACGGTCCTTATGCTGAATTCGGAAGTCGTGATTTTAGGCGGGATGTCAGAGGCGTTTACTCAGGAGTACCTTAGCGAAATAAAAATGGTTCTGGAGAAGGTGTGCCCTTTTGTCCCTGAGGTAGTGGTGTCTAAGCTGGGAGTGAATGCGCCGGTGATCGGAGGCGTCAGGGTTGCACTGGATTATGCAGAGGAGCAGATTGTGATGCTCTGGAAATCATAAGTTGGAGGGTTCTATGGAAGGGAAGTTGAGCGGTGAGATTGCATCCTGTTATGAAAAACATATACAGGAAGAGGTGATGCCTTTCTGGGATGCAAGGTGTATTGACAAGGAGTGCGGCGGGTACCTGACCTGTTTTGACAGGCAGGGGAATCTGACAGATGATAAGAAATACGGCTGGTTTCAGGGGCGTCAGCTATATGTGTACGCACTCCTTTATAATAAGGTGGAAAAGAGGGCAGAATGGCTTGAAAATGCCAGACATGGGTATGAATTTCTAGTGAAGCATGTATACGCGGGAAACGGCCGGTGGAATTATATGCTTGACAGAAGGGGGCGGGTTCTTAGCGGGACGGTTTCTATTTTTTCGGATTTCCATATTATACAGGGAGTTGCGGAGTATTTGAAAATAGAAGGGGAAAGAACGAAGGAGGGGATGGAGCTGCTCAGTGAGTGCTTCGATGTAATGGAGCAGAACATGTTCGACCCTGAATTCAAGGACATCTATGAAAATACCTGGAGCCCTGTATTTATCTGGCATGATATGTACCTGACCTGTCTCGCGGCGACGGAAACCTGCGCGGAGATACTGGGGCTTAAAAGAACGCAGAGGCTGCTGGGTGAATGCGTGGATAAGATTGAAAACTGGTTTGCCCGTGATCAGTATCAGGTGATTTTCGAGGCGGTGACGCGGGACAATGATATCTGTCTGGATACGGACAAGGGCCGGTTTGTGAATCCGGGGCATATGCATGAATCTGCATGGTTCTGCATAAAAGCCGGGGAGATGCTGAAGGATGAAGAGGTAGTAAGGCGTGGCGTGGAATTAGCCAGATGGGCCAACCGGGTCGGAAAGGACAGGGAGGACGGTGGAATAATTTCCTATGCAGATGCACTTGGGAAAACCCCGGAACCTATCGACTGGTTTAAAGAGACGAACTCACTGTGGAATGAGAAGGTGTGGTGGCCAAACGCAGAGGCGCTTGCTGCGTATGCGATTGCGTACAAAAGCTCGGGAGACGTTTTCTATCTGGAACAGTTTCTGGAGCAGCATGAGTACTGCAGGGAAAATTTTTATGATGCCCTGTATGGTGAGTGGTATGAACGCCTGACATATGATGCCCAGGTAAAGAACAGCGATAAGGGAACCCCGTGGAAGTGTGCATTCCACCTTGTGAGGGCTCTGGTATTCGTATGGGAAGCTTTTAAAGATATGGAGGATTAGAATGTATTTTTTAGGGATAGACGGGGGCGGTACAAAAACAGAGTTTCTTTTGGTTCGGGAAGACGGATGCACAGTGTCCCGGAGAAGAAGCGGGACGATTTCATATAAGCAGATCGGGATGGAGGAATGCATTACTCTTCTGAAGGATGTCATCGGCAGCATGCTTGAGGGGATTGAAGAAGAGGTCAGTATTTGCCTTGCTTTTCCGAACTGGGGGGAATCGAGAGAGAATGATGCGCTTTTTGCCGGAAGATTGAGTGAGATAAGCAGGCATCCGATTCAGGTGGTGAATGACTGTGCAGCAGGATGGGCAGGGTCGCTTGCACTGCAGCCAGGGATAAATCTGGTTTCCGGGACCGGATCAATTGCCTATGGTGAGAGGGCAGACAGGAAGTCGGCACGTGCCGGAGGATGGAATGATGTATTTTCAGATGAAGGGTCCTGCGGCTGGCTCGGGAGGAGGACACTGGAATTGTTTTCTAAAGAGAGTGACGGCAGAGTGGAGAAAGGATGTCTCTTGAATCTGATGCGGGAACATTTTCAGCTGGAAAGCGATATTGATTTGATTGATATTTTTGATAACAGGCTGAAAGGCAATCGGACGAAAATAGCAGAACTGCAGAAGATTCTGCTTCGGGCTGCCGTGGACGGCGACGCGGCGGCACAGGGGATGTATGAAGAGGCGGCAAAGGAGCTGGCCCTGATCGTGTGTGCGGTTTATGATAAGTTAGAGTTTGAAGGAACAGTACCGGTTTCTTATTCCGGCGGCCTGTTCCATGCGGGAGATCTGGTATTAAAGCCGCTGCAGGAACAGCTTAAGGAGAAAAAAATCAGGTTTCAGATACCCCGTTTTTCACCGGCTCAGGGAGCCGTGCTTCTGGCAGCAGAGCAAGGGGGGAAGACGGAACAAGAGTTAGATAGTATTATGTCGGTTTTAGAAATGCAGGGTTAGTATACAGCGGGAGGAGAAGAATGTTTTATACAGAAAAGGAAATTATGTCACAGCATGAGGCCCTTAAAGATACATTTGCGTACTTCATGGAAGAAAAGCCCAGAATCGAGCAGTTTTTCTCAGAGAATCCGAAAAGAAAGTTTATCATTTTGGGCTGTGGTTCCAGCTATATGCTGGCGAAATCCGCCCAAAGGGCTTTATCCAGATATGAGGGGACGTCTGCGGCAGCAGTGGCAGGGGGCGATTTCCTCCTGAACAGCGACCTTTATGATGCGTCCGTGAGAGACAGTATTGTGATCACCTTGTCGCGTTCGGGAATGACAACAGAGATTGTGAAGGCAGTGGAGTTTATTAAGGAGAATTATAAGTGCCCGGTCATCAGTTTTTCCATGCTGCGGGAGAATGATCTGTCAAAGTTTAGTGATCTGGAACTGATCATGGACTGGTGTTACGATAAAAGTGTCTGCCAGACAAGAACAGTGACAAATTTATACGCTGCTGTTCTGATGCTGGCCGGATTTTACGGAAAGGACATGGACCTTGTCTATAATCTGAGGGTTACGATAGAAGAAAATGAGGCACTGAAAAAGAAATACAGGGCAGATCTGGCACGTATTGCGGAGAAAGGCTGGAAGAATGCGGCAGTGCTTGCTGACGGGGTGCCGTGTGGTATCGCACAGGAGGGGGCGCTGGCGTTTACGGAGATTGCCAGAATTCCCGGCCGGTATTCGAATGTTTTGGATTACAGGCACGGGCCGATGGTTCTGAATGATTCTGAAACATTGGATATTATTTTGATAAAGCCTGGTAAAAATGAGATGCAGAAAAATCTGGCGGAAGACCTGAAGGCTAAGGGAGCGGTGATTGTGACGGTGTCCTGTGACCAAAGTAGTACTTATGGTTCTGACCTGCATATTTTTGCGGGGGAAAGTGTACGGTATGAGACATGGGGGATTGTGCTCATCAGTGTGATCCAGATACTGGCTTATGAAAAGGCGATTGTAAGAGGATGCAATCCGGACCTGCCGGAAGGGCTGGACCCGTATATAGTATTTTAAATCTACAGTTTAGAAAGACGCATATAAAAAGGAGCACTGATTCTGATCAGGCTCCTTTTCTCTGTTTCATACGCTTGATTACTTTTAAACGTGTAAATTCTTCACGCTCTTTTTCTTCCAGGGCATTTGTAATGCTATATACAAGCTGTGTATACATTGGAATCGTGATATTCTGCAGGGCATTGGCGCGCTTCTGCGTTTTCTTAATATTAGATGCCAGACGGTAGGCTGCGTTCTCCACCATCGAGAGCTTGACCGTTAAGTCCTTCACCTTACGAAACGCTTCCGAGGCGATATCGATAGACTCACGCGTCGTACTGAACGAGTAGGTTGGAGTCTTGGTACCCGGAGTATATTTGACATGGGGGATTTCTGTGCCCATGATACTGCGGGTCTGAATCGTGATGGAGTTTTCTATGGGCACCGTATAGGCGAGCTGTGATACCATATTGATACCGTGTTCAATATTAGCACGCTGAAGGCATTGATACGCATAAGTGAACGTGGTGTCGATCTCGTCCTGTATATCCCGGGCCTCGTCGATCAGATCCATCAATTCCCGGATCAGGATATTACGCTTTTTGTCCATCAGGTCATAACCCTGCTTTGCCAGCGCAAGCGAATTCTTGGCAAGCATCAGGTTTCCTTTGGTAGGGAAGGTACGCGGATCCATGCAACTCCTCCTTCTTACAATTGATTAGTCAGAATATTCTGAAAACGGAGTGCAAAGGGGTCAGACCCCTATGCAGTCCGGTAATACTTATCGAGTATCTTTGTGTCGACACGGTCGAGTTCTTCTTTAGGCAGAAGCCCTAAAAGCTCCCAGCCGAGGTTGAGTGTCTCTTCCATGCTGCGGTTTTCGTTTGGTCCCTGGCCGATATAATGCTCCTCAAAAGCTTTACCGAATTCGAGATACTTTTTATCGATCGGTGACAATTCGTCTTCGCCGATTACGGATGCCAGGTTTCTTGCATCACCTACTTTTGCATAGGCGGAGAAGAGCTGGTTTGCCAGGTCCTGATGGTCTTCTCTTGTGTATCCGGCTCCGATACCGTCCTTCATCAGACGGGAGAGTGACGGGAGAATGTTGATCGGCGGATAGATGGACTGTCCGTGAAGCTCTCTTTCCAGTACGATCTGGCCTTCTGTGATGTAACCGGTAAGGTCAGGGATCGGGTGTGTGATGTCGTCATTCGGCATGGTCAGAATCGGAAGCTGGGTTACGGAACCATTGATTCCCTGTACGATGCCGGCTCGTTCGTATATGGTGGCAAGCTCGCTGTAGAGGTATCCGGGGAAACCTTTACGGCTGGGGATCTCTCCTTTGGAGGAGGAGACCTCACGCATGGCTTCGGCGAAGGAAGTCATATCGGTCAGTATAACAAGGATATGCATGTTCTCTTCGAATGCGAGATATTCTGCTACGGTAAGCGCTACTTTCGGAGTGATCAGACGCTCTACAACCGGGTCATTTGCCAGATTCAGGAACATGGCAACGTGGTCCGCCACACCGCTTTCTTCAAAGGTCCGGCGAAAGAAGTCGGCCACATCATGCTTTACGCCCATTGCAGCGAATACGATGGCAAACTGTTCGTCGGAGTTCTCCCCCAAGGAAGCCTGCTTTACAATCTGCGCTGCCAGCTGGTCGTGGGGAAGTCCGTTTCCGGAAAAGATCGGAAGCTTCTGCCCGCGGATCAGTGTCGTCAGACCGTCTATTGCGGATATACCAGTGTGGATATAGTTTCGTGGATACTCTCTCATGACTGGGTTTAAAGGAAGTCCGTTCACATCACGTTTCAGTGTGGATGTGATCGGTCCAAGATCATCGATGGGCTGGCCGATTCCGTTAAACGTACGGCCCAGCATCTCAGGTGAGAGTGCAATCTCCATCGGGTGCCCGGTCAGGCGTGTGTGTGTATTCTTCAAAGACATGTTCTCAGAGCCTTCAAATACCTGAATGACTGCCCTGTCCTCGTAGATCTCTACGATACGTCCTATTTTGCGTTCAGTGCCGTCCACGACAAACTCTACGATTTCATCGAAAAAGGCATCCTGGACCCCTTCTAATGCGATCAGGGGGCCGTTAATACTGCTGAGTCCTAAATATTCTATTGACATACGGTAATCCCCTCCTTACGCGTTCTTTTCAAGCACACGCTGATAAAAGGCATCGATATCACGCCTGTACTGTGCGAACATTTCCAGCCTGTCATTGGGCACATCATATTTAATGGAAATGATCTTATCGAAAATGTTTTCTGACTTCAGTACTGACATCGGGTGCCCCATCGTGACGAGTGCACGTGATTGTTTATAAAGATACAAAATAATATCCATCATTAAAAACTGTTTTTCCATTGATACGCAGGTATCGTCCTTATGAAACGCATTCTGCTGCAGGAAACCGAGCCGGATGACACGGGAAATTTCGAGTACCAGTTTCTGGTCATCGGGAAGCACATCGCTTCCGATCAGTTTTACAATCTCCAGAAGACTGCTTTCCTGATTCAGAAGGGCCATCAGGCGGTTGCGGTAATCCACGAATTTCGGTGAAACATGGTCCTGATACCAGGGGGCAAGGTCACCGAGATACTCACTGTAGCTGGTCAGCCAGTGGATCGCCGGGAAATGTCTCGCGTACGCAAGGCTCTTGTCCAGACCCCAGAAACAGCGCACGAAACGTTTTGTATTTTGTGTGACAGGCTCGGAAAAGTCACCGCCCTGCGGGGAAACCGCACCGATGATGGTGACGGAGCCGTCAGTTCCGTTTAAGTTGTGCATCATGCCTGCTCTCTCGTAGAATGCGGAGAGGCGGGATGCCAGATATGCCGGGAAACCTTCCTCGGCAGGCATTTCCTCCAGACGCCCGGATAATTCACGCAGGGCTTCTGCCCACCGGGAGGTGGAGTCGGCCATGATGGCTACATCATAGCCCATGTCGCGGTAGTATTCTGCCAGTGTCAGACCAGTATAGATGCTGGCTTCACGGGCGGCCACAGGCATGTTGGATGTATTCGCGATCAGAGTAGTCCTGTCCATCAGAGGATTTCCTGTACGGGGGTCAGTCAGCTGTCCGAACTCTTCCAGAACCTGTGTCATCTCATTCCCACGCTCTCCACAGCCGATGTAGATGATGATATCTGCATCCGACCACTTGGCGATCTGGTGCTGTGTCATTGTCTTGCCGGTACCGAAGCCTCCGGGAACTGCGGCCGTACCACCTTTCGCGATTGGAAACATGGTATCGATGATTCTCTGCCCGGTAATCAGTGGTGTGGATGCCGGAAAACGGTGATGCGTCGGACGCGCCACGCGGATTGGCCAGTGCTGTGTCATGGTCAGTTTCTTTAAGGTGCCGTCGGAAAGTTCAAGAGTAACCAGAACTTCATCGATGTTGTATTCCCCGTCTTCTGCCATATCGACAACTCTTCCTTCCAAATCAGGGGGAACCATGCATTTATGTGTAATTGCATGTGTCTCGGGGACTTCCGCTATGATATCTCCGCCGTGGAGATAATCACCCTTTGAGACTACGATGTGTGTCTGCCATTTCTTTGTGCGGTCGAGGGAGTCTACACTAACACCGCGGGTGATAAATGCCCCGCCGGATTCTGCGATTTTCTCAAGCGGACGTTCGATACCGTCGAAAATATTATTCAGGATTCCCGGAGCAAGGACAACCGATACTGCGTTGCCGGAGGCCACCACTTCCTCACCAGGGCGAAGCCCTGTTGTTTCTTCGTAAACCTGGATTGTAGTCAGGTCTTTGTCCAGAGCGATAACTTCGCCGACAAGCTTTTCTTTGCCGACATATACCATCTCGGACATACGAAAGCCCGTGTTGCCCTTCAGATAGATGACGGGACCGTTGATTCCGTAAATTGTTCCAGTATTAAGCAACGCCGTCACCTCCTAAAAAAATAAATTTATCATATTCGTTGCGCAGGGCTGTTTTAAATGAGTTATCAATCAAAATATTACGGTTCCGGATGACTGCACGGATACCACCTGTAAAATCTTCAGCACTGACTGTAAGCCTTGTGCCGGTTGCGTCCTCCAGATCGGAACGGCGTGTTTCGTCTGACGGGTTGATATAGATAACCATCGGGTCACCTGCGGCAAAAGAGATTGCTTTTTGGATACATTTGATCAGATAATCCTCATAAGCTTCTGTTTCCATAAATTTATTGACCAGATCATTCACTTCATTGAAGATCTTATCCTTTAACTCCAGCTGAACCTTTCCCTGACGGCGTTTTAACTCCAGCTGGGACCTGGCCATAGCCTGATTTAACTGCTGCTTGGCGCTGACTGTTTCGGCCTTGATACGGGTCTCAGACTGGCGGAGCGCCTCTTCTTTATGATCTTGTAATACTTTTTCCAACGCTTCACGGTAGGTGTCGATGATGGCGTTTCCTTCAGCCCTCGCCTCCTCCATGGAGGTTGTCTGTAAGTGTGCGATTTTTTCTTCCAGGGTCAAGAGGGGTACCTCCTTCATTTATTCTTTAAACTGTCAATTTTTGAAACTGATGCATCTGTGATCCGGATGGAATCCCTTTGGCTACAGCTTCAATCCGATTGCTTCTGTGATATAGGATGTGATAAAGTCTTTCTTACGTCCGGTTCCGTGCCTGTCAGGAATCTCAACCAGAAGAGGCATCTTCCTCTCCAGACGGAATTCATCAATGATGTCCGGGAACTCGCGTCCCAGTTTTTCAGTCAGGAGGACGATGCCTACGGTTTTGTCCTGCAGGACATCCTGAAGGGCTGTGTGCAGCTCATCACGTTCATGGACGACAACTCCGTCCACGCCTGCAAGACGCATTCCTGTATAGGTATCAACATTATCACTGATCAGATACATTTTCATCTTACAGTTTACCTAAGATCATGAAGGAGATGATCAGTCCGTACAGACATACACCTTCCGCAAGACCTACGAAGATCAGGGACTTACCAAGTACGCTGGAATCTTCGCTGATAGCGCCAAGGGCAGCGCTTGCTGCACTTGCCACGGCAATACCTCCGCCGATACAGGATAAACCGGTAACCAGAGCGGCTGCGAGATAGCCAAGTCCTGTTGCTGTAGAAGCGGCAGCGGCTGCTGTGTCAGCTGCTTCTACTTTGCCGCCGAGCATCATGATGGATGCAAGGACAAAAGCACCGAAGAAAAAGAAGGCATTTACACCAATCGTTCTTTTATAACGTTTCTTGTTCTTTTCTCCGATTAAATAGTATCCGAATGGAATGATGATACTTAAGGTTAAAGCTGCGATAAGAATGATTTTTGTTGCTAAATTCATAGTTAAGGTCCTCCCTACTTTTTCTTAGATTTTTTCGATTTTTTTGTATATGGATCAAAAGCTCTTCCGCTTCCTTTATAAAAACGGCTGAACATCTCATAATATTCCAGACGAAGTACCTGGATACCTACGATCAGCCCTTCAAAACCGCATACAAACAAGTTCCCGAGTACAATGACCACCCAGTTCGGTGACCCGCTCTCCGCACCTGCCAGAATCAGGACAACTTCCATGATTGCTGCATGGCTGACTGCAAATGCGCCGATACGCACAAATGACAGCGTGTTGGAAAAATAGCTGAGCAGTGTTTCAAATAGTTCGAAGAAGCCCTGTACAAAGAACATACCTGCGCTTTCTTCCATCTGGTCAGCACGTTTCTGGATCTTTCTTGTGATAGGTTCCTTTAATAAAATTAACAAAAGCGGTATACCAAACATGACTGCCATGACAATTCCGCCCGGTGTCTTATGTCCTGTCATGAATAATACGATCGTTACAGCGACAGATGCATAAAAAACGAGTCCGGCAACGCCGTTTGCATCAAACCAGATATTCTCCATATCATGGCTCCTGACTGCGTTGACAATGTGAAGAACCATAGCCACGAGTATGACAGCCATACCAAATGCGACCGCCACGATAAATACGGTGTTCAGCTTACCGATAAACGGCAGTGTGGTCATATGGTCGATGGGCCTCAGCCAGAGTGGCTTTATAACGTCTTCGAATCCGAATATACTGCCGAACATGAAACCGAAAATTGTGGAAAATATACCGGCTGTGGAAATAATTCCCGCCAGCGGTGCCTTTTTAAAGTAGTAGATCAGGCCTCCCCCGATTAACAGAAGAAGTCCCTGTCCCACATCCCCGAACATGACTCCGAATATGAATGAGTAGGTCAGGCCTACAAACACAGTCGGGTCAAATTCATCATGGGAGGGCAGCCCGTACATCTGGACAAACATCTCGAAGGGCTTGAAGATCTTCGGGTTCTCCAGTTTGGTCGGCGGTTCACCGAAATAAGTATCATGGTCATCCTCGACAACAACGAAAACCTTGTCATCATCTTTGATCTCATGCAGAAACTTTTCAATATCATCTTCTGCCATCCAGCCGCAGAGGATGTAATAATCTTCCTTCTTATCCTCCATGCGTGCCGCCATCTTGCGGACATCAAAGTTATTCGCCAGCTCTTCCAGACGGTTTCTTGCAGCAATCAGCTGCGGTGCACGCCCGGAAAGCATTTCACCGGCCTGTTTGTCCAGTTCTTCGATTTCCTGGTTTGTGTTGTAAATGGCTTTTACAATCCTGCGGTATTCCTCCGCGGGCGTATCCTGAAATTCCTCCGGGAGTTCTATTTTTTCAAAGTGCAGGGACCGGAACACGGCATCCACCTTCTGGGCCTCTCCGGGGGATACAAAGTAAGCACCGTATACATAGCTTTCATCACGCTCACCTTCCACGAAGATAGCGCCGAGATCGTCCATCAGATATTTGTCCATCTTATGATAAAATTCTATGGCGATTCTCCCGAAACGGTATGTGATGTATTTGTAATTCAAAATCTGGCTCAATTCACAGTCCAGAGGCCTGAAAGGCGCTATAATCTGCTGTTTCTTACGAAGATCATCGATCTTGCGTTTTAGTTTATCCTTCTTGTCCTGAAGTTCCATGTAGTCATGGTTGGCTGTTCTTACAACTTCGAACATATCGTCCAGCCCAAGGGAAACGTCCGGTTCGACTTCGTCTGCATTCTGCAGGTATCCTACGAACTGGATTGCTTTATTGAGTGCATCCCGGTATGGGTTGATTTCAACAAATGGCCTTAGATTGTCTACGGTCTTCAGCTCGGATAATGCAGATTCCAGCTGGATTTCATATCGCGACAGGTACAGGTCCGTAACACGGTCTATGTCACCTCTGGGGCCGGAGATGTTGATGAATTTCATTTTAACTATCATTGAGTTCTACCTCCAACGTATGCCAGCGTCTCACCTGGTGTAAGGCCGTAACGGATACACTCTATGGCGGTCGTCAGCTTTTTAAGCTCTTCTTCTTTCAGGAATAAATACGTATTAATCGTGGCGATGGAGTAAGGATTGCGCCTCCTGTCCACGGTGTAGAGATGATAAAGGCATTCCGCATACATCTGTTCAATCGTCAGGTTCTGGCCAAAATCGTAGTGGCGGGAATAGGATGTCTTGCGCATGGCGCTGTAAAATTCTTCCTTATTAGAAGACTCAACCATTTCCTTGACCAGATCCGTGGAAATCTTGTAATGGATCGGAACCAGAAGGGAATAAATGTCAGCAGGTGCCATATCGTAATATCTCTTTGCACGGTAGATCCATTGAAGATTCAGCATGTCGATCTTGGCGCCGCAATCACGGGTGAAAATCTCCAGCTCTTTCTTTTTTAGAACCTTTTTTCTCTCTTTCCATACGGTAGAAAAATAATATAAGTCAAGTGTCAGGTCATAATCAAACAATGTGATTGACTGGGTGTCCCGCAGCTTTTTCAGCGGTTCATAATATTCCGTGCCCTTCAGATTCTCGACCAGTTCATCCGTCGTCCGGGAAGTGATCAGCTTCTCAATGGATATCTGGGAATAACGGTCAAAGAATGGTTTCTTGTAATTCAAGTCGAACGGCTCGGCGTAGTGGTTGATAACGATACGAAAACAGTAGTTGATCAGGTCTACTTCGTAACGCTTTAAATATAATTGCAGGAACTTGCGCTGTTCCAGACTGCAGAAGCGGTATATCTTGGTGTAGTCCTGATAAAGTGACTGGATCAGGATTTTCTCAATGTCACCGCGGTGGAGCCTGGCCTCGTCAATCTCATCCAGAACATCTGTGTAAGAAGAATTCTCCATCAAGTAGGAGACAACTTCCGGCACGTTGTGGAGATTTGCAATCTCTTCAAACTGTTCCGGCTTCAAAAGCCTTGCTTCCATAGCCCGGACTTTCGTCACAATCCCGCTGTAAACAAGTAGATTCCCCATAGGCTATACCTCTGTTATCCGTTTTAAAATATTTTGTGCGTATTGTGTATGCTTTTCCTCATACTCTCTTAGCAATGCCTCGATGGAGTCACTGTTAGCCCCTGTCTGGCTGTCTAAAAGTCTGGTAGTGCTGCTTTCCAGCTCATCCCGTATCTTTCCGATGCGTTCTTGAGTCTTTGCCTCCAGATCCTCGTCGAACCTGCGCCGCGCGGCATCATATTCCTTGTCCAGAACAGATTTCTGCGCTTCGGCATGGCTCACGATAGCGGCGGCGGCAGATTCTATTTCCGATAATTTCCTTACAATAGAGTCCATGTTAAGCCTCCTGTTAATCATTGATAGTAGTTGTATTTATAATACACCTTTTCAAAAAAAAAGCAAGTTACGAACCGTTTAGGGACGTAATATTTCTCAGGTATACTACGTCCCAAATTAAGTTAGATGGTGTCCCAAATTGAATTAAGTGGTGTCCCAAAATGTATTTTGCCCTGTACCTTATGTTATGGTATTATAATTTGTAGAAAAATATTTCAAGTTTTACACAATAAGAGGATTGATTTTTAGCTGTTCTGTATTATACTTACCATAAATGGAAATAAAAAACGTTATTTATGGGAAGTAAGTGAAAAAGGAGTATATAGATTATGAGATTGAGAAATATACCGCGTGCGGAAGGCACGCTTCAGGCACATCCGGCAGTAATCAAACGTCCGGAGGCACAGAAAGGCTGTTGGAGGCAGGTTTTTGGCAATAAAAATCCAATACATATAGAAATTGGAATGGGAAAAGGCCGTTTCCTGCTGAATATGGCAGTAAAATATCCTGAGATTAATTTTATCGGGATTGAGAGATATTCCAGTGTATTACTCCGGGCTGTGGAAAAGTTTGATACCGAGGAGTTTAATATGCTGAAAAATGTACGGCTTGTCTGCATGGATGCAAAGGATGTCGAAGAAGTTTTTGCACAAAACGAAGTGGAAAAAATATATCTGAATTTTTCTGATCCCTGGCCTAAAGCAAGGCATGCGAAAAGACGCCTGACTTCAACAGAATTTTTGACAAGGTATGAGAAGATTCTTGCAAAGGGTGGAAAAATCGAGTTTAAGACGGATAATACAGAATTATTTAAATTTTCGATGGAACAGGTAAGGGAAGCAGGGTGGATTCTTGAGAATTATACATATGACCTGCACCATCATGAAATAATGAATGCGGGAAATGTAATGACAGAATACGAAGAGAAATTCTCAGCAAAGGGAAATCCGATTAATAAACTGGTAGCAGTGAGAAAATAAGAGCACAAACAGGCAGAAACATTACAATTAGGTACACCACAAAAGTTAATTAGGGACGTAGTAAACCTTTAAAATATTACGTCCCCATT
Source organism: Faecalicatena orotica (assembly GCF_905197545.1). NCBI lineage: Bacteria > Bacillati > Bacillota > Clostridia > Lachnospirales > Lachnospiraceae > Faecalicatena > Faecalicatena orotica. The sequence goes on from NZ_CAJJZH010000005.1 coordinate 100,143, forward strand.
CACAGTTTTTTCATATTTTGCATATTATATCCATGAGGAGATATAGCCTTACACGGGCAGTTGGAGGTATGTATGAGAGGCAGAGGCTGGAAGGATTTTGTTTGTCATAAGATGTACTGCAGGCCGGACCTGAACCGCAAGCTGATGTGTCTGAAGCGTTCGCTTGACGAGGTGTGTGAGATACTGAACAGCGGGAGCTGCCGTGGTAAATAGAATATAGAGAAACGTAGGTGTTTGCTATGAAAATCAAAGTAACTGCGAAAAATTACCCACAGGAGGTACTTCGGTCAGGGATGCCTGTGTTAGTTGAATTCTTTGCTGTTTGGTGCGGGAAATGTGCAATGATGGCTGATATTGTGGATGAACTTGCATCTGAATATGCAGGCAGGGTCAAGGTGTGTCAGATTGATATTGAGGAATGTGAAATCCTGTCATCGGAATTTGATGTTGAGGTGGTGCCGACCTTTGTTCTTTTTAAAGGTGGCAGGCCGGTTTCAGCGGCCAGCGGGGTGCTGAATAAGGAAGTTCTGATAGATATGATCGAGTCATGATATGGAGCGGCGGTATGCTTTCCGGGACAGGAGGTATACCGCCGGTTTCTATTTATAGGGAGTGGACATATCTATGTACAGAGTAATTTCCTGATTTAGCCTGCATTTCTTTAGTCCTTTTAAAGAAATATTTTGTATTCTGCCGTCAGTTATTAGTTTTTCGAGTTCCCGTGAGGAGAGTCCAAGCTTTTCCCGAAGGATCTGGGATACTTTCACGGGAAGAGAATACTGGCTTGTGATCTGAAGTTCAACGGTTGTGCCGGAATCGGGATGGGGGCCAAGGATTTGATAATCGGGAAGTACGATTTCTGCGCCGTTAGTCTGGAGAAGCCAGGTGGAGAAAGCATATTGAAGGGCAAGGCTTCCATCGTTGCTGTAAAATTGTTCCAGCAGGCGGTTGTCGATGCTTTCGGGTTTGATTCTGGAATAGAGGGGCAGGTTCCAGGTTGTCCGGCAGTTTTTGCATTTATAGATCAGCCAGATGTCCAGATATTTGCCTTGGGCATTTACCCGGAACCTGCCAGAGCTTGCATGCTCTGTTTTTTTCTGGCATTTTTTGCAGTATTTAAGTGCCAGAGGAGGGGTGCTGTACTGCACCTCCCATACTATTTTTTGCATTTCTTTCGAGTCCTTTCCTGTTAATTTAGAACAAGAAAGTAATAACAGGTGGATTTTTTTCGGATTTTCTCATGATCTGGTCTCCTTTCTTACGATTGCAGGTTTTCCTGCTGTAAAAAGTGTAGCATGACAGGCAGGTAAAACCTACCTAATAGATTTTTTATACTTTACTTTGCGGCGGGGCATAAAAAAGGAGACCAAACGGATGCCGGTTATGGCATGGGTTTAGTCTCCTTATATCATTTCTTTTTCTTTTCCTGGCCAATGATCCGCTGGATGCTCTTGAAAGACAGAAAGTATTTTTCTGCAAGGCGGTCCATGCTTTCTCCTTTTAAGTAGTCGGCATAGATTTGTTCATTCCTGAGTCTGAGTTCCTGGCGGGTTGAAGTTCCTTCACCCCAGGACTTTTTATTTGCCGCAGCCTTGGGGATGTAGATCAGCTCGCCGTCTATATATTCCTGTATCTTTTCCAGTAAATCACGGGGCAGGATATGGTTTGCTTTCTGATAGCTCATGTTGCTCTCCTAGTTCGTTCTTAATGAAACATAGCGTTTAATTAAGTTGAAATTGTTTCAGGATCAGCAAGGGCTATTTTTGTAAATCTGAACATTCATACCCTGGCTAAAGCGTCAGTGCTTCTGCCCGCTCAGGGTATCTGTGATAAAAATTCATTTCACCGCAATAGCCTCTGCTATGCAGTCATAAAGATAGGATTAAGCATAAGTCTCAAAGGTCCTCCTTATTTTTTTGCGTGACGGAGAATCAGTAATTCCCCTGACTTGATGAAAGTATATCATGACTCCGTCAGTTATGCACCTTAAATTCTTTTTATAAACAAAGTTAAGGCTTCAAAATAAAGTGAAGCATCGATGGTGCTCCTGCAGTTTAAAGGTATTCCTGCATGGAGTGTTCTTCATAAACCTGGTCGAGTACCTCAAGATATTCCGCCCCGAATATGCGGACATATTCTTTTACAGCGCACTTCACCGCATTTCTGCCAGCATCGCCAAGCTCTTTTTCCAGCATTTTACTGATGGTATATAAAATATGTGCGGTATGATATGTAAAGTCCTTCATACAGGAAGTGCCAAGCTCTGTCTTTTTCTTTGCCAGCAGTTGGTTTTCCTCCTCTGTCAGCGGGTGCCCCCAGTCAAATTCACACCGTTCACCGCCCCAGCTTAATGGTGTGGATAATTGTGTGCATATGAAGTCACTTCGAAACCCTTGATAGACGGCGTTATCCACATTCAGGCAGTAATATTTTCCGTATTCGGACAGACCGTGTTTCTTCCAGGCGTCACACCACGCACATCTTGAGACATAGGTTCTCAGGGTGGGGGTTATACATAATTGTCCGGCGTCCATCTGTCCTTCATAATCAGGATGCCACTCCCCGTAAGCCTGGCTGGTCATTGTGGTCAGGTCGTCCCCGTGTTTTAAGGCATTTTGCGCCATACGTGCGCCGCGTTCGTTTCCATATCTTGTCATGCCTTTGAGAATCGCATCTTTTCCCTTTTCGCCGTTTTCTTTAATGGCGTATTTGGCTAAAAGGCCGAAAAGGGTGGCGTGATGTTCGATTTTACAAGCTGGCTGTGTTGGTGACATGGCAGATTCCTCCTTTAAACTGGTGTTAGATAATATTCTTATGAAGTCAGTATATCAATTTATCATGAAAAAGGGTAGCATTCTGAAAATTTAACTTTAACATTAGATAATCGTAAATAGATAAAATATTGCGCTTCCTTTTTAAGTTTCAGTTGCTTATTTTAAAATTGCAGATAGAATAAAACTATAGTGTATTTGATAGTTATTTTATCCGATGGGAGAAGTTAATATGAGAAAACACCGCCGCCCCTTAAAACTGAAGACAATTCTGATTATTTTATCTGCAAGTATTATTATCTGTACGCTGGGTATCAGCGGGATTATTTCTTTCCAGATGTTTGAGAGACTGATGGTACAGAAAATTTCTAATTCCAGAGTGGATGTACTGACCCAGATTTCTGAGAAGGTTTCGGCAATTAAATCTAACGCAGAGATGTTATCGAACCTGTATTTTTATAATGAAAATCTGACAGATCTCTACCACGAGGGAAGCTATACCAGGGAGGAGCAGGAAAAGATACTGGAGAATTTCAAAAATATAGAAAGTTTATCAGGAATGACCCAGGCTGCGACAGGGCTTGATTTTTACTATTCTTTTCTCATGGAAAACGGGTATACCTACAGTACGGGTCCGGCGAAAAATGCACAGTCACTGGCAGATTACAGGAATAAGCTGTGGTTTCTCGATGTGCTGGAAGAGAAAGAAAAATGGATTTCTACATATGAGGACAGTCAGGGGAAGAGTATCGTTTCGATTGCACGGACGATGACGGATGAAAACGGGGATTTTATCGGATTGTTCCTTTTTAATATATACGAGAAGAATTTCAGCCAGGTGTTTGAGTCACTGTCTGATAAAAACGATATCTACATTGTGGACAATATTGGGAATATCGTATCGCACAGGAATAAAGAACTGATAGGAATTCGTTTTTACGATATGGATGTCATGAATGAGATGTTCCGGGAGCAGAATTATAATATCATCGAGAAAAGTCAGAAGAAATATCTGTTTTCCATCTATAAAAATCAGGAGCTGAACTGGATTCTGGTGGAGGAGATTCCGCTCGAACTACTTCTGGGAGACGTGAAATCCATACAGAGGAGGATGGTGATGATTGGGCTGATCATTTTCTCGGTCAGTATGCTGGTCTGCTTCTACATTTCCCACAGGACAACAAGGCCGCTCGGGGAGCTGGTGCATGAACTGGAGAAGGTGGGGAAATCTGAAAAAAATGACCAGAAATTCGAGGCCGCGGGGTGGCGTGAGATTAACACGATCTGCGAGGAATGCAATTATATGAACCAGAGGATCAGGAGTCTTGTGACCGCGATTAAAGATTCGGAGAAAAAGAAGCGGGCCGCGGAGATGGGATTTATGCAGTCACAGATGAGTCCGCATTTCCTCTATAATACTCTGTTTTCCATCCGCTGTCTTGTGGATATGGGGAATAAACAGGGGGCGATCGGGATCATTGATGCGTTCACTTCGATTTTGAAATATATTTTGTCATATAAGAGTGAATTTGTGGATGTGTCGCAGGAGATCAAGTTTCTGGAGGATTATTCAATCCTGCAGAAATACCGGTACGGAGATCAGTTTTCACTCGAAATTATATGTCCGCAGGAACTGTATCAGAAAAAGGTACTCAGAATGATTCTGGAACCTCTTGTCGAGAATTCGCTTTTCCACGGTCTGGATGATGAGGTGGATGCGATCCACGTAACGGTCAGTTTTCAGGTGTGCGATGGCGATATGCTGATTACGGTAACGGATGACGGCGTAGGATTTACGGATGAGAATTACATGGAACTGAGCAGGAAAATCCGTTCTAAGGAGCAGTCGAACATGATCGGGATGAATAATATCCGGGAGCGGATTAAGATGAACTTCGGAAAAAAATACGGCTTAAGCATTGATACAAATTATGAGGATGGCGCCCGGATTATCGTTAAGATTCCGGTGCTGGAATAGGTCAGGGGTGTAAGGACCGGTTTTACATAAGCATGGAGGGTAAAAGAATGAGAATATTGATTGTGGATGATGAACTTCCAATCCGTGAATGGCTGAAGATGTCCATATCAGCACTGGAAGGAAATACAAATGAGGTATGTACTGCGCCAAATGGCAAGGATGCGTGGGAGATGTTTTCAAAGGAGCCGTTCGACATGGTTGTAACGGACATTAAAATGCCAAAAATGGGAGGGCTTGAGCTTCTGCAGAAGATCAAGGATTCATGCGGGGAGACATATGTCGTGATGCTGACTTCATATAGTGAGTTTGAATATGCCAGAGAGGCGATTAAATATCAGGCGAATGAGTATGTGTTAAAAAATGAGATTACGGCAGAAGTGCTCGGGCAGATCATGGAAAATTATCACGAAAGTAAAAAGAGCCGCAAAGAGGTGGAAAAACCCCAGTACATCAAGGACCTGCTTACGAACCCTCATCTGACAGAAACATTTCCGGTGAAAAAGAAAGAGGGAGAGCACATCTTTGCGGCTGCTTTTGCAGAGAAGGAATCGGACAAGGCGGTATTTGAAAGCTTTCTGAATGCATTTGTGCTGAGAATCGAGCCTTGTTTTTATGAGAAAGATATTTCGGTCTGGGTATGCAGCTATAAAAACAGCTATTCTACGGGGGCATGTTTTGGTGAGGCGATGGCATTTTGTAAGAATCTGGCGCTTCTGAAAGAAACGGGGGTCGGGTTTTCCGGTTTTACGGAAGAAATCCCGGAGGCATGCCGGCGTGCGAGGATGGCACTGAACCTCGGATTCTATGAGAACCGCCAGGGTGTATTTTTGTACAAGGAAGAGAATCAGGAGGCCGGTCTTCAGAAGATAAAGGGCATTCGGAAAAATGTAATATCGATGATCCGCAAAGACCGTCAGGAGGAGGCAAAGGGATATATTGCAGACCTGTACAAAGAGCTTACGAAGGCACAGGTCCTGGATCTGGATCAGGTGCGGGGATGCTTCACAGATATGGTGGATGCATACAAAGTGTCGAAGATGGAGTTCGCCGGCCGCGGGCTGGAGGAACTATGCAGAAAGACCAGGGATGGAATTGAAGGCGCCGGGAGTCTGGAGCAGCTCAGGAAAGAAATGGATACCTTCCTGCGGGAACTGAAAGGCACAATGGTAGTCGGCGAGAAAGCATACTCCGAATACGTGAAATCAGCGATTGCTTATACTGTGGACAATTACGCTTTCATCGAATCACTGACAGAAGTCGCTGATTACGTGAATATCAATGCAGACTATTTCTGCAGGCTGTTCAAGGCCGAAACAGGGTCTACCTATAATAGTTATCTGACAAACTGCCGGATTCAAAAAGCTGTGGAACTACTCACCAACACCGATCTGAAGGTATATGAAGTAGCTGAGAAGGTCGGGTACTCCAACTTGTCCTACTTTTCGAGGGTATTCAAAAAGGTAATGGGTGTGAATCCGTTCTTTTACCAAAAGAAGCGGTAAAGGGGTCAGACCCCTTTGCAGAATCCCGACAAAAAGTCGTTTTTGTGTTAATAACCAAGAAGCATTTCTTTTAAGAAGTCAGAAAAGTGCAAGATGCTTACAGTTCTGTGTGTTGGATTTTTCTGCAGATCCGGTAAGATATTATTAGAGACAGGGAGATAGAGATGAAGAGAAAAGTACTGTTATTGGGTTCTGTCATTTTAGCGATCGGAATTTTTGCATGTGGCAGGAATGTGACGGATGATGTGGACCGGCAGGGCCGGCCGGCGGATAAAGAAGAGCTGGCTGAGCTTCGGGTTGCGGTACAGCAGTATTACATCAGTTCACCTGTCGGCTATATTATGGAGCATGGTCTGGACGAGGAATTTGGTTTGAAGCTGGTTCCGGTGGAATATCCGTCTGGGGCGGAGCAGATCGTGGATATTGAAAAGGATAAGTATGATGTTGCCACGACAGGCGCGGCGTTTCTGTACCCTCTGGTGGAGAACAAGGGTGTTGTGATCGGGGAACATATCCGGTCCACGGGCGGGGATGCGGTTTATGCAAGAAACAGCAGCCGGATACTGGACGTGAAAGGCTTTAACCCGACTTATCCGCAGGTATACGGGGACCTCGATACGGTGAAGGGATGCCGGATTCTGATGAAGAGCAACACGACCCAGCAGTATCTGGGGATGAAATGGCTGGAATCGATCGGAGTCAAGAAGGGCTCTGTAAAACTTGCTTACGGGGACTTTCAGGATACCTACAACAGGTTTCTGGATGGTGAGGGCGATGCGGTTGTGCTCAGCGCACCTTATTCTTATATGGCCCTGAAGGAAGGGTTTAAGAAGGTGGCCGACACCGAGTCACTGCATACGGAAATATATGAGGTAATTCTGGCGACTAAAAAGGCGCATGAGGAAAAACGAGAATCTCTGGTACGTTTTATGGAATGTCTTTTATATGCAAATGAGATACTGGAAGCTGACTCCAGAGAGAAGGCTGCCTCCGGTGAAAGCTGGTATCTGAAACAGGGACAGTCGGTTTCTAAGGATATTCTGGAGATGGAATGTAAGGACAAGATTTTAGTGACAAGGAAAAATTACGACATAGAGAAGTTTGGCGATTTTGAAATAAAATATGCGGAGTATATGGCGGCGATCGGAAATATACCGCCTCTCGGACTTCCAAATGTAGATAAAAATGTAGACCGGGAGCTGTTCCGGGAGGCATTTGAGACGCAGAACAGAGGGAATTAAACAAGAATTGTCTTGTTTAAAATAAAAGGAATAAAGGAGAAAGGTTATGAAGAAAAGAGTATTGGCGGGATTTTTGGCAATGACTTTGGCACTCTCATGTCTGGTTGGCTGCCAGTCGGGAGGAAAAACGGAAGAAAAACAGGGGAAAACAGAGGCTTCGGATGCGAAAGAGGATACGGATTCCGGAGAACTCCCGGTGGTCCGGGTGGCGGTTATGCCGTTTTATATTTCTTCACAGATCGGCTACATCATCGATAACAAGCTGGATGAGGCAAACGGATTTAAGATTGAACCTGTCATGTTCCCGACAGGGGCGCCAATGAACGAAGCGATCGCATCCGATTCCTATGATGTGGCAACAATCGGTGGAGCGTTTGTATTTGGAGTTGCCAATTTTGACGCTCATGTTATCGCGAGCCATATCAACGGGACCGGCGGCAATGAAATCTGGGCCTACAAAGATTCTGCACTCGCAGGTGTGAAGGGGACTAACCCGGACTACCCGGATGTACTCGGATCACCGGATACAGTCAAAGGAGTGAAGATCGTACAGACAACCGGAACGACCGGACAGCTCGCCGTGACAAAATGGCTGGAGGCCATCGGCGTGCCGGAGACAGACGTACAGATGGTACATATGGAATTTGCACAGTGCTATCAGGCTTTCAAGGGCGGACAGGCCGATGTGGCGGCGCTCACCTCACCTTATTGTTTCCAGACAGACGATACGATGGTAAAAGTGGCGGACCTCGACCAGTTAGGGCTGCAGCTTTATGAGGAAATCACTTTAACAGACAAGGCATATAACAATGAAGAGATTAAGGCTGTTATCCCGGCATTTTTAAAGACACTCTATGAAGTAAACGACGAACTGGAGGCAAACCCGGACAAGAAGTTCGAGGCTGTTAAGAAATGGTACAACGACAACGGCGGGTCTGCTACAGATGAAGATATCCAGGCAGAATGCGACTTAAAGCCGTTTGTGACAACAGAAGATGCAAAAGCATTAAAACTGGGCGATTATGAGGCAGCTTACGCCGAATTCATGGTATCTCAGGATAAACTCGACGGCGATAAAGTAGAAACTGTAAAAAATAACACAACTTCAGAATTTCTTGATGAAGCTTTGAAATAAAGAGACAGGATGCCGGGCATGTGAATGGTCATTTACCCGGCATCCTCCTGTAACAGACATAAAAGAAATGAAAGGCTGGATAAAATGAAGAAGAACAAAAAATATATGGTCATTTCCGCAATTTCCATGATATGCTTTTTTGTCCTGTGGGAGCTGGTGACAGACGTATTCCATTTATTTCCGGTGTACTCCATGCCGAGTCCCATCAAGACATTTCAGGCATTTTTTATCAAACTGGTAAACCCGTCCCCGGACGGCTCTGTCTTACTGGTCCATGTTGCGGCAAGTCTGCAGGTGGCCCTGACCGGCTATGTGCTCGGTGCAATCGTGGGAATCCCGCTTGGAATTCTGATGGCCTGGTATAAGCCCGTGGATCTGTTTGTAAAACCTATTTTCGACCTTATAAGGCCGATCCCCCCGATTGGCTGGGTTCCGATTATGATCCTCCTGCTGGGCATTGACCTTAAATCGAAAGCAATGGTTATCTTCGTGTCCGCAGTCATTCCCTGCATTATCAATTCCTATTCAGGCATTAAGCAGACGAGTGAAGTACATATCAATGTGGGAAAAACCTTTGGGCTGACAAAATTTGAAATCCTCCGGAAGATAGCTATCCCGACGGCACTGCCCATGATCTTTACGGGCCTGCGGGTTTCTCTCGGGGTTGCATGGATGACGCTGGTAGCTGCCGAACTCGTGGCGGCTACGAAAGGACTTGGATACATGCTGCAGATTGCAAGGACGATCGGCCGCCCGGACATCATTGTGATGGGGATGCTTGTCATTGCCGGAGTCGGTGCAATTCTGACAGGAACGTTGGAATTTCTGGAAAAGAAATTCGTGAGGAGGTAGAAGATGAAGACAAAGGAAAAAAGCCTTGCCGTGGGTATTGGGGCGGCGGCGATTTTAAGCGTGTTTTTAATATGGTACTTTGCGGCCTCCTATACAAAGGTGTCGCTGTTCTTTCCGACTCCCCAGAAAGTCTTTTCCAGATTCGCCGAGTCACTGTCAGTCCCGATTGGGAAGTATACGCTCCAGATGCATGTACTGTATAGTCTGAAGCGCGTATTTGTGGGGTTCGGTCTGTCCTCTGTAACAGGAATTATCCTGGGGGTTGCAATGGGATACTCCAAAACAGTCAATGCAATCGTCAGGCCCATTTTCAATATTATCCGCCCGATCCCGGGACTGGCGTGGATACCGCTGGCAATCCTCTGGTTTGGAATCGGCGAGACGACAAAATATTTTATCATCTTTATGGGTGGTTTTGCTAATATTGTGCTGAACTCTTATGACGGCACAAACAAAGTCGATCAGACACTGGTCGGGGCGGCAGAACTTCTGGGCGCGAATAAGTTCCAGATTTTTGTGAACATCATCCTCCCGAGCGCCACACCATACATATTCGCAGGGCTGCAGGTTTCCCTGTCCACATCCTGGATGGCAGTTCTGGCGGCGGAGATGATCAGCTCCTATGAGGGGGCAGGATGGATTATCAATATGGGAATGAACACAGGGGATACCGTTTTGATTCTGGTCGGCATGATTTCCATAGCAATCATCGGGTTCGCACTAGCTAATATTATGAGAGTTTTAGAAAGGAGATTATGTTCATGGACGGTAAGGGGAAAGTAACAGTCAGATGTAAGGATCTCTGTAAAACTTTTTATGCAAAAAATAGAAAACAGGATGAAGTGAATGAGGTTATCCGGAATCTAAACCTTGAAGTAAAGGAAAACGAGTTTCTGGTCCTGTTCGGGCCGGGACAGTGCGGGAAGACAACCATCCTGAACCTGCTGGCGGGCCTTGTAGATGCAACCGGAGGGGAGATAGAGGTGAATGGGAAAAAGGTGGACGGGCCGAGCTGTGACCGCGGGATGGTCTATCAGACAACTGCACTGTTCCCGTGGATGAGCGTTATGAAGAATGTATCTTTCGGACCAAGGATGCAGGGGGTTAAGAAGGAAGAGTGGAAAAAAAGAGCCCAGTACTATATTGACTTAGTCGGCCTGACCGGGTTCGAGGACAGCTATCCGGTCAAGCTCTCAGGCGGCATGCAGCAGCGGGTGGGGATTGCCCGTGCCTACTGCAACAACCCGGATGTGATATTCATGGACGAGCCGTTCGGCCATCTGGATGCACAGACCAGGTATCTGATGGAGGAAGAGATTGAGAAAATCTGCTCCAAAGAAAAACGTACAGTCGTATTTGTGACGAACAATGTGGAAGAGGCAATTTATCTGGCGGACAGGATCGTTGTGCTCACAGAAATGCCTGCTTCGGTTAAGAAAGAATACATCATCGGCCTGCCGAGGCCGAGAGACTATACAAGCGAGGCATTTCTGGCACTGCGCGAAGAGATTACACAGTGCGTGGAGGGGAATGTGGCCGAAGAGGAGGTGCAGGGTTAAAATGGATGAGAAAAGGGTGAAAGTGGAAGTAAAGGAACTGACCAAGGCATTCGGCGACCTGCTGGTACTGGACAACATTTCCTTTGATGTATACGACGGAGAATTCCTGTGTATCGTAGGGCCTACCGGGTGCGGAAAAACAACGTTTCTGAACTCCCTGACAAAGGTTTATGACATCAATAAAGGCAGTATTCAGGTAGACGGCGAGGATATCCATCCGAAGAAACATAATCTGGCATATATTTTTCAGGAGTATTCTACAATGGAGTGGCTCAATATTCAGGAAAATGTGGAATTCGGGCTGAAAGCCAAGAAGTTCCCGCCGGATAAGCTAAAGGAACGCTCTGATTATGTAATCCGGATGGTAGGGCTTGACAAATACCGGAATTATTATCCCAGCCAGCTGTCGGCGAGTATGCTCCAGAGGGTGGTTATCGCGAGAGCATTTGCCATAGAGCCGGATTTACTCCTGATGGATGAGCCATATGGGCAGCTTGATCTGACACTAAAGTATAAATTGGAGGATGAATTGCTGAAAATGTGGAAGGAAATCAGAACAACGGTCCTGTTCATCACACATAATATAGAGGAAGCTGTTTATCTGTCTGACAGGATTATCGTCCTGACAAATAAACCAACTCATATCAAAACGGAAATCATTAACGATCTCCCCCGTCCGAGAAAGGTATCTGATCCGGAATTTGTAGCACTTCGTAATCAAGTAACGGACCTGATAAAATGGTGGTAGCATGGAAAAGTATAATTTAATTATCATAACCCCGGACCAGATGCGCGCCGATTATCTGGGATGCTACGGGCACAGTACAATAGGCACAAAACATATCGATGCCCTGGCACAGAACGGCGTCCGGTTTAAAAATATGTACTGTGCGGCTCCGCTTTGCGGACCGAGCAGATGCAGTTTCGCGACAAGCACGTATTTTTCAGAGCATAATCACAGAAATTACTGGTCCACGATCTCCCCGTCCGTGCCGAATATCGTCACATCACTGAAACAGGCCGGGTACAGAACAGGGATGTTTGGGAAAAACCATTTATTCACATACTCGGAACTGCCAAAGCTCTGGGACAGTCTGGACGAAGTCTGTCTGGGCAATTACGATGGACATCCCAAATATGAACATTCTTATTCCTCTTTTACTCTGGAAAAAGACCATCCTTTCAACATTACCCACAAACTGACGACAGAAGCAATTCAGTTTGTGGAAAACTCCGGGGAGGAACCGTACTTTCTGTGGATAAATTATCAGGACCCCCACCCGGCGTTCTGCTGTCCGGGTCCATATGATACCATGTTCGATCCTTCAGAAATCGATGTGCCGGAGAGCTTCTATGCTTATGACAGTAAAAGCCAGCCGGTAAAAAATGAGGTGTTCCGTGTGCACTCGGAGATGGATCAGTGCACGGAAGATGACCTGAAAAAGGCAATCGCACATTATATGGGACAGATCAGGTATGTGGATGACAATGTGGGAAGACTTTGCGATGCACTAAAAGAAAACGGTCAGGATAAAAAGACAGTGATTCTGTTTTTTTCTGATCATGGAGAACTGCTGGGAGACTACAGGATGACCCACAAAAATCCGACATTCTATGAATGTCTTTCCCATATTCCGGCCATCCTTGTCCATCCGGACGGACGATGGAAAAATACCGTGTTCAGTGGGCTGACTGAGGAAGTAGATATGGTTCCTACCCTGCTTGAAATACTGGGCGTACAGATTCCCCCGACAATGGTGGGCAGATCCTGGGTACAGGCTCTGGACGCAGGCGATGATACCGGCAGGGACACCATTCTCTGCGAGGCAGGAGGCGGATGCCCGACCTGTCAGGAACCAATCGAGGGCTTCACCATAACGGCGCCCCATGCCCCAACCTCGTTCGGACCGGGAGCGATGATCAGGAAGGGAAACCTGAAACTTTCTGTTTATGCAGATGACCTCGGTGAACTGTACGATCTTGAGAAAGATCCGCACGAACTCCATAATCTTTACCATGACGATTCTTACCGGGCCGTCAGGGATGAAATGACACTGCTTTTGCTGAAACGCGTCATGAGCGTAAAAGTCAGAGACATCCATAAACTGGACTGGGACTATCCGCAGTATCCATATGATGTCAGGTTCGAACCACTCGAATCATTCGGGGCCGTGCTGGAAGACATCCGGGCAAGCGGTGATTATTCCTGATAGATAATATTGAAATGCTGGTGTGCGGACATCACTTCGGAAGAAGGAAGAGAGACATATAAAAGTACATAATCCGGGATGTTTCCTGTCGCCGGATAGCGGACCAAGTGATATTATATAAAAAAATTTAGAAAAAAATAAAAAAATGTTAAAAAAGGGGTTGCATTTTTATTTTTTATCATATATAATATCACTTGCGTCACAGTTAAAGGATGCAGACAAAAATTAAGAAATATGCGCGATTAGCTCAGTTGGTAGAGCACCTGACTCTTAATCAGGGTGTCCAGGGTTCGAACCCCTGATCGCGCACTTGAAGCACTGTTTTCGCGGAGTCCAGAGCCGCGGGGATGGTGTTTTTTTCGGTCAAAATGCGAAAAATAAAAATCAGAATAAAAATGTATGGAAAAGGCAGATGCAGTAGAGCACCCGCCTTTTTCTTCTTTCCTATATAAAATTATGCTGAAAAACTTATTTTAAATCTAGCAGTTTTCCAGAAAATGCAGGCATTTTCAGAACAGCCTTTCCGTTTTTGATCTTCCAGCTTTGGCCTTTTTTATAAGAAGTTTCTCCGCCATAGCAGTCCATATCGCTTGCGATCAGCAGTTTCAGTTCGTGTCCTTCCCCAACTGGTAATTCATAATCTTCGATATCTTCCCCGGAGAAATTGAATACTGCGGCGGTTTTTTCTTTTCCGTCGGAGCGCATGAAGGCATAGATGGCCTTTTCCTCCTGATGGCAGTCGAGCCACTGGAAGCCGGACCTGTCAAAGTCAAGAGCGGACAGGGACGGATGCTCCAGATAAAGCTTGTTGAGTGACTGGATGTAATGGTGGAAGGCATCATGAAGGGGATACTTGAGGATATCCCAGTCCAGTTCCCGTTTTTCATCCCACTCTCGGAACATGGCCAGTTCGGTTCCCATGAAGTTCAGTTTCTTTCCGGGATGCGTCATCATATAGAGGTACAGGGCCCGTGCCTGCGGGAATTTCCCGTCGTATTCACCGAACATTTTTTGGATGATGGTTGCCTTCCCGTGGACAACTTCATCGTGTGAAAACGGCAGCAGGAAATGTTCGTCATAATAATACTGCATGGAAAAGGTTAGTTTGTGATAGTCCCTGCCGCGGTAGAGCGGATCTGTGCGGAAATATTCCAGTGTATCGTTCATCCACCCCATGTCCCATTTGTAATCAAACCCAAGACCGCCTTCTTCCGTCTTTTTTGTAACTCCTGCGTAAGCGCTGGAATCTTCTGCGGCCAGAATGACAGTCGGGTAAGTTTCCTTGATATAGCGATTCATGTTTTTCAGAAATTCGGTGGCATTTACGTTGATTCCCCGCTGGGGGTCGCCCTGCCAGTAAATGATATTGTTGATGGCATCCATGCGCAGTCCGTCGAAATGATATTCTGCAAGCCAGTAATTTGCGTTGGACTGCAGGAAACTCTGGACCTCACCTCTGGAATGGTTGAAGTTTTTGCTTCCCCAGGAGCTGACACTGACGTCGCTGTTCGGGTACTCATAAAGCTGTGTTCCGTCGAAATCAGCAAGGGCGTAGTTATCGACTGCAAAATGGACCGGAACGAAGTCCAGTATGACACCGATATCATTTAAATGACATTGATCAATAAAGTATTTCAGGTCGTTTACCGTTCCGTATCTGGAGGTGGGACTGAAATAGCCGGTGCCCTGATAGCCCCAGGAATCGTCCGAGGGGTGCTCGCTGACGGGAAGGACTTCGACATAGTTGTAACCGTATTCTTTGAGATAAGGAATGAGCAGGTCAGCCGTTTCGGCATAAGTATACCAGCCATTTTCGTCATTTTTATTCATTTTCCAGGAACCGAGGTGCATTTCATAAATATTGAGGGGACTGTTCTTGCAGTCGGTTCTTTTTTTCATCCATTTTTCATCGTGGAAGGTATAACTGTTCAGGTCACGCACAACGGAAGCGCTCTGCGGGCGGAGTTCCATTCCGTAGCCGTATGGGTCGCAGTGGTCTGTGCAGCTGCCGTCGTTTTTATAGATTCTGTACTTATACAGCATACCGTCTTTCATGTTGTCGAGCGTAATCTGCCAGAACTGGCCGTTATAAATCTTTTCCATCGGCGTTTCAGTCCAGCCATTGAACTCCCCGATCAAACCTACCTTTTGGGCCGCAGGGGCAAAGACAGTAAATACAGCTTTGTTTCCGGTGAGCCGGCATCCGAGGAATTTATAGGCATCAAATATTTTTCCCGTATAAAATCCGTAATAATCCATTCTTATCCTCCCGTACTTGTTTTTTTACTATAATAGTTTAATTGACTACCGTCGCTTTTCTTAGTACTATTATCATTATAAAGGATCTAGAGATGGAATCAATCGACAATTTTTGAAAGGAGTATGTTATTCAACGCTTTCGGGATATTGTTGAATAACTGTGGAGTCTATGGACTTAAGAGTGAAGAAGACAAGAAACAGCATTATCAATGCATTTATTGAACTGCGCTCAAAAAAGGAGCTGGAACGGATTACGATAAAAGAGCTGGCAGAGCTGGCCTGTATAAACAAAGCCACCTTCTACCAGCATTATAAGGACATCTATGATTTATCGGAAAAATTAGAGCTGGAAGTGCTCACTTCGGCAATCCAGGATATGAACCATCCAGAAAATCTTATCTCAGACCCGCGGGAGGGTGTCATGGAAATTGCAAATGCCATTCTTTCCCGGCGCCCGATGCTCGACATCCTGTATTCCGGCACGAGAAGGCCGCTGCTTGTGGACCGTCTGGAACAGCTTCTGAAAGAAGTGATATACAGTAACTGTCCGGAATATCAGGGCGATCTGGAAAAGGACCTGCTGTTTACCGTCCTGATTCAGGGCACGTTCCGTGCCTTCGAACAGCATATGAACGATGAAAACGAGAAAGTATTGGAGATACTCGCAAACATCAGCGAAAATATGCTGCGGAGTTGAATTTTAAGAATATTCTGAAAACGGACTGCAAAGGGGTCAGACCCCTTTGCAGATTCCATCGTCTTCATAAAGTGCATATTCGCCGTCAGGATATCCGATTGTTTGTTTTGTGCCCATATCGATTTTTTCTACGCATTCTGCTGCATCGACTATTGGTATGTTTTTTCCGCTGCGGATGAATAAGGAAACTTCGTTTAGTGCGATTTCTACATAATGGTGGCCCTTTGGCAGTTCTTTCTCGGAGATGTTTCCGTCCGGAAGGAATTTTATGAACTTCATGTTTTCCGGGAGGTAGACGTATCTTCCGGCGGCATTCTGGGTGTAGACGGGGGCGATCATGATTTCGTTTCCGATCATGAGCTGGTCCTCGACCTGTTTTGCCATTGCATCTTCCGGGTATTCGAATGCGAGCGGCTTAAAATACATATCGTCGTTTAAGGCGGCCTTCATGTATTCGCTGTAAAGGTATGGCAGCAGGCGGTAGCGGACGGAGATTACATGCCGGAAATCTTCGATGTTTTCAAACTGGTAGCATTCCTGCTCTCTTGTCCCGAGTGCGGCGTGGTTGCGCATGAGCGGTGTGAATACGCCGAGCGCCAGCCAGCGAAGGACTAAGTCTCTTGTCGTATCGGAACCGAAACCGCCTAAGTCAGCCCCTGTATAGAGGAAACCGCACATGTTGAGGGACGGCATCATTTTCAGGTTCAGAAGGATGTGTGACCACCAGGACTGGTTGTCGCCGGTCCAGATTCCGCCGTAACGGTGCATTCCTATGTAGGAGGAGCGGGAGAACATCAGGATTCTCTTGTCAGGAACGATTTTTTCAAACGCTTCTGATGCCGCGCGGGTCATGTTGAAGCCGTACAGGTTGTGGACCTTGTCATGGCGGATTTTCTTTCCGTTAACCTCATGGTAGAAACGTTTGTAATCGTCCGGATTATTGGCGAGGCCGATCACCTTGTCATTGAGGAGGAAGCCCGGTACTTCATCCTCTTTTTCAAGCAGGTCTTTAAAATAGCTCTTCAGGTCATCGACTCCTTCGGGAGTGCAGAAGATTGCCGGTTCATTCATATCGTTCCAGAATCCGTCGATTCCCTGGGAGATCAGTCTTTCATACTTGCTTCCGAACCATGCGCGGGCATCAGGATTCAGGACATCCGGAAAATGTGTCCAGCCCGGCCATACTGCGGCTACAAATTCACTTCCGTCTTCCCGTTTGCAGAAGTAACCTTTTTCTTTTCCTTCCTCATAAATATCGTATCCTTCCTCAATCTTGACACCTGCGTCAATGATAGGGATCAGATGGATATTCTCCGCCTTCATTTCATCTACAAATCCTTTAAAGTCAGGGAAGTTTTCCTTGTTTACAGTAAAATCTTTGTAATTGTCCATGTAGTCGATGTCCATATACAGCATATCAATTGGGATGTGGTTTTCGCGGTATCCCTTTACTACATTTTTAAAATCTTCTTCGGTTGTATATCCCCAGCGGCTTTGTCCGAATCCGAATGCAAACTTTGGCGGGATATAGCTCTGGCCGATGATTTTACGGAACTGTTTTACAATATCATAGGCGTTGTCACCATCGATGACATACAGGTCAAGGTCCGCATCTTCGCAGCTGATTTCCAGCCGGTTCTGCCTTGTATAGCCGATGTCAAACCGCATTGCGCCGGGGTAGTCGAGAAAAAGACCGAAGGTTTCCTGTCCGGAAACGATGATGAAATTGTGTGCGCCGTATAAGGAATTCTTGTTTTCGGTGTGATTTGGGTCGTCGCTGCAATTGCTGATATAGAGAAAACCTCTCTTGTTAATGCCTCTGTTGGCCTCGCCCAGACCATACACGATGTCTTCCTCCTCCATTTCGCAGGTGAAATGAAAACCGTTATTTAAGGAAATGCTGCCGTGTTTCGGGGAGCCTGAAGCGGGTTCTAAGGCTTCGGTAACTGCCCCGGTTTCAAATGGACTTCCATATACATACTTCTGAATCATTTTCGTGACCTCCTGATATACAATCTGTATTACTGTTTACAGGCACGCCTGTAACACTTTTTT
This sequence comes from Faecalicatena orotica, assembly GCF_905197545.1. Taxonomy (NCBI): domain Bacteria; kingdom Bacillati; phylum Bacillota; class Clostridia; order Lachnospirales; family Lachnospiraceae; genus Faecalicatena; species Faecalicatena orotica. The sequence goes on from NZ_CAJJZH010000005.1 coordinate 118,402, forward strand.
ATCAGTATAAGAAAAAAAGATTGAAATATCTTGCATTATTACTTAAAATAATAACACAATATTGAGGTTGTGGAAAATCTGCGTATGTTTCTTAAATGCGTGCAGAGACGGGAGGATTTATATGAATAAGGATCATTCTCTGGAAGAAGATGTCAGGCACGGCACACAGGAGCGGCCATTGACGGCCATGCATTTTACCACCGGGCCGGGAACGATTTACCCGGAACATTTTTATGTAGAGAGACACTGGCATCATAATGTTGAGATCTTAAAGGCTATAAAAGGAAGTTTTTTAGTCGAGCTGAACCTTGAAAATTTTGTTTTGCAAGAGGGGGAGATAGGTTTTATAAACAGTGGAGAGCTCCATCAGATAGAGGGAACCGGACAGGATACCGTGCATGACGTTCTTATTTTTAACCCTCATATACTGGAATTTACTTATCAGGATGAATTTCAGAAAGAGTTTGCGGCACCGCTGCTCGCACATGTTTCTTCGCTTCCGAGGGTGATTGGGCCGCGGGATGGGATATACAGGAAGATATCGGAATTGTTTGATCAGGCGGCGAAGTGTGGACTGGAAGAAAATGAGGGGTGGTATTTCCGGGCAAAGCTCTTTTTGCTTGAAATGATGTATGAACTGGACAGGAACCGCAGGATGGTGGCGGCAGCGAGTGTTCTGAATGCATCGGAGAAGGAGCGGATTGACCGGTATAAAAAGATTGTTTCCTATGTGGAGAAGCATTATATGGAGAAGATTACTCTGGAACAGCTGGCCGGGGAGGCGCAGTGCAACCCGCAGTACCTCTGCCATTTCTTTAAGGAGATAGCAAATATTTCGCCTGTTCAGTATCTCATCGGATACCGCATAGAAAAGGCAAAGGAGATGCTCGAGGATACGACCAAAACAGTGCTGGAGGTGAGCCTGGACTGCGGATTTGAAAATGTGAGTTATTTCATCCGGCAGTTTAAGCGGGCGGCAGGAATTACTCCGCGGGAGTACCGGAAACAGCTGTAGAAAATAAAAGATAAGAGTTTGTGATTTGCTATTGACTTTTACTTTCTTATGTTATATATTTATAACAACAAATGTGATATATTTATAACACAAAGGCGCTGCAAAGAGAGCACAGTAAGATGCGGCAGGCCTGTCAGGAGGAGGGATTAGTATGGCAAAAGCGAAAAAACATAATCCACTGTCTTATTTAGGATGGCTTGGGCTGGTCGGTGTAGTGGGGATCAATACAGGAGACTGGCTGCTGCAGCTGTTTCTGATTTATTTCTTTTTCTTCATTTACACGAATATGCCAGCTGATGAGTTGTTTTGGATGAATGTAAGAAAAGCGGGGTTCAGGGCGTTTATTTTTGAAGTGGCAGCCAATAGTCTTATATTGGTTATCGTTGCGGTTCTCGAACATATAAAGTATATTTCGGCTGACATGGTTACGCTGGTTATGAGGCTGTATCTCATCAGTTTTGTGGCAGCGATGGCAATTTTCATTGTTATGCTCTGGCAGATCAACCGGCAGGAAAGAAAATATATGGAGGAGTAGGATGCTAAAGACAAAGATAAAAGAATACCGGCTGGCATTCGACTTAAGCCAGACAGATCTGGCGGAACGGGTGGGGGTCAGACGCGAGACGATCGGGCATTTGGAAAACGGACGTTATAATCCGTCATTGAAGCTGGCGATGGATATTGCCCGGATCTTTCAGGTTACAGTAGAAGAACTGTTTGAATTCGAGGATGAGTGAAACTGACTGAAACAACGAATATTTTCTCCATGAAACAGAAGCGCCCTGTATCAAGCGGTACGGGCGCTCTGTTTGTGGTTATTTGTTTTTTTCCTGAATTAGTTCTCCGTTTTCGAAGTACAGGATTTTGTTTTTAAACTCGAGTGTCCATTTGCACGGGGAATCTTTCGTCCCGAGTTCATCTTCCCATCCCATGCTGTCACTCTCATTGTTCAAAATCCGTGTAGCTGCCAGTACTTTAAAGTAAGTACCGTTACGATTTGTTTCACCGGAAAAGACTATTTCGTGTCCCGGTTTTATGGTCATCTGGAGATAGGCCTTGTTTTCTCTTGTGCCGTAGCTTAATGTTATATCCTCATATTTTACTTCACCGTAGGTACGGGGAAGCAGTACGAAAATAGCAAGCAGCAGTACTGCGGCGGCGCCCGCGCAGGCGGCTGTGATTCTGTGTTTCCTTTTTTTCTTTATCTTCTTTATCAGGCCGGCATCTTCGATTTCCTCTTCCGATACGGCTTTAGCTTCAGGAATTTCGCCCTTCATTTCCAGATAGTAGATTCTGCATTCTTTACAACTTTTCAGATGTTTTTCGATTTCCCTGTTACTTTCTTCGCTTGTCAGACCGTCGATATACAGCGGGAGCAGGTCCCGGATCAGTTCACATTTCATAATGGCTCTCCTTTCTGATTTTCTGTTTGCCCCGGTAAAATGTTACACGTGCCCAGTTTTCGTCTCTGCCCAGAATTTCCCCGATTTCCTTAAAACTGAAATTCCCGTTTAGCCTTAAATACATGACTTCTCTCATCGGCTCTTCGAGGGCGTGAAGCAGCTTGTACAATTGAATCGTATCCATTTTCTGAATTGCGGCTGATTCCGGTGGCTGCTTTGGAGAGGGGATATCTTCTGTTAGTTCCGTGAGGTTTTCTCTCCCTCTTTGCTTCAATTCTCTGCACCACAGATGCTTCGCGATCTGGCATAGCCAGACATAAAGCTTACAGTCCCCGCGGAAACTTTCTATGGACTTCACGGCCTGGAAGAAGGTTTCCTGTGTCAGTTCTTCTGTCAGCTGGGTGTCATGGCAAAGGCTAAACAGATATTTATATACCTGAGGCATATATTTCTTATAAATCTGTTCCATGTCTTTCATGTCCTACCTCCTTGCCTATAAGTGTCCTTGAAAAGTAATTCGTTACAACTTTTTTATTTTAATTTTCCAGCTGCATTGAAGTGCTGCCACCTGATGGTGGGCTTCTATGTGGTCCATACATTCAAAGAAAAATAGTAAAAGCCCGCCTGTGCTCCTGATACACAGGCGGGCCTTAAAAACTTCTTAATCCGGATTAGGATATTCGTTACAAAGCAGCCGGTAGGCCTCTTCATCCTCTTCGATCTCCGGGAAACGTCCGATCTCTTTATTATAGAAGAAGTTATCGTTATCGTCATCATTGCACATAGAAACTTCACCCAGAAGCACCGGGCCGCCCGTCTCAGGTACTATAAAATCATGGTACATATACGGTGTGATCGTAATGCTTTGTCCCGGATGCAGGCAGACTTTTGTTCCGGCAGGTACGGATTCTGTCTTCCCATCCGAACATACGACAACATCCGTATCCAGCATTTTTTCATCCGGTGTACCGTTATATACGGTTATGTATACATCGTTGCCGCCCCGGTTGATAATATCCTCCATCTTACTTACATGAAAATGCATGGCCGCTGTCTGGCCTTCGTATAACATCAGGAGCTTTTCGGCATATGTTTTTTTATATTTCTCAGGCATCTTCAGGTTGCCGTTTCGGATTGTGAATAGTGAGAAGCCGATCTCGTCAAATCTGCCAAGACCAAAGTCTGTAATATCCCACCCTAATTTATTGTCGCGGATCTCATCATATTCATGGCCGGTGCTGTGCCAGTCTTCAGGCGTCCAGCAGGCAAAGGGCGGCATTTCAAATCCATGCGCTTTTATCAGGCTTTCCATGTCCTTGATGACCTGGTTGATTCGGGAACGTTTCATACGGGTAATCCTCCTTGATTTACATTTTGTATTCAGACAATATCATTTCGGTTTGTCGGCCTGCATAGCTCTTATAATAATTGAAAGGTCCTTCCCTTCCGGCCGCTTGCAGATGCTTTTCTCATTTTATCATATTATACAGTTTTTATGTCACTGGAAATGCTAATTTCATTAATTCCAAAAGCCGGGGTCTGACATAAGTTACATACACAATGTATTTATTACTTGACAAGGCCGGAACCATCTGTTAAGTTAAACATACAAACTGTATGTAAAGAGGTGATAATATGCCGAGAAATAAATACCCGGAAGAGACGGTTCAGAAGATTCTGGAGGTTTCTATGAAGCTGTTTATGGAAAAAGGCTATGAGAATACGACCGTGCTTGATATCGTAGACAACTTGGGAGGGTTGACGCGTGGGGCTTTCTACCATCATTTCAAGTCAAAGGAGGAAGTGATTGATGCCCTGACGGATCAGATGTTTCGTGAAAACAATCCATTTGAGAAGGTGAAACAACAAAAGGAGCTGAACGGGCTTCAGAAACTGCAGCAGATCATAAAGGACACTACGGTGGAGACGGATTATCGTAAATTGAGCGGGCAGGCCGTCTCTCTGTTGGAAAATCCGAAGTTTTTAGCCGAGTTTATCGAGAGTAACCGGGATGTGCTTGTTCCGGCGTATCAGGAACTGATCGAGGAAGGCATCCGGGATGGGTCTGTGAAGTGCAGGCATCCGAAGCAGATTGCTGAATTATTTACTTTTCTGACCAATTTCTGGATGGTGCCGACCATATTTCCTTTTACCAAGGAAGAAGGGCTTGCAAGGTTGGAGATGGTAAAAGATTTGAGTGCCTTTCTGGGGGTCCCGCTCTTGGATGATGAAACTTTTGCCCGGCTGGAGACAGTTCTTGAGACTGCAGGGGAAGAGTGATAAGGAGTCCTGCGGTCAGGAACCGCATTGCAGCGTAAGAATTATATGCTGCAGTGCGTCCTCCTCGGCATCGTGAATATTCAAACAAGCCAGGCAATATTTTTTTAACTAAATACATACATACAACATGTATAAATAATAGGAGGAAATTTTATGAGTCAAATGAAAGCAAATACAGAGGGAAAATTATTCAGCAGAAATTTTACCCTTCTGGTCTTTGGGCAGGTAAGTTCTCTGTTCGCCAATACGATCCTCAGGTTTGCGTTATCCATGTATATACTTGATCTGACGGGTTCTGCGTCTATATTTGCAGGGCTTCTGGCGGTCTCCATGATTCCTACGGTGATACTGTCCCCGTTTGGCGGTGTTCTGGCCGACCGGGCCAACCGGAGAAACATTATGGTGGGACTTGATTTTCTGTCAGGGGTAATCGCTGTGTTTACGATGCTTACGATTCGCGAATCCAATGCTGTTATCATTGTAGGAACGGCGCTGACTGCATACTCCATACTTGCGGCATTCGAATCCCCGACTGTGCAGGCCGCGGTGCCACAAATGCAGACAGGGGACAACATCATCAAGGCGAATGCGGTTGTCAACCAGGTGGCGGCACTGGCTGCGCTGATCGCCCCGTTTATCGGGAGCGCATGCTATACTGCTTTCGGTGTAAAAACAGTTCTTGCTGTCAGTGTCCTTGGATTTTTCCTGACTGCATTCCTGGAAATTTTTATCAGACTCCCGTTTACAAAAGAAACTCTTCATGAGAGCTGGATACGTGTAATAAGAAATGATTTCAAAATCAGTTTCAGCTTTATTACAAGAGAAAGGCCCGAGATCATGAAGATCCTCCTTGCAGCATCGGCAATCAGTTTTTTCATCATGGGAACGGTAAACGTAGGCATGCCCTTTATGATACGGACGATTCTGGGACTGAATGCGGAATATGCGGGGGCGGCGGAAAGCGTTTGCGGTCTTACAGCTATTTTAGGGAGTGTCATTGTAGGAGTCGCCGCAGGCCGGCTGAAGGCTGATAAGATGTATCAATACCCTTTGGCAGTGGGGATATGTATGATTCCAATGGGAATGGGGTTTTTGCTTGATAATGAAAAAATGATTTACCTGATTATTTTACTCTCAATTGCAGTTATGCAGGTACTGGTCAGCATTTTTTCCATTTATTGCGTATCACTGATTCAGCAGAGGACACCGAATGAACTTCTGGGGAAGGTGATGGCATATGTTGCAACAGTGACCTTGTGTGCACAGCCGCTTGGGCAGGTTATATATGGCGTACTCTTTGATGCATTCAGAAATAATGTGATGTGGATTATGGTCGGATCGGCTGTATGTATCATTCTGCTAAGTGTAGCTGCCAGACCGGCCTTTTTGGGGATAAAAGATCTGGAACAGGGGGAGGGAAACCTGAATATGGAATAATGCGAAGGCATCGGAGTATTCGGTTCAAAGGGGTCAGACCCTTTTGCGGACCGTTTTCAGAATTTTCTGAAATTAAGGCTGGAAATGCAGGCAGAAATAAAGTCGACAATGCAGGCGTTTTTATGTTATGATGATTTCAGAATTTTAGGACACGGGAGGCGGATATGAAGGATTCGATATGCAGGGAAGCCAGCCTTTTGACTGGACGTGTGATGGAGAGTTATATATCGGGCGATCCGGTAAAGATTGAAAGCATGATTCCGTATTTTTCTCCTGATATCATTGTGATTGGAACAGGAAAGCATGAGTTTTATCATAATCTTGAATCACTTTTACAATGGCTGGAGAAGGATCAGGAAGAAGCCAGCGGGATTGAGTTTACGATCAAGAGGCAATGGTTTGAGGCGAAGCAGATTACGGAAGATGCATGTGTGGTATATGGGGAGTTTGAGGCCTGTGAGACGAATACTGAGGGAAAACAGGTGATCATCAATATGGATACGAGAATTACGGCATCGGTGCACAGAGAAGCCGATGGGAAACTGATGATTGACAGTATTCACCAGTCTGTGCCATATATTTACCAGCAGGAGGGGGAATATTACCCGAAGACGTTTGCTAATCTTGCAGAAAAGGCTCTGAAGAGAAGCGCTGTTCTGGAGAAGAGCATCCAGCTGGATTCGATGACCGGGCTGTATAACCGGCAGTATACAGAACTGCATATTAACAGGCTGCTGACAGAAGATAAAGCTGGAGGACTGATGTTTGTGATTGACCTGGATGATTTCAAGCATGTGAATGACTGCTTTGGACATCTTGCGGGGGATGAATTACTCAAGAAAGCATCCCGCATACTGGCAGACAATGTAAAGTCCCCGGAAATTGCGGGAAGGGTCGGCGGTGACGAGTTTATGATTTTTCTTCCGGGAGAAAGGACGAAGGAAGAGGGAGAAAAATTCGCGGAAAGATTGATAAGCCAGATCAGTGAGGTGCTTGGTGAGGTACAATTCGAACAAAGCTGTTCGATCGGGATTGCCTGTGCGAAAGCCCGGCAGGCAGACTTTGAAGATCTTTATTATAAGGCAGACCGGGCCCTGTACATGGCGAAAGCCTCCGGTAAAGCTAAATACTGCTGGTATCATGATTAAGAAAGGTGGAAGAGAAAATGAAAAGTAAAATCACAAGGGAAGATGCATTAGAGTTGCTTAAGAAATATAATAAAGAACCGTTTCATATTCAGCATGCACTGACGGTAGAAGGTGTAATGCGCTGGTATGCAAATGAACTTGGTTTTGCGGACGAAGATGAGTATTGGGCAATTACCGGGCTTCTCCACGATATTGATTTTGAACTTTATCCGGAAGAGCATTGCCAAAAGGCACCGGAACTGCTGAGAGAAGGCGGTGTGGGGGAGGATATGATCCGTTCCATTTGTTCACACGGGTATGGGATCTGCAGTGATATCGAACCGGAGCATGAGATGGAGAAGGTATTGTTTGCCGCGGATGAGCTGACAGGGCTGATCGGTGCAGCTGCCCTGATGCGTCCTTCAAAAAGCGTAATGGATATGGAAGTATCCAGTATAAAGAAAAAATTTAAAGATAAAAGATTTGCCGCCGGATGTTCCAGAAATGTGATCCGAGAGGGTGCCCTGAAGCTTGGATGGGAAATGAACGATCTGTTTGAAAAGACCATTCTGGCGATGCGCTCCTGTGAAGAAAGTATCAGCAAAGCGATGGAAGAATATAGTGCTTAAACCGCGGTTCTGCGGCCCTGCAACCTCTGGTTGACAAATTGCAATGCAGCATGTTCTTGTCAGATTTAGCAGGATGGTTTAGGGTATGTTTAATGATTCATTGCATTGGTGCACATGAACATCAGACATACCCTTTCATTCATTTAAAGAGGAGATCAGGAGGCGGACATGAGATTTGATGAAAAACTAATTACATTGAGAAAGCAGCGGGGGATGTCCCAGGAACAGCTTGCGGACCGGCTTGGAGTCACAAGACAGTCCGTGAGTAAATGGGAATCAGGACTGGCATTGCCGGAGTTGATGAAAATAATCACCCTGTCGGAGATATTTGATGTAAGTGTGGACTATCTGGTAAAGGATTATATTGAGAATGAGACAGAAAGAGATGATTCCGGTGACGGGGATTCAGACAGGAAGAATGGTTATGATGCTGCAAGACTTGAGGAAACAGTGGATGAAATCCGAAGCTATATGAGAGGATACGAGTTTACAAGCAAGACGAAGATTGCCGGGATTCCGCTCGTTTCTATAAGGCTTTCGCGCAGATTAGGGAAAGGCTCAGTCGCGAAAGGGATAATCGCAATCGGTAATGTTTCTGTAGGGGTGATTAGCATAGGAATCTTATCCACAGGCATATTTTCGTTTGGCTGTCTGGCACTGGGAGCGCTTGCACTTGGTGTTATTTCGGTGGGAATTGCGGCTCTGGGGGTCGTGGCATTCGGATTACTGGCATTTGGAACCGCGGCAGTCGGAGTCTATGCAGGTGGTGTTGCGGTTTACGGAAGCCAGATTGCGGTAGGTGTTGCGGCAGGAGGAAAGACGGTCATCGGGGAGAGCACCCGCGGAATTCATGAGCTGACGTACTATGACGGAATTGCAGAAACCACGATACGGAGATTCCTTTTGGAACATCATCCCGGATTATGGAAACCGCTGCTGGACTTTTTTACTATGATCGGAATGAATATAAAATGAAAAGACGCTGCAGAACGGAGCCAGTCCCTCAGTCTGCAGCGTTTTTCATTACCACTGGTGGGTGTCCTGAATGGAGACTGCGATACGTCAGGATAGTCTGAAAGAAAAGAGGATATGATATGGAAAGAAGGGATGGCGGATATGGAAAATTTAAAGTCGAAGATGAAAAGAATACAAAAAAGAGACAAAATGCCGGCTGCGGATACAATCGTACAGGCAGTCAGGATTGCGGCGGGAAGCGGCGCGGCGATGTTTGCGGCATCGGCGCTCCATCTGGAATTTGCGGCGTCGGCCGGGATGGTAACATTGCTCACAATTCTTACGACGAAATGGGAAACACTGAAGCTTTCGGCCGCGCGTATTATCACGTTTTTCATGGCGGTTCTCCTATGCTGGATAATATTTACGCAGGTTAAGAATGAGGGGGCCGCATTCGGAGTGTTCGTATTTTTCCTGATTCTTGCAAGTGAATGGATTGGCTGGAGAGTGACCGCGTCCGTAAATGCCGTGATCGGGACCCATTTTCTGGCTGTACGTGACTTCAGTTTCTCTTTTATTATGAATGAGTTTCTGATCATACTGCTGGGGATTACCATAGCTGTCATCGTAAACTTGTTTCAAAATAATAATTTACAAAGAAATAAAATAATTGCAAATATGCGATATACAGAAGGTGCCTTCCAGAATATATTGAATGAACTGTCCTGGTACCTCCTGCATTCGGAGAAACGGGAAGGTCAGAAGGAGGGGACAGGCGCGGATGCCGTATGGGAAAAACTGGAACTGCTGACAAAAGATCTGGATGATTTTATCCAGCAGGCCCGGGTATATTATAATAATACTTTTCAGCCCCATACGAGTTATTACGGCCGTTACTTTGAGATGCGGGAAAAGCAGTGTGAAGCTCTTCATAATCTGCATTATGAAATGGAAAAGATTAAGCAGGTGCCCAGACAGGCAGCCGTGATCGCGGAGTATATCCACTATCTGTCCCGGCATGTGACCGAGATGAATGACCCTGAAAATCAGTTGAAAAGGCTGGAACAGCTGTCAAATGATATGAAAAAAGAGGAACTTCCGAAGACCCGGGAAGAATTTGAAGGCCGTGCGGTGCTCTATCATATCTTGATGGATCTGGAAGATTTCCTGAATTATAAGCGGCAGTTTGTGGAGCGCATTGATGACACACAGTTTCAAATTTACTGGAAAAAAGAGGTCGAAGATTTCAGTTCTCCCAGTAACATCTGAAGATTATGCACGGTCCTGCGGTCTATGTAGTGCTCAATTTTCTCAACCTGTTCCAATTCATTATCAGAATGATTTAGCAGACAGAGAAACTCATGCAGGACATCGTGACGGTAAAGTAAATAATTTCCTGCATCAAGTCCTTTCTCCGTGGCAGTCAGATAACCATATTTCTGAAAGGAAATATACCCTCTGTCCTTTAAGGCGGTTACCATCTTAGAGGCCGAGGAGGGCTTGACGTGTAGATTTTCAGATAAGGACTGTATCCTTACCACATCGTTTAATTTCAGCATCCGGCATATCATTTCCAGATAATCTTCCATAGAAGCAGTTAAATCATCTGTACTGTGAAGTTCATATCCTTTTTGCGTATAAAAATCATTTCTATTGTCCATTAAAATATTTCTCCCATTCATCATTAATCTACGTTTGTAATTCCATATTTAATTATGAATTTCTCAGAGATTAGTAACACAATGAGAATCATTTAATATTATAGAATCAGGAAAGAAAGTTTCCTTCTCCTAAATTCTATGTTAAGGCGGTGGCGCTTATGAAAATGGAATTCTGTTTAAATGATATACATCCGGGACAGAAGGCAGTCATCAGAGAACTAAAGGCTGACGGGAGTATCCACAGGCGGCTTCTGGATATCGGCCTGGTGAAAGGGACAAAAGTGGAATGTGTGGGCAGAAGCCCTGGCGGGGACCCCTGTGCATTCTTGATCCGCGGTGCGGTGATCGCAATCCGTTCAGAAGACTGCGGGAATATTATGATTCAGCTGCCGGAAGGAGTATAGTATGGACAGAGAACGTGTTGTTGCGATTGCGGGCAACCCGAATGTAGGGAAAAGTACGGTTTTTAATAATCTGACGAACCTGCACCAGCATACAGGAAACTGGCCGGGAAAAACGGTTGTGAACGCAACGGGGTACTGCAGTACCGAAAAATTTTCTTACAAAATGGTGGATATACCGGGCACTTATTCTCTCATGGCACACTCTGCGGAGGAGGAAGTCGCCCGGGACTTTATCTGTTTTGGTGACGCAGATGCGGTTGTCGTAGTGTGCGATGCAACGTGTCTGGAAAGGAATCTGAATCTCGTACTCCAGACTATGGAGATTACAGGCAGTGTCATCGTATGTGTGAACTTGCTGGATGAAGCAGCAAAAAAGGGGATTCATATTGATCTGGATGCCCTCTCAAAGGAACTGGGGGTTCCCGTCATCGGCATGGTCGCCCGTGACGGGAAGGGAATTGATGAACTTTTAGATACACTGGACGATATGATGGACAGTGAAAGGATTACCGTGAAGGCTGTAGCTGTCTGCTACGCAGACGACGGACGCAGGATGTATGATTCTGACGGGAGATACCGGATATGCTATCCGGATGCGGTTGAGCAGGCAATTGCCATACTGGAACCTGCGGCAGAGGCGGTGCTGGAAGAGACTGCGCTTCAATATGAGAAATGCAGGATAGGGCAGAGGAAACTGAAAGGCCCGGGACCCAGATGGCTTGCACTAAAACTTCTGGATTATGACAGTGCTCTGGATGAAGGGGTGCGTACATACCTTCAGAAGGACATCTGTCAGGAACTGCCTGTCAGAGAGGCGCTGCCCCGTGCAGAGAAGCTTCTGGCACAGGCTGGTCTGGACCAGAAACGGCTGGAGGAAGAGATCGTCTCTTCCGTAATGGCCACGGCCGAAGAAATCAGCCGGGCAGCTGTAGCAAATGAAAAAGAACGGTCTGACTTAAAAGACAGAAAGATCGATCATATACTGACGGGAAAATGGCTTGGATATCCGATTATGGCGGTTCTTCTGATGGTGATCCTGTGGCTTACCATAACCGGGGCAAACTATCCGTCACAGATGTTGTCAAAAGCACTGTTCTGGGTGCAGGACCGGCTGACAGAGTTTTTCCGCTATATGGGGGCGCCGGTCTGGCTGCATGGGATGCTTGTGCTGGGAGTATACAGAGTGCTGGCGTGGGTCGTTTCAGTCATGCTGCCGCCGATGGCAATATTTTTCCCATTATTTACCCTGCTTGAGGATGTGGGGTATCTGCCGAGGATTGCATATAATCTGGATAAACCGTTTAAAAAATGCTGTGCCTGCGGGAAACAGGCATTAACACTCTGCATGGGATTCGGGTGCAACGCTGCGGGAGTCACCGGATGCCGGATTATAGACTCCCCGAGAGAACGTCTGATCGCCATTCTGACCAACAGCCTTGTGCCGTGCAACGGGAGATTTCCGACCCTGATTGCGATCATTACGATGTTCTTCATAGGAACGTCAAAAGGGGCAGGTACTTCACTGCTATCCGCCCTTTTACTGACTTTATTTATCATGCTTGGGGTCGGTATGACATTTTTCGTGTCGTGGCTTCTCTCGAGAACAATCTTAAAAGGAGTGCCGTCCTCCTTTACACTGGAACTTCCGCCATACCGCAGACCACAGTTCGGGAAGGTCATCGTCAGGTCTATTTTCGACAGAACCCTGTTCGTACTGGGGCGTGCGGTAATGGTGGCAGCTCCAGCCGGTCTATTCATCTGGGCCGCCGCAAATATTTTTGTCGGTGACCAGAGTCTTCTGAATTACTGTGCTGCCATGCTGGACCCGTTTGCCAGACTGTTCGGGCTGGACGGTGTGATTCTGATTGCCTTCATTCTTGGACTTCCGGCCAATGAAATCGTTGTTCCGATTATCATCATGGCTTATATGGCACAGGGGAGTATTCTGGAAATGGATAGCCTGACAGAGATGAGAAATTTGTTTGTCAGCCACGGGTGGACCTGGGTCACGGCAGTCTGCACGATGCTGTTTTCACTCATGCACTGGCCGTGTTCTACGACACTGCTGACCATAAAGAAAGAGACCGGAAGCTGGAAATGGACATTTACTGCACTGGTAATCCCCACACTGGCGGGCATGGTCCTGTGCTTTATCGTGGCACAGACGGCGTATCTGTTTATGTAAAGCGTCTCTATTCACGGCCAGAGGCTATGCATAGTAACAGAAAAGCCGCTAATGTCAGGCAGCACTGAATCGTTGCCCCGGGAATAAAAAAGCTATACAGGACAAAGCAGCCCTGTATAGCTTTTAAATATACGTGCCGCATTGATGCAGCGCGAACTCATCTATAAAGTCTGATATTCTAAAGGAACTTCAATCTTGTCACAGTCATTTCCTGACTTTATATAACCTGTTACAATCTCCTTTGACGGGACATTTTTTTCAGCACAGATCCCCTGATTGGCAGCGGCAAGGGTGTAATATGTAAATGTCGTGTCCAGCGTGTTGTCATATTCCATCTTGAGCAGACGAGAGTCTTCTTTGGAAAACCAGAAGGTCCATTCCTTTTCTTTCATATTCATATAATTATCGTGAGCAGCCTTTAGTTCCTCCTGATAAACGTCAGAGACAACAGCCTGTGCATATAGTTTTGAGAAATCACTGGAGTTCTGGATGCGGGGGAAATCACGGTCCGTCACAAGAACTTTGACGGCGTCGGTCCCGTCGACTGTCTCATTTCCCAGAATTTTGGCTTCTGCTTTATCCGAGAGGATTATATACATAGAGTTAAAAGCATTGTTTATGAAGTCTGTGTTGATTTCTGTTTTGTAAAAAGTCTCCTGTGTGTCATATTTGTAAATGTCATAACCTTTCCCGTCTTTGAGCATCATGTAGTCACGGGTATATAAATGATAATTGCCGGGTCCTTTTTGTACACAGTTCATATACACGATGTCATTATTGGAGTCTGAAATCAGGATCTGCGTCTTTTCATAGGTACCGGCTGCTGTTTCTGTGATGATGGTTTTACTGAACTGTTTTACCCTGTCCTGATTATAAGTGTGGATGGAGTTGAATACCCATTCGGTATCCTCCTCCTGCTTTGGAGCCTTTGCACAGGCGGCAGAAAACAGGGTGACAAATATGCATAAAACAGCGAGGGACATTTTGTGGGATTTCATCATGGGTATGGCCTCCTTCCATCAATACTTGTTTCTCTTCTTCTTTAATTTTATTATATCATGTTAAAAGAAATCCGATGCATAAAAGTGCTCTTGTATCGATCATCTTATAAAATGTCGGATTTCCATAAATTTATGAAGTGGTATTTCAGGAAAAACACTTTTAAAATAAGGGTAGCAGAAAGAAAAGGAAGAGGATGTGCAATATGAAGTTGACACAGTTGAGGGTGAACCATATAGAAACACCGGCAGGGTTTAATATTACACCGGTAAGCCTTTCGTGGAAGGTGGAAGACGCGGGTAACGCTAAGTTCCAAAAGACGGCAAGGATAATAGTAAAAAGGAAGGATGTGACTGTCTTTGACAGCGGGGAAGATTCGAAAGCAGATAGTCTGGATTACCGGGCAGATATAGAACTTTTACCGCGTACAAGATATGAGTGGTCAGTCTGTGTGACGGCGGATAACGGAGAAACGGCATATGCGGAAAGCTGGTTTGAGACTGGAAAGATGACTGAGGGGTGGCAGGGAAAATGGATCACTCCTGAACTGGATCAATCTGTACAGCCTGTTCTTTCGAAGAAATTTACGATAAACAAAAGTGTAACAGGAGCCAGAATGTATGTCTGCGGCCTCGGGGTGTATGAGTTGTATCTGAATGGGGAAAAGGCCGGGAACGAATTCCTTGCCCCTGGCTATCATTCGTATGATTTTCACCTTCAGGTTCAAACCTACGATGTAACGGATTATCTGAAGGAAGGGGAAAATGAAATTCAAATCTGGCTTGGCGATGGATGGTATAAAGGCAGGCTTGGATTTGACGGCGGCTATGTGAATTTGTATGGTGACAGGTGCTGTGCAACAGCGGAACTTCATATTGGGCATGAGGATGGCCCAAATACACTGGTCTGTACGGATGAGAGCTGGAGGAGCAAGGTATCACCGGTTACATTCAGCAATATTTATGATGGGGAAATATACGACGCCCGGTTAGAGGATGCACAAAACTGGGGCCCCGTAAGACTGTATGAACCTGAAAAATGCGGAGCGCTGACGGACCGGTTCAGTCTTCCCATTGTAAAAAAGGAGAAGCTTTCTGTCTGTCAGGTTATCAGGACGCCAAAAGAAGAACTCGTGTTGGATTTTGGACAAAATCTGACAGGCTGGGTTGAATTTGACTGTGAATTGCCGGAAGGTGCAAGGATCAGGCTGACGGCATCCGAAATTTTGCAGGACGGGTGCTTTTACCATGACAATCTGAGGACGGCAAAGACGGAATTCACATACATTTCAAACGGAAAAAGAGCCCATGTGAGGCCTCATTTTACATTTTATGGATTCCGTTATATGAAAGTGGAATGTTCGTTTGACATAGAACCAGAAAACTTTATGGCATACCACATAAGAAGTGATTTTGACCAGACGGGCTGGATTGAAACGGGAAACGAAAAAGTGAACCGGCTGTTTTTAAATGCACTTTGGAGCCAGAAGGATAACTTTCTGGATGTTCCTACAGACTGCCCGCAGAGGGATGAGCGCCTCGGCTGGACCGGAGATGCACAGGTATTTTCGGAAACCGCATGCTGCAACATGTATATGCCTGCGTTTTACAGAAAATATCTTTGGGATATGAGGGCGGAGCAGAGTATTTTAGGCGGCTCGGTCCCGAACGTTGTGCCGAGGCTGAAACAGGGGATGGTCGCGGAGCACGGATCCTGTCCGTGGGCGGACGCGGGGGTCATAATTCCGTGGAACGTGTATCTTTATTATGGAAGCAAAACACTGCTGGAAGAATGTTATCCGGGCATGAAGGCATGGGTGGAATGTGAGAGAAGGCGGGAAGAAGCACTGGGCGGACCCTATCTTGTAAAAGACGGGTTCCACTTTGCGGACTGGCTGGCACTGGACAATGAGCAGCCGGGGCCATTCGGGGCGACAGACCCATTGTATATAGCGAGTGCTTATTATTACAGGTGTACGAAAATAGTTTCCCAGGCGGCGGAAATACTGACAGGCAGGAATTATCAAAAAGATGCGGAGGAATACGGCAGACTGGCGGATGAGATTTTAAGGGCGGTGCAGGATACTTATTTTGAAGAGGATGGCACGTGCAAATGCAGGACACAGACGGGAGCGGCAATCGCGGCAGAATTTGGCCTTATGCCGGGTAAGCAGAAGAAAGAAGGCAGGGAACTGGAAAAAAGAGTCCGGGAGAATCAGGGGCATTTGAATACCGGGTTCGTGGGGACCACGCTTCTGTGTCCCGCGCTGACCCATACGGGACACCATAAGACAGCGGTTGACCTGCTGCTGAATGAAGAGTTTCCCGGATGGCTTTACTGTGTGAATCTCGGGGCGACCACGATCTGGGAGAGGTGGGACTCGGTACTTGCAGATGGCAGGATAAGCGAAGAGGGGATGAACAGTCTGAACCATTACAGCTATGGAAGTATTGTGGGGTGGATGTACCGTGACCTTTGCGGAATCCGTCCTGTAAAACCGGGATTCAGGAGGGCCGCGTTTGAGCCGCATCCAGATAAGCGGTTGGGATACGCCGAGTGTAAAATGGATACCGCGTCGGGGACTTACAGATGCAGGTGGGACTGTCTGGATGACGGGACGGCGGCATATGAAGTTCAGGTGCCGTTTCATGCCGGAGCCGTAATCAAGTTTCCGGACGGGGAAACTCACGAACTGGCCCCAGGTTTATATAGATTTATAAGATAGAGAAGAGGAGAAAAAATGTTTGAACAAAAATTTAATGATAACTGGAAATTCTGGGTGGATAAGGACTCGTTTGCCCTGGTGTGGAACATACCTGATATTGCGTCAGATGTGACACTGCCGCACGATGCAATGATTGAGAAGCCCGCACATGCGGAAAGCGAAAATGGAGGCAATACCGGATACCGGGACGGTGATATTTATACCTATGTTAACTTGTTTCAGGCTCCGGCAGAGTATAAAGATAAGGTGGTTATGCTGAAATTTGAAGGTGTTTATATGAACGCCTTTGTCTATGTGAACGGGCAGCTTGCAGGAAAGAACCCGTTCGGGTATACGACATTTTATGTGGCTCTTAACGACTACCTGAGATTTGGTGAGGAAAATGAAATCCGTGTCCAGGTCAGGAACGGCGCGATGACAAACAGCCGCTGGTATTCCGGGGGCGGCATCTACCGTGATGTATATCTGCTGGTATCCGGCCTTGTACATATTGTACCGGAAGGGGTGCAGATTAAAACAGAATCGGCGGACAGGGAATACGCAGTACTGCATATAAATACGGAGCTGCAAAACAACTGTCATGGGGCATCAGAACTGACATTGGAAACGGTGGTCAGGGACGCAAAAGGGCACGTTGTATCGAGTGAGGTGACACCTGTTGTGCTCTTTTCTCAGGAAACCCGGACGGTATCACAGCGGGTGACCGTGGAGGCGCCAGAGCTCTGGTCAGAGGATCATCCTGCACTGTATACCTGTACGACACGACTTCTTAACCAAGAGGGTGTACTGGATGAAAGCAAGGAACAATTCGGGATCAGGACGCTTCAGCTGGATGCAAAAAGAGGGCTGCGCGTAAACGGAAAAACAGTAAAATTAAGGGGGGCGTGTATCCACCATGACAGCGGGCTGCTGGGAACTGCCACGTATGAACCTGTGCAGTTCCGTGAGATCAGGAAGCTGAAAGAAGCAGGATTTAACGCGGTCCGCATGTCCCATCACCCGATGGCCCCGGCCATGCTCCGGGCATGCGACGCTCTCGGGATGTATGTCATGGATGAGACTTTTGACATGTGGAACCGGTGCAAGTCCAATTATGATTACGGTCTGTATTTTCAGGAATGGTGGGAAAGCGATGTGACGGCTATGGTAAGAAAAGATTATAATCATCCGTCCGTCATCCTGTATTCTGTCGGCAACGAGATTCCCGAGATCGGAACGGATCATGGGGCAAAAATATGCAGTGACCTGAGCGGGAAAATAAAAGAGCTGGATGATACGAGATACACACTGGCATCGATCAATGGTGTGTTTGCAGCCGGAGACCAGGTGGACAGGATTGTGTCTGATGTTGTATCTGATCTGAGCCGGGAAGGAAAAATCGACGGAAATGTGAATGATTTCATGACACTGATGGATGGGCATCTGGATGAAATCGTGGTTCATGAGGCGATCACAGAGCGGTTGGAAAAGGCATGTGCAGGCGTGGATATTGCAGGCTATAATTATATGACAGCCAGATATGAGATAGATGGGGAGAAATATCCAAACCGTGTGATTGTGGGAAGTGAGACATACCCACCTGAAATTGCAAGAAACTGGAATCTGGTTGAGAAGCATAACCATGTTATTGGTGATTTCACATGGACCGGCTGGGACTATATTGGCGAAGCAGGTGTTGGTGTCCCTGCCTATCAATGGGGAGAAGGCGGATTCGGTGCCGGATTCCCGTGCCAGCTTGCGTATCCGGGAGATCTGGATATTACGGGTTACAGGAGGCCCGCATCTTACTTTCGTGAAGTTGTCTTTGGATTGAGAAAAGATCCTTATATTGCAGTGCAGGACCCGAACCGGTATGGACAGAAGCTGATCAAAACACCGTGGGTCATAAGTGACACGGTATCAAGCTGGACATGGAGAGGCTGTGAGGGACAGCCTGCTATAGTGGAGGTATATTCACCGGGAACCGAAACAGAATTGCTGGTCAACGGAAAGTCCTGCGGCAGAAAGACGGCGGGAAAGAAAGCTGGATTCAGGACACTTTTTGAGACCATTTATGAGCCGGGCACGGTAACCGCGGTTTCCTATGATGAGAACGGGAATGAACTGGGAAGAATGGAGCTTCATACTGCGGCAGAGGAGTACAGGATTGTAATGGCGGCCGAACCGGAGATGAAGGAGGATTTCTTCTATATCGACGTGCTGCTTAAGGACAGTACGGGGAATCTGGTAACAGACCGGGATATCCGGTTGAACCTGCATGTAGAGGGCTGCGCGGTGGCGGCGGGCTTCGGCAGTGGGAATCCGAAGCCGTCATATAATTTTAACGAAGGTGTAACAGAAACATTTCATGGACGGGCCCAGATTATTCTTATGAGGACAGGTCCCGGTGAGATAAATGTCCAAGTCAGTTCAGAAGACGGAAAGCATGCAAAACTAAACCTGATGCCAGAATAGGAGTGCTGTGCGCACCAGAAAGGTATGCACAGTAACGAATAGGAAACATGTGCCTGCAGGTTTCGGAGGTGTATTTAATGAAGAAAAATTATGATGAGAGAATCAAAAGCCTGATGTCTCAAATGACACTGGAAGAAAAAATCGGACAGCTCCGGCAGTGTGGTCCTTCTTTAGTCGGGGCTTTCGAGGTTAGTTTTGAAGAACTGCTGGATATGATGTTTGACGGGCGTATCAGTGAAGAGGAATTTGGCAGACTGATGAGTACTGCGGAACAGGATTTTCACGAAGATGACCTGAAAGCGGGCCGGATTGGATCCTATAATGGCGTAGGCGATGCGAAGACTGCAAACAGACTGCAGAAAATAGCCGTGGAAGAGACAAGACTTGGTATTCCCCTTTTGTTCGGGTATGATGTAATTCACGGTTTTCGCACAGTAACCCCGATCCCGCTGGCGGAAAGTTGTGCGTGGGACCCCGGGCTTTGGGAGCGGACGGCCAGAATGGCGGCCGAAGAAGCGACCTCCGGCGGTGTCCATATGACATTTGCCCCGATGGTGGACGTCGCAAGGGATGCACGCTGGGGACGCATCAGCGAGGGGGCAGGGGAAGACGTTTTTCTAAATTCTGCATATGGTACGGCCAAGGTTCGTGGATTTCAGGGGACAGACCTTGAAAAAACAAATTCGATGGCTGCCTGTGTAAAGCATTTTGCGGCATATGGGGCCGTGGAGGCGGGAAAAGACTATGGCCGTGTGGATATGTCCATGCAAAAGCTGTTCGAGGAATATCTTCCGCCGTATAAGGCGTGTGTGGATGCCGGGGCGCGGGCAATCATGCCGGCCTTTAATGACATAAACGGTGTGCCCTGTTCTGTAAATGGCTGGCTGCTGAAGCATGTGCTTCGCGAACAGTGGGGATTTGACGGGATGACCATCAGTGATGCCAACGCCATTGCAGAATGCGTGGAACATGGGATTGTCCCGGATAGAAAAACGGCTGCAAAGGCAGCCCTGGAAGCGGGCATGGAGATGGATATGACCTCAAATGTCTATGCCGGGGAGCTTCTAAAACTGGTGCAGGATTCTGAGACAGAAATTGAAACTGTAGACCGTGCCGTGGAACATATCCTCAGGGTGAAGTTTGAACTGGGACTGTTTGACAACCCATACCAGACGGATGAAGAGCGTGAAAAAAGTACATTATTGAAAACAGATCACAGAACGCTGGCAAAAGAGGCGGCAGTAAAGTCGATGGTGCTCCTCAAGAACGACTGCATGCCGGATAAGGATGGTACCCGGAGAAAATCTGATGCAGGACCGCTTCTTCCTCTTCAGAAAGGCACATGTCTCGGCATTTTCGGGGAACTGGCTGAAGACAAGAAAGAGATGACAGGCGCATGGGCCATTGGCTCCAATCCGGAGGATTGTGTCAGTATTCTGGAGGCATGCGAGCTAAGAGGGATTACATATAACTACAGCCGTGATGCTGAGAATATATCGGAAATGGCAGCGAAGTCAGATGTTTTCCTTGCCGTGCTTGGTGAAAAGAAAGATGAAAGTGGAGAAGCGGCCAGCAGGGCCGATATCACGCTGCCCGGAGAGCAGATTGCGCTTGTGGAAAAACTGCTGGCATCAGGAAAACCGGTGGTCGCGATACTGTTTAATGGCAGACCTCTGTCCATTCCGCATATTGCAGAAAAGGTCCCTGCGATTCTGGAAGCATGGCATCCCGGTACAGAAGCGGGCAGCGCAGTGCTGGATATCCTGTTTGGAGATGCGAATCCAAGTGGAAAGCTGACTGCGACGTTTCCATATGCGTCGGGACAGTGCCCGGTATATTACGCACATATTCAAACTGGACGGCCGGGTGGAAAATCAAAATTCACTTCCAAGTATATAGACACTCCCCTTGACCCGGTCTATCCCTTCGGATATGGACTCAGCTATACAAAATATGAATACAGCGGTCTGCAGGTGAGATGTGAGGAGTCTGCATTCAGAATCCATGTTAGCGTAAAAAATGTCGGGTGCCGGGACGGAGAAGAGATCGTGCAGTGCTATGTTCAGGATAAAACTGCAAAAAGAGTACGACCCATAAGGCAGCTGAAAGCGTTTGAGAAAGTTCTAATAGAGGCAGGAGAGACAAAATCGGTAGAATTCATCATACCATTTACAGAACTGGGATATTATGACTGGAACATGAACTATGTAATTGACCCGGGAGAGTTTGTATTCTATGCCGGCGGAGACTCAAACTGTTCCTTGTGTGAAAAAGCAGTACTACGGGTCTAAGAAAAAATCTTGTAACTGTTCAAAATCTTGAAAAGCTACAAAATATCCACATAAGATGAAAGCTTACTGTTGATATCTTATGTGGATAACTTGATGTAATGCCGGGTACGATGTGGACGCTTACCCGGTATCTTCATATTTAATTATGGTAAATGCAAAAAATAAATTATATGTTCCAAATCACTGCTCACAAGCCTGTCTGTAAACAGCATTTTTGCCCTGTACCTGCCGTATGTAATCCTGAATATCCGCTTTCTGAATGTGAAACTTCTGATGTAGTTTTTCACAGACGGTGGATTCCCCGTATCCGTCTTCAAGCAGAATTTCAACAAAAAGCAGGATATCATTGTGGGTAACTTCCTTGGTAACTTCTTTGGTAACTTCTTTGGTAACTTCTTTAGTAATTTCTTTAGCAATTTCCTTAGTAGCCTTTTCCAGATCATCAGCCCATAATTCATGCAGCGCTTCGCACATTGATCTCGCCTCCTCCATTGCCGCGGGGTTAGCCCGCACTATTAAATCCATAGCAGCCTGATAGAGTTTAGAATCTTTATGCTGCTCATAGTCTTCAAACAAAACATTCAGACTCTGGTCAGGCTGTAAGTCTGTACGCAGACTGCCCAGCCATCGGTTCTCTTCCGGGGATAATTCTTTTGATATTAAAATTTGTATTGGAAAGGGGTCACCCTCCAGATAATAAATTCCCGGGGCAGTCTTTCGGACTTCAAGTTTTCGAAAACGTGTAACTTCTTCCAGCATTTTACGCGGATACCTGCTGCAGACGAATGTTATAGTGATATCATCCTGTTTAATTGCATTCGTCTGCTCTGAATTGGACTTGTAAAAGCAGGCATAGCCATAAACCTTATAAAAATCATCAATATTCAGGGTGTCTTCCGGGCTTTTATATTCGAAGATATTATGTCCCTTTAATAATCGGCCCATATTCTTTTTCAACGGTTCAGAGCCGCTTTTTTTAATGACCAGTGCGTCAATCCGCATGGGCATCTTGTTTAATTCCAACTCGGAAAGAAAAATAAGACGGTCAGCCTCCTCTCCAAAGTCAATCTGCATGGCGGCAATAAATGCCGGGTGCCATTGCAGCCTTTTATCTGTCATGTATTACACCTCCATTATAGCATGTGAAAATGTACGGAGTATATCTGTTTGTAACTTAAAAAGAGCTTAAAAAGAGCGTATTACGGTATAAATGGATATGTACAGTGCTCTCTTTGCTATTGTCCACAGTCAGGCCTGTAAACTGTGGGTTCTGTTTCTAATACAGCTTTATTCAATTGTGAAATACAAATCTGGATTTTTTGACGAAAGTCAGAAAATAAAATATTCCGGAAATAAAGATTTGTATGGTCAGGATAGCATTGCCAGATAGTAATTTCAATGTGTTTATTGTTGAAAAATCAGTGTATATTGTTGATAATATAAAAAGATGAGAAATATGGATTCCTGTTCTTCAAAAGGCAACGAATTGAGGCTGTCAAAAGATATGTCGGGTTACGAATAAAAAAAGCCGGATGCAGAAAAGTGATATGAAAAAATGTCGGATTTGAGGTAATTTATAACATGGATTTATACACTGTGCTGCGCTAAACTATAACTATCTTGAACGAAGGTGAAAAAAGAACAGGAAAAGGAGAGAGAAAAATGGAAAACGAAATGACGGCAGGTGCTGCAGCAGTTCCGAAGAAAAATAAGGAAGTTACGACAGCATTTAAATGGTTCCATGCAACATCTGTTAACGGTGGGGCTATGTTAATTGCGGCAGTGATAGCAAGCTTTTTTTCAGTATATATGACTGATACCCTGAAGATTCCGGCAGCAGCTTGTTCGATGATTATGTTTGTTGCAACTTTATGGGATGCGATTAACGATCCGATGATGGGAGTGATCGCCGACAGGACACATACAAAATGGGGACGTTACAGACCTTACTTTATTGCTGCCCCCATATTGTTAACATTGTTTTCAACATTGCTTTGGATCGACTGGGGATTTTCAACAACAGGGAAAATTATTTATATTCTGGTTGTTTATGTTGGATATGGAATGACGGTCACGATGTATACAATGCCTCAGGTAGCGATTCTTCCTGCATGTGTTAAGAATAATCAGCAGAGAAACATGATCATTACGATGGGTGCCGGTGTCTGTGCATGTGCATTTACAATTGGAAATACATTTACACCTCAGATCACAGGGGTCTTCCAGGGGATTGGACTCAGCAACGGTTATGTACCGCTTATGCTTATTTGCGGTGTCTTCGCTTTCATATCCTTCTGGGGATTGTTTGGTACTTCAAAAGAGAGGTACTTGCAGCCGGTAGAAAAAGGAACTGCATTCAGAGATATGAAACTTGTTTTAAAGCATAAAGAGTTGTTTCCGAATATCATTGCATGGATCATGGCATCAATGGGATACGGTATGATGTTTTCTACCTCTGTTTACTACATGAAGTACTATTATATGAGGCCTGATCTGATTTCTGCTTACATGGGTGTTATTTCTATAGGCGCTCTGGTTTCTATGGTTGTTTTGATGCCTATTGTATTGAAGATTTGTAAAACCGGGCAAAAAGCATTAATCGTATCTCAGGTGGCTTCTATTATATGCTATGTAATTTTATTCTTCTTTGGAAAATCAAGCTTTACGTTTTTATGTGTAGTGACATTTATTTCATCCTGCTTCTCAGCAATGCAGAATGCACTTGTGAATGTACTGGTAAATGATTCAATTGATTACATACAGTATAAAGAAGGTTTATCGGCAAATGGCGTAATCTCTTCTATCAAGGGATTTGCCCAGAAATGCGGAAATACAGTAGTTAGTTCCGGCATATTGGCCGTTCTTTCAGCATCCGGATATATTGCAGAGGCAATCGGGGGACAGCCTGAATCTACAATGTTTGCATTGAATTTCCTGAAGTTCGGCGCACCGTCCCTGACGGGGATTATCCTGATCATCTGTGTATTCTTTAATCCGGTAGAAAAGTACAGTGCGGAAATTGAAGAGATGAAATCAAAAATGGAATAGTATAGTAAGATATAACCGGGCTCCCTGCTTATTGGGGAGTCCCGCTGTATATAGAATGATAAGCAGGGAGGGATTATAATGAAACAGGCAGCAGTCAATCCTTATCTTCCGTTCTGGGAAACAATTCCGGATGGAGAGCCGCATATATTTGGGGACCGGATTTATATTTACGGTAGCCATGATAAATTAAACGGAATTTCTTTCTGTGAGGATGATTATGTGTGCTGGAGTGCACCGGTAGATGATCTTGGAAACTGGCGATGTGAAGGAACTATCTATAAAAAGGAGCAGGACCCGATAAACGGGGCACCGTATGACGGGGGCATGCCTTTGTATGAGCCTTCCTTTACAGGGGAGAATACACGTTTTTTATATGCACCGGATGTGGCTCAGGGACCGGACGGAAGATATTATCTTTACTACGCCCTGGACACAGTTAATGTGATTTCTGTTGCAGTGTGTGATACCCCTGCCGGGACATATGAATTTCTGGATTATGTCAGGCGGGAGGACGGAAGTATTCCCACGGTCGGAAGATGGTTTGATCCGGCGATTCTGTGTGAAGAAAGTGGAAACTACCTGTATTATGGCTTCTGCCCGCCGGTGCGTTTTCCGGGGATGGAGGATGCAAATTACCCGGGGGCGATGATGGTGAGGCTGAAGGATGACATGCATACGATTATGAGTGAACCGGTCTGCGTGGCAAACGGGGTGGACACTGCGTCAGGTACTTCATATGAGGAAAATCCGTTTTTTGAGGCATCCAGTATCCGTAAAATAGGAAACTGGTACTATTTTGTTTATTCCAGTCTGCAGGGACACGAACTGTGTTATGGGATGTCTAAGAGTCCGGAGGGACCTTTTGCATTTAAGGGTGTCATTGTATCCAACGGCGATATAGGATATCAGGGAAACACGCTGCCGGTCAACTACACAGGAAACAATCATGGCGGATTGATAGAAATAAAGAAGGATATCAAAAATGTGTCGGGCGAAGAAATGGCCGGAAATGAGCAGGCTCGTGAGATCTATATTTTCTGGCACAGACATACACACGGAACAGCATTCAGCCGTCAGGGCTGCGCTGACCGGGTTCAGATTTTGGAGGATGGAACAATTCCGCAGGTTGAAATCACGAGCTGCGGCCTGAACGGTCAGGCACTTCCGTCTAAAGCATCCTACAGGACATATATTGCATGCCATCTGACGGAGGGAGACAGGACAAAGGTAGGGCAGGTCATAATGAGCATGCCGGGACAGCCCCTGCCTCCTCTCCCGGAAGAAATGCCTTATATCACAGAAGAACCGGACCGCAATGCGGAACATGGACTATACCCTTATATACACAATATGCGGGCAGGCGCTGCGGCGGGGTTCAAGTATTTCCGGTTCGACGGTAATGAGAAGTCTATACGGCTTACACTGCGGGGCAGAGGAGTCATGGAAGTCCTGCTGGATTCTTTGGAGGGGCAAAGAATTGCCGGGGTTCCAGTCGGCGGGCCAGAAAGCAGTGAAGCATGGACAGAAGTATCGGCGAACATGGAGAGGGTCGAAGGGGAGCATGCATTGTACTTCAGGGTAAAAGAGGGGAATTTGGATTTCGCGGAATTTAGAATACAATAGCATTAAAGATTGATAAAGGAAAAGGACCAGCACTTACGGCAGGTCCTTTTCTACTGCAATCATTTAGGTGTTTTTGCTATGATTATGTGTTAAAATAAAATAAATGTGGTGAAGTGCAGGGTGGGAGAGTACGGATGGGATTATTTGATACAATACGGGAACCAGTTTTTTTAAAAGAAAGTAGTTCTGCTGAAAAACAACTGGAGGCTTTGAATACTCTAAAACAGCAGGCATCAGGTAAATTACTGCAGAAGATTGAAGATGAAATTAAAATTGTTGAGGCAGGCATTTATGGTGAAAACCAGATTATGTTTGAACTTAAGAACAGTCACATGCCAATGGTGGTTTTGCATGATCTCTATTTTGAAAAAGATGGGTTCACTGCACAGATCGATTTTTTGATCGTTACAAGGAGCAGAACATTTATTGTTGAATGTAAAAATCTCATAGGCAATATTGAGATCGACAGCGGCGGGAATTTTGTGAGAACTCTGACTTATGGGAAGTTTTACAGAAAAGAGGGGGTATATTCACCGATTACGCAAAACCAGCGGCACATGGAAGTGATTAAAAAAATCCGTATGGAAGCGAAAGGGAATATGCTGACAAAAGCACTATTTGAGAAATATTTTCCAGAGAATTACCGCTCTATTGTTGTGCTGGCAAATTCCAAGACAGTTTTAAATGCAAAATATGCCAAAAAAGAAGTTAAAAACCAGGTTATCAGGGCAGACCAGTTGATATCATTTATCAGAAATGCCAATTCTGAAAGAGGCGCGGAAAGCTGCTCAGAAAAAGAAATGATGAAAACAGCGCAGTTTTTTCTTGAGAAAAGTACAGAGAACCCGATAGATTATGTGGCAAAATATAAAGAGGAGTTATTTGAAGAGACAGAATGTGAAGATCCGGGGAAAAGCGAAGAACCTACAGATGTGGAGCCTGTGGAAGCAGAGGAAGAACCTTGTACTGATGTTTTGTGTCCGCGATGCGGGGCGGTCATGGTAAAGCGCACTGCGGCAAAGGGGAAAAATGCAGGCAGGGAGTTTTACGGATGTTCCAGATTCCCGAAATGCAGAGGAATTGTGAATTTAGATGAAAAAGAAGGCTTCCGGTCCTAAGTAAAGGGCCGGAAGTCTTCTTTTTCCCCTGCGTGCACCTTCCGGTACTCCTGAGGTGACATATGGTAAGTCCCCCGGAACACCCGGGAAAAGTGGTCCGCGGAGTTATAACCGATCTGTTCGGCAATCTCGCTTATCTTCTGGTTTGTATTCGTCAGATAATCTACGGCGTCGGCCATCCGCAGTCTTTTGATCAGTTCTGTAAAGTTATGCCCCGTATTCTGCTTAATCAAAGTACAAAGGTGAGGTTCGCTGTAGTGGAACATTTCCGCTAGCGAGGACAGAGTCAGTGTCTGGTAATTATGCTGGATATACTGCAGTACGAGTGAAAAATCTGATCCCATCTGATAATTATAAAACTGAAGAGTTTTACTGTAATTTCTCAGTAGATTGGAGAATAGCAGGTTAATCCAGCTGATGCAGCAGGTATTGCTATAAACATCATTCTTGTAGCTCTCTCCCATAGCATTGCGCACGATGGTCTTGAGCCATGTATTATTTTCAGCAAAGAACAGGAGATAATTCGCGTGGGAATCATCCTGCAGAATCGTGCGGAAAAAGTAGGAAAGCAGGTCTTTTCTGGACATTAGTGAGAAAAAGGTTGTGTCAAACGTACTTTTTCTGAGCATGATACAGAACACCGTGGAATCATCGTCAATGACCAGGTCATGTTCCGAAGAAGGTGCGATAATACACAGCTCTCCTTCGCTGAGTACCCGGTTTGTTTTCTCAAACACAAAGGTGCAGGTTCCCTGTGCCACATAGTTAATCTCAAAATAGTTATGAGTATGTGTGGATGGCCTTGTATAACGGGGATGCCGGATGATAAAAGCATCCCTTGCCGTAGGGAAGATATCTGTCTCGGCAACCTTGAAATTCAGAGTCTGGCTGGGATTCAGAGTCAGTACCATAGAATCTACAACGCGGTTAAACTCATCATCTGTCATGCTTCCAAACAATTCACTCGAAGCAGGGGATTCAGGGGACGTTTCCAGAAGGAGCCCCTTTTTATATAAATAGTCGGACATCTCCGGGAACTGCATCCTGTTTCCGGTCCGCAGATAATAGTCTTTCATATGCTTCTGAAATTCCCCGTAGGTAATGTAATATGGCATGTCTGTCCCTCCTTTCCTGATTACCAAAAGTATAACAAATGCCGGATTTATATTCAACAAAATAAGCAGGGATATTCAGGAAATTAAATAAACCGTATATATGAAAATAGTTGTGGACATTCAAGAGGGTGACACAGTAACTGAAAATAAGTCGGATAATAAAAAAAATATTACATGGAGGTTATGGTGCGGGTACACTACAATAGTAAGTAGAAAAGGAAAAGAATACAAAATGTGTATCAAAAGGAGAAAAGAGAGCATGATCAGATATAAGGAAAAACCATTTTATTTAACAGACGAACAGGTGAAATGGGTGCATGATACATATGATTCCATGAGTTTTGACGAGCGGATCGGGCAGTTATTCTGCCCCATTGTCTTTACGAAAAATGAAAATGAATTAAAGGAATTAGTGGAAACGAAACATATCGGAGGTATGCTGTACAGAGAGGGGCCGGGAGAAGAGATCAGACAGGCCCATAAAGTGCTGCAGGACACATCGAAAATCCCGCTTTTGACAGCCTCCAACCTGGAGTATGGCGGAAATGGTTCGGCAATTGAGGGAACTTATTTTGGCAGGGAAATGCTTGTGGCGGCATCGGGGGATGAAAAAAAAGCGTACCAGCTCGGCAGGGTAAGCTGCAGTGAAGGAGCGGCAGTCGGCGTAAACTGGTCGTTTGCGCCAGTTGTAGACCTTGATTTCAATTACCACAACCCGATTACGAATGTCCGCACCTTTGGCTCGGATACGGAAACTGTCATAAAGATGGGGAAAGCATATCTGGAAGCGGCAAAAGAACAGGGAGTGGCAGCTTCTGTAAAGCATTTCCCGGGGGATGGGGTCGATGAGCGTGACCAGCATCTCGTGACAAGTGTCAACTCCCTTTCCTGCGCTGAATGGGATGAGACTTATGGAAAGATATACCGCGAAATGATAGAGGCAGGCACCCTGACAATCATGGCCGCACACATTGCCATGCCTGCATATGAGGAATATTTCGACGGAAAAAAACCGGCAAAAATAATTCCGGCCACATTGTCACCAAATCTGTTGAAACGTCTGCTGCGGGAAAAACTTGGTTTTAACGGACTGATCTCCACAGATGCGACCCCGATGACAGGCTTCTGTGCTGCATGCGACAGGGAGACAGCGATTCCGCTGAGCATCGAAAATGGATGCGATGTCATTCTGTTTAACAGGAACATGGAAGAGGACTTCCGTTTCATGCGCAGGGGATATGAAAAAGGAATTCTGTCAAAGGAGCGTCTCGAGGAGGCTGTAAAAAGAATACTTGCAGTAAAAGCATCAATGGGACTCATTGAAAAGCAGAAAAACAAAAACCTTGTACCCGGACCGGAAGCCCTGGAGATTCTGAACTGCGGATTACACGATACATGGGCGAAAGAATGTGCTGACAAGGGTGTGACACTTGTAAAGGATACGCAGAGTTTACTTCCGATCAGCCCGCAGAAACAGAAAAGAATCCTTCTGGAGATGATGGGGGACTTTCCGTCCAATGAAAGAGTCTGCTCGTCCTTCACGGAGAAGCTTGGGAGAGAAGGCTTTGAGGTTACGGTATATGAACCGGAAGGCTTCGAAGTCATGGAAGACTCAGTTACCGCTTTTAAAGAGAGGTACGATCTTGTTCTTTATATTGGTAATGTAGAGACCGCTTCCAACAAGACAGTATCCCGCCTGAACTGGCACACGATGTTTGGGCTTGGCAACAATATGCCGTGGATGGTACATGAGGTTCCGGTCATGTTTGTCAGCGTGGGAAATCCGTATCATCTTCTGGACGCGCCGATGATAAAGACGTATATCAACGGATACTGTAATTCAGAGTATGTCATCGAGTCAGTCGTTGAAAAGATACTGGGCAGAAGCAGCTTCAAAGGGGTATCACCTGTAGATGCTTTCTGCGGCAGGGAGGACTTAACATTTTAGTCGTTTTTGGGAGGAATGGAACATGAGAATTACGAATATAAGGATCAACGGGATCGACAATCCGGCTGGATTTCTCTATGAGAAGCTCATTTTTTCATGGAATGTCCGTGATACGGCAAGTAAAAGACAGACAAATGCAGTGATCGAGGTTAGTGACAGCAGAGACTTTAAAACGATACTCTGTAAAAAGGAGGGGCCGGATTTAAAGCAGGGCGGTGAAAGGCTGGATATGGACCTGAGGCCGCGGACAACTTATTTTTACCGTATTGCGGTAGAGGGCGATGTCAGGGACCGCGCGGTCAGTGATATTTGCACTTTTGAGACGGGGAAAATGGATGAGTGCTGGGATGCCGACTGGATCAGCACGGAAAAAGAGGATACCTTCCACTCTGTCATGACGAAATCCTTTTCCGTTTCCAAAAAGATACGCCGTGCCAGATTATATGCGGCCGGAGTGGGCTTGTTTGAGGCATATATAAATGGGAAGAAACTTGGGGAGGAATATCTGGCCCCCTACGTGAACAACTATGAGAAAAATATTCAGGTCATGACCTTCCCGCTCGATGGCATTCTGAGGGAAAACGGTGGGAATACGCTGGAACTGCTGCTTGGAAAGGGTTGGTACATGGGGACCTTCGGGCTGGAAATGCAGAAGGAAAACTACGGGGACCGCATGGCTGCGATTGCAGAGCTGCATCTGGAATACGAAGACGGGACGCACGAATGTATCTGTACGGACAAAAGCTGGAAATATTATGGCTCTGATATCGAGGAATCTGGCATTTATTTCGGGGAGATTCTGAACCGGATGCTGTGGGAGAAAAAGGAAAATCCACACCGTCCGGTACAGGTTTTGGAGCATCCGGAGAATGGGGAAGGGACAAGAAACCTTGCTAAGTCCCATCTGACGGACCGCATCAGCCTTAAGGTCCTGGCAAAGGAAAGAATCCCGGTGCAGGAGGTCCTTCGTACTCCGGCGGGGGAGACCGTGCTGGATATGGGGCAGAACTTCGCGGGATATCTCGAATTCAGGGCAGATTTCCTAAAAGGGACGAAGGTCGTGCTTGATTTTGGGGAAATCCTGCAGGGAGGTAATTTCTACAACAAAAATTACCGTGAGGCAAAATCACAGTTTGTTTACGTTTCCAACGGATGTAAAGAGACTGTGCGGGCACATTTTACTTTCTTTGGTTTCCGCTATGTGCGTGTGACGGGATGGCCGGGAGCATGTAAGAAAGAAGATTTTACAGGCCGGGTACTCTATTCAGATCTCCGCAGAATTGGTTATATCACTACTGGAAACGAGAAAATTAACCGATTATATAAAAACACAGTATGGGGATTGAAATCCAACTTTATCGATATGCCTACGGATTGTCCACAGAGAAGCGAGCGCCTCGGATGGACCGGAGATGCACAGGTTTTTGCGCCAACCGCAAGCTACCACATGGATACACGCGCCTTCTTCCATAAATTTGTGAAGGATTTGAGAGATGAGCAGCAATATCTGGAGGGCGGGGTTCCAAACTATCTGCCGAATATCGGGCACAAAGAGGATGTAGGAAGTGTATGGGGCGATATCGCCACATTTCTTCCCGATACGCTTTATACATACTATGGAAATCTGGATGAGATGGAGTACTGCTATCCCCTAATGAAAGACTGGGTAGATTATATTGACAGAAAAGATTCCATGAGGGGAAATAGGCAGTATCTGTTCAATTTCGGATTCCATTTCGGAGACTGGCTTGCGCTGGACGGTCCTACCGAATCCAGTTTCAAGGGAAGTACAGACGATGACTATATTGCATCCGTTTACTACTACCGCTCCGCGCAGATTGTGAGAAAGATGGCTCAGAGGCTGGGGAAACAGGAGGATTCAGAACATTACCTTGCATTGGAAGAAAAAATTAAACGGGCAGTTTTACATGAATTCTTTACACCCGGCGGGCGTCTGGCCGTGGATACGCAGGCGGCTTATGTCATTGCTCTGAAGTTCGGACTGTATGTTGACAGAGACAAAACGATAGAACAATTTAAAATACGGTTGAAAAAAGACTGCAACAAGATCAAATGCGGCTTCGTTGGTGCACCTCTACTGTGCACGGTTCTGGCTGAAGCGGGCATGTACGAAACCGCATATGACTTCTTGTTTCAGGAAGGTTTCCCCGGCTGGCTGTACAGCGTCGACCTCGGGGCGACTACAATCTGGGAACGGTGGAATTCGGTTTTACCGGATGGAACGATCAGTGATACGGGGATGAACTCTCTGAACCACTATGCGTATGGTTCCGTCATGGAATTTGTCTACGCATATGTGGCAGGAATCCGCCCGATGGAACCCGGTTTTAGGAAGGCTGTGATCGCACCGCATCCGGACATACGTCTGGGAAGTCTGGAATGCCTCTACGATTCTGTAAACGGCCTGTATGTCAGTAAGTGGAGCATTGAGGAAAACGGAACATTTAAGGTGCATATTGAGGTCCCATTCGGCTGTGAGGCCGAGGCCTGCCTGCCTGGATATCCCGGAGGAAAACAGCTTCTGGGAGCGGGAAGTTACGATTTTGCTTATCAGCCAGAGAAAGACTTGAGAAAGCCGTATCATAGCAAAACCACACTTTCCCGAATTGCGAGGGATGAAAAAGCGATGGAGGTACTTGGCAGATACGCGCCGGCAATCGCAGGAATGGCTGCATCCGGTGACCCGGAAATGGGGGCGAATACACTGGAAGATATTTCGAAGATGGGGTATCTGCCGTTTGAACCAGAACAGCTGAAAAAAGCCATTGAAGAGATCAGTGAACTAAAGGTGGTCGATAAATAATAGATAAAAATTGGAAGGAGACAGCAGCATGAAACCAACACTGGAGCAGATTTTCGGGACATATATGTCATGGAAGATAGACGATACGACATGGGTGATTAACTTCATGAACGGGACAGAAAACATGTATCTATTGGAAGGGGAAGAAAAAGCCCTTCTGCTTGATACAGGATACGGGGCCGGCAATCTGAGGCCGTATGTGGAACGGCTGACAGAAAAGCCGGTCATTGTAGCAAATACCCACTATCATCCGGACCATTCAGGGGGAAACGGAGAATTTGAGGAGGTTTATGTAAGCAGGGGGGAAAGGATTGATGCTCCGTCTGTTGAAACACCCGGTGCGGTCCCCTTTGACCTGACACTCCTTCCGTATCCAGATTATAAAAAAATATATATCGGTGAGGGAGATACAATCGAACTGGGCGGCCGGACCGTAGACGTGCTGGATGTCAGACCGGCGCACTGTAACAGCAGCCTGTTTTATCTGGACAGAGGGCACCGGATGTTGTTTAGCGGTGACGAGCTCGAGGCCGGACAGGTAATGATGTTTGATAATTCCAGAAACCCGGAAGCTCCGTATGACGTGGAAGAGAGACTGAAGAACTTTAAAGAGAACTTCCTCAGGCTGAAAGACATGTCAGATTGTTTTGATTACATACTCCCGAACCACAATGGATATCCGATTGCAAAAAGTTATCTTGATGATTATGCAGGGCTTGTAGACAGTATATTTGACGGAACCGCAGCCATAGAGGATAAATTAAACCATCCATTTGTAGAAATGGACCCGGGGGCAGAGAGATTATGCAGGGTGAGATACAGAAATGCAAGTATTTTCATCGAGAAAAAGCAGGTCATGAAAGTGTACGGCGTGAAACCAACCGGTACAAGGATAAAGGAGAAGAGAAGTGAAAGCATTTATATTTGATTTAGACGGTGTGATTGTATTTACAGACAAGTTCCACTATCAGGCGTGGAAGAAGATGGCGGATGAGATGGGGATTTATTTTGATGAAACTATCAACAACCGGCTCAGGGGTGTGAGCCGTGCGGAAAGTCTGGAAATTATTCTGGAAAAGTATGAAGGAGAGCCGTTGTCCGGCGAAAAAAAGGCACAGATGATGGAACAGAAGAATTGCACCTACCGTGAGCTTCTCGCAACAATGACTCCGGATGATGTAACAGAAGAAGTGAGAGAAACGCTGAAAAGACTCCGCGAAAGAGGCCATAAGCTTGCAATCGGTTCTTCGAGTAAAAATGCCGGATTTATTCTGGATAAGGTGGGGCTTACAGATGCGTTCGACGCTGTTTCAGACGGAAATAATATTACCCGTTCGAAACCGGACCCGGAGGTGTTTGTGAAGGCCGGGGAGTTTCTTGGAGTGAATCCCAAGGAGTGTATTGTTGTAGAAGATGCGTATGCCGGGATAGATGCCGCAAAGGCAGCGGGCATGGCATCGGTCGGGATTGGAGATGCATCGGGATATGAGAAAGCAGATTACAGGATAGAAACATTCGGTGAACTGTTGGATATCGGTTGATGTTCATTGGTAAAAAAGTGGTATAATCAAAGAAGTATTTCTTAAGGAGGCAAAAGTTATGTTAACTGAAAAAATTAAGCTTTATGAGGATCGCGATAATGTCACTTTAACAACCTATGTGACAGCAGAGGAAGGGGAAATGAGGCAGCAGGGAAAGCGTCCTGCTATCCTGATCTGTCCCGGCGGCGGTTATTTCAGCTGTTCAGACAGGGAGGCGGAGCCGGTTGCACTGAGGTTTGTGTCTATGGGGTACCATGCATTTGTCCTGAGATATTCTACATATGATGACGGAAAAAATACATTCCCAGATCTTTCCAGGCCGGTTGTACCGAAAGAGGATACGAAACATCCGGCGCCTGTCCGTGATATTGGGAAGGCCATGCTCTATATCCGTGAACACGCAAGAAAATGGCTGGTTGACATGGAACGCGTTGCAGTGTGCGGTTTTTCCGCGGGCGCCCATAATTCGGCCATGTATTCCGTTTACTGGAACAGTCCCCTGCTGACAGAGTATTTCGGGGTGGAGGCGGATATGCTGAAACCTGCCGCGATTATTCTGGGATATACGCTGAGTGACTATACTTTTATGGAAAAATTTGAAATGAATGAGATGGATACAGCATTTTTTAAGGGGTCAAACACAGCTTACCTCGGCGAGCCTGAACCTTCTGAAGAAAAATTAAGGGAAGTTAGTCCTGCACTGAATGTGACTGAACATACTCCTCCTACATTTTTATGGGCGACGTCCGCAGATGCAATGGTTCCGGTTCAGCACAGCCTGCGTATGGCACATGCCCTCGCAGACCAGAAGGTTCCGTTCGAACTGCATATCTTCGAAGAGGGGGACCACGGCTTAAGTCTTGCTACCCAGGCAACGGCAATGTCAAAAAAGATGATAAACAAAGATGCGTCAAAATGGATTGAACTGGCAGAGTGCTGGCTGGAAAAACGGTTTGCGCTTGATCTTCCGGAGAAGACGGAGTTTGAACGGATGATGGAATTACAGCAGCATTAACACTGAATTGAAGTCCTTCCAGAACTTGATTTTATGTGGGGAACACGGTATGATAGAAAAATAATTTTACCACTAACAGTTACCATATAAGTGTTTTATACAAAGGAAGTGACATAAATGTTCAAGAAATGTATGTTGTTAATATTAAAACCGCTGTCTTTTTTACCGGCGATCCTCATGATGCTGGTCATCTTTAACTTTTCAGCTCAGACAGGGGATGATTCCGGAAATTTGAGCTATACGGTGAGCCACAAGATTGTTACATTTGGGAATGAAGTTCTTCAGAAGAATATGGAGGACTGGGAGATAGATGAGAAGGCCTATGAAATCGAATATCCGGTCAGAAAGCTGGCCCATATGACAGAATACTTTATCCTTGCCGTTACGGTATCTCTTCCCTTCTATGTATATGGTCTGAGGGGCTTTGGACTCATGATCGTTGCAGGGCTTATCTGTGTAGGATTTGCCTGCGGGGATGAGTATCACCAGTCTTTTGTAGACGGCAGGGGACCTTCTGTGAAAGATGTCGGGATTGACAGTATCGGTGTCTTTTTTGGTATTATGGCCGTACGCATCTGTTGCTGGACGTTCCTTGCCCCGGGAAGAATGATGGAGCGCAGCAGGCGCAGATGGGAGCGGAAGAGGGCAAGACAGAGAGAACGGGAAAGAGAGATGCAGCGGCAGAGAAGACGCGGACGCTGATGCGGTATTGGTTAAATAGCAAATATAGATAATCCGGCCATTAAAAAAGTAGCTTCACGGAAATCTTTGTTTTAAGCAGCACTGATTCCTGTGGAGCTATCTATTTTCCGGTATTCTTATGGTGAGAACAGTAACCGGCAGAAATTCTTATTTAAATTTAATAGATTATTTATTGAATTCTCATTTTGGATATGATACTCTTAATCCATCAAAACGGCAGGCGATTCCGCCGGCTCAGAGCCGTTTGACATCTCATTTCGGCGTTTCACTATCGAAACTGTATCCGCGAATGAAAAAACCAAAACAAAGAAGAAATCAGTGCAGTATGCAAAGAAAGGAGCATTGCCTATGCAAAAAGGGCTAAAAAAGTATTTTCCACAAATCAGGACACGAAAGGAGGTGTTAGATGAGATTAACCGCAGTCCGGTATGTTCGTGGCAGTTTGCCCAGTGGAATGATGAACAGAAAAAAGAATTTCTGGATGTATGCACGGGTGTACGGGGAGTAAAAATGACATATGATTCATTCTTTAAAGAAATTATGAATCCCGATGTTCATCCGGAACGTCTGGAAGAACTGCTTTCCTTATTACTGGGGCAGAATATACATATCCGGCAGGTGCTTCCCAATGACTCGGTCCGGCTGGCCGACGAAAGTTCGCTTCTGATTACGGATATCGTGGTCGAACTGGAAGAGGGAAGTCTGGCAAATATTGAAATCCAGAAAATCGGATATGCATTCCCCGGCCAGCGCGGAGCCTGCTATTCCGCCGATTTACTGCTGAGACAATACAAAAGGGTCAAAGGACAGAGGAAAAAGAAGTTTACATATCAAGATGTAAAAACCGTCTATACCATTGTATTTTTCGAAAAAAGCACATCTGAGTTTCACGAAATCGAATCCGCATATATTCACAGGGCAAAACAGGTATTTCAGACAGGACTGAATTTGAATATGCTGCAGGAGTATGTTTTAATCCCACTTGACATTTACAAAGAAAGCACGCACAATAAAACTATAAATAACAAGTTGGAGGCCTGGCTGAGTTTTTTGTGTGATGACAGCCCGGAACGGATTTTAGAGATTGTAGGTAAGTATCCCGTCTTTCAGGAAATGTATGAAGAGGTATACGAAATCTGCGGTAATATCGAAGGGGTGATGGATATGTTCTCTAAGGAATTACTGGAATTAGACCGCAACACAGTGCAGTATATGATTGAAGAGCAGCAGGAACAACTGGATACATTGCACAAAGAAGTTGAGGAAAAGCGAAACGAGCTTGAGGAAAAGTGGAAAGAGCTAGAGGAAAAGAAGAAAGAGGCTGAGGAAAAGAGCCGGGAGGTTGCAGAAAAGAACAAGGAGCTAGAGGAAAAGAGCCAGGAGGTTGCAGAAAAGAACAAGGAACTTGAGGAAAAGAAGAAAGAGGCTGAGGAAAAGAACAAAGAAGTTGAGAAACAGCGCAGGCTGATGGAAAAAGAGAGGCTTGAGAAGGAAGAACTGAAAAAAGAAGTTGAAGAATTGAGAAATATAGTAAAAAAGTTGTCAGAGGGTAAATTATAATATTGAGATCTTAGGTCAATGAGAAATAGGGGGAGGCATTCCCCCATTCCCGTTACATATCCCTGCTGGAAAGTTCAATGCCGTCAGAAACATTGGTTCCAGCGGGGATATTCTTTTTGGTGGATGGAAATAGCTCATGATGCGATGATCAGTCTGACTCCGAGCTCTTCTAACCGGGATGCAGTCTCGCCGGGTAATTTGTGGTCGGTTATAATTCCTGTCACATCCTGTCCATCAGCACAGGAGATTAGATTGAATTTATCAAACTTACTTGAATCTGCCAGAACATATACTTCTTTTGCTGAAGCCAGTACGCTCTTTTTGAACCCGATTTCGGAGGTGTTGGCTAGATAAATATTGCCGTTGTCTCCAATGGAGTTTGCTCCGATAAACGCAACATCAACCTTAAAATTACGCATTTGCTCCTCAGCAAGAGGGCCTCTTGTAGAATGTGTATTTCTTCTCAGGTCCCCACCGATTAAAATCACATTGATCCAGTCTCGTGTAAGCAGCTCCGTAGCGATATTGATTCCGTTTGTAATTACTGTATTATTTATTTCATTAGACATCTGCCGTGCTAAATGGAGGGTGGTTGTTCCTGAGTCAATAAAAAGTACCTGCCCGTGATGTATGAAGGACAGCGCTTTCTGGGCAATATGGTCTTTGAGACTGCCGTTTTCTGCCATTCGCCGTTCATATGGCAGTTCTCCCTGGTCACCGGAATTGGTCAGCATGGCACCGCCATGCGTGCGTACAATTTTGGGGTTCTCTTTGATTAAAGTCTCTAGGTCTCTGCGGATAGTCATTTCTGTTACATCAAAAGTCCGGCTGAGCTGACCAGTTTCCACAGAACCGTTAGAAATTAAAAGATTCTCTATTTTCTGCAGTCTTTTTTCTTTGAGCATAGCTTACCTCATTCTTTATTATTTTAATTTTATGATAGATTTGTTGGTAAAATTTGTCAACATATTATATAGCTTTTTATAATGTCTGTAATGCTTCATATAAAGGTCATGATATTGAGGCCTTGGAATAAAACGCTTTTTCGTATGTACCATATTCTGAATAAGTTCTTCTATCGAAACATCCGGCCTGACAGCATGTGCGGCCAGGATGGCACAGCCCATAGTTCCGGCCTGATTGTTATCTATTGTTTCCATAGGGACGCCAAATATATCCGCTCTTAACTGAAGGGTATAATCTGAAGCGGCTCCGCCTCCGGTGATGCGGATCACATCAGCATTGATGTTCAGCTGGTCAAGTGTCTGGTATGCCATATACATTTGATATGCCATCCCTTCTTTAATAGCCTGATAGAGTTCAACCGGCTGTGTATGTATTGTGAGCCCGCATATTGTGCCAAGTGCATCATAACATATGTCGGGATTTCCGGAGGAACCAAAAGACGGAAGAACGAGGATATCGCCGGGCGCTCTTTCGGAAGCGAGGCAGTCCATGTAGGAGAAAAAGTCTTCTCCGCGTTCTGCACAATCATTAAAAATATTTGAGAAAATCGTATCTCTCGACCAGTTCATTAAAATACCACAGTTTGTAAGCTCGATTTGTGCAAGGTAAACATCGGGAACCACGTAGGGCGCACATGGGATTCCATTCTCTATCATATACGAGGACGTTGTCATACCGGGAAGTATGAACTGCATAACCTCGCATGTCCCCTGTCCGTCTTCTCCTTCTGAAGGGAGGATCATTCCACTGCCCAATCCGGCGCAGCCCTGGTCATGTCCACCTGCGGCAACCAGTGTTCCGGGTGAGAGAGCAAGTTCTTCTGCAAGATCAGGCAGGACAGTGCCGAGAACCGTACCGGAGGGGACAGGAACAGAGAATCGTTCCTTATTTAGCCCGGCACAGGAAAGAAGTTTGTCTGACCATGATTTTCGTTTGATATCGAATGCCATACTTCTTGCGGCAGAAGAATAGCTGACCATTCTTTTTCCGGTAAGCAGATACCCCACATAATCTTCATAGAAAAAAATATGCTTTGATTTACTGAATATATCGGTATGATTTTTCATCCAGATAAATTTGGGGAGTGAATACATTTCACTTAAAGGGAGCCCTGTTATATTCATCACTTCCTTTTTACTGACGGATTCCTGAAGCCGGATACATTCTTCAATACCCCGTTTATCCCCGGTGAGCATGGAGTTTGCCAGCACAGTACCGTGTTCGTCTATACAAACAATGGACTCCCCAAGTGAGGCCACGGCAATACTCTCGATTAATTCACTGGAAGCAGCTGCCGCTTCCTTGATGACTTCTTTTGTGTGTTTCCATACCATATCTGCATTTAATTCCCTATATCCGCTGTGTCCGGTTTCCTGATATGTTCTTTTAGCTGAAGATAAGATCTGGCCTTTACTGCTGTAGACGGTCATTTTACATCCGCTTGTTCCAATGTCAATTCCTGCATATGCCATTATGAAACCACCTTTCTGAATCAAAATGTTAATGAATGTTTTAAAATGTTTGAAATTGTTCTTATATTATACATGTAAAAACATAATATGTAAACTAAAAACATGCAGAATAAGTAAAAAATCGACTTATAACGTAAGATAAAAGAAAGTTGTTAATTTTATACGAAAATAAGGCTGACGATTTGTATTAATTGCCATATTGTAAATTGTAATATAATGTTATATAATTCAAACATAAACAAACAACATGAAACATATTCAAACAAAAGAAAGGGAGAGAAGTATGAAGAAAAAAGTGTTAAGCGTATTGTTAGCAGCTGCAATGGTATTTTCTATGGCGGGATGCAGTAGTTCTTCAGAGGAAAAGGATGCAAACACAGCGGACAAAGGAAAAACTGAGGCAGAAGAAGACGGTGACAAGAGTGACAGCGGAAAGATTAAAATAGGATATTCACCTTATACGATGACCAATGAATATTTTTCTGCAATTCTTGACGGGCTTCAGAGTAAATGTGACGAACTGGGCATGGAACTCATTTATTATGATCCCCAGAACGATCCTACGACACAAAGCAAACAGATTGACGATATGATCAGTATGGGGATTGAAGCACTCGTTTATATCCCATATGATTTTTCCGGGGCAAGAAATGTATGCCAGACACTGCAGGATGCAGGAGTATACGTGGTGAATGCGGACGCCGTAGTTTCTGAAGATGATTATGACGTAGTGGATGCGATTGTAGCATCAGATAATGAAGGGCTTGGACAGCTTTCGGGCGAATGGGTTGCTGAAAATTATCCGGATGGGGCAAATGTGCTGATCGCACATCTTCAGACAGCTGAAGCATGTGTCTTAAATGTAAAAGGATTCTGGGACGGAATCAAAGAAAAGGCATCAGATCCGTCTAAATATAAAGAGATTCAGGTTGTAGAAGGCGGAGGTGCATCGGACGTAACATTTGACGCCGTAACAGATGCATTACAGGCACACGATGACATTGATGTAATTTACTGTATTAATGATACATCCGCGCAGGGCGCAATTCAGGCAGTGGAAGAAGCAGGAAAGAGCGATAAGATTGCAGTCCTTGGTAAAGATGCGGCACCAATCGGCAAGCAGGCGATTAAAGACGGAAAACAGGTTCAGTCATCCGGACAATCTCCATTATCAGTGGGATCAATTAGTGGTGAAAGATGTTATGAACTGATTAATGGGAAAAAAGCTGATAAAGACTTTGATTTCTTTACTAAAATAGATGCATTCAGCGTTACACAGGATAATATTGACGAATACGATATCGACAATTGGTCATAGGCATGATATCTGATGCCGTATCGGGGGTAATGGGCCAGCCTTGGATGCTTCATGTGTTTGAGGCTGGCTATGTTTTTCATTTAGAATGCATTCCAGGGAGGTATACATGGAAAATAATTGTCTTTTACAAATGAAAGGGATATCAAAAGCATTTGGAAGCAATAAGGTATTGCTTGATATTAGTCTGGATCTTCATAATGGTGAAATTCTGTCACTGCTGGGGGAAAATGGTGCGGGCAAGTCTACATTGATAAAGATACTGGGCGGCATATACTCTTCTGATTCCGGTGAAATTTACATAGATGGAGAAAAGAAAGCGATTTCCACATCGGCGGCTGCACAGGAATTCGGTGTTAGAATCATACATCAGGAAATCGTATTAGTTCCGCACAGGACGATTGCTGCCAACATTTTTCTGGGCAGGGAACCACGTACATCCCTCGGTACCTTAGATTATAAGAAAATGGTTTCAGAATCTCAAAAAATAATGGATGAGTTTGGGATTGATCTGGATCCGGATTCGTTAGTGTGTGAACTGTCCCTCGGTCTTCAGCAGCAGGTTGAAATTATTAAAGCAGTTTCTGCAAATGCCAGAATTGTAGTAATGGATGAGCCTACTTCATCTTTATCAGAAAGTGAAACAGAAATATTGTTTCAGATCATTGAAAAGCTAAAGAAAAAAGGCGTCGGCATAATCTATATATCACATCGCCTGGATGAATTGTTTCAGATATCAGACAGGATTATGGTTTTAAGGGATGGCAGAGTAATTAATACGGTCCCTATTGCGGAGGCAAAAAGAGAAGAACTGATAAACATGATGGTAGGCAGGGTTCTTGATAAATATTATGTGAGGACGAAGAATGAGATCAGGGATATTGCATTAGAAG
Organism: Faecalicatena orotica; assembly: GCF_905197545.1. Classification (NCBI taxonomy): domain Bacteria; kingdom Bacillati; phylum Bacillota; class Clostridia; order Lachnospirales; family Lachnospiraceae; genus Faecalicatena; species Faecalicatena orotica. Next base: position 161,106 of record NZ_CAJJZH010000005.1, read on the forward strand.
TAAAGGGGCTGCAGCATAAAAAACTGTTTAGTGATATTAGCTTTCAGGTGCATTATGGAGAAATTATAGGGTTTTCAGGACTGGTAGGAGCAGGCCGTACGGAAGTGATGAAGGCTGTATTCGGGGGGATCCCCCATGATGGAGGGAAGATACTGCTTGAAGGTACTGAAGTGAAGATAAGAAAGCCCCGTGATGCGATGGAAGCAGGAATCGCGTATGTGCCGGAGGACCGGCGGGGAGAAGGGCTGGTCCTTTTGAATGATGTAGAGTTTAATATTGGACTGGCTGATATAAAAGATCTGGTAAAGGGAATACGTGTACGAAAATCCAAATGGAAAAAAATCGTAGACGATTATGTGGAGAAGTTTTCTATAAAGATTACATCCCCCCGGCAGAAAACAGGACGGTTAAGCGGAGGAAACCAGCAAAAGGTTGTTCTCGGAAAATGGCTTGCAATAAAGCCTAAGGTGATTATTCTGGATGAGCCTACCAGAGGAATTGATGTAGGTTCCAAAGCTGAGATATATTCCATTATTAATGATCTGGCAGCGGATGGTGCAGCAATTATCATTGTGTCCTCTGATTTACCTGAAATTATAAATATGTGTGACCGCACCTATATTATGTGCGAAGGACGTATTACAGGCGAACTATCGGCGGAAGAATTCTCGCAGGAAAAGATCATGACATTTTCAACCATGACCGGAATCGAAAAAGAAGAAGCTGTTTAGTTAGGAGGAAAGAAGATGAAGGAAAAAAATAAAATAGTGGCATCAAATAGTTTTACAAATTACTTCAGAAGAAATCTGGGGTCATTAATCGGACTGGCGGCGCTGTCTATTATTATAGGAGTAATTGCACCAAAATTATTTTCAGGTACGAACCTGTTGAATCTGCTTAAATCCAATTCTGTAAATGCCATTATAAGCTGTGCCATGCTGATGGCTATTCTTCTCGGTGAAATCGATATTTCTGTCGGTTCTACAGTGGGGCTGGCGGGAGTTGTTTCGGCATCACTGATTACAGATTTTGGAATGCCGGTCGGCGTTGCTGTTTTAGTGAGTCTTCTGGTAGGTGTAGTGATCGGAATTATAAATGGTGTGAGTATTGCCTATTTTAAAGTTCCGGCATTTATTGCAACTCTGGCTACACAATGTATCGGAAGAGGCCTGACACAGGTAATTTCGGGAGGTATCTCGATCAGAGTAAGAAACGATGCTTTTTCGAATATTGCGATGACAAACATTGGCGGGGTTTCGGTCATTATCATTTATGCGGTTATATTTTTGCTGATTACGTGGCTGCTGCTGAATAAGACGAAATTTGGATATTACATCTATGCTATAGGCGGTAACCGTCAGGCTGCCGAATATTCAGGGATTAATGTAAAGCTGTTTAATGCGCTTCCCTATGTATTTAGCGGCATAGCATGCGCTTTTTGCGGAATCCTGTGGACGGCACGTCTGGGATCTGCAGCCGCGATGCTCGGCAACGGATTTGAACTGGATGCGATTTCCGCGGTAGTCATCGGGGGCACAAGCATGTCGGGCGGCGTAGGAACTGTAGGCGGAACGGTCCTTGGTATCTTGATTATAGGTGTCCTCCAGAATGGACTGAATCTGATGGGAGTAAATTCATTCTGGCAGTATGTCTGCAAAGGCATCATCATACTCCTTGCAGTCATCATTGATGTGATAAGAAAATCAAAAGAAAATTAGAACGGGAGGATAAGTAAATGTTGGTAAATATGAGTACGTTAATGGCAGATGCTGAAAAAAATAATTATGCAGTAGGTATGTTTACTGCCCCGACAATGCCGTTTGCCGAGGCTGTAATAGAAGCGGCCGAAGAAATGAATGCTCCTGTCATGGTGGGACAGGTAGAATGCTGGAAGCAGTATGGAGACATAGAGATATACGGACCAATCATGGCGGACATGGCAAGAAGGGCAAAAGTTCCGGTGTGCCTGCATTTAGACCACGGACAGAGTATCCAGTACATTATGAAGGCCGTCAGGTCGGGGTATACATCTGTAATGGCAGATTTTTCTATGCTCCCGTTCGAAGAGAATGTGGAAATGGTCAGGAAATGTGTGGATTTCTGCCATAGTGTGGATATATCAGTGGAGGCAATGTGTGGGAAGATGCCGTCTGTTTACGATCTTGCCGAACAACCGGATCTGGATATCCGGGAATATTTCTCAAACCCGGATGAATTGAAGGAATTTGTGGAGGCTACACATGCAGATGCCATGACAATATCATTCGGAACGGTACATAATATGAAGATCATGCAGCCGATGCTTGACTTCAAACTGCTTCAGGAACTAAAGGATGCAACAGACTGTGCCCTTGTCATGCATGGTTCTTCCGGGGTCGAGACAGAGCAGATAAAACAGTCGATCCCGTATGGTATACGCAAGATTAATGCATATACAAAATTATCCACCTCAGCACAGCCGGCTCTGCAGGACGCGATGTCAAGGAGCGAGGAACCGATGTTTTTCCATGAGCTTCTGGATATTGCAAAAGATGCTATGAAAAATGCTGTAAAGGAGTCTATTGAATTATTTGGAAATGGCTATGATTTTTCTTCCAGAACATGGTAGGAAATCAGGAAAGCAGGTGGGGTCATGCAGAGGATCATAAAAAATACGGATACTATGGTTGAGGATATGCTGAGTGGTTTCCTGAAGGCACATAAAGAGATTGTTGCGGGCGGAAGCCATTCCAGGGTCGTAAAATCTGTACATATGGAGCCGGACAAGGTCGGTGTCGTAACAGGCGGGGGGAGCGGACATAAACCAGCATTTATTGGTTATGTAGGAAGAAATCTTTGTGATGCGGCCGCAGTCGGAGAAATATTTTCTTCACCCACAGCCCCGGCATTTTTAAATGCATTTGAGGAAGCTGACAGGGGGAAAGGCGTTGCCTGTCTGTACGGAAATTATTCCGGAGATAACATGAATGTGAAGATGGCTGTTAAAATGGCAAAAAAGCTGGGAATAGAAGTCAGAACAGTCGTTGCAAATGATGATGTTGCTTCAGCACCAAAAGATCAGAAAGAAAAACGCAGGGGAGTGGCGGGAGAGATCTTTATGTGGAAGATTGGCGGTGCAAAAGCAGCCCAGGGAGGAAATCTGGATGATGTTGTACAGGCTGCAGAAAAGGCAGTCGGGCGGACCCGCAGCATTGGAATCGGGCTGTCCCCCTGTACACTCCCATCTGTAGGTCATCCAAATTTTAAGATTGAGGAAGGGACGATGGAGGTCGGGATTGGTCATCACGGAGAGCCGGGAATTGAAGTACTGCCATTGGAGGATGCGGCTCAGATGGCAAAGAGGATGACAGATATTATACTTCCTGATTATCCCTTTACGGCCGGAGATGAGGTAGCAGTACTGGTATCAGGACTGGGAGCAACTCCGGTCATGGAGCTCTATATTCTATATGATGAGATTGTAAAGGAATTACAACAAAAAGGAATCCGGATATATAAATCTTATGTTGGTAATTACTTTACTTCCCTTGAAATGACGGGGGCGACATTATCGGTAATGAAGCTTGACGATGAACTCAAACAGCTGTTAGATTATCCGGCTGAAAGCGTTGGGTTAAAACAATTCTGAGGTGGCGGTATGGAGTATATCAGAAACAAAAATGGCTGGCCAATTCTGATGGCGATGGTCAGGGCAATACAGGAAAATAAGACATATCTGGGAGAAATAGACGGGCTGATCGGAGACGGTGATCATGGGGCCAATATGAATAAAGGATTTTCACTGTTTGCATCAGGTTTGCATGAAGACGAAATTTCTTTTTCAGACGGACTGAATGAACTTGGAATGGTTCTGCTGAATGAGATAGGCGGCTCTATGGGGCCAATATATGGAACTATTTTTATGGAAATGGGAGAACAGGCAGAAGCCTTAGATAAAATAACACTTAATGATTTCCGAAATATGCTGGAGGCCGGACTTGACGGTCTGAAGGAAATCGTAGAAGCGCAGCCGGGGGACAAGACCCTGATCGATACGCTTTCACCGGCAGTGTGTAGTTTACGGGATTCGGCCGGGAAGCAGACCTCTTTTGGTGAAGCACTGGAACTGATGGAACTGGCGGCCGAGGAAGGAAAAGATGCTACAAAAGATATGACTGCAAGGTTTGGACGTTCCAGCCGGCTCGGGGAAAGATCGAGGGGAGTACTGGATGCAGGGGCAGTGTCTTGTTTCATTATACTTCAGGCAATGGCAGAGGCAATGATGAGGCTGCTAGAAAGCTGAAGGAACAGGAAGAAGGAAAACGATTATGAAGATTGCAATTGGCTGTGACGAAGCTGCATACAGCCTGAAAAGAAAAATTATGGCACAGCTTGAGGAACGGGGGATCGAGTATCAGGATTTTGGTTCCGGAGAAGGTGAGACGGTTCTATATCCCGATGTGGCGCAGAGTGTGGCAAATGCAGTTGCCAAAGGTATGTTTGAACGAGGCATCCTGATATGCGGTACCGGGATTGGTATGGCAATTACCGCAAATAAGGTGCCAGGAATACGCGCTGCAGTCTGCCATGACCCATATTCCGCAGAACGTTCGAGAAAGAGTAATGATGCACAGATATTATGCATGGGCGCCAGAGTAATTGGAGAAGAACTTGCAGGCTATCTGGTTGACATCTGGATCAATTGTGATTTTGCGGGCGGAGGGTCTGTTAAGAAGGTGGAACGTATTCAGGAAATTGAGACACAATATTATAAAAATCTTTCTGAACAGGCAGATAATAGCTAAGTAAAGTGTTTTTGGATTGATAAAAGGAGGCGGCAAAAAAGTGAAAAAGTTAATAAATCGTCCGGAGACAATTGTAAATGAGATGTGCGATGGTATCTCCTTTACGAATCCAGATGTTATTTTTTTACAGAAATATAAGATTATCAGGAAGAAGAAGCTGGATCGTAACAAGGTGAGCCTTATAAGCGGCGGCGGAAGCGGACACGAACCTGCCCATGCCGGGTATGTCGGAACGGGGATGCTGGATGCCGCCGTGTGCGGGGATGTTTTTGCATCACCCTCTCAGATTCAGGTATATCAGGCGATCAGGGAAACCCGGTCAGATAAAGGGACACTGCTGATTATTAAAAATTACAGCGGAGACGTAATGAATTTTAAAAATGGTGCAGCTCTGGCAGGGGAAGATGGTATAAAGTGTGAATATATTAAAGTAGAGGATGATATTGCGGTTCAGGACAGCTTGTATACGGTCGGAAGACGAGGCGTAGCGGGAACTGTTCTTGTACATAAGATCGCAGGGGCTGCTGCGGAAAGCGGACTTGACCTGGAAGGGGTAAAGAATGTGGCGCAGCATGCAGCAGACTCGGTAAAGAGTATCGGGTTTGCCTATACTTCCTGTACCGTGCCGGCGAAAGGGACTCCAACCTTCGATATAGGAACAGAAGAGATGGAATATGGTGTTGGGATACATGGCGAGCCCGGAATAAGCAGAACGAAAATAGTCCCGGCAGACGAAATGGCTGAAAAAATGGCAGAAGATTTGTTAAAGAACCTTAAAATTTCAAAAGAGGAAGAGACGGTACTTTTAATCAATGGATTTGGCGGTACCCCTATGCAGGAGCTGTATGTTTTTACTAATTCCGTGATAAAATACTTAAACTCCAGAGGAATAAAAGTCTACAGATGTTTTGCAGGAAACTATATGACGAGCATTGACATGCAGGGGGCTTCAGTCAGCCTGATGAAACTGGATGACACATTAAAACACTATCTGGATATGCCGTCAGATGCTCCGGGCTTCAGGGTAGACGGGCCTGTTACACCGGTTATGTATCAGCCGGAGCGGATGAGAGAAAAGAAACATACACCGCAGGAATTTAAAGTAGAGGAGTCGGCAAAAGTAGTAAAGAACAATATAATAAGCCTTGAGAATCTGCAGTATATGGTTGCGGCTATGGGCCAATGTATACTAAAGAACGAAGTTGCATTTTGTGAGCTGGATTCCTATGCAGGAGATGGAGACTTTGGAATGAGTGTTGCAAAAGGTTTTCTGGAATTGATGAATGAATGGGAGGAAATACTTGCAGAGGAAAGCCGGACAATCGGTGAATTTCTGAAGGCATGCGCTATCGTGATTATGGAATACTGCGGTGGTGCTTCCGGACCGATATGGGGAGCTGCGTTTCGTGCAGCCGGAATTGAGGCGGGAGATAAGACGCAGCTTGATTTGAAAGACTTTTCCGGTATGATGCAGGCGGCGGTTACAGGAATACAAAAAACGGGAGAACGTTCTTTTGGCCGCGGTGCTGTTGTAGGCGACAAGACTTTGATTGATGCTCTTGTACCGTGTGCAGATATCCTGACTCAGAGTGCAGAGGAAAAGATGACGATGAAAGGGGCTCTGGAAAAGGGAGCCGGGGCAGCGGCGGATGGAGCCGAAAAGACAAAAGAGATTGTTGCACGCATGGGGAGAGCCGGCACAGTCGGTGAAAGAAGCCTTGGATACCCTGACGCAGGAGCACACGCTCTGGGTGTCATTTTTAAAGAAGTTACAGCGGGTCTGATTTTTGAATAAGAATAACTAACATAATTGAGTCAAAGGGTGTTTATTTGATACACCCTTTGGCTTTTTATTTTATACGAGGAAAGTATGCCCTATAAAATAAAAAGCAGGCAATTCCGAGTAAAATCCTCCCAAATGAGAAAGAATATATGCGTTACATACCACAAGGAGGAAATGAAAATGGAACTGATAAAGTTGTCAGGTATTTTAATTGTTATTATAGGTTTTGCCTTAAAACTGGACTCCATCCTGATTATTCTGATTGCTGCAATTGTCACGGCAGCCGTCGGAAATCTTGGGGTTATGGGGCTTTTGGAGACGCTGGGGTCGAGCTTTATTTCCAATCGCAATATGGCGATTTTTATTCTGATCATGCTTGTTACGGGAACTCTGGAACGAAACGGATTGAAGCACGCGGCCGCAGGTTTAATTGGAAAGATAAAAAATGCTTCTGCCGGTGCAGTGATCGGTGCATATGGGATCATGCGCGGGATTTTTGCGGCGTTTAATGTCAGTTTTGGCGGTGTGGCAGGTTTCGTAAGACCGATCGTCATGCCGATGGCCACGGGGGCTGTAGAGGCGGGGGGACAGAAGCCGGATGAGGAGCATGTGGAACAGCTTAAGGGTATGTCTTCGGGAATGGAGAATATTGCGTGGTTCTTCTGCCAGGTTTTATTTGTCGGCGGATCGGGAGCACTTCTTGTGCAGTCTACAATGGAAACACTCGGGTATAAGGTGGAACTGATTGAGCTGGCCAAAGTGGAAATCCCGGTAGGAATTTTTGCGATTGCAGTGGGAACTGTATATTATTTCCTGAAAGACAGAAAACTATATAGAAAGTACTATGGCCGCAAAAAAGAAAAGAGGTAACTGTTCATGATTCTGGACAGCTACAAAAGTGGTTATAAAAAAGGAGGCGCCTTATGGCCTATTTTACCAGTCCTGATATTACGTTAGGGGCGAAGCTTCTTGAAGTGATTTATATAGCTATGGGATTAACTGCGCTGTACACAGGTGTCAAAAATGCGGTGGACAAGGATAATCCGTCCAGATTTGGGACGGGATTTTTCTGGTGTGTTCTCGGAATCGTCCTTGCTTTCGGGCGGTGGATTCCGTCCGTGATCAACGGAGGGCTGATCATATTAATGACGATACCTGCGATTCTGAAGAAAGTGAAGATTGGAAAGTCAGAAGTTTTGCCGGAAGAATATGTGAATCAAATGTCGGAGAAGATCGGTATGAAAATTTTTGCACCAGCCCTTGCCATTGGGATTTCAGCCATTATTTTTGCCGTGTTCCTTCCCGATCTGGGGGCAATCGTCGGGGTTGGCGCCGGAATTGTTGTTTCGATGATCATCCTGATGTTTTTATCCAGAGATAATAAACCGGCCGTGTTCCTGAGAGATTCCGAGCGCCTGCTGTCAACGGTAGGCCCTTTAAGCATGCTTCCGATGCTGCTTGCGAGTCTGGGAGCGGTTTTTACAGAAGCGGGTGTGGGGCAGGTCATTGCAGGTCTGGTGGAAAGAGTGGTTCCCAAAGGAAATGTGAACCTGGGGATTGTCATATTTGCCATTGGAATGGCGCTGTTTACGATGATTATGGGAAATGCATTTGCGGCAATCACTGTTATGACTGTCGGGATCGGGGCGCCGTTTGTTCTGAGTTACGGGGCCGATCCGGCTGTAATCGGAATGCTGGCATTGACCTGTGGATTCTGCGGAACACTTTGCACACCGATGGCGGCCAATTTTAATGTTGTCCCGGTGGCCATGCTTGATATGAAGGACCGCTTTGGCGTAATCAAAAACCAGCTTGTCCCGGCAGCGCTGATTTTTATATTTCAGATCGTTTACATGATCTTATTGAAATAGCGGTGGTGTACAGATGAAAGAACACAGGAAAGCAGAACACAGTAAAACGGAGCGCGGAGCCATGATCGTGGTCAGGGACTGGCTCAGATTGAAGCCCTGGGAGAAACTTTTGATAGTTACGAGTGAAAACCATATCGCAGAGGCAGAGATTCTTCGGAAATGTGCCCACAGGCGGTCAAAAGCAGTGGACCTGATGGTAGTTGAAAAGCGCGGGAAACATGTGGGCGTCTTTTTTGACAGCCACGAAGATGTGTTTGACGGCTATCAGGCAGTCTTAGGAGCAACCGACTATTCACTGGTCACGACAAAAGCGGCCAAAAGAGCGATACAAAGAGGCAGCAAGTTTTTGTCACTTCCGCTTTCTACAAATAATGGAAAATCGATGCTGGCTTTTCAGTTTATGATGATGGATACAAAAAAGAGTAAAATGATGGCAGGGATCATCATGAAATATCTAAATTCCTCTTCCGTGGTCCATGTCACGACAAGGCTGGGAACGGACCTTACCTTGTATAAAAGAAACCGCCCGGCAGGATTTTTTAACGGTGTCGTCAGGGACGGAAAGGGATTTTCATCGGCCAGTATCGAGGTATATGTCCCGATTGAGGAGACAAAAACGAGAGGGATACTGATACCAGACGGCTCGCTTGGATATATAGGAAGGGTGGACGAACCGTTTTGGATCAGGCTGGAAGATGGATATATCCGGGAAATTGAGATGACTGCGGTGGGAAGAAAGCTGAAGGAATATATGGACGATTTTCATGATCCGGGAATCTATGCCGCGTCGGAGCTTGGGATTGGTTTAAATTCTTACGCAAAATGCCGGGGGGATTCCTATATTGAGGATGAGTCTGCTTATGGGACATTTCATATCGGGGTTGGAAGAAATATTGCCCTTGGCGGTGTACATGAGGCGAACGGGCACTTTGATATTGTGGCGAAGCGGCCGGATATTTATGCGGACAACAGGAAGATAATGGAGCGGGGGAAGATTATCATACCGGAGCCGGTATTTTTTTGACATGCTGCCAGTTATGATTTTTAATGCGCGCAACGTTAAGTATTATGCACAGGATTTCAGTTAAAGGAGGAATATGATGAAGATATTAATAACGGGATTTGATCCATTTGGCGGAGAGGATATTAATCCGGCCTATGAGGCGGTAAAGCTGCTTCCGGACAGAATCAAAGGGGCGGATATTGTAAAGATAGAAATACCGACGGTTTTTGAGAAGGAAGGAAAGATTCTGGAAAAAGGGATTGTGGAACACAGGCCGGATGCGGTGATCTGTGTGGGACAGGCCGGAGGCCGGTCGGCGGTTACGATAGAAAAGGTGGCTATTAATCTGATGGAGGCGAGGATTCCGGATAATGAGGGGAAAAAGCCGCTTGACAGGCCGGTTTGTGCAGACGGGGAGAATGCTTATTTTGCAAAGCTCCCGGTGAAAGCAATGGTGCAGAAGATACGGGAACACCGTATACCGGCAAAAATCTCTTACACGGCGGGCACCTTTGTCTGCAACGATGTGATGTACAGGCTGCTCTATATGATCGACCGGACTTTTCCGAATCTGAAAGGTGGTTTTATCCATGTACCTTATCTGCCGGAGCAGGTGGTTAACCTTCCTGACGGCACGCCGAGCATGTCCGCCCGGATGATTGCGGATGCGTTGGAATTTGCCGTGGAGGCGGTGGTGGAATGTGATGAGGACGTGAGTGTGGCAATGGGGGAGACACACTAAGGGGGGCCTTTTACAGGCCCCCTCTAAGACACTGCCTGTGACTTGTCCGGATTATGGCTGCTAAATCCTTCCCACAGGTAATCCAGCCTTCCCTTCTCGATTCCGAAGCTGGTCTCCAGCATATAGGAGAATACATCCAGCGTCTTTTGGACCTGTTCCCGGCTTTGGGAATTGAGCCGGCTGTCCATCTTGATAAGCAGCACGATTAATGCAATCTCGGCAGCCTCTTCGGGTGATTTGCAAAACATTGTCCCTTCTGCATTTCCCTGACGTATGATATCTGCCAGAACCGGCCTCAGGTTCCTGATCATGATTTGTATGTACTGTTGGTGTAGCAGTGCGCTCTGCTGTATCTCAAAAAAATCGCCGGCCTCCTGTCTTAAAAGCTCCAGTGAGGAGTCACGGCAGGTCCTGAATACGATCTCGAGTTTGTCCAGTGCTTTCAATTCCGGATTTTTCACCAGTTCTTCTGCCTTTTTCAGGGCGTCTGAGTAGGAGCGTTCGATGACACCTTCCAGAATTTCTTCTTTGGATTTGAAATAATAGTAAATACTTCCTTTCCCGATCCCGGCTTTTTTGGCAATATCGCTTACTGATATAGTCTGTGCGTTTGATTTGTTCATTAATTCTTGCATAGCATCTAAAATCAGGTCTTTTTTTTGATTATTATGCATAATTTTCATCTCCGATTTTTTTAGATTGTATCATGTAATCTGGAAAATGTAAACTTGACTGATGGTCGAAAAAGTGTTATTTTGAGTGAAGATACTGATTCGACCATTGGTCGAAAAATGTCGAAATTCGAGGAGGAAATGAGAAAATGAAATATGATGAGCTTGTGGCAGAGATAAAGGAACAGTTTATGAAGGCAGATGTGAGCCGGATCAAAGAGCATATTGCATATCAGTTTAATATCGAGGGTGAGGCGCAGGGTGCTTTCTATGCAGATATAGCTGACGGAAAGCTGAGCATTGAACCATATGAGTACTATGACAGGGATGTGCTTTTTACAACAACGGCGGAAACGCTTCTGGAAATTTCAGCGGGTAAATTAGATGCAGTGGATGCGTTTACTAAGGGGAAGCTGAAGGTGGAAGGAGACTTTGAGAAAGCGCTGAAGCTTCAGGACTTTACGAAGGGGGCGTCACAGACATCCGGTGTGAAGAAGGCTGCGGTCCAGAAGGCCGCATCGGTAAAAAATACGGTGAGAAAGGCTGTGGATAAGAAGAAAGCAGCGGCAGCAGGTAAATAGGACAGGGATATTCCGGGAGGGACCGACTATGAAGGGCTTAAAGACATTACTTGGAATCGGGGCAGCAGCGGCTTTCGCTGAATATGGTATTGCATCTTATTTTTTCAGGCGCACCATGCTCACGCAGAATGCCAAAACAGAACGTACGATAGATATGGCGGGGACGGACTGGGAACAGTACATGCCGCGGATGAAAGAGTGGAAGGCATGGATGCTGTCACAGCCGCATGAGGATGTATGGATACGCTCGTCAGACGGACTGAAGCTGCATGGGACTTATTTCCCGGGAGAGGGTGGAAATAAGATCATCCTAGGGTTCCACGGTTACACAAGCAAAGGAATGAGCGATTATATCGGTCTTTCAAACTATTACATCAAAAGAGGATACCGGATGCTGCTCGTAGACGAGAGGGCACACGGCGAAAGTGAAGGTACATATATCGGTTTTGGATGTCTGGACAGGAAAGATGCGGCAAAATGGGCAGAATACGCGGTGGAGATCCTTGGCAGGGGCTGTGAAATATGGCTTCACGGCATGTCGATGGGAGGCTCTACTGTGCTGATGGCAAGCGGGATGAATCTTCCACGTGAGGTGAAGGGAATTATTTCCGACTGCGCTTTTACAAACGCCTGGGAGGTGTTTTCCCATGTGCTTAAGACGCAGTACCACCTTCCCGCATTTCCGGTCCTGAATATTTCCGACCAAATGACAATCAGCCGTGCAGGCTACAGCCTGCGGGAATGCAGTGCGAAAGAGGAAGTGAAGAAGGCAAAAGTGCCGATCCTGTTTATTCACGGGGATGCGGACACATTTGTCCCGTGCCGGATGTGCCGGGAAATTTATGATGCCTGTGCTTCAGAGAAAGAAATACTGATCATCAAAGGGGCAGGACACTGCGAATCCTTTTATAAAGATCAGGAAAAATATGAGGAAACTTTGACGGCCTTTTTAAAGAAAAGAGGGATGGAATCATGAAAATTATTGATGGAAAAGAAACATACCCGTTGACCGCTGCACAGAAACTGCATTTTTTTTACCAGAAATACTGCCCGAAAAAGCAGGTGCTGAACATTGGTACCAGCCTGACGATCCAGCAGAGCCTGGATTTTGGTGCACTGAAAGAAGCAATTTACAAAGCCTATTCCAGATGCGAATCCATGCGGCTGCGTTTTGCAGAGGACGAAGACGGAAACGTTGTGCAGTATATTGCGGCCAGAGAGGAACGAGACATTGAATTCTTCGATTTCACCGGCTGGGAAGGCTGGGCGGCGGAGGCGAAGATGAAAGAATGGACATCCGTTCCGTTTGAGCGTTTCCATTCTCCTCTGAACAGAGTCGTCATGATTATTACCCCGGACGGATTTCAGGGAATCTATCTTCTCGTTGACCATATGACAATGGACGCCCAGTCACTGATTTTATTTTTAAAAGACGTCATAGAAATCTACTGCAACATGAAATACGAGGGGATTGGTTATCCGAAGGAAATGTCCTCTTATATTGCGCAGCTCGAAAAAGACCTCGCATACGAGGCCGGGTGCAGGTCAAAACAGAGAGATACGGAATTCTTTGAGAAAATGATTTCTTCATCCGAACCTGTATTTAACGGCGTATTTGGTCCCAAAAAGCTTCTGGAAGAACAGGAGAACAAAAAAGATTCGTCCCTGCGTGCAGTTACGGCAGTTTCGGATAACGTAGATGCAAACATCGTTACATTTGAGCTGGAAGAAGATCCGTCAAGGCGGCTGATGAAATTCTGCGAAGAAAACCATATTTCGATGGTGTGCCTCCTGATGATGGGGCTTCGTACATATTTACAAAAAGAAAATGGGAATGATGACGTCTCTGTGACGACAACAGTCGCCAGACGAGCGACGCTCTCCGAGAAAAAATGCGGCGGAACCAGAATCCACTGCTTTCCATTCCGTACGATTGTAAAGGAGTCAGATACCTTTATGGAAGGGCTGTTCAAGATAAGAGACGGGCAGAACCAGCTTTTCCGCCATGCTAACTATGACCCGACGGAGTATTATAAATACCGCAGTAAATATTACGGACTGGAGTCCGGCCAGACATATGAGCCACTGAGCCTGACTTACCAGCCCCTGACCCTGAAAGACAAAGGTCTGGACCGCCTGGGGGACATCCGGTACAAATCCGCGTGGTACAGCAATGGTGCCGCGGCACATGCCCTTTACCTGACCGTGATGCACCGGGCGGAAGACAACGGAATGAACTTCAACTTTGAACACCAGACAGGGGTAGTAAATTACAAACAATTACAACAATTTTATTACTACCTCTGCCGTATCATCTTCAAAGGTGTTGAAAATCCGGACATCACAGTAGGGGAACTCATATCGGCAGTCTAAAACTTGAGAATATTCTGAAAACGGAGCGCAAAGGGGTCTGACCCCTAGGAGGTTAAAATATGTTTAATAAGTTACGTGATATTATTTGTGAGTACGTTGAAGTGGATAAGGGATCTATTACGGAGGATTCGCGTTTTGTCGAGGATCTTGGCTTCACTTCTTATGATTTTATGAGTATGGTTGGTGAACTGGAAGATACGTTTGATGTTGAAGTGGAAGAACGTGAGGTTGCAGACATCGTGACGGTAGGTGAGGCTGTCAGGTATATTGAGAGTCTGCAGGATTAAGAGGGGCAGGTAAAGGTATGAAGATGGAGACAATGAAAGATATTATCCGCTATGCGGCAGATACTTACGGGGAAAATCCGGCAATCCGGTATAAAGTGCGTAAAGAAGTGGTATCGAAGACCTATCAGGACTTGAAAAAGGACAGCGAATCGTTCAGCAGAGTACTTGAATCGCTGGAAATGCAGGGGAAGCATGTGGCTGTGATCGGGCCGACTACCTATGAGTGGATCATAAGTTATTTCGGTACGGCAAATAGCGGAAGTGTCATTGTCCCGCTAGATGCGCAGCTGAAAACGGAGGATGTCTGTGAGCTTCTGAACCGGGCGGACATAAGTGTCCTCGTTTTTGACAGTCTGCGCAAAGATGTGGCCGCAAAGGCAAAGGAGGCATGTCCCGGGGTGAAATACATGATTTCCATGCAGGCAGAGGAAAGCAAAGAGGATATTCTTTCTCTCCACCAACTGCTGGATGAGCATGAAGGAAGCTTTGAATGTGAACTGGATCCAGAAAAAATGTGTGCTGTTCTGTTTACTTCCGGTACGACGGGGAAGAGCAAGGGCGTTATGTTAAGTCATAGGAATCTGACGGATAATGCAGTATGTCTGGATATGAAGATCCCTGCCGGTACAGTATCGATGACGCTCCTTCCGATTCACCACGCATACTGCTTTACAATGGATATCCTGAAAGGAATTTATATTGGCCTTGTGATCTGTATCAACGATTCTATTATGCATGTATCGAAAAACATGAAGCTTTTCAAGCCGGAGATCGTACTGCTTGTGCCTATGGTAATAGAATCAGTCTATAAAAAACTGAAAGAATCAACAGGTATCCTGCCAAAGAAAATGGTCGCAAAGGCGGCTTTCGGCGGAAACCTGAAAACAATCTGCAGCGGTGGGGCATACCTGCCGCCGGAGATGGTTCAGGCATTTGCAGAATATGGCATCACGGTACTTCAGGGATATGGTATGACAGAATGTTCACCGGTTATCAGCACAAATCTGGCATGGGACTCCAGAACCGGTTCGGTTGGTAAACTCCTTCCTAACTGTGAAGCAAAGACCGTAGACGGTGAAATCTGGGTGCGGGGTTCAAGTGTCATGCTCGGATATTATAAAATGCCCGAAGAAACAGAAGAGGCACTGACGGACGGATGGCTCAGGACGGGTGATCTGGGATACATTGATGAGGACAGCTTTGTCTACATAACGGGACGGAAGAAGAATCTGATTATTCTGAAAAACGGGGAAAATGTATCACCGGAAGAGCTCGAGAATGAGATTGGAAAAGACCCTCTTGTACAAGAGATTATCGTCAGGGAGAAAGAATCCGTCATAGAAGCAGAAATATATCCGGACATGGAGTACGCGCAGAAGAAGAGAATCAAGGATGTTCCCGCCCGCCTGCAGGAGGTCATTGACGATTACAACAGAGGGCTTCCCCCTTATAAAAAGATACACGGGCTGACAATAAGAGAAGAAGAGTTTGAAAAAACACCTTCCAGGAAGATCAAAAGACAATAAAAAATATGCCGGTCCCTCCAGGTAAAGTGGAAGGGCCGGCATATTTTACTTCCCGATACTTTTCATAACATTTTTCACGACTTCCTGGCGGAATTCCTCATCAGGCTCGGCAGAAGACTTGTAATCGGCATACCTTGCCGCTACATAAAGGTAGTCAGACAGCCGGTTTATATACTGCATTGCCTTACTGTCAGCACCGTAATTCTGTGAAACCTTGCGGAACCTCCGTTCGGCCCGTCTTGCAACGGCCCTTGCCACATCCAGCCGGGCTGATTGCTCACAGCCGCCGTAAAGGACGAATTCCTTTGCGCGGGGGAACGAATCCTCCAGATGGTCGATTTCTTCTTCCAGAGCAAGAGTCTCTTCTTTTGTAAAGCGATGGTCCGGATTACGCGGATCAGCAATACCGGCCATAATCTGCATCAGTTCCTTTTGAATCTTGGAAAGACGTTCACTCAAAGAGGAATCGGCGATTACCTTGGCAAGTCCGATATGGCTGCTCAGCTCGTCAATCGTGCCGAGAAGCTCAATCCGGTCATCGGACTTGGAAACGCTGATTCCGTTCATGAGGGAAGTCTTCCCTGCGTCCCCGTTTTTCGTGTAAATTTTCATGGTCATCTCCCCTTTTTATTTAAAAGCAAGCTTTTTTATGGCCCGGGCGCTGTTAGCCCCCAGCTTTCTGCTCTGTTCCTTATCCGGTGCCAGATAGCTTTCAATATTATGCCCCTTCTCAATCCCTCGCATCTGCAGTGCGGCATGAGTCCTGCACATCCCGATTCCGGAGCCGAGCATCGAATCATTCGCCGCATTCCAGGCTAATTCGTCAGGCGAATCATAATCCATTTCTTTGATATCAAAAAACACGCCTTCCTCTTCGATGCCTGCACAGAGCTCCTTCAGGACAGAAGGGTCCGGATGGTTTACATATATGAAAATAGAAGGTCTTTTTATAATCATTGTCTCTCTCCTGCATATGAAAGCACAAGTCCGGTTGCCACGGCATTGCGTGGTCCTTCTGTTCCGCGGATATTGCCGCGCCCGCATACGATCCGGTAATCGGCAAATTCCTCCATCAGCATTTCCGGTATTTCGAAATCCTCGGCAGACCCTCCGACAAGCACCACATTGGAAATGTTCTTCAAATCCTGTCCGGGGGCGACGCTCTTGAGTGCACGGAACGCATTGGTGACGAATACCTTTCTTTTCGCATCCCGCCGTACCTGAACGATCTTTTCCATTGGAATCTCTTTTTCTATCCGGATATATCCGTCTTCTGCGAGTAAAATAACCCGCCCGTAGAAACGGGGGTCAATGGACTCATCAACGAATGTCATCTGCCCGTTTTCCATTCTCATATGGAAAAGGCTTTCTACTTTTGCGAGTGGATATTTCTTGATCTGCTCCGCAATATGGCGGTCACCCAGACCAAGTTCGGTTTCAATCAGCATGGATACCAGTTCCCCGGCACCGGCCTGATGCGTCATGGTCACTCTGCCGTCTTCCGAAATCACTGCCGCATCTGTAGAACCGCCGCCCATATCCAGAATGGCCAGAGGCAGCTTCGTTCCCGGAGTAGTGAGTGCCCCGAGACTTGCCATGACGGCCTCTACCCCGGCGATTCTGACATCCATTCCGAGTTCCATCTTCAGCTTATCCGCAATCTCCCGCATCGGAAGGTGCTGCGTCTTTACCATCGCTGCAATCCCGACCGCTTTCTCGAGACAGGTTTCCCCTGCGAGTGCACCGGAAATCAGGACCGGCGCAAGTGTATCCACGGCAAGGATATCAGTGATCCGGATATCTGCATCCGGAGTATGGTCTAATTCCCCCATACCACGCTTGATGCGGGTGAGCATATTGCCGACATTCGTATCCGGCTGTCCGCTGATATCATGAATTTTCCCGGCATCTGCAACTGCCTTCATGATTTCTGCGGCACCTTCATCAAGATTGATCGATGCACTGTTCTCGGCATCGAGATAAATCTCCCCGGCGGGCAGGACATTTTCCCGGACATTTCCGCCCGGTGTCTTTAAAACAACTGCACTGCGTTTTCCGATCAGGCTTTTGGCAATTGGCGTGACAGTCCGCGTCTCTTCCGCATTCAAATGCAGGAGTGTGGCAATTCCGTATGGATTGGAAAGCATGCGCACGGTCTGTCCGGGCAGGGCAACTTCAATCGCAGCCAGAACGCCGTCAGGCAGTTTGTCAATCCTTGCAACCTCATCGATGATCGGTATCTTTTTCCGAAGCCGGTTTTCCACCAGCACTGCCTCATCCGCCTTCAGGATGACTCCGGCAATATCCAGTGTATCCGCAGACTGATTGAGGATCGCGGCAACCTCTTCGTAGGAGTAAGAATCATCGGCGGCTACGATGTAAGGCGACCCGGGAATTCCCCGTGACAGATTATTAATCAGCAGGATCTCCCCGACTGCCTGTCCGGCTCCGGCAGGAGTCGAAGGATTATGGCCGATCATAGACGAATCTGTGATAATCGTCTCGGTCAGTGTCTCCATAGCAGTGTCACCTATGACTGGTGCGGCTTCGTTGAGACGGATGAGCGAGATGTCGCTGATCGTACGTCCGATACTGCTCATGGCCCTGTTTAAAGCTGCTTTGATTGCATGAGTATTCGCAACCGTACCTTTGGTCCCGGTTGTAGGGCGTGAAGCACTTGTCAGGAAATGGATGGTGCCGTCAGCGGCTGCCTCCCCGACACAGACTTCTGTTGTGGAATTCCCAATGTCTACTCCAGCAATTAAACTCAAAGCAGAATACCTCTTTTCTCATAAACTTCTGCGGCTTCCATAACGAGCCTTGCACAGTTTTTGGCATTATATTTTTCAAGCAGTTCCTGTGCCATAAGAACCAGTTCCAGCTTGGTAGAACGGTTCGGGCGCAGTTTATCATACATTTTTAAAATGACATCATCCGGTACGTCCACCAGCTCGGCGGCGCGCTCAAAATTCTTCTGCATCGGGCCGTTGTCCGCTTTGAGGGCAACCTGTCCCTGTGCTTTCAGGATCTCTTTGGAAATCTTGATATCATCAGCGGAAACGTGGTTCTTCATGACTTCATCCAGAGTGATGTCAGTCAGTTTTTTTCCGGTTTTGGATGTGATCTTCTCTTTCTCGTGTTCACCTAAGGGGTACTGCATCTATTTCTCCTCCCATTCGATAATTCCGACCTCAGGGTCAAGCTGCTCGGTCTCAGCGATATGCATCAGGGCCGCTTTTACCTGGTATTTTGGTCTGGACATAGGGTCATTGGTACATGGTATAGGCACAACCTGTTCGCCCTTAACATACTTTGCCGCGTTCTTTCCGATCTTCCGGTAAGTTTCGAGATCCATAAGCGGCGCCTGCGGAAACAGTTCCAGATTGGAAAGCGGATACAGGTCCTTCTGGTGGATGACTGTTGTCCCCTTGGACTGGATGCCAATGCCAATGCCGGAGCCGGAAGTCTTAGCAGCTTCCAGGGCCATAAAGCAGACATCCGAAGTGTCAAGAATCTTGACCACCCTCGGGACCATGCCCTCTTCTTCAATGCCGGCTTTTACATTCTTTAAGACATCATCCAGCGGGATACCGCAGATGGTCTTCTGGATTTCCTTCTGAAAGGCAGCGCCGACTCCGATGACAACTTCTTTCGGATCGGTTCCCTTTTTTGCCCTTGGATAAGAAGCATAGGAAGTCTTAACCGGGTTGATTCTGTCGCGTCCGGCCAGAGACTGGGAAACTGCTGTACTTGCAGCCGGACTGCCGGACGTCACAGGGGCCGGGTTCGTGTCTTTCCGGTGCTTCATCTCTGTGAGGACAGCATTTGTTATCTGTTTTACTAAATCTTCATTTACCTGCATGCTCTTTCCTCCTATATATCCTGTGGGTTTATGATATGGGGGATCTTCTTGATCTCTTCCCAGCGTTCACCTTCAACACGGTATCCCGTTCCCGGTCCCATGTAGTCATTCGGGGTGTTGACTCCGGAAAGCACATGGAAATCGCGGTCCAGAATGGCGGCTGTCTGCATGTAGTCACCTGCAACACGCTGCTTCAGCATACTTAACACACTCTCTGCAATATCCTGAAAACCGGATTCTGCCAGAGCCTTTACCACATCCACTCCCGTTATTCCACGTTTTAAGACATCCTCGGCCGCCATTAAGTCGGCCGTCACGTCACGTTCAAGGGTATCTTTACTGCCATGTGCATAAGCGACCGCTTCTACCTGTTCATCAGATACCGGAGACAGGCCGAGCTGCCTGAAGACTGCCTGTATGGCCTTTCCGGCTTTCATCCTTACGCGGATCACTTCTTCCTCGGTAACCGGCTTCAGACCGCCGTCCACCTGCATGTCTCTCTGCAGTACATTGTAGTCATCAAAATCTTCCGCATCAAAATTGGAGCCTGCGAACATGTTGTCGTAGTTCGGCTCTGCGGCATAACCTGAAAAAATAAAATCGGTTCCCGGCAGGAACTGGAGCATTGTCCTTGCAGTCCTTCTCATGTCAGAATTGGAAAAACTCTGGTCATTGGAGGAAGCACATTCCAGACCGAGCAGTGCGGCAACGAGGTTCTCGCTCATGACTTCACGGATACCTCCCGGCACAGCTCCGGGTACACCGATACAGCTCACGGAACCGTTCTGGATTCCCTGGCTTCCCGCGCCCTTTGTTGCATAGAGGCAGCGGCATTCCAGATAGAGCATGGATTTCTTTTCGCTGTTCCCCATCAGCACCTCGGAACCGGAACCGGATGTGAACCGGACCTTCAATCCTCTGGATGCATAGGCGGAATTCAGAAAAGCTTTGGAATAAGGGGTGTCATCCCCGTCTATAAATACCTTTTCCGTGCCATAGACGGAAAGTGTCTCTGCATATGTAGTCAGCCCGCGGATTCCGAGTTCAAGCTCGGTAGCTTCCTCTGCGGAACATTGTGTGAGAACGCCCGGACGGCCGACCTGGGAACCAATCAAAAGCGCCATTGCACTCAGCGGCGCGTACCTTGCAACACCCATCGTCGTCTCTTCCTCGGCAAATCCCCTTAAGGCTCCCTCGGCGGCATCGGCGGCAATTTGTACCGGATCGTCTTTTAAGTTCGTAATATGGGCCTGATTCCCCGGAGTCTTACGTGCGCGTATCTTCTGCATCCCCATCATAAGCTCCACGACATTCAGATGGTTCATGACCTCGACCATCTTGGCAGGAGTGATCCCGCTTATGACTTCCAGAATCTCTTTTCTGGAAACATGGATATCCACGATCATCCTTGCAATATCGAGTGAAGGCACGGTCATGGACCTTTCTGCCCGGTCAACATTGATTGCATAATCGGCGATGAACTGGTCGATGAAGTCGAAATCCTCTCTTTCTTTGCCATCAAGTTCTGTCACTTTTCCGTTCTCTATCCTGATTGACGGCTTCGGATCGTATGGGCTGCTCATTGCGACAAACCCCATCTCCGGCCATTCGTTGATATAACCATCCAGATTCACGGGGCGCCTGTCCAGTGTTTCAATACGTTTTGATCTCTTCATATTTTCTCTTCTCCTAACGGAATTGGGATTACTGTTCATAGTATTTTAATTATACAACAACTACAGGGAAATAGCAACGAAATAATGTTCAAATCTAGCAAAAAACCACATCGCGTGTTGCTGAATGCCACACAAAACCACAATAATGTCATAGTCAGCTGTGGAATTGTTCAATTTGATAAGCAAATACATTTTCTTTCTGCTAACATACAAACTAATTCATTTCAATAAATGTTGGTTAATAAACTTAAATTTAATATGAAAGGCTTTACCCCTGACTGCTATACTGTCTAATCATGATATTAGAGTTCAACTTTAAGATTGGATGTTAAATTAATTGAAAAATGCTATAATAGTTTTAGTATCAAGAATGTCCGGATTATTACAAGTTTTTTAACTTCATTCGAGAAGGGACTTATTATGAAAAGGAAACTTAAATATGCTATAGGTATCGTACTGGTTTTAATTCCCCTGCTATTGCCCTTTGTTTACAAGTACAAGGATTATTTGGACGATAAGCTGATAGACATAACAGTGATGGGTCAGGTAGTTGAAAATCAGGATACTTATTTAATCGTTAGGTTAGATTCGGACGGTCATTTGTGTGAGGCTGGTAAACCAGATAACCTTGAAGACTTGTCTGAGTTTAAAGTAGGGGATAAAGTTTCTATTACTTATAGTGGCGGTATCCGCGAGCAAATTCCTGCTATCCTCGCTGAAGTAAATAAAATTGAATTGGTTGAGAAATAAATGAGTATAATATGGTATCTAGAAATATGCGGTTAATTTTGCTGATATATGAAAGTTAACCGCTTTTTCTATACATGTTTTATTTAACTATGAAATAAAAGTAAAGTAAAAGTGAAAGAATCTGAAAAATTGGATTGACAAAACGCAATTGCAATGATAATATCAAATTAAGCTTACAGATGTACATCTATTTTTTTTACTCCCTCTGATAATATCAGAGATAATACTAAAGGAAATAACAGTGATATCAACAAGAAAGGAAGTAACAGAGATGAATGGCAGAGAGCGTGTGACAGCAGCAATAAAAAAAGAACCGGTTGACGGGATTCCATCAAGTTTCTCACTCCATTTCCCGGCAGGATGTGAATATGGGGAGAAGGGCGCGGAAGCGCATCTGGAGTTTTTTGAGAAGACAGGCACAGACATCTATAAAATCATGAATGAGAATCTTTTGCCTGCATGTGAAGGCATCCGCTGCGGTGCGGACTGGAAGCTGATTCCGGGTTTTTCCAAAAATGATGCGTGGATGACGAGGCAGCTCGATCTTGTGAAACGGATACTGGACAAGTGTGAACCGGGACACTATACAATGGGGACACTACATGGGATCGTGGCTTCCAGCCTGCACCTGATCGAGAAGACATACGGATACGATACGGGACGCCTGGTGATGCCGGAACATCTGCGGCAGGATAAGGATGCTGTGTTTGATGTATATAAACGGGTTGCCGATATCATGTGTGTGCTGGCCGAAGAATACATAAAGGCCGGGCTGGATTCTGTCTATTATGCGGCTCTGGGCGGAGAGTACCGCTACTATACGGATGAGGAATTCGAGACTTACATCGCACCTCTTGACAAACAGGTCATGTCAGCCATCAGGGAAAGCGGGGGTACTTGTTTCCTCCACATCTGCAAGGACAGACTGAATATGCAGCGCTATGCCGGTTATGGCAGGTACGCGGATGTTGTGAACTGGGGGATCTATGAGGCGCCGTTTACGATCGCACAGGCAAAGGAGCTATTTCCGGAGCCGGCTATCATGGGAGGCCTTGCAAACAGAAGCGGTGTACTCGTTGAAGGTACAAAGGAAGAGATCCGGGCGGAGGTAAGAAAGATTATTCAGGAGAATGGAAAGACGGGCTTCATTTTGGGCGCGGACTGCACCATTCCTACAGAGATCGAGTGCTGGAGGGTAAAAGCGGCGGCAGAGGCGGCCAGAGAATAGGAGGAACGTGTATGTCATACAGATTAGCAGCGGATGTGGGCGGAACCTTTACAGATATTGTTTTGCTGAATGATGACACAGGCGTCTATGAGACAACAAAGGTGCTGACGACTCCGGACGCTCTGGAAAAAGGGATACTAAAGGGATTTGATGAACTGGCCGGAGATAAGTACGGCCAGATAACCAGCATCGTACATGGTACGACATCAGGTTTGAATTCTGTAATCGAGAGAAGGGGCGCCCACTGCGCCCTCGTGACAACGAAGGGGTTCAGGGATGTATATGAGATAGCAAGGGCGAACCGGCCGGAGATCTATAATATTCGTTATCATAAGCCGGAGCCCCTGATACCGAGGAAAGATATCTATGAGATAGACGAGCGGGTTTCTTTTGAGGGGACGATTGAAAAGAAAGTTACAAAAGAGATGATGCGAGAAGTCATAGAGGCATTAAAAGGAAAATATGACTCTGTGGCGGTATGCCTGATCAACAGCTATGCAAATACGAAAAATGAAAAAGAGGTATGCAGGATTCTGGAGGAAGAGCTGGACGAAGGAACCATTATTACGGCGTCCCATGAGATTGCTAAAGAGTCAAGGGAATACGAGAGAGTCAGTACTTCTGTACTCAACGCCTACGTTGCGCCGAGTACGAGGAGACATGTTTTTGCACTATCAGAGGAGCTTCTGAAAAGAGGTTTCGGTGGAACTCTCTATATGATGCAGTCGAGCGGTGGTGTGATCCGTGCAGAGATGGCATCGTCCACGGCGGTATACACCCTGATGTCCGGACCTGTAGGAGGCGCTATCGGGGCGAGTGTGATTGACCGGGAAAATATCATCGGTTTTGATATTGGCGGCACAAGCTTTGATGTGAGTATTGTAGTGAATAACCGGATGGAAACCACGGTAGAAGCAGAAATCGAGGGATTTCCGGTACTGGCGCCGACTGTAAATGTGTTCAGTATCGGTGCAGGCGGCGGAAGCATTGCATGGAATGAGGCAGGTGGAATGCGTGTCGGCCCGCAGAGTGCCGGGGCGGCCCCAGGTCCGGTGTGCTATGGCAGGGGCGGAGAGAAGCCGACACTTACAGATGCGAATCTTGTACTGGGACATATGTCTCCGGAGCATTTTTTAGGCGGCAGGATGCAGATTGATGCAGAAAAAACAATGGCTGCTTTTGAAGCGTACGGCAGGCAGTTTGGGCTGGATGCGGAGGCTGCGGCTGAAGGGGTATGTGAGATTGCGAATCATAAGATGGCGGATGCCATCCGGGAACTTACGGTAAAGAGGGGGATCGACCCAAGGAACTTTTCGATCCTCGCATTCGGCGGTGCAGGCCCGATGCATGCGGCACTGATTGCAGAGATGCTGGATATAAAAGAAGTCATCGTCCCGGCGAACCCGGGTGTATTTTCCGCATGGGGCATGCTGCACGCGGACATACGGCATGATACGGGGCACACGAAGGTATGCCTGCTGTCTTCGCTTACAGAAGAGGACTTCCACCAGAACTTTGCAGAACTGAAGAAGGAACTGGATGAGGTGCTTTTGAAAGAAGGGCTGCAGAATGAGGAGAGAAACTATATCTGTGCGCTCGATATGCGCTATTTTGGTCAGGAGTATACCATTTCCGTAGATATCCCGGATGAAACGGTATTTGACAGGGAAGAGATCGAACAGGCCTACAGTGCCATTTATGAAAGACTTTACGGCCACCACTCTCCGGACAATATAGTGGAACTGGTGAATTACAGGATGACCGTACTCGTGCCGGTAAATAAGGCAGCGGTAAAGAGGCGCTTAAGTGACAGCCCGGCAGAACCGGTCGGGACACTGCAGGGATATTTCAGCAGCAAAAAGTATGACATTGATATATATGCAAGAGAATGTCTTGTGACAGGAAGAGAAATCTCCGGCCCGGCAATCGTTACAGAACTGACTTCTACTACGATCGTGCCGCCGGGGTGGGAATTAACGGTTGACGAGGCGGACAGCATGGTGATGAGAAGAGGAAACGGAGGTACAGAAGATGGCAGATAGAGTGAATCCGATTGTCGTAGAAATTATCCGCAATGCGGTAAATTCAGCCGCAAGGGAAATGAACAGCTGTCTGATCAAGAGTGCATTCGGACCCGGCATCTATGAGATGAAAGACTGCAGCGTGGGGATCTTTGACAGAGAGGCAAGGCTTCTGGGACAGTCTTCCGGGCTTCCAATCTTTCTTGGAAATCTGGAAATCTGTATCCAGATCGTGACAGATAAGATTGGGCTCGGGGGTTACAGAAAAGGCGATGTATTTGTCATGAATGATCCGTATCTGCAGGGGACACATGCCGCTGATATAACCGTGTTTTCGCCGATCTTCTATGAAGGCAGGCTGGAAGGATTTTCGGCTGTCCGTGCGGCGATGCAGGATATGGGCGGAAAGAACCCGATGGGGTGTTCGGACAGTACAGAGGTTTATCAGGAAGGCTTGAGAATCCCGCCGGTCAGGCTGTGCAGTGAAGGGAAGATATGTGAGGATGTCATGGACCTTCTGACGATCAACAGCAGATACCATGCCATGATGAGAGGAGATTTGAACGCCTGTATCTCAGCCTGCTATACCGGAGAGACAAGGATGGGGGAACTCTATAGGCGTTACGGCACAAAAACAGTGCAGGAGGCGGCACTTGAGATATTCCGGCAGTCCGAACTGCTGGACCGACAGGCCGTGGCGGCCATACCGGATGGGGAGTATTTTGCAGAAGGCTGTCTTGACAATGACGGAATTACACAGGAAGAACGTCCACTTAAGGTAAAAGTTACGATTCAGGGGGGAGAGATGACGATTGACTTAAGTGGAAGTTCAAAGATGGGAATCGGTCCGATCAACTGTGGCGAGGCGCAGACAATTGCAGCCTGCCGTGTAGGATATAAAGAAGTCATTAATCCGGAAAGCCAGGTATCAGGCGGAACCTTCCGCAACCTCAAAGTGATCGTTGAGAAGGGCAGTTTTCTGGCGGCGGAGGAACCCGCACCGTGCGGCTGGTATTTTACGGGACTGGGGCTTTTGATCGACCTGATCATCAAGGCGCTGGCACCAGTGATCCCGCAGCAGGCGGCGGCCGCACATTACGGTGATTCCAACGTCATCCTGTTCAGCGGCTATGACAGCATCCGTAAGAAACAGTTTGCAATCTGCGAGGCAACGGCAGGAGGCTGGGGAGCATATGATGGCGGGGACGGACAGAACGGAATGATCAATGTGGTGAACGGTGACCTGAAGAACTGGGGGATCGAATTTATTGAGAGTAAATACCCTCTGAGAATTCTGTCTTACAAGGTGAGGCCTGATTCGGAAGGCGCCGGGAAATACCGTGGCGGTCTTGGCCTGGAACGTACTTACCGTGTGGAAACCGAAGAGGAATGTAACCTGATGCTTTGGGTGGAACGCTCCAAAACTACGGCGTGGGGCCTCCTTGGCGGGCATGCGGCGCAGGCACCCGATGTGGTCGTGAATCCGGGAACACCCGAAGAAAAACATTATCTTAAGACAAACATGCTCCCTGTGAAGAAGGGGGACATCATAAAAATAAGTACAGGCGGAGGAGGTGGATACGGAGATCCGGGAGAGAGAAGCCAGGAAGCAATTAAGTCAGATATTGAGAATGGATACCTGACACTGGAACATGTTCAGAGATTGTACAGGAGGTAAGTTTATGAGAAAGAATTTGAAGAAGGCGGCTGCATTTGTTGTAATACTGACTATGCTCATGAGCCTTGGAGCATGCGGTAAGTCTGAGGATAAAAAGGAAGGCAAAAAAGATTCCACGAATGCGGTCAGTGATGAAGACAAAACATTTACTGCGGCATTAGGTGTCATGCCATCCAATTTTGACCCGACGAATCTGGTAGGGGCCGGCGATATGAATGCATCCAGAACCTGCTACGAACCCCTTGTCGAGGAAGTGCGCGGGACGACAGAACTGGAACCGTGGCTGGCAGAGAGTTACGAGGTGCCGGATGCGAAGACATACATATTCAAGCTGCGTGAAGGAGTGAAATTTGCTGACGGAACAGATTTAAATGCAGAAGCGGTCGTATATTCCTACAATCGTGCGATGGCATTTGTAAGCTCCATATCGACTCTGGTACAGGAGATAGAGAGCGTAGAAGCGACTGATGATATGACCGTCACGATCAAATTAAAGAGCGACAACTCAGGATTTTTGTACAACGTAGCAAAAATAGGGATCATTTCCCCAACCTGGTGCAAAGAGAACGAATCTGACGGCGACTGGGCACAGGCATATTGCGCGCGCCATTCCTGCGGTACGGGCGCATACCAGATTTCCGGTTATGAGGAAGACCAGTATTATACGATGGAAAAATTCGAGGATTACTGGGGCGGCTGGAAAGATAACCAGATCGACACGATCCAGACATTGATCGTAAAAGACAATGCGACCCAGATTCAGATGCTGAACTCCGGTGAAGTAGACAAACTCCAGATTCCGATCACGGAAAATCTTGACATTCTGGAAGCGAATGAAAATATCGATGTGCTGACAGAAGAATCACTACAGACGAATATCTTTACGTTTAATACAAAAAAAGCTCCTTTTGATAACCTTCTGGTGAGGCAGGCCGTGACTCTAGCAATGGATTATGAGGGTGTAAAAGATAATGTTTATAATGGAAAGGCTACGGTTCCAAGCGGATTCATGCCGGCAAAATTTGCAGAGCATGATGACAGTATCCCACAGCAGTCCCAGAATCTGGAGAAGGCGAAAGAACTGATGGAGCAGTCAGGCGTGGGTGAGTGTAATATTTCGGTACATCTGTGTGAAGGAAGTGACGACCAGGTCCAGATGGCCCAGATTCTTCAGGCTAATCTGGCGGAAATCGGAATTACTCTGGAAGTAAAAGTAATGCCGTGGCTTTCTATGGTAGAAGAAAACTCTTCACCAGATACTGCACCGGAACTGTCAGCGCTTAACATGGGTGCTTTTACAGGGGATTCTGTCTTCTTCCTGAAACAGAATTTCCACAGTATGTACAGCGGCCAGCCGTACAACTGGAGCTTTTATGAAAATCCGAAATTTGATGAGGCAATTGATAAGGCAACAGCAACCGTGGATGAAAAAGAAAAACAGGAATATCTGAATACGGCCCAGAATATCCTCGTGGATGACTGTGCGGCACTTTATATCACATCCCCGGATTCAGTAGAGGCTATTAACAATAAATATCAGGGCTTTAAGATTCATCCGCTGGATTACTATTATTCCATCCGGTTCTACCAGATCAGTATCGGAGAATAATACATACTCATCCGGAAGGTTAAGGGGGCAGGTTATGGCTAAATTTTTGGCGAAAAGGGCGTTATCCTTAATATTCGTCGTAATCGGAATTACGTTAATTGTGTTCATAGCGACACACTGTCTTCCGGCTGATCCTGCGCGGGCGGCTGCCGGGCCGTCCGCTTCAAAGGAACAGGTTGAAGAAAAGAGAGTGGAGCTGGGACTGGACCGGCCCGTATACGTCCAGTATCTGGATTATATGAAAGGGCTTCTGCATTTTGATATGGGTAAATCCTATAAAAGTAAACAGCCGGTCACACAGGAAATATCTTCCAGACTGGCAGCCACAATGGAGCTTACTGTTTTATCCCTGATTATATTCTTTATCATCGCACTCTTAATGGGAAGTATTGCGGCACTGAAACGAAACAGGGTGATCGACCATATCATCCGTTTCCTTTCGGTCGGCAGTATGGCTGTGCCGCCATACTGGCTGGCCCTGCTGCTCCAGTACTTTCTATATTATAAAGCACAGTGGTTCCCATCAGGCTACAGGCTCCCGGCAGGAATGGCCGGCCCGGATACCGTGACCGGATTTTACCTTCTGGACAGCGCGATCCAGGGGAACTGGACATTGTTTGCATTGTCCGCGAAGCATTTGTTCCTCCCGGTATTGAGTCTGGTCATCGGCTACTGCGGCATTACTACAAGAATGATGCGCACACAGCTGCTTCAGGAACTGCGTCAGGATTATATCCGGACAGCCAGGTCCAAGGGGATTCCGGAACGTACCGTGATCAGGCGCCACGCCATGAAAAATGCAATATCCCCGATTCTGACGATGCTGGGAATGCAGGCGGGGGGCATGATCGGAGGTACGGTCCTGATCGAGAAGATATTCAGCTGGCCGGGACTCGGCTCTTACGCACTGGAGGCGATCATGTCTATGGACCTGCTTGTCATAGCGGGAATTACGACGGTAATGGCTGTCATTTTCATACTAATTAACCTAATTGTAGATATTTCCTATGTACTCATAGATCCGAGAGTGAGGTTGTCATGATGAAAACGATTAAAAAATACTTTTTCAGAGATATTCCGTCTGCAATGGGAACTGTGATATCGCTGGGAATCCTCCTGTTCATGATCATAGGGCCTTTTGTAACGAAATTTGACCCACTGACCGTAGATATGGGGGCAAAACTCGTGAAACCGGGAAGTGCGCATATTTTCGGGACGGATGAAATGGGGAGGGATATCTTCTCAAGGCTTGCATACGGGGCGTGGTATTCAATGGGAACCGCACTGGCGGTTGTTCTGCTGGCTGCACTGGCGGGAATCGTCATCGGAGGGATAGCCGGATATGTGGGAGGCTGGTTTGACAATCTGGTCATGCGTATCTGTGACGTGTTCCTGTCATTTCCACAGGTATTTCTGGCTATGATTATCGCGGCGGCAATAGGCGCCGGTATCGGGCCCACGATCTTTGCACTGGCCGTTTCCTGGTGGCCCAATTATGCAAGAATGGTACGGGGGATGGTGATCGTAATCAAGGAAAAGCTGTATGTGGAATCGGCGAAATCCATCGGGATGCATCCTTTAAGGATTATTTTTACAATTATCATTCCGCAGACGATGTCGATGGTAATCCCCCAGATTACGATGGGGATCGGCAATGCCCTGATTGCGGCGTCCGGGTTTTCTTTCATAGGGCTGGGCGCACAGATGCCTACGCCGGAGTGGGGGGCAATGATATCGCAGGGCAGCAGGTTTATATTTAACGCGCCGTATTATGTTATTATTCCGGGAATCTTCATTTTCCTTGCAGTGCTGGGGTTCAGTCTTCTCGGGGATTCCCTGCAGGAAGCGACGAACCCGGAACTGAAAAATTTGTAAACATCCGTTAGGAGAACAGTTATGGATATTACTAAAAAATTCGAAGAAGCAAGAAGTATCATGAAAAACTGTGGGAAGGACTGTATCGTACTGGCCCCTTCCACTGATCTTTCCTATCTGACCGGATTCCGCGGGATATCACTGGAACGCCCCATCTTTCTGGTGCTGACACAACAGAAGGCATTCTTTGTTCTTCCGGAATTTGAGCTGGATAATCTGGACACGGACCTGAAGTCCGCCGTAGTTCCGGTGCCCTGGAAGGAACAGGAGGACCCGTATGGAAAAGCCGCACAGGTGCTCTCTTTAGAGAAGGTCAGCCGTGCAGTCTTTGGCAATCAGATGCAGGCGGTTATGTTTTACCGGCTGAGAGAAACATTTCCGGACTGGCAGTGGGAACCGGCTGGAACCATTATGGCACGCCTTCGTTCCATAAAAGATGAAGAAGAGTACCAGTGTCTGAAAACAGCACAGAAACTTTCCGGCCAGGCGCTGCTGTCCCTTTTAAAAGAGGGGCTTTCCGGAAAAACAGAACTGGAGGCTGCCCTGAGGCTCAATGACCTCATGAGGGAAGCAGGACTGGAATGCCCCGGGACGCCGCTGGTGGCGGCGGGCGCAAATGGTGCTCTGCCGCATCATGGTGCAGACGATACAGTTATCCAAAAAGGGGATACTGTTATTATAGATTTCGGAGGCTGTTATAAAGGATATTACGCAGATATTACGAGGACAGCTGCGGTCGGAGGCATACCAAAAGAATTCGAAGAGATTTACCGGATTGTGAGGGCGGCCAATGAGGCTTCCGCTAAAGCAGCGAGGCCGGGCATGACCGGAGAAGCGCTGGATGCAGCGGCGCGTACTGTCATTGAAAAAGCCGGGTATGGAGCATTTTTTACGCACCGACTGGGGCATGGGATTGGAATGGATGTCCATGAAGAACCGTATATCGTAAAAGGAAATCAGGTTCCGCTTTCCAGTGGAAATGTGTTTTCAAACGAACCGGGAATCTATCTTCCGGGAAAATTCGGCATCCGGCTGGAGGACGTACTTTTTCTGAGGGAAGATAAGGCTGAATGCCTGACAGAGCTTACACATGATATCCTGACGACAGAGTAGGAAATACTCTCGGAAAGAGGTGAGGAATATGTCTAAAGAAATACTGCGGGTGAACAATCTGGTTACGGAGTTCTGGGGGGAAGACCATCCTACAAAGGCTGTGGACGAAGTTTCCTTCCATGTGAATGAAGGCGAGATTCTGGGAATCGTAGGGGAATCCGGCTGCGGAAAAAGTGTGACGTCCATGTCTGTCATGCGTCTGATTCCCGAACAGGCCGGCGGGGTTACCGGCGGTGAGATTCTATTTGACGGGAAAGATATTCTTTCTATGGACAAAAAAGAGTTCTCAAAAATTGAAGGAAAAGATCTGACTATGATCTTTCAGGAGCCGCTTTCTTCGCTCAACCCGCTGCTTACCTGCGGATATCAGATAGTAGAGTCTATCAGGTATCATGAAAAGATCGGGAAAAAAGAGGCATGGGAAAAGGCAGAACAGCTTCTTGAAATGGTAGGGATTCCATTGCCGGAAAAACGTGTGAAGGAGTACCCGCACCAGCTTTCAGGGGGAATGCGCCAGAGGGTCATGATTGCGATGGCGATAGCATGCAATCCGAAACTATTGATTGCCGATGAACCGACCACGGCTCTGGATGTGACAATACAGGCACAGATACTGGACATTCTGAAGAAGCTCCAGCGGGAAAGAAACATGGCGGTTATGTTTATCACCCATGATATGGGGGTGATTGCCGACATTTCAGACAGAGTCATTGTAATGTATGCGGGAAACGTGGTAGAGGAAGCACCGGTCAGACAGTTTTTCAGGAATCCACTCCATCCATACACAAAAGGGCTTCTGAAGGCCATCCCCAGACCGGATACAAAGAAGGAACGGCTGTATATGATCGAAGGGACTGTGCCGGGCGCGGAAGAACAGTATAAGATGAAGGGATGTAAATTCTGCGACAGGTGTGAGTATGCACTTCCAAGATGCAGGGAAGAAAGACCGGGAATGAAAGATATGGGAGACGGGCAGAAGACTGCGTGCTGGCTCTATGCGAAAGACTGACCGGACGCGTCCGACACTGGGAGAGGAGTTAGAGAGAATGGAACCACTTTTTGATATTCGCCATATTTCCAAATATTATTCGGCCAAATCAGGGGCATTTTCACTGGACAAACGGGTGGTCAAGGCTGTGGATGACATCAGCTTTCAGATTTTCAGGGGAGAGACGATAGGAGTGGTCGGTGAATCCGGCTGCGGAAAGACAACTCTCGGGAAACTGATTCTGCATTTGTTTGAACCTACATCCGGGGAAATTCTGTTTCAGGAACAAGATATTCTGAAATTAAAAGGAAAGGAACTGCGCCAGTTCAGAAAACATGCCCAGATCGTCTATCAGGACCCTTATACATCCCTGAATCCAAGGATGAAGATCGGTGAGATTATCGGAGAACCATTAAAGATACAGAACCTTGGCAGTAAAGAAGAGATCAGTAAGAGAGTTCTTGAAATGCTGGATGTTGTCGGGCTCGTAAGGGATTTTTACGGGAAATACCCGTTTGAATGCTCGGGCGGCCAGCGGCAGAGGGTCGGGATCGCCAGGGCACTTATTCTGAAACCGGAGCTGATTGTGTGTGACGAGGCGGTTTCGGCTCTGGATGTTTCCACACAGTCGCAGATCATTAATCTCCTTGAAGATATTCAGAAAGAATTTGGCCTGACTTACCTTTTCATTTCACATGGCCTGTCGGTTGTAAGGCATATCTGCAGCCGGGTCATTGTCATGTATCTGGGACAGGTTGTGGAGATGGCAGACTGTGAGGAGCTGTATGAAAATCCTCTGCATCCTTATACGCAGGCGTTGTTTTCTGCGATTCCGCTTCCTGATCCGGAGCAGGAAAAGAACAGGATCATGCTGGCGGGTGATGTCCCGAACCCGGTGAATATACCGAAAGGGTGTGCATTTCATACAAGGTGCAGGTATGCAACAGATCGTTGCAAAACGGAACGGCCGAAACTGAATGATGTGAAGAATGCCCATCTGGTATCCTGTCATTTGGCTGAAAACCGCATATTTCCGAAAGAGGAATGAACTTAATTGAGCAGATTTGTATATGAGGGAGAAATATGGATATAAAGAAAATAAGAGAGGATACCCCCTGCGGCAATATTTATATGAATCACGCATCGACTTCGGTTCCGCCGCTTCCGGTGACAGAAGCCGCGCAGGAATATTACAGGATGATCATGAAATATGGGGCGACCAGCCGGCAGGCGGAAGAGATGACCGCATGTATATGTGGGCGTGCCGTGCAGAACATGGCAGAATTTATTCATGCGGACGCAGAGGAAATCATGTTCGTGCCTAACGGTACTGTGGGGATCGATATGGCAGCCAGGGGGCTGCGCTTTAAAAAGGGACAGAATATCCTGCTGGATTCTATGAGTTTCGTCAGTAATGCAGCCCCCTGGATAGAGGCGGCCGGACTGTATGGGCTGGAGATCCGTTATATACCGGCTGTATTGCCGGGATATCTGGATCTGGAGGAACTGGAGCATTTGATCGATGAAAATACGGCATTAATCAGTGTGACCCATGCAGCCAATAGCCTTGGTGTTCTTCAGGAGGTCGAAAAGATCGGTGAACTGGCACAAAAATATGGGATTCCCTATCTGGTTGATGTAGCGGGGACGATGGGCGCGGTTTCTCTGGACGTGAAGAAAATAGGATGTGATTTTCTTACTGCCTCCGGCAGGAAATATCTGAGGGGGCCGTCCGGGACAGGCATCCTGTATGTGAAAAAGGAAATGACAGAGAAGTTAAAAGGATATGTACCGGCGTGGAACAGCGGGAACTGGGATTATCAAAGAAATGAGTTTACATTTCACGGGGATATCCGTAAGCTGGAGTTCGGGGAGAAAAACTTTCCGGGGATATTCGGACTTTCGAAGGCTGTTGAATATATAGGTGAAATCGGTGGAATGCAGGATGTTGAAGCAAGAATCCGTAAACTGACGTGTTACCTGTTCGAAAAACTGAAAGTAATAAAGGGTGTACGGATCATCGGACCGGAGGATGCGTCATGCCGATGCGGAACGCTGGGATTTGTCATGGAAGGGAAAATGTGCGGGGAGATCGCGGCTTATTTGAATCAAAACGGAGTCGGAATGATGGGCCACCACTTTTTCTGCCCCGGTGTTACAGAGCTCTTTGGTATAGAAGGGACGGCGCGTCTGTCGGTCCATTACTGGAACACGGAAGAGGAGATTGACTTGGTAACGGAGCTATTGGAAAACATGCAGGGTGAATCGTATGGAGAGACATAATCAGCAATATATCAGGCTGCTGGAAAAAGAACTGGTCCCGGCCTTCGGGTGTACAGAGCCGATCGCCATTGCCTATGCAGCGGCGTACGCAAGAGAAGTACTGGGGGCAATGCCTAAAGAAGTTGACGTTAAGGTCAGCAGCAATATTATTAAGAACGTAAAAAGTGTCACGATACCGAATACGGGCGGAATGAAGGGAATAGAAGCTGCTGCTGCGGCCGGCATCGCGGCCGGGGACCCGCAGAAGAAACTGGAAGTAATCTCGGCAGTTACTGAAGAACAGATTCCTTTCATCAGAAAATATTTAGAACAGGTGCCTGTCAGGGTATCTGCGAGCGAAAACGATGAGGTCTTTGATATCAGGGTTTCCGTAAAAGACAATGAGAAACAGGCGCTTGTCCGTATTGTCAGGGAGCATATGAATATCGTATATGTGGAGAAAGACGGGAAGACTGTATTTCAAAAAACGGAAGAAACAGGGCTAGAAAACACGGAAACTGCTCTTACAATCGAGCAGATTGTAGAATTTGCGGACGAGGCA
The DNA here is from genome assembly GCF_905197545.1 of Faecalicatena orotica. Taxonomy (NCBI): domain Bacteria; kingdom Bacillati; phylum Bacillota; class Clostridia; order Lachnospirales; family Lachnospiraceae; genus Faecalicatena; species Faecalicatena orotica. The sequence goes on from NZ_CAJJZH010000005.1 coordinate 196,351, forward strand.
GCAATCAATGAAATCAGACCCCTTATCCGCAGGCAGATAGATTTTAACATGGCAATTGCCAGGGAAGGGATTGCACACGAATATGGAGGCTCTGTGGGTCGGACCATATTGTCCCATTCTGCACAGACACCGGCAGATAAGGCGAGGGCCTATGCAGCGGCCGGGTCAGATGCACGGATGAGCGGCTGTACACTTCCGGTCATTATCGTGTCGGGCAGCGGGAACCAGGGGATTACCGCTTCTGTTCCGATTGCCGTATATGCGGCAGAAAAAGGATTCGATGAGGAGAGGATGATCCGCGCGGTTGCACTTTCGGACCTGCTTACCATATATCAGAGGCAGTTCATTGGCAGGCTGTCGGCATACTGTGGTGCCGTCAATGCGGGGTGTGCCAGCGCGGCAGGGATTGCATATCTGGAGGGCGGGGGCTTTGAGGAAGTCGCCCACACCCTGATTAACTCACTGGCTGCGGTATCCGGCGTGATCTGTGATGGGGCAAAACCCTCCTGTGCGGCCAAGATCGCGGCATCAGTCGAGGCAGGCCTGCTCGGATATGATATGTTCAGGGATAAGAAAGAATTTGTCGGCGGTGACGGCATTGTAACGTGTGATGCGGATGAAACGATCAAGAACGTAGGTATTCTGGGGAAAGAGGGAATGAGGCAGACTGACCGCAAGATTATCGAAATCATGCTGCAAAGGACAGAAAGCAGAAATCACCGCTGTGCACGGGGAACCTGTGAATAGAAGTAAGAAATCAGATGCAGGGGACTTCCAAAATATGGTATACTATTTACACTTAGCGAGGTTCTATCGAGCTTAGTGAAAATGCATACCTGGACACTTGATGAGGTCCTTTCGAATCTAGTGTACATGGTATACTATTTGTATTTACCACCTCAAATATAATAGATCGGGGAGAAACTTATGGCGGAAACGATAAAACTGAAAGACCAGATATATGAGAAGGTTTTGAATGAGATTACAGAAGGTTATTATCAGCAGAATGAAATTATCACGGAGCGGGAATTGATCGAAAAGTATGGAGTCAGCAAATCTCCGGTCAGGGAGGCACTGATTGAACTCTGTAATGAAAAGGTTTTAGAAAGCCGTCCCCGTATGGGCTACCAGATACGTCCCATTTCGATGAAGGAGATATCTGATATCGTGGAACTGCGTGTGATTCTGGAGCTGGCGGCACTGCGAAAGACATTTACGATTCTGGACGAGCACCATATCCGGCTGCTGAAAGAAAATATTTCTGAGGCGAATGAGATCCATGAAGGGAAAAACATGATGAAGCACTGGAAAAGCAACATCAGCTTCCATCTGCTCCTATGCAGTTTCTGCGGAAATACACAGATCACCACAGAGGTAGAGAGGGCCCTGAAGTTTTCCTACCGCGGAGCGATCCAGTACTTTTCCGTGTCATGGAACCGGCGTCATGATACGAAGGCACAGCGGCACAAGAAACTAATTGAGGCGATGTCAGAGCGTAATCTGGAACTGTCTCTGGATATCCTGAAAGAAGATATTGAAGATCTGAAGCGGGAGATTATCGAGGAATTCAGCTAAGCGGAGCTTGTCCGGTGTATGGAAATGGCTTAAGGGGAACCGGCGTGGCACAGGTCACGCCGGTTTTGCTGTGTCTGGGCTGCTGTATTTGAAATTTGGGTGGATGTAATCTGTGAAAAATCGTATAATGGTAAAAAGGGATTTCATTGCGGGAGGCTTTTCACGCAGAGAAAGAAGGAGCGCTTTATGCGGATAACCAGTTTAAGAATCCGGAATTTTAAATCAATTCAGAACATGTATCTGGATGACATTGATAATGCCCTGATTCTTGTGGGTCAGAATAATACAGGAAAAACGGCGGTTCTGGACGCCATACGTGCAGTCGGGGGATCCTACTGTATCCGGCCGGAGGATTTTCAGGAAAATTTTCCGAATATTGAGGTGTTTGTGACGCTGCAGTTCGAGGAGCAGGATTTACTTCGCCTGCATGAGCGCGGGATTGTGAGCCAGTACAGGCGGCTGGAGGCATGGCAGAAGGATTTCAGAAGGAAACTGCCCTCCTTTGACGACCAGAGGGTGCTGTCCTTTGAATTTTCTGCAAATAAAGACGGACGCATCCGGTATCATGACGGGGTCCAGAAAAATAACCCCTATATTAAAGAAGTGTTTCCACAGATTTACTATATGGATACGCAGAGGGACTTAGACCAGCTCCAGGAGGATCTGCTGATGCTTCAGGAGGATGAGCTTCTGAAAAAAATGAGGCGTGACTGCTGTATATTTGACCAGTCAAAGACATGCAACCACTGCTTTGCCTGTATCGGGCTGATTAACCAGAAAAAACCGGAAGAGCTGGATGCATTTGAGACGGCGAAGCTTTTGGACTATAAGCTTTACCAGCTGAATCTGGGTGATTTTGCGAAGCGGGTGAACGAGAATTTTAAGAAGAACGGCGGGCAGGAAGAGATCATTTATTCCATGAACCGGGATGTAGAGCGGATGCTCCTTGTTACTGCGGAGATCAGGAACCGGGAGAAAAGCGCCACTCGGCCGATCGGCCAGATGGGAAAGGGCATGCGCAGTGTCTATATGCTGTCCCTTCTGGAAACTTATGCAGAGGGGGAGGACCGGGTGCCAAGTATTATCATGGTGGAGGACCCTGAGATATTCCTCCATCCGAGGCTTCAGAAAGTGTCCGGGGAGATCCTTTACCGTTTGTCGAGGAAAAACCAGGTTATATTTTCGACACATTCACCGAATCTCCTCGCCAATTTCAGCAGCAGGCAGATCCGGCAGACCGTGCTGGATGAAGAGGGATTTTCAACGGTTCGCGAAAAGACCGACATCAGTGCAATTCTGGATGATCTGGGATATACGGCAAATGATCTGATGAACGTGAACTTTGTCTTTATAGTCGAAGGCAAACAGGATAAGAGCAGGCTCCCGCTGCTGATCAGGAAATATTACTCGGAAACATTTGACGAGGAGGGCAACCTGTCCAGAATCGCGATTATCACTACAAACAGCTGTACGAATATCAAGACTTACGCGAATCTGAAATACATGAACCAGATATATTTAAGGGACCAGTTTCTGATGATCCGCGACGGGGACGGTGATGACCCGGAAAAGTTGAAGCACCAGCTCTGCAGGTATTATGAGGAGCGGAACAAGGAAGATATTGATAAGCTTCCGCGGGTCATGCCCCAGAATGTCCTGATCCTTCACTACTATTCTTTCGAAAACTATTTTCTGAACCCGAAGATTATGGCACAGCTCGGGGTGATTGGGTCGGAAGAGGAATTTTATGAGATTTTTATTCAGAAATGGAAAGAATATCTTTACAAGATCAGAAGCGGCAGGCATCTGCGCGAGGTTCTGGGGAAGGATCTTGAGACGGCCGGGGACGTGAAGATGCATATGGAAGAGATCCGGGTCTATCTGCGCGGGCATAACCTGTATGATATATTTTATGGAAGATATAAGGCGCAGGAACAGGAACTGCTGACGAGATACATCGAACTGGCGCCGAGGGAGGATTTTAAAGATATACTCGACTCCATTGACAGATTCATTTATTTCGAGAGCAGAAAAAAACAGAAACTTTAGGAGGAGAAAAGGGATGCTGACATGTACTTATATAGTAGAAAGAATTGACGGCGATTATGCTTTGCTTCGAAGGACGGATGAGACAGACCCGAAAGCGGAGCCGAAGCTGGTGGCGAGGGCGCTTTTGCCTATGGAGATTAGGGAGGGCAGTAGGCTGTTGTACGAATATCTCCAGTACAGCATTATTGATTAGCACACCCCATGTTAGAGGGAGGAATGGTAAAAATGGCAGATAGACAGGGTGCAGACAGAGACGTGGCAGCGTTTTGTGATTGGTTTCAGAGAAACAGCGGGGAGATGATACGGACAGCGGATGATATTTTCCGGCATCCGGAGCTTTCCGGGGAGGAGGTTTATTCTTCCAGACGTCTGGCGGATTTCCTTGAGGAAAGAGGGTTTGAGATCAGGTGGAATGTTGCAGGATTCGAGACTGCGTTTATCGCGGAGTGGGGCAGCGGGAAGCCGGTGATCGGATTTCTGGCTGAATACGACGCTCTCCCCGGACTGGGACAGGAACCGGTGGCTGAATACGAGCCGTCCGGCGGGCCGGGACACGGGTGTGGCCACAATCTTCTTGGTACGGCGTGTGCCGGGGCCGCCTGTGCACTAAAAGAGCAGATGGAAAACAGCGGTACTGCTGGAACGGTCCGGGTGTATGGATGTCCGGCGGAGGAAATCGTAATCGGTAAGATTCAGATGAATGAGGCCGGTGTATTTGATGACCTTTCCGTGGCTGTGACATGGCATCCTTTTGACAGGAACCGGGTGAGCTACGATATCTGGCAGGCGCAGGATGTAAAAAATTATAAGTTTTACGGGACGGCGGCCCATGCGTCAAAACATCCCGAGCTGGGGCGCAGTGCGCTTGACGCGGCGGAACTTATGAATGTGGGCGTGAATTATCTGCGGGAACATGTGGCAGATGATGTGCGGATGCACTACACGTACACAAATACAGACGGACCAGCCAACATTGTCCCGGATTATGCTGCAACAAATTATTTCATCCGTTCCGGCAAACGTTCCCGGACGGAAAATGCGTCCATGCGTGTGGATGACTGTGCAAAGGGCGCTGCACTGATGACCGGTACGAGAGTGGAAATCGAGCTTGTGACGAGTAATAAAGAAATGAAGGTGAACCGGACACTTTCGGAAATATTTTTCCATGCTATGGAGCAGGTTCCGGTACCGGAGTACACGAAGGAGGAAGTTCAGTTTGCAAAGAAGGTAAGCCAGGCGGCAGGCCTTGAGAATGACGGTGTCTATTTTTCGGGGCTGGAGCCTCTGGAGGAGGAACCGGTATTGCTGTCCATCGGAACCGATGTTTCTGATGTGAGCCATACCGTGCCGACGGTCATGTTAAGCGCCCAGGCGATGTGCAAGGGGACGCCGCTCCACCACTGGTCCGCTGCGGCTCAGGCCGGGATGGGCATCGGGCAGAAGGGGATGCTGTATGTGGCGGAGTGTATGGCACTTGGCAGCTGGATTCTGGTGAAGCATCCTGAAAAGATTGAAGAGGCGTGGAAGGAAATGTAAAGGACAGATACTCTCGGTTCATTATTCACAAAGGAGGTCATGTTATGGGGATTACTGCAGCATTTATGGTACCGCATCCGCCGCTGATTGTGCCGGATATCGGGCGGGGGGAAGAGCAGAAGATTAAAAGGACAATTGATGCTTACCGGAAGATTGCGGAACGGATCGGGCAGCTCCAGCCGGAGACGATCGTTTTGACAACACCGCATCAGGTTATGTATGCCGATTATTTCCACATTTCCCCGGGAAAAGGTGCGAAGGGAGATTTCGGACAGTTTGGCGCAGGGCATGTTAAAATGGAAGTCCGGTATGACGAAGCGTTTGTGGAACATCTCTGTGAACTGGCCGATGCACATGACCTGAACGCGGGGACGCTGGGGGAGCGAGACAAACGTCTGGATCACGGAACGATGGTGCCACTTTACTTTGTAAATCAGTTCTGGAAAGAATATAAACTTGTCCGGATCGGTTTATCAGGCCTTCCTCTCACAAAGCATTATGAACTTGGACAGTGTATCAAAGAAACAACGGAGGAACTGGGGAGAAACGTCGTGCTGATAGCAAGCGGGGATTTATCCCACCATCTGAAGGAGGAAGGACCTTATGGATACAGGAAAGAGGGACCGGAATATGATGCGCGGATCATGGAGGTAATGGGGCGCGGAGAATTCGGGGAACTGCTGGAATTTTCGGAAGATTTTTGTGAGAAGGCGGGAGAGTGCGGACACCGGTCGTTTACTATTATGGCCGGAGCGCTGGATGCGGCCGAAGTGGTTGCAGAGAGGATGTCTTATGAGGGCCCGTTTGGTGTAGGATATGGTGTCTGCGGTTATGCAGTCTGCGGAAGAAATCAGGAACGGAATTATAAGGATCAGTATGAAAAGAAGGAGCGGGAGCGTGTGCTTGCCGGACAAAAGAAAGAGGATGCTTATGTGCAGCTTGCGCGCAGGACGATTGAGGCGTATGTGCGTACAGGGGAAATGATTCCGGTTCCGGAAGGGCTGCCGGAGGAAATGTACAGAAAGAGGGCGGGAGTATTTGTTTCGATCAAGGAGGAGGGCCGGCTGAGGGGCTGTATCGGAACAATTCAGGCGGCGCAGCCTTCCCTTGTGCAGGAGATCATTGAGAATGCAGTCAGTGCATGTTCGCGTGATCCGAGGTTTCCTGCGATAGGACGGGAGGAGCTGGATAAACTGTCAATCAGCGTGGATGTCCTCGGAGATACAGAAAAGATCAGTTCTGCAGAGGAACTGGACGTAAAGCGCTATGGCGTTGTTGTGACCAGAGGGTATAAAAGAGGGCTCCTGCTTCCGAATCTGGACGGTGTGGATACGGTTGAGGAGCAGATTGCGATTGCAAAAAGGAAAGCGGGGATCGGAGAAAATGACGGGGTGAAGCTGGAACGTTTTGAGGTTGTACGGCATTACTGATTTGAAAAAGGAGATGAATGGACGATGAAAGTAATCTGTCAGGTATGTATGCACCACTGCCAGCTAGAAGAAGGCAAAAGCGGTATCTGCAGGGCAAGAAAGAACGAAGGTGGAAGTATCGTTTGTTCAAACTATGGGCAGGTGACATCACTTGCCCTTGACCCGATTGAGAAGAAGCCCCTCCGTATGTTCCGTCCCGGGACGATGATTTTGTCGGCCGGAAGCTACGGATGTAATCTGCGGTGTCCGTTTTGCCAGAACCATGAGATATCTATGGCTGGGGAAATAGATTCAGAGACTTTGTACCTCTCTCCACAGGATCTGGCAGATAAGGCGGCGGAATACAGATCAATCGGCAATATAGGAATTGCCTACACATACAATGAACCACTGGTCGGCTATGAATATGTGCGGGACACGTCCAGACTGGTAAAGGAGGCGGGGATGGTAAATGTTCTGGTAACCAATGGTTCTGCGAGCCTTTCGGTGCTGGAAGAGATTCTTCCATATATCGATGCCATGAACATCGACCTGAAGGGTTTTTCACAGGAATATTACCGGAAACTGGGCGGTGATCTTGAGACGGTAAAGAACTTTATCGAACGGTCCGCACAAACCTGCCATGTGGAACTCACGACGCTGATCGTCCCGGGGGAGAGTGACAGCACCCGTGAAATGGAAGCAGAAGCCGGGTGGATCGCCTCCCTGAATGCAGAAATCCCCCTCCACGTGACACGTTTTTTCCCGCAGTACCATATGAAAGACCGCCCGGCGACCGATGTCGAAAGGGTATATGAGCTGGCGGATACGGCACGGAAGTATTTGAAACATGTATTTGTAGGGAATTGTTAAAGAAAGGTGGAAAATGAAGATCATCGTAGACGCAGATGCCTGCCCGGTGGTAGGCATCGTTGAGAAAACCGCTGAAAAAGAAAACATACCGGTTATATTAGTCTGTGACACGGCGCATATCTTCCAGACTTCATACAGTCAGGTAGTAACCGTAGAAAAAGGAGCCGATTCCGCAGACTTTAAAATCGTTACCCTGTCAGAAAAAGGAGACATCGTAGTCACCCAGGATTACGGCGTAGCCTCCATGTGCCTTGGAAAAGGCGTGTTTCCGATACATCAGAGCGGAAAGTGGTATACACTGGAAAACATAGACCAGATGATGTTTGAACGCCATATCGCGAAAGAAGTCCGCAGGAAGTCAAAGAAAAATCACTTAAAAGGACCAAGGAAACGAATGAAGGAAGACGATGAACATTTTGAAGAATCACTGATCCGGCTGATCGGAAAAGTTCAGAATATTCAGAAAACGGACCGCAAAAGGGTCTGACCCCTTTGCGGAAAACCGCCGTTTTAGGCAGAGAGGAATTGAAAATAGGGATGGAATTGTTTGATATTACGAGAGAATTGTTCAGTTCAAGGGTTTATCCGGGAGACCCGGCCCCGGAGTATGACAGGATTATGGAAGTGAAGAATGGGGATGCATGTAATCTGACTTATCTGAAAATGTGTGCGCATAACGGCACGCATATGGATGCACCGAGGCATTTTCTGGATGAGGGGAAATCGATTGATGAGCTGCCGCTTGAGCAGGTGATGGGTGTCTGCTATGTGTTAAGGTATGATGGAGAACTGGATGGGGAAACTGCAAAAATGCTGATATCGGGCAGGGGGAAGAAAATTCTCTGGAAGGGAGATGTGTTTTTTTCGGAGGATGCAGCCGGGGCATTTGCGGAAGCGGGACTTGAACTGGTAGGGGTCGAGAGCCAGACTGTGGGACCAGCAGACCATACGGAAGGCGTGCATAAGATCCTGCTCGGGGCCGGTATGGCTATTTTAGAGGGGCTTGTTTTGGAAGAGGTGGAAGAGGGAACATATTTCCTGTGCGCCCAGCCGCTGAAATTAGCGGGATGCGACGGGGCGCCGTGCAGGGCGGTGCTGGTCAAAGAATGATGAGCGGCAGGCGTGTCCGTCGATCTATAGAGAAAATTCCTCATCCTTTTTATCTTCGGTTTTCAAAAAAATATATTCACTGTCATTAGAAAGGTCTTTTGAAAATGCATAGCCGAGCCGGTCAAATTCCCGGACGCCGGTTATTTTAGTTACTTGATTTTCGGCCATCCAGCGCACCATCTCCCCGCGGGCCATTTTTGCCTGGGTTCCCTTTACTTTTACTTTTCCGTTTGTCTCTTCGCCGAAAACGCAGGTGACGCAGGATACGGGGGGAGCAATATAAGGAAGGACTGCCTTGCTGTATTCAGCGGATGCCAGATTGAGTATCTGGAGATCACTGGCGTCTGTATCCTGTACCAGTTTGTCGTAAATCTTATTTTCCCAGAATTGATAGAGGTCTTTTTTATCATCTGCCCTTAACTTTGCCTGCATTTCCAGACGGTAGGGAATGACTCCGTCCGTGGGAGCGAGGATTCCGTAGAACCCGGATAAAATACGGAGATGTTCAGAGACGTAATTCCATTGTGCATCTGAAAAAATGTGGGGCGCCATGTACTGGTACTGAATCCCCTCGTAGGCAATGAGCGCCGGGGTGAGGTTTTTGTCCAGGCTGTATGTATGGAGGCGCTCATAATTTAAGTCGGCCAGCTTATCGCTGCACTGCCATAACTTCTTCAGGTCTTCGCGCGCCATTTCCTTCAGCATGCTTTGGATCAACCTTGTCTCTTCCATAAATACCGGCTGGGTAAGCGTACAGTCATATTCGTCGATGATATTCATTTTTTTTGCAGGCGAAATAATAATTTTTATCATAAGTTTATCCTTTCTCTTTGTCAGTCCTCATCGGGCAGTCTTCTACATATTCCAGAATATCTCCGGGCTGGCACTTAAGTTCTTTACATATGGCTTCCAGCGTTGAAAACCGGATTGCCTTAACCTTGCCAGTTTTTAAATTGGACAGATTTACATTGGTGATCCCTACTTTTTCGGCAAGCTCTTTTAAGGAAATCTTCCTGTCAGCCATGACACGGTCTAATCTTAGTATAATTGCCATAGGTATTTCTCCTTATAACGTTTCATCAGATTCCTGTTGGAGGTAACATCCCCTTGCAAAAATATCCGCCAGAAGAAATGTAAATATTCCAGCCAGAATCCAGCTCGGTTCATATGGATTCACACAGTTGAACCGGTGGAGGTTAACAACATTTACGCTCACCTGTATAAGCAATTTGCTTAATGAACCCATACAAATCATAATAATCCCTATTTTCTTAATGCAGGATGTCGTTCCGGCAGTAAACGGCGTATAGGAACCTTTCAGATTTTTGAATAGGATTCTCCCCAGATTTATGATCACGAGTAAAGGGATATCTTTAAACAGGAAGCAGGCAATAGTTATGGAAAGTGCAAACAGTTTACCGTTGGTGATTCCATCATATACTGCCAGATAATCAAAGGGAATTCTGTAGTAACCAAAGAGTCCCGGGAAAATGTAACGACTTTCATTAGCTGATACTGAAATGGCGGGAGCCGGCTGTGATGCAAAGTAAATGATATTTACAACACTTGCAAGAGTTCTGTACACAAAAAATATGAAAAGAAAGCAGAACAGAACGCGGGCGAGACTAAGATGCCATAGAGGCGGAGGGGACATGGTTTTATTTTCGCTCATTATAGAAAGCTCCTTTCTTTAAAAACGGCAGGTATAGGCTGAGATTCTTTAATAAATCATATTGGCAGGGTTCCTTAACTAAAGTATATGTGAGTGGTTATAGAAAGTCAATAATTTATTAACGATAAACGATAATATTTTATCCTTGACATAACGATATTGTAGTATCAAGAGAAGTCATGGTACAATAGCACTATAATGTCGGGGTAAAAGAAGTTTTGTCTCTGACACCATATTATTGAAATAAGAGAGGACATTTTACAATGAAGAAAATAATACTTGCCTCCGCCTCTCCGCGCCGCAGAGAACTGCTATCGCAGATTGGGCTGGAGTTTGAAATCGTGATAAGCCATAAAGAGGAAAGCTATGAAAGTACCAGGCCGGAAGAAATCGTGAAAGAACTGGCACTGATGAAAGCAGAAAATGTGGCTTCCGAATTGAGGGAAAAAGGGGGACTGGAAGACACCGTTGTGATCGGGGCAGATACGATAGTAGCTTTGGACCAACAGATACTGGGCAAACCAAAGGACGAAGAAGATGCATATCAAATGCTCACCAGCCTTCAGGGAAGGTCCCATCAGGTATTCACCGGCGCAGCCATCCTGGATTTTGACCAGACCGGAAACTGTCAGGTAAGCAGCCATGCTGTGGAGACCAGAGTGTACGTACATGAGATGGACAGACAGGAAATACTCTCATATATAAAAAGCAAAGAACCAATGGACAAGGCCGGGGCATACGGAATACAGGGGAAATTTGCCGCCTATATTGATAAAATAGAAGGAGACTATTATAACGTAGTTGGACTTCCGGTTTCGTATATATACCAGCAATTAAAGAAAACCGGAATTACCCAATCACCGAAAGGGGCAGCAGATAAATGAAAAAACGTGAGGCATCAAACTGCGAATATTGTATGAACTATGAATATGATGAAGATTACGAATGCTACATCTGTACACAGAATCTGGATGAAGATGAAATGGTGCGGTTTGTGAAGGGGGACTTTCATGAGTGCCCCTATTATCGTGGTGGAGACGAATATAAAATCGTCAGGAAACAGATGTAACTTATAGGGGTCAGACCCCTTTGCGGCCCACTTTCAGAATATTCTGGAATATGAAATAAAAAAGTTTCTAAAATGCTGAACTGTGTCTATCATCTACACAACAGTCCAGAGGGAACGTCCGTTATCACGAAGCCATTTCTGAGATTTTTTATAGTCGGGGAGTATAGACTTCACGATTGCATAAAATGCCTGAGAGTGATTCATTTCTCTGCGGTGGGCAAGTTCATGGACCACAATATAGTCCAGAACTTCCTCAGGAGCAAAGATCAGTCTCCAGTTGAAGTTTAAGTTTCCTTCGCTCGAACAGCTGCCCCAGCGGGTTTTCTGTTCACGGATAGAGATACGGCCATATGTTACATTCAGAATGGAAGCATAATAAGCCGTTTTCTGCGTAAAAATATCCCGGGCAATTTTAATATAGCGGTTTCGTTCCTGTACAGAAAGAAGATTTTTCATAACAGGCGGATTTTGCATGGCCTTATTAACATGCTTAAGAATCCAGGATTCTTTCTCATTGAGAAAGCATTCAATTGTAGATTTAGGGCAGCGTTTCGGGGCGCGGACCTTTACACTGCCATCCGGTGTGATTTGAATGGCAAGAGTCTTGCGGCTGCTGTAAATAATTTCGTATTTAAACGGATGTTTCATAAATATCACCTCGTCAATATTTTAACAGGGGACGTAGTAAACTTCAAGAAGGCTACGTCCCCAATAAGGAGGTTTTTGGGTGAGGGTTTTGGTTATTGAGGATGATGTTGCTCTTGCAAAAGGGCTAAAACTGAATCTGGAGCTTGCCGGTTACCAGCCGGATGTTGTGTATGGAGTTAAGGAGGCGGAGAGATTTCTTGACGGCTGTCAAGTGGATCTGCTTCTTTTGGATGTGAATCTGCCGGACGGGAACGGGGTTGTTTTTGCAAGGGAGCTGCGCGGCAGGATAGATATTCCGATTATTTTTCTGACAGCGAGGGATCTGGATGAGGATATGATTGTCGGGTTTCAGGCAGGCGCGGATGATTATATTACGAAGCCTTTTAATGTACAGGTGCTGATTCAGCGGGTGAATGCCGTGCTGCGGAGGTATCAGGTGGTTCAGGAGGAAGCGGCGCGTTTGTCGGTGGGGAATCTGGTGATTGATTTCGAGAGTTATACGGTAATGAAAAATGGAGATGTATTATCGCTGACGCCCACGGAGTTTAAATTGCTTGTTAAGTTCTGCCAGAATCCGGGGATTGTTTTGACGAGGCAGGTACTGCTCGAGGAATTGTGGGATAAAGAGGAAAACTATGTGGATGAGCATACGCTGACTATTTTTGTGAGCAGGCTCAGGTCGAAGATATCTGATGAAACGTATTCCTATATTAAGACGATGTACGGGACAGGGTATCGGTGGATCGGCGAGGAGATCTGATTAGAGAAGGCGGGAATGGAAGATGAGTAACGGTCTGGTTCTGGCAATCGCCGCAGTTTTACTGTGTGCGGTTTGTATTTGGGCGGGTGTCTGGATTTATATGAGAAGGAAATATGTGGATTTTACAAATGCGGTCTGTGGCTCCATTGATCAGATTTTGTCAGGAGAGGGAACAGGGGACTTTGATTTTGATGACGAAAGCCTCCTTTCTAAGATTCAGATGAGACTGGAAAGGCTTGCGGATATTACTGAGGCTGCGGCCCGTGAGAGTGAAGAGCAGAAGAAGCAGGTGCAGAGTATTGTCTCAGATATTTCCCATCAGTTAAAAACGCCGATCGCCAATATTACGATGTATTCTGATACGGTTTTGAGGCCGGAGCTGTCTGAGGAGACAAGGCAGCAATGCCTCAGGACTCTGAAAAATCAGGTGAGAAAACTGGATTCGCTGATCCAGTCTCTTCTTCAGATGTCGCGTCTGGAGAATGAGATTATTGTACTGCATCCCCGGGAAAATGTGCTGAAGAATACATTGTTCGAAGTGGCCGAGAGTATCCGGCTGCGTGCACAGAAGAAGGGAACGGAGGTTACATTGGAGTGTCCTGAAAATCTGCACGTATATTATGATGAGAAGTGGACTGCAGAAGCAATATTTAATATTGTGGATAACTCCGTCAAATACACAGGCGACTGTGGAAAAATCAGGATCTGTGCGGAGCCCTTGGAAATTTATACGAAAATCACGGTAGAGGATAACGGCACGGGGATAGCGCCGGAGCATATAAATGACGTATGCAGGCGGTTTTTCAGGGAAGAAAAATCAAGCAGTATAGAGGGGGTTGGAATTGGCCTGTATCTGACAAGAGAAATCATAACGAGACAAAACGGATATCTTAAGATAAAGTCCGAAGAGGGAAAGGGGACAAGCGTATCTGTATATCTTCCAAATCAGGGAAAATAGGGGGATAAAAGAAAACTAAACATTTCTTTGTTTTTTCGAGAGGTTTTTGAAACAATTCTCTGTTATTCTTATTTCAGGTCGAAAATACAGACAAAGGAGTGTGTAACATGAGTATACTGAAAACGGAAGATCTGAAAAAGTATTACGGGGAAGAACCGAATATTGTGCGTGCGCTGGACGGCGTGTCACTGGAGATAGAAGAAGGTGAGTTTGTCGCGGTTGTAGGAACATCGGGAAGCGGAAAATCCACCCTGCTTAACATGATGGGCGGACTGGATAAGCCGACGGAAGGGAAGGTCATCATTGGGGGGAAGGATTTATCCGGGATGGACGATGAACGGCTGACGATTTTCCGGCGCAGGAGGATCGGGTTTGTCTTCCAGAATTACAACCTGATCCCGATTCTGAATGTTTATGAGAACATCGTACTTCCGGTGGCGCTGGACGGCGAGACACCGGACGGGACATATATAAATAAGATCATTTCCCTGCTGGGCCTTGAGGAAAAGCTTGGGGAAATGCCAAACAATCTGTCAGGAGGACAGCAGCAGAGGGTTGCAATCGCCAGGGCTCTGGCATCAAAGCCGGCGATCATACTTGCTGATGAACCGACCGGAAATCTGGATTCCAGAACCAGTCAGGATGTACTGGGCCTGATCAAGATGACGAGCAGACAGTTCCACCAGACCGTTGTTATGATTACCCACAACGAAGAAATTGCACAGCTTGCAGACCGGACGATCCGCATTGAGGATGGCCGGATCAGGGAAAGCAGGTGGAATGCATGAGCCGTAGTGTGAAAGGAAAAATAGCCGGTAATAATAACGGGAAGACTGTATGGGAGCTGGCAGTCAACAGTGTGAAGAGCAGCAGGCTGCGTAATTTCTTTATTATAGTTACCATCACGCTTTCCGTCAGTCTGCTGATGGTCATGTCTTTATTTTATGCTTCCATGAATACGGAACGTTCACGTCAGGTCGCAGAAATGCAGCATGTGGTTTACTATGGTCTGGACAGAGAACAGATTCAGGAATTTGCACAGGATAAACGTACGGAATTCGTCCTCGGGATGAAACGTGGACAGAGTATGGAAGTGGACGGGAAAATGGTTCAGCCGGTATGCTACGACAGTAAACCGGCAAAGGATGAGGGAGTTCACATAAAGACCGTGACTCCGGTAAAAGGACACGAACCGCAGAAAGTAGACGAGGTAATGCTTTCGGATGCACACTGCAGGGCACTTGATATAGAAGATAAGCCGGGGGAAAAGGTTTCCTTTACGTTTCTGGACGGGACGACGGAAGAGTTTGTCATATCAGGTATCTATCATGTGGATGGAAATCCAAAGCTTTTCAGCATTATACTTTCACAGACATATGGCGAAAGCGGTTCTCAGCTGAAAGATATGACATATGACGGCATTGTAAGGATTCATGGTGCGGATAAAATGAACCAGTCGGGATTTCTTGACATAATCCGTGCGATGGGTTCCGATTATAAAGTAGAAAGAAAAAATATAAACGAGAATAACTACTTCCTGAATACCCTGCCAGGCGGTGATATGGAAAGGCAGCAGAACATCATGATTATCTGTGTTGCCATCGGAATCTTGTTTGTCAGTGTACTCGTGATCTACAGTGTCTTCTATCTGGCAGTGGTTGGGAGAATCCAGCAGTTCGGACAGCTGCGGACCATCGGAATGACAAAGAAACAGATCCGCAGGATGGTGCGCTATGAGGGGCTGGTTCTGTGCAGTGTCGGAATTCCGGCAGGTCTGCTGATCGGAAGTACGGTCAGCTACTTTATCAAACCTGCAGGCTGGAGCTGGAAAAATACTCTGCTTATAGGGGCCTGTGTAGTAGTGGCGGATATCATAACGGTACTTCTTTCGATCAGAAAACCGGCGCTGATTGCATCCTCGATTTCACCTGTCGAAGCAAGTAAGTTTTCCGGAGTAGAGGAAAAAAGAAAAAAGAAACAGAGTCAAACTGTAAAACCCCGGACTGCGGGCAAAAAATTGTACCGCAAAATTACTCCTGTCAGCATGGCATCAATGAACCGCAGCAGGAACAAGAAAAAAACAGTACTGACAATGGTTTCTCTTGGAATAGGCGGGGTTCTGTATATGCTGGCGGCTTTTTTTACGATAGCTACAGATCTGGAAGAATATGCCCGGCAAGGGTCCTATAAATACGGAGAGTTCGTCATCAACCTATCCTATAATCTGGCAGAGACAGCGGATCATGGATATACAGACATCCAGATGAATAATCCGATTAATGAAGAACTGATGCAGAAAGTACAGGCGATTGATGGCGTAGAAAAGATAAGAATCGGCCAGAAAGCAAGCACAAAGTGGGAAGCAAAAGGAGATAACGATGAGGACAGCATGGCATCTTTCACCAGAGAAGAAACAGATAAGCTCAGTACTATGCTTGAGGAAGGCAGCATTGACTATGATACCATGCTGAAAGGCGATTCTGTTCTTATACAGTATAATGAAGTACAACAGGAAGTATTCGGATGGGGCTATCAGGTCGGTGATAAGGTGAAACTGTCATGGTACGATGGCCAGACAGAGAAAGAAAAAGAATTTACTGTTGCAGGGATTCTCAATACAAATGACTATGTAAATTACAGCAATAATTTCTCCGCTTTTATTTTGCCGGAAGAGATACTTGCAGAAATGACGAACGGAATGAACCTGAACCATGAAATGATCGTGAAGGTTGACCAGACAAAAGAAAGTGAGGTTGAAAAGCAGCTGGACGCTGTTCTTGAGGATTACCCTGCCCTTACAATGGGGACCCTGCGGGAGATAGCAGCAGAAGGGGAAAGTTCATTCGCCATACTCAATTCAGTTATGATCGGACTCAGCATCTTTATTGTGGCATTCAGTATCCTGAATATGCTGAATACGATTATTACCAATATTCTGACAAGAAAAAGAGAGTTTGCCATGCTGCAGTCTGTAGGAATGACAACAAAACAGCTGTTTCACATGATTCAGGCCGAAGGGCTGATGCTGACAGCCGGAAATCTGGTGATCACACTTATACTGGGAACGGCAGCCGGGTATGCAATGGTGCGGATAATGCAGTATTTTGGGGCAGGCTATATGCACTTTCACTTTCCGTGGCTTATGTTTTTGGGATATGCCGTATTCACCGCAATCGTACCGGTCATTGTATCATCCGTAATGCTGCGTGGATTCCGCAAAGAAGCGCTGGTTGACAGATTAAGATAAATTCCTTGCATAAATCAGTAAATATCCCTATAATAGGAGGATAAATGTGGACTGATTTTAAAGGAATGGTATGAAATGAAAAATAACGACAAAAGGGAAAAACACTTCTTCCGCAACATGTGGAAGGCTCTGGGCATGGAACTTCGGGAGCATAAAAGCTCCTTCATAGTGTATTTTATTTTACGCCTGCTGGTCATTATCATGATGATCCTGCAAATATTCAACAAAAATTATGAAAATGTGTTTTTATGCATTTTGACGCTGCTGCTTTTAGTCGTTCCCAGTCTTGTGCAGGTGACCATGAAAATAGAACTCCCGACGACGCTTGAGATCATTATCCTCGTGTTTATCTTTGCGGCGGAGATTCTGGGTGAGATTCGGGAATTCTATATTGTGTTTCCTTTCTGGGATACGGTTCTGCATACGCTGAACGGGTTCCTCGCGGCTGCAATAGGTTTTTCCCTTGTTGACCTCCTCAACAGGAGTGAAAAGATGGTTTTCAAGCTTTCGCCTCTGTTTACGGCAATTGTCGCTTTCTGCTTTTCCATGACAATCGGCGTCATCTGGGAGTTCTTTGAGTTCGGAATGGATCAGATTCTGGGATATGACATGCAGAAAGATACGGTGATCCATACGATCCGCTCGGTTATGTTAGACCCGGCGGGGGGAAATAATGTCGCCGTTATCGATAATATAAAGAATGTGACAGTCAATGGAAAGGACCTAGGGCTTGGCGGTTATCTGGATATTGGCCTGATAGATACGATGAAAGACCTTATGGTAAATTTTGTCGGGGCGGTCGTCTTTTCCGTAATTGGTTTCTTCTATGTGAAGAACCGCGGGAAAGGATCGGTTGCCAGAAGATTTATCCCGCGCAAGAAAAAGGCGGAGAGGGACTTCCTGAAGATTGTAGAGGCTGAAGAGGTAGAAAAAGAGAATCTTGAGAAAAAGGGTACAGGCACCCCTCAGAATTGAGGCTGCCTGGCCATTTTGTTTCATAGGAGAAAGTACGCCCTATGAAACAAAAGGCCCTCCCGGCGGGATGCGCACTGCGGCGTAAGCGGTAGATGCCGCGGAGCGGCCGCCGCAGACGCGAGTTTCGCAAGCGAAACTCTTTTTTAAAATTGTATGTTTATGCAAAATAGTATGATCAGTTTTTTCTTTCAATGTCTGAAAAAATGTTGATAACAACGGGCAGCCAGGCGCCAGATGTGAAAAAGGATGCATGCTCCGAGAATCGTTGTGAGGATATACAGGATGATTGCGGGAATATTACCAATATAGCCGGCCAGTGAGGAAAAACCGATCTGCTGCATTTCATAATCCGGGTTGATATAGAACATATTGATATCTCCGAAGCGGTCAAACAGTAGATTGATTCCTGTGGCGGCGGCACAGCAGCCGAGGTAGATAAAAGTACTGTTTCTAAACAGCCGGCGGCCGGGCATATGGTTCTGGTTTTCTGCAATACACGCAGCTCCGGCGGAGATCCCGGTTATGATTAGAAGGACGTGCCACAGATAGGAGTGGACCGTCAGTGCCGGAACCGGATAGTGGAGTCCGCTTGTATCCGCAAAAACGGCTGTCCCGCCAAGCAGGCTGTAATTCATTAAGAATGACAGCAGGGCAGGGCGTATATGTGTATTCTTTACCCAGGGAAGGACCAGCAGAACATACATTGCAATACTGCAGAGCTGGAAAGGGAAATACCACCAGTCATAGACCCCCCTGTTGACGATGAAGGTCAGACAGCACTGCTTCCATACTTCGCTGAATGCCATAATCATGCCGCAAAAAAAGAAAAAGCGGTTGAATTTAATACTGGTTTTGTTTTTCGTTTCAAACGTACTCATTTTTATCTGCCCCCTGATGCCTTCAGTCAGGCGTCGTTTAACCTTTTGTCTCTGGCATTATTATAATTCAAATATGATAAAAGTGCACATCAAATCTGCGGCATAAAGGAATGTTCTTCATATTCATTTTTACCGCTGCCACATAAAACTATTTGCTATTTTAATATATAACAGGAATAAAGAGGAAGATTGGCAGTATAATGTAGAAATAAGGGCCGGGGGATTAAGAAATTGCTAAAGTTTCCATAACCATTGTGAAAACATAGACATAGTGATGGATATAATGACGAAATGTATTGGGACCATCAATATCGTATTTGTGCAAAATGACTTTGAAATTATTTTGGAAATGTAAAAAATAAAAAAATAAAGATTAAATTTATATAAAAATCATAAATTTCGAGATTTAAAAGAAGGAAAATTTGGATAAAAAAGGTCAATGTGGGTCGACAAATAGCATCATTTTTTTATCGTTGACAAACGAAAAATTTGGGCGTAATCTTTATTTAACTTTTAAGAGAACAAAATCTTAAGAGTGAGCGGCGGTGAGGGAATTTCAGGTGAAGAAATTCTTTTTTTATGCAAGAAATAATCATGGGTGAAAGAATTACCGCTGCATTAAATATTTAAAAGAAAGGGAGGGAGCGATACGGAAAGTTTAACAGAGAAGTTGCTGGAGGAGCTGAACTGTGAGACCGTGTTTACAATACCTATATTCGGGGGAATCGGCGTATCAGAAGCGGTAGTCGTAACATGGGTGATCATGGCTGTGCTGGTCGGGCTGTCAATTATCTTCGTCCGGAACCTGAAGGTTGAGAATCCGGGCAGGAAGCAGATTGTGCTGGAGTCGGCTGTTGGATGGGCTTCGGACTTCTTCGAGGGCATCATAGGGAAAGAGAATAAGAGATATATACCTTATCTTATTACAATAGTTCTCTATCTGGGTGTTTCCAATATTATCAGTCTGTTTGGGTTCAAGCCGCCTACCAAGGACTTGAACGTGACAGCGGCGCTCGCGATTATGAGCATGTTCCTGATTGAATATTCAGGCATACATAAAAATGGAGTAAAGCATTGGATGAAGCATTTTGCAAAGCCGGTGCCTGTAGTTGCACCGATTATGATTCTGGAGATTGTAATCCGTCCGTTGTCTCTTTGTATGCGGTTATTCGGTAATGTGCTCGGAGCATTTGTCATTATGGAGCTTTTAAAAGCCATTGTGCCGGTTTTGGTGCCTATACCGTTTAGTTTTTATTTTGATATATTTGACGGTCTTTTGCAGGCATATGTGTTTGTATTCCTTACGGCACTGTTTATGAATGAAGAACAAGAGTAGAGGAATTCTGAAAGAAATTTTTGAAAGAAAAGGAGATTTGTATTATGGGAACAATTATAGCTATTGGAGCAGGAATCGCAGTTTTAACAGGTGTAGGAGCAGGTATCGGTATTGGTATTGCAACAGGGAAAGCAGCAGATGCAATTGCAAGACAGCCAGAGGCTGAAAGCAAGATCAGCAAGACACTGATCCTTGGATGTGCGCTCGCCGAAGCAACTGCTATTTACGGTTTTATTATCGGTTTGCTGATTATTTTACTTTTGAAATAATAGATCACAGGTGTATCCGTTCATATTTCTGAACAGATACCATAAAAACAGGAAAGGCAGGTGGGACAGGTGCTGCAATTAAATGTGAACCTTCTCTTTACCATAATAAACCTTGTTGTTCTTTATCTTTTGTTGAAAAAGTTTTTGATCAAACCGGTAACTGATATCATGGAAAAGCGTGAGAAACTGATTGCGGACGGCTTAAACGAGGCAAGCAGTGCCAGGGAAGAAGCCGCAAAGCTTAAAGTTGAGTATGAAGCAGCCCTTACGGGTGCCAGAGACGAGTCTGTGAAGATCGTGGAAAAGGCACAGACGCAGGCAAAGGCCGAGTATGAGCGGATTGTAAGTGAAGCCGGCGTAAAAGCAGGCGGCATGCTGGATTCTGCGAAGGCACAGATTCAGTTAGAACGGGAGCAGACAATGAAGGCCCTGCAGTCAGAGATTGCAGGACTTGCGATGACAGCGGCTGCCAGAATTGTAGGCGAAAAGACAGAGAATCAAGGAAATCAGGACATATATAATCAGTTTCTGGAAGAAGCAGGTGACGCTCATGAAGACACAGATAAACACTAACATCCAGTACTGCCCGCAGGCGGCGGTAAGATATGCAAAAGTGTTGTATGAGCTGAATATTTCCAAAGAAGCCATACAGAAAGCAAAGGATATATTCACAGAAGTTCCCCAGTTAAACGATGTGTTCGTAAATCCGACTATCAGAGAGGAACAGAAACTGAGAGTGATCGACCAGGTATTTCCGGAAGAAATCAGGAATTTCCTGAAGGTGACATGCCAAAATCAGAGGATGGACCTGATCGGGGATATTTTCGTATCATATGACAGGTACTGTGATGAACAGAACAGGGTTCTGAATGCAGTGCTGACTTGTGTAGAACCTCCAAGTGAGGTACAGCTAAAAGAAATGAAGGCGTTTCTTTGCAGGAAATATAATGCCGTTGAGGCAAATATTGAAATCAGGACGGATCACGCTCTGCTGGGAGGCTTTGTGTTAACGGCCGGCAGTGATGAGTATGACTGGAGCCTGAAAGGACGCCTGAATAGATTAGAACAAAAATTGACCTGGAGGTGAACAAGGTGAGTTCAATCAATTCAGATGAAATTATTTCTATTCTGAAAAATGAAATAGAAAATTTTGATACAATCAGCAAGGACAGTGAGGTCGGTACGGTTATTACTGTAGGAGACGGTATAGCCACTGTTTATGGAATTGATCACGCCATGTACGGGGAGATTGTGACTTTTGAAAACGGGCTGAAGGCGATGGTCCAGGATATCCAGAAGGATTCTATCGGATGTATCCTCTTCGGACATGATACCGAGATTAAGGAAGGCACAAAAGTGACCCGGACTGGGAAAAAAGCCGGAGTTCCGGTTGGTGATAAATATATAGGAAGAGTTGTTAACTCTCTGGGTGCGGCGATCGACGGGAAGGGCGAGATCGAGGCTGATGATTACAGGCCGATCGAGCAGGAGGCACCGGGAATTATAGACAGGAAGTCAGTCAGTGTGCCGATGGAGACAGGTATTCTGTCAATCGACGCCATGTTCCCGATCGGGCGTGGACAGAGAGAACTGATCATTGGAGACAGGCAGACGGGAAAGACGTCCATTGCCCTGGACACGATTATCAATCAGAAAGGAAAAGATGTTGTCTGCATTTATGTTGCGGTCGGGCAGAAGGCATCTACTGTAGCCAAGGTTGTGAATACGCTGACGACGAATGGCGCTATGGATTACACAATTGTTGTTTCCTCAACTGCAAGTGACTGCGCTCCGCTCCAGTATATCGCACCTTATGCAGGAACTGCGATGGCGGAACATTTTATGCATCAGGGGAAAGATGTCCTGATCGTTTATGATGATTTATCAAAACATGCGGTTGCATACCGTGCATTATCCCTTCTGCTCGGACGTTCTCCGGGACGTGAGGCATATCCGGGAGATGTATTCTACCTTCATTCAAGACTGCTGGAGCGCTCAAGCCGGCTGAGTGATGCATTGGGCGGAGGTTCCATCACGGCTCTCCCGATTATCGAGACGCAGGCAGGTGATGTATCTGCTTATATACCGACCAACGTAATTTCCATCACAGACGGCCAGATTTTTCTGGAGAGTGATTTGTTCTTCTCGGGAATGAGGCCGGCGGTCAACGTAGGTCTGTCCGTATCCCGTGTCGGCGGTGCTGCCCAGACGAAGGCGATGAAAAAGGCTTCAGGAAGTATCCGTATCGATCTGGCGCAGTACAGAGAAATGGAAGTGTTTACACAGTTCAGCTCTGACCTTGACGCTGCCACAAAAGAGCAGCTGGAATACGGCGGCGGCCTGATGGAGCTTTTAAAACAGCCTCTGTGCCATCCGCTTTCCCTGCATGAAAAGGTTATCACCCTCTGTGTAGCTACACATAAGGTGCTGCTTGGTATTGAAAAGAAGAAGATCAAACAGTTTCAGGCAGATATGTTAAGCTATTTTGATACACAATATCCGGAGATCGGGAAAGAGATAGAAGAAACAAAGGCCCTGACCGACGAGCTGATTGGAAAGATCGTGGAAGCAGCGAAGGAATTTAAGAAGAGCAGGTGTTAATATGGCAAATATCAGAGAAATACAGACCCGTATAAACAGCGTAAAGGATACGATGAAGATTACGAATGCGATGTATATGATTTCTTCTTCCAAAATGAAACAGGCAAAGAAGAAGCTGTCTGATACAGAGCCGTATTTCTATGGCCTGCAGGGTGAGATTTCCAGAATCCTGCGCCATGTCCCTGATATTGAACATCCGTATTTTGACTTGAGGGAGAAGATCCCCGCTGAAAAGAGGAAGATCGGCTCCATTGTCATAACTGCGGATAAAGGACTTGCAGGGGCATACAACCATAATATCATCAAGCTTGAAGAAGAACTGCTTAGCGGGCCCGGGGAACATAAACTATTCGTTGTCGGAGAACTGGGAAGACACTATTTTGCCAAACATAAGGTAGAAATTGATACAAACTTCCAGTATACAGTCCAGAAGCCGACGATGCACCGTGCTAGAAATATCTCATCCGTCATTCTGGACCAGTTTGAAATGGGGCAATTGGATGAAGTATACATGATTTACACCCGCATGGAAAACTCTGTGCAGTCAGATGCTGAAAAAGTAAGACTTCTCCCGTTGGAGAGGGCTTCCTTTAATAAGATGATTATGCCTCTGAACATGTACAGGGAAGAAATAGAACTCTATCCATCCGCCAAAAGCGTCATGGACAGCATCATTCCGAATTATATAACAGGTATGGTCTACGGCTGTCTGGTAGAGGCCTATGCCAGCGAGCACAACGCCCGTATGATGGCAATGAAGGCTGCAACAGACAGTGCCGAGAGTATCATCAAAGATTTATCTACCTTATATAATAGGGCACGGCAGGCTGCCATCACCCAGGAAATTACCGAGGTATGCAGCGGGGCAAATGCCCAGAAACGGAAAAAGTAAAATATTCTGACAATGGAGTGCAAAGGGGTCAGACCCCTTTGCACTCACAAATAAGGAAGTGAGAACGATTATGAATAAAGGACGAATTGTACAGGTCATGGGACCTGTCGTTGACGTAGTATTTGAAGACGGCAATCTTCCTTTTATCAAAGATGCGCTTGAAGTTGAAAATAGTGGTAAGACGTGCATCATGGAGGTCGCACAGCATCTCGGGAATAATGAGGTGCGCTGTCTGATGCTTGCTGCCAGCGAAGGGCTGCATAAAGATATGGAAGTGACTGCTACCGGGGAAGGCATCAAAGTACCGGTTGGAGAGCAGACACTGGGCAGATTGTTTAATGTTTTGGGGGAAACCATCGATGATGGCCAGCCTCTTGAAACGAATCAGAAATGGGTGATCCACAGAGATCCGCCGAGTTTTGAGGACCAGAGCCCGGTTATTGAAATTCTGGAAACAGGTATCAAGGTTATTGACCTTCTGGCGCCTTATGCAAAAGGCGGTAAGATTGGCCTTTTCGGTGGTGCCGGTGTAGGTAAGACCGTACTGATTCAGGAATTGATTCGTAATATTGCTACAGAGCACGGCGGTTATTCTATTTTTACAGGAGTCGGTGAGCGTTCCCGTGAAGGGAATGACTTATGGACGGAGATGAAGGCTTCCGGGGTTCTTGAGAAGACGGCCCTGGTATTCGGACAGATGAACGAGCCGCCCGGAGCACGTATGCGTGTTGCGGAGACAGGGCTTACAATGGCTGAGTATTTCAGGGATAAAGAGCACCAGAACGTGCTTCTGTTTATTGACAATATTTTCCGTTTTACTCAGGCTGGTTCCGAGGTATCCGCACTTCTCGGACGTATGCCTTCAGCCGTAGGCTACCAGCCGACCCTTGCTACAGAAATGGGTGAGCTGCAGGAGCGTATTGCATCGACAAAGAACGGTTCCGTTACATCCGTACAGGCCGTATATGTGCCTGCCGATGACCTGACTGACCCGGCCCCGGCCACAACGTTTGCACATCTGGATGCGACAACAGTATTGTCCAGAAAGATCGTAGAGCAGGGGATCTATCCTGCAGTCGATCCTCTGGAATCCAACTCCCGTATTCTGGAGGCTGATATTGTCGGAGAGGAACACTATGAAGTGGCCAACCAGGTAACGGCAATCCTCCAGAAATACAAGGAACTGCAGGATATCATTGCAATTCTGGGTATGGAAGAACTGTCAGATGAAGATAAAGCGGTCGTTATGCGTGCAAGAAAGATCCAGAGATTCCTGTCACAGCCATTCTACGTTGCTGAGACATTTACCGGAATCCCGGGTAAATACGTGCCGCTCAAAGAGACAATCCGCGGTTTCAAAATGATTATCAGCGGCGAGATGGACCAGTATCCGGAATCTGCATTTTTCAATGTAGGAACAGTCGAAGATGTCATTGAGAAAGCAAAGGCGGAAAGTGCCGCAGAATAGAGGTGTATGCATATGGATACATTTGGGCTGAAAATAATAGCCAGCGACAGGGTGTTCTACGAAGGCCGCTGTAGAAAGCTGACCCTCCCGGCTCCCGACGGGGAGATGGGAATTCTGGCCAATCATGAGAACATGGTAATTGCCGTAACAGTCGGGGATGCCAGAATGGAGATCGAAGAAGGAAACTGGGTGGACGTTGCAGTTGGTGCAGGTTTTGCCGAGGTCGTGAACAATCGTGTTACGGTGCTCGTGGACACTGCCGAGCGCCCGGAAGAGATCGATGTGCGCAGGGCCGAGGAAGCAAAAGAGCGTGCCGAGGAGCAGATGCGGCAGAAGCAGAGCATTCAGGAATACTACCGGACCCAGGCATCACTGGCGCGGGCAATGAACCGGCTGAAAGTGTCACAGGGACAGAAATGGAATTTGTAGCAAAGGGGTCTGACCCTTTTGCGGATCAAAGACAGAATATTCTGAAAACGGAGGGCAAAAGGGTCAGACCCCTTTGCGCCTCCGTTTTTTGCTTCTTGCAATTTAAATAAGATTATACTACAATAATCATATCTGTACTTTAGTCAGTCCAGATGGTATTTATAACTGTT
The DNA here is from genome assembly GCF_905197545.1 of Faecalicatena orotica. NCBI lineage: Bacteria > Bacillati > Bacillota > Clostridia > Lachnospirales > Lachnospiraceae > Faecalicatena > Faecalicatena orotica. Next base: position 222,275 of record NZ_CAJJZH010000005.1, read on the forward strand.
ATCTAGTGAAATCAGGGGAGAAGAATCCATGAGTGAGAAGTATAAACAACGTTCTATCATTGAGATTATGAACGACGTATTAAGCACGATACGCGACTACTATGATTCGGAATATGTTTATTATATAGAAAAAGAAGAGGATGATATCCTCGCAATCTATGAGTGGTGTGCAGAGAATGTTCCGTGGCAGAGAGACCGTATCAAGATGCTGGATGCTGATCAGCTGCCGAGGTGGATCAGGCAGGAGATTACAGATACAACTGAGGCGGACTACAGTGTATTCCGTCCTTTAGATGATGATGTGACGGCTGTATTGGCAGCGGTTGGAGTACACAGGGGGGGATGCGACCTTTCGCTTATGCGTGCGGTCATTCCGTATATCTCTCAGGCGATCGTGCTTCAGAAGATGCAGAAGCAGCAGGAATATCTGAGTTACCATGATGACCTGACAGGTCTTTTGAACCGCAACAGTTTTGTCGGGTATCTGGCAGAGGTAAAGCAGGAGGAACTTAAGTCGCTGGGTGCGCTGTCCGTTGATATTAATGGGCTGAAGAATTTCAATAAGGAGTTCGGCCGGGAATACGGGGATGAGGTTGTCATCCGTGTCGGTGAAGTTCTGGAAGAGTACTTCCGCGGGGCGATGGTGTTCAGGCTGACCGGTGATGAATATCTGGCGATTATGGAAGACGTCTCATACGAGGACTTTATGAAGCATGTTCACGGCGCGCATAATAAGCTGGAGAATATCAGTCTCGGACTCGTAACGATGGGGTATGCATGGGAGAAGGTTGACATCGATGTGGACAGCCTTGTTGCACATGCCGAGAATATGATGCGCGAGGAGAAGCAGAAGTACTACAAGCATCTGAAAAAAGGCCATCATGAGCCGATCATTAAGCAGGACCTTCTGGAAGACATTGAACATGGCAGCTTTATCGTGTGCTTTGTCCCCAAAATGGATGTAATGACAGAGGAAGTCGTCGGGGCCGAAGCGGTAGTGCGTTACCACCATAAAGATCTTGGGATCGTAGACCCGGGAAAATATATTACACTTCTGGAAGAGACGAAGCTGTCACACTTCCTTGACTTATATGTGTTCGAACAGGTCTGTAAGACATTGAGGAAATGGGAACTGGAAGACATGCCAATGCTTCCTGTTTCTGTAAACTTTGCAGGGGCCACACTCCGTGAGGAAAGTGTTGCCGAGAAGATGCTTTCCCTGGTAGAAAAGTACCGGGTTTCCTGCGAATATCTGGAAGTAGAGGTTTCCGAATCCTATACAGATATGAATCAGGAGATGCTGGCCGAGACCAGCAATAAGATAAGAAAAGAAAATGTAAGGGTTGTTCTGGATCATTTTGGAGCAAAAGATTCCAGCTTTTCCATTCTTTCCATTATGGAGTTTGACGGGCTGAAGCTGGACAAGAGTCTGGTTACCAATATTGTGGGGAATAACAGAAGCCAGATCGTTGCGAAAGCAGTGATCGATGTGTGCCGCCAGCTCGGCGTGCACGTGGCGGCGGCCGGTGTGGAGACACAGGATCAGCTGAATGTATTGAAAGAGCTGGGCTGTGATTATGCACAGGGAACTTTATTTAATAAGCCTATTACCATTGATACATTTGAAGTACGGTATATGAAGGGATAAGGCGATGATTAGAACCTGGATTGCCGACATCACACCGTTATATGATGAAGCACATTACCGCAAGCATTACAGGCAGCTTCCTGATTTCCGGAAAGAAAAGGCTGACCGTATGCGGTTTCAGGAGGGGAAGGCGCAGAGCGCCGGAGCCTGGACACTGCTTCAGAGTATCAGAAAAGAATATGGAGTGAAAGAACAGGCAGCATTTAATCTCTCGCATTCGGGGGATTTTGTGCTGTGTTCTGTTGATACAGACGGAGGCCTTAATACTCAGGTCGGATGCGACATTGAGAAGATAAAGGTAGCAAATATGAAAGTCGCGGGCCGATTCTTCTGCCCGTCGGAATATGAAGAGATCCTAAGGCAGGAGAGCGCGGCAGAAAAAAGTGATGTCTTTTACCGTTTCTGGGTGCTGAAGGAAAGTTTCATGAAAGCAACGCGTCAGGGAATGGCGCTTGATATGAAAAGTTTTGAAATTGGGCTCGGCTGCCCGCCCGTTCTGAAGCGAAAGCCGGATGAGTTTCCGCGCAGCTATTATTATTGCGAATATAAGCTGGACGGGGTACCTTATAAAATAGCAGTTTGTTCCACAGAGAAAAAGATAGATACTGAAATACATACAGAACTGAGATTTGACTAGAAGAGTCGTGTCTCATGTTTTGTAAATCAAGTGAGCAGTGGTATATGACGGCTCATTAGGAGGCAGATTATGAGTGTGAAAATGAACCGAAAGATAAAGAGGGCCCTGGCATTCGGGGCGGTTGCGGGTGCCGCACTTGGCGTGCTGATTACATTTGCGGCTGCAAGTAAGGCGGTCGATAAGAAGGCAGAAGCTTTCGCCAAGACTGAGAAGACATTGAAAAAAGAAAAAAAGGCTCTTGAGGAGCAGGTCGAAAAGCAGAAGTCGATAGAGGCTGCGGCCACTCTGTCAACAAAAGGCACAGATGACTGGGAGCTTTTGCTGGTGAACGATAACTATCCGCTGGATCAAAAGTATGAACCAGAGCTGGAAGAGATAGCAGAGGGACGTTCAGTTGACGCAAGAATTGCGGAAGACACAAAAAAGATGCTTTCTGACGCAAAGGAAGCCGGCCTGAAGATGTATGTCCTTTCTGCTTATCGTAACTATGAAGATCAGAAGACGGTGTTCAATGAAACGATGGGGGACTGGATCAATCAGGGCAGCACCTATCTGGATGCCTATGAGGAGACTAAGAAATCTGTAGCAATACCCGGATACAGTGAACATGCAACCGGGCTGGCAATGGATATCGTTTCCGAAGATTATCAGGACCTGGATGACAAACAGGCTGATACAAAAGAATCCAAATGGCTTGCAGAAAACTGTTACAAGTACGGTTTTATCCTCCGTTATCCGTCTGACAAGTCCGACATCACAGGGATCGTGTACGAGCCTTGGCATTACCGCTATGTAGGAAAAGAGGCAGCAAAAGAGATTATGGAAAAGAATGTCACACTCGAGGAGTATCTGGGGGTTGCATAAGCGCATAAATTGTCGTTGACGGGTTCTGGTGTATTTGCTAAAATGAAGAATAGGGAAAAAGATAGGTTTATGAAGCAATTAATTTGTTTCTCACATACCGATTCATAGGGAGCCTGTGTAAAAAACAGGATGTGGATGGGGACGTGTTAGAACTACGGAGTATAAGTTGAATTCAATAAGGAGGTATACGAAGCATCATGGAAGATCTTACATTCGGAGAACAGGTCAAGATTATTTTAGGCCGAAAAGGCATGACGATTAAAGAACTGGCAGAGATTATTGAGGAACGTACGGGAATGAAGATGTCCAGACAGAACCTGACACAGCGCCTGGGCAGAGACAACTTTCAGGAACAGGATATGCGCATGATTGCGAATATTCTTGGCTGTCCTTTTCATTTGAGCATATTATCAGGAGAAGCACCGCCGACGGCAGCAGTAGTGGCAGCAGAAGCAGAGGCGGCCCCGGTGAAGGAGCAGAGGAAACAAGAGTCAAAGTATGAGCAGAAGCCTTCCGGACTTACAGTAGACCGGCAGCCGGCAGAACAGCCGCAGGAGGCGGAAGAACTGCTGGATGAAGAAGATGCTGAAGATATAGAAGAGACAGCAGAATCTGTTGAGATCAAGGAAGACGCCGAAGAAGTTGATATGACCATTGGCGAACTCTATGAAATACATGAGGAATTATCTGAACTGGAAAAGAGTGCAGAGGAAGAATCACCTCAGGACACAGCCCCGTCAGCTGCGGTAAACGGTACAGAGAAAGAAAAGCCCAAGAAGGAAAAGTTCCGCACCGGAGGCATTTTCCTGCGAAAGAAGGGCGTCACACCGGAACCGGACAGAGAAGAAGCGATCAGCAAAGAACCAATTGTACAGGAGACAAAGACAATAGAACCATTGCCTGACCCGGAAGATTTCGAGCCGGTCATCAAACATGATGATGCGGAAGAAGATCTGGTGCAGGGCGATATCAATCCATATACAGGACGTGAGTTCCAGTCTAACAGCGTGCGCATGCATCCGAACAGGATCGGTTATGTGCAGGTCTATGACCGCAATACACATAGATGGACAGATATGACGGAATGGGCTTTCCTCGGGTATCAGGAGAGGAAGAAAGCTCTGCTTGGAAAAGATTATGAGCCGCCGATTTATTTAGATTAAAGAATGGTGAAATTAAAATGGAATGGAATACACTGCTTTCTACCCGGAGAATGCGCGGAAGCGCCTCAGGTGCAAGGGTAAAATCAACAGATTTAAGAAGCGAGTTTGAAAAGGATTACCACAGGATCATAGGCAGTGCGTCTTTCAGGCGCCTGCAGGACAAGACACAGGTATTTCCTTTAGATAAGAGCGATTTTATCCGTACCCGCCTTACGCATTCACTGGAAGTATCTTCCTTTGCCAAATCTCTCGGCCAGAATATCGGGGAGAACATTATCACTCATAAAAGAGACCCCGGGTTCACACCGCAGATGAAGGAGGATATATGTCATATTCTTCAGTGCGCCGGTCTGATCCATGATATAGGGAATCCTCCTTTCGGACATTTCGGTGAAGATGCAATCCGCGAGTGGTTTACGCGGCACCTTTCCACACTCACCTTCTTTGACAGGAGTGTAGAGGAGATGCTCACGCCCCAGATGAGGGAAGATTTCTACCATTTTGAGGGAAACGCGCAGGCACTCAGGCTTGTGACAAAGCTGCATTATCTGGTGGACGAAAACGGAATGAACCTGACATATGCACTGCTCAATACAATCGTGAAGTATCCGGTACCATCCACGGGCATTGACAAAAACACCGGGAACATCAAAGATAAGAAGATGGGATACTACTACGCAGACCAGCAGATTTACGAGGAGATCGCCGCAGATACAGGGACGACAGGTATACGACACCCCCTGACCTATATACTCGAGGCGGCGGATGATCTGGCATACAAGACGGCGGATATAGAGGATGCATTCGTCAAAGGGTTTATAAGCTACTATGATCTGGAGCGGGAACTGGAGCAGCTGCAGGAAACCTATCCGGATTCCAATTTCAATGCACTTGAGAAGCTTCACACATATTATGAAAGAGGAAAACAAAAACAGTCCGGTAGCCCGGAATCTTATGCAGTGAAGAACTGGATCGTCCGTGTGCAGGGATATTTGATCAGCTGTGCAACTTTTGGGTTTACATCGAACTATGAAAGTATCATGAATGGGACTTTCAAAAAAGATATCTTCTTCGGGACCTTTGGAGAACAGCTTATGGAACTGCTGGGGGATATGGCATACAGATACGTGTTTTCCTCCACGGCCATCTATAAGATGGAAGTGACAGAAGCAGTGATACTGGACTTTCTCATGAATAAACTGGTACATGCCGTACTGTATTATGATACAGATGCAAAATTAAATTCTATCGACAGCAGGGTAATTTCCTTTATTTCCGATAATTACAAGAATGCATACAAATATCAGGCTGAAGGGAAAAGCGAAGCGGAGAAGTTATATCTCCGCCTGCTGCTTGTAACAGATTATATATGCGGCATGACCGACAGCTATGCCAAACGGCTGTATCAGGAAATGAACGGCCTTGTATAGCAACAGCCGGAAGGCCGCAGTGTTTACTCCTTTTCTGCCTCGCAGATCCGGATGAATTCTTTCGGAGAGCATCCGAAGTTTTTCTTGAAACATTTGCTGAAATAAAATACATCTGAGTAGCCAATTGCTGCCGCAACCTCGGACACGAGATAGTCCCCGGTTGCGAGCAGCTTTTTTGCGGCCTCCATCCGGGCTTTTGTAATATACTGTAAGATTGACTGGTCCCTGACATTTTTAAAAATCGTGCCCAGATAGGAGGCATTCAGCTGGAAATGCTCCGCTATGGATGAGACAGTGAGGTCCGGGTTCATATAGTTTTCATCAATATAGGCCGTAATCTTCCGGCAGTAGCTGACATCGGACGGCGGTGTTTTCTTCAGACTCATGCACTGGTTCCCGTAATGCAGGACCTCCTCTTTCAGCCGTCCGCAGTCGTGCTCCTCTTCAATCATATCTGAAATAAAATCGGAAATACTGCAGTCCAGATTCGCAGGAATCTTATAATGAATCTGGAAGGTGATAAACAGTTCGTTGAGGAACGAAAAAAGCAGGTCAATATTTTTCTTCTGCATAATGGTGTCAAAGGACTTTTCGATAAAACTCTCGAAATTCTTTACATCACTTAAGTTCAGGTACTCCATGACAGTCTGCCTGAGTTTTACAAGGTCAAGTTTTTCATTTCCCTGTTCTTTATGCTTAAATTCCATAAAGAGATCTGAGGACGGATGGAAATACCGCTGGTTTAAACTGGATGTAATCCGCCGGTAGTATGTTCCCCAGTCTTCCTCGAGAGAAAAAACATGATTGGCAGTGAGGAAAATGTAGTTGGGAGATTCCGCAACAAAACCAGTCAGGACACTTCCGAGGTGGCTGATATCAGAGCCGGTGCTGAAAAACAGCTGGATCACATAAATGTGCCCGGATTCCTGAAAATGTTCGCAATTGAGCCCCAGTTCACTCTGGATCAGATCCGTAAGTCCGAAAACGCCTGCGGGCGTATCATCCATAGTATAGATACCGATATATGCAGAATACCGGTACTGTGAAAAATCAGGATACTTAAGGCAGACTTCTGCATAACTGATCTTTTTATCACGGACGTCAGCCAGCGCATTACTGCGCATATGCCGGTCAAAGGATTTTAACTTGGCGGTTGTCTTCTGCCTTTGTGAAATTTTCTCTATGCAGTTTTCAAGGGAAGAGAGCAGTGCAGACGGGTCAACCGGTTTCAGCAGGTAGTCGCTGACTCCGTTCTGAAGTGCAGAGCGTGCGTATTCGAATTCGTTATATCCGGAAAGGATGATCACCTGTGTATCCGGGAAGTTCTGCCGGATATGCAGCGCCGTCTCTGTCCCGAGCATCTTGGGCATACGGATATCCAAAAGTACGATATCCACGTGCTGCTCGTTTAAAATATTAAGGACCTCGACCCCGTTTTCTGCCTCACCTGCCAGCTTTAAATTCAGCGCCGTCCAGGGGATGATTTTTTTCAGGCGCTGGCGGATAAAATATTCATCATCCGCGATCACTAATGTTGTCTGCATTGTTTACTGCCTCCTTCTTAGGAATTGTAATTGTTGTTATACAGCCTCCCGTGGGCCTGTTGGACATGACGAGTCCATATTCTTCGCCATAGTAGAGCTGGATTCTCTGATGGATGTTCTTGACACCGAAATGGTCACTGCATTCCCATATCTTCTGATAAGCCTCCTGGGTAAATCCCACACCGTTGTCCTGCACAATGATCAGAATATTTTCATCCTTCTCCTGTATCCGGATTTCCAGCAGCCCCTTGGATTCCATTTCCTTGATTCCGTGGTAAATACTGTTTTCCACGATGGGCTGTAAAAGAAGTTTAATGCAGGAATACTGTTTCAGCTCGTCGGGACACTCAATTGTATAATCGAATTTATGAAAATACCGGATCTGCATGATATGCAGATAGGCAGTTGTAATCTCCAGTTCATCCCCGACCGTAACGCGGAACTTGCCGCTGCTTAAGCCGACCCGGTAAAACGTGGACAAGCTCATAACAATATCGATCAGGGTCTGTTTTTCATCCAATTCAGCGAGAGAACAAATGTTATCCAGTGTATTGTAAAGAAAATGTGGGTTAACCTGCTGCTGGATCAGATCAAGAGAAATCTTATTCTTCATCTTAGTCGTTTCCAGAAGGTTGTCCTTCAGCTGTTCCTGTGCCTGGATCATGGCGTTAAACTCTGTAAAGAGCAGAGCGATATCCTGATCGTCACAGGGAATGTTGTCGATGGTGGACCAGTCCCCCTGTTTGATCTTCTGTGTATGGTCGATCAGGCTGTAAATAGGGGAGGTAATCGTTTTGGACAGTTTGCGTGATATAACGAAACAAATCCCGGCACAGAATATCGCGGCAAGCACGCTCAGCAGCAGTACCTGCACCAGCGGACGGAAAAAGGTGGCAAACGAAATACTGTTCGTAATATACCAGTCCAGCCGTGACAGGTGCCTTGTAAATGTAATATAACTGGTGGAGAGGTCTCTTGTTTTCGTTGTAAAGTCTGCATAATCTGATTCCAGCGGAAGGCTTCCGTCAGTACTTTTAACGATGCCCTCCCCGTCAGTTATATAAATATGCCGGTTCTCGTCCGTATTGCCGGAATAGATGTCTGAGATTGTGCTCTCCGGTATGGAAATCTCGATATAGCCCAGCAGTCCCCCCGTCGCGATGCTGTACACCGGCTGAACCATCGACAGTGTGTAGATGGTAGTATTTTTATTGTTGTTGGAATTCTTGGGCTGGAGGAACCAGACCCCCTTCCCGGAGGCCATGACATCGGCCATGTCCCTTCCCGGATAATACTCTGTCGTAGCTACCCGTTTCCGGTCTCCTGAATAAAAAGTGACAGAGTGGATAAACGGGGTGGACTGTATCGTATGATTAATGCTGTCCTTCATCAGCATCTTATCGATGGCAGAAAAATGTTCATGGTCATTTTTAAACTTCATCAGGCCCTTTTGTATGGTATCATCTGTCATAAGTGCCAGAGAATAATTCGATACAGAATCCATATAATAATTGAGCTGCCCGGCAATATAATCGAGCTGCGCCAGAGAGGAATCCGTAGTGCTCTTAATAAAATAATTATAGTACATAAAAGATGTAGCCAAAGTCAGCAGGAGTATCAGACACGCTGCAGTCAGTGTCATGCTCCGGAATATTTTAGAACGGATAGAAAGGCTTGTTTTTGTGTTTTTCATGTCGGTAACCTCCATATGTTGATGCCAGGGTCAAAAGGTCATACGATGCATGCTCGCATGCAATTGGATGACTTTGGGGCCCGTAAAACATGAGAAAGTAGCCCGATTAGGGCGGATTTCGAATGTTTTTAGGATTTTGGGAGCACGAAGTGCGGAGAAATCCGTAGTCATCAGGGGTCAAAATACCTTTTGACCCCAACATCATATGTTTATTCTATATGAATCATGAAAAAAAGTCTATGCGGGCGGGGCAAGGCGGTTCAAGTCATGTGGGAAATCTCCAGAAAATCTAGAATATGACCATTTGGTTTCTGGAAAAATTGCAGTATATTGTGTTTAGCAAAGGAAACATCCGGTACGGTATGAACAAAACGGACCGGGACGCAAAAGTAAAAGGAGGAAAAATTTATGAAAGCAAAAAGATTGATTGCACTTGGTCTTGCGGGAATCATGTGTGCAGGGCTTCTGGCAGGCTGCGGCTCATCAGGTGGAGACAAGGACTCCAAGAAGAGCGGAAAGGACGGGGGCATCACAATCCGCCTTCTGACAAGAATGGCAGGAACATCACCTCAGGTAGGTATCTATAATGATATTCTTGACGAATTCAAGGAAAAACATCCTGAAGTAACAATTATTGACGATTCCCAGAGTGATGAATCAGCATTCAACAACATTCTTTCAACAGACATTGCTTCCGGAAATATGGCAAATATCTTCCGTATCCAGGGTGTTGCGAATCTGGGTGAGTACATCGACAACGGACTGCTCCTGAATGTTCAGCCATATCTGGACGAAGACAAAGAGTGGGGCGGCGGATTCACAGAAGGAGCGCTTTCCTACTATCAGGTTCCCGGACACGAAGGAACCTATGCAGTTCCGATGGAATCAGGCCTGATCGGTGTTTACTATAATGAAGACTTATTCAAAAAAGCAGGAATCGACAGCTTCCCGGAAACATGGACAGAACTGCTTGATGCAGTTAAGAAGTTAAAAGCTTCAGGTGTAATCCCGATTGCAATGGGAGCACAGACAACATACATGGCAGGACATCTTCATGATCAGATCTTCTACAAATGGGCAGGAACAGAGGCAGCTAAGAAATTAGGAAGCCGTGATATGAAGTGGACAGATCCAGAAGTAGTTGAGACTCTTCAATATGTAAAAGACCTCATTGATGCAGGCGCTTTTGACGAGAGTGCAGCCGGAATCCAGGACAACATCGCTATGAGCCAGTTCCAGCAGGGCGAAGCAGCTATGGTCATCACAGGACCGTGGAACATCAGTACATTTACAGATCCTGCTGAGACACCTGTAAAAGACAGCATCAAAGTAGCTAAATTCCCATATTTCGAGGAAAAACCGGAATTCAAGAACGAAGATATGCAGACACTCAGCCCGTACATGATCAGCGGAAAGCTGGAAGGCGAAGAGCTGGATCTGACAATAGAACTTGTAAAAATGCTGACAAATAAGGATGCAGCAAAGAGATTTGCAGAGGAATGTGCATTCCTGATCCCGAGAACAGACATCGACCTTGACGAGAGCAAGTGCGAACCATTATTTATCGATAACATGGAACTCGGTGGAACATCTACTGGTATCGGTGTTGACGTATTCGACTTTGACCCATTGACTTCTATGCAGGACAGAACGAGAAACTCAATCGTAAGCATGTTCACAGGAACTTCCGCAGAAGATGCTGCAAAAGAGATTCAGAGCGAAATAGACAACGCAGAGTAAACAAATACTGCCGGGGATGTGATCTCCGGCAGAAATACTTTCAAGGAATCATCCATGTCACTAAGGTTCGAAAGTACCGAACCCAAGTCGACAGGATGTACTTTGTAACTAAGGTCCGACAGGACCGAACCTAAGTTACATAAGCAAGGAGTGAGAAGATGATTAAAGTTAAGAATAATAAGATGAGGATGACACTGGCGTTGTTTTTGCTTCCGGCCTTATTGATTTACATTCTGTTCCAGATTGTGCCGCTTATCGGCGCTGTATTCTTTTCCTTTATGGAATGGAACGGGATTGGGGGATCGGCGCTTCAGTTTGTGGGTGTGAAAAATTACATAGGTGCATTCCAGAACCCAGATTTCATACTTTCGCTGAAAAACATGTTCAAGATGGTTGTTTTCAGTGTACTGTTCCATACACCGATCGCGCTTGTGATGGCAGCCGTGATTAACACGAAATGTAAGGGATACCGTATCTTCAAGGCGCTGTTCTTCGTGCCGACCGTATTTCCGCTGACAGCAGTCGGCCTGATGTGGTATTTCGTATTTATGCCGACAGGAGTGTTCAATTCCTTCCTGAAGGTAATCGGTTTAGGCGGGGCGGCACAGGCATGGCTTGTAAATCCGGCAACTGCGATGAACACGATCGTATTTGTAAATATCTGGGCCGGCGTCGGGTACTATATGGTTATCCTGCTTGCAGGGCTGACGACAATCTCAGAAGATGTATATGAGGCTGCGGCGATTGACGGGGCGAACAAGCTGCAGTGCTTTTTCCAGATCACGGTCCCGATGCTCAAACCAACTATCGCAATGTGTATCCTGATGGATATTATAGGTTCCGTAAAAGTATTCGACCTTGTATTTGCCATGACAGGGGGCGGACCGAACGGTCTGACGAACCTGCCGACGACTTTGATGTACAACGAGGCGTTCAAGTACAGTCACTATGGCCTCGGAAGTGCGATCGGTATCATCATCATGGTAATCTGTCTTGCCGGAACAATGCTCAGTAATAAGCTGACGAGCAAGAAGAATGACGAGTAAGGAGGAAAGGTGAGTACTATGAATAAAAAAGCGAAAGTAAAACAGAATCCCGGCGGAATTGTGGCTAAATACGCATTTCTGCTTGTCATGGCATTTGTATTTGCGATGCCGATGGTATTTACTCTGCTTTCATCCGTAAAGACAAAGACAGAGATTTTTGCAAAACCGTTCGACCTGCCCGCAGTTTTCCAGTGGGGCAACTACATAGAGGCATGGCAGGCGGCCAACATGAGCAGATACTTCATCAACAGTATCATTCAGGCAGGTGCGACAGTCATCGTTCTTGCGCTTGTGTCTTCAATGGCTGCATATGTACTGTCCAGATTCCAGTTTAAGGGAAATAAGTTCCTCGTGCTGTTCTTCATGCTGGGAATGATGGTGCCTATGCATACCGTACTGGTTCCGGTATCTTATATCATCGGTACCCTGAACCTGAAAAACAACATACCGGCGCTCGTACTGATTTATGTTGCATTCAGCCTTCCATTCAGTATTATGGTCATGAGCAACTTCATGCGGGGCGTAAACCACTCCCTCGAGGAGGCGGCGCTGATCGACGGGGCGACTTATTTCCAGATTTACAGAAAAGTAATGCTGCCGCTCTGTGTGCCGGCTATTTCCACGATTTCAATATTTAACTTTTTAAGTGCATGGAACAACATCCTGTTCCCGCTTCTGTTTATCAATGATAAAAACTTAAAACCGATTGCGCTTGGACTTCTGAACTTCAACGGTGAGCGCGGAAGTGACTATGGCCCTCTGATGGCGGCAATTGTAATTACGGTAGCAGTACCGCTTGTTATGTACCTGCTCTTCCAGGAGAAGGTAGAAGGCGGTCTGGCAGCAGGAGCAGTAAAAGAATAAGAGCGCAGGCTTTTAAACAAAAAGGAGAAATTATATGTCATCTATATCTTACCGTCAGGTACATCTTGATTTTCATACAAGCGAGTTTATTCCGTCTGTCGGGGAAGACTTCTCTATGGAAGAATTCGGTGATACCCTTAAAAATGCAGACGTAAATTCAATTACGTGCTTTGGGCGCTGTCACCACGGCTGGCTCTATTATCCGTCAAAAAGATTCCCGGAACTGATCCATCCGAATCTGAAAAACAGAAATCTTCTGCTTGAACAGATAGAAGCCTGCCACAAAAGGGGCATCCGTGTGCCGATTTATACAACGGCCCAGTGGGACGGCCGTATCATGAGGGAGCACCCTGAATGGCTGTCCCTCGATGAAAACGGAGAGTACATTGATACACAGCATGTGCCGGAACCGCATTTTTACAACACGATCTGCTTAAACAGCGGCTACCGCCAGTTTTTCAAGGAACATCTGGAGGATATGATCGAGGTGACAGGGCCGGAAAATGTGGATGGAATCTTTATTGATATTCTGTTCCACGTAGACTGCAAGTGTCCAAATTGTGTTGCAAAGATGAAAGAACTGGGTATGGACCCGGAAGATAAGGCTGTCAGGCTGAAATATGCAAGCCGCATGCTGGATGAATTTAAGGAAGAAATCACCGCATTTATCCACAAAATGGCCCCGGAAGCAACTGTTTTTTATAACAGTTCACACATAGGGCCGGCCTATAAGAACAGTTTCAAGGACTACAGCCATCTCGAACTGGAATCACTCCCGAGCGGCGGATGGGGATATGACCATTTCCCGGCGACCAGCCGTTATGCGCGTATGCTCGGAAAAGAGATGATCGGCATGACCGGAAAATTCCATACCTACTGGGGGGATTTTCATTCCCTGAAAAATAAGGCCGCGCTTGAGCTGGAGTGTTTCAGCATGCTGGCGATGGGAGCAGGATGCTCCATCGGGGATCAGCTCCACCCGTCAGGAAAGCTCTCAAAAGGTGCCTATGACCTGATCGGAAGTGTGTACAAAAGTGTGAAGGAAAAAGAACCGTACTGTTATGACGCAAAGGCAAAGACAGAGATCGCGGTACTCAACCCGGAAGAATTTTATCCGGAAGATTCCTATGACCTGAGTATTTCCCCATCGCTGATAGGGACTGTGCGGATGCTGCAGGAAATGTGCTACCAGTTTGACATCATTGATACAGACATGGATTTTTCAGCCTATAAAGTACTGATTCTGCCAGACTGCATCTATGGAAATGAAAAACTGGACGGACTGCTGAAAACATATCTGGAAAACGGCGGAAAGATTCTCGGCTCCTATGAGTCCTGCCTGAAAAAAGATGGTTCTGCCAGCATTTACGGCGTAAGGTTCAAACAGGAATCACCGTATTACCGTGAATTTGTGATGCCGAATGAGAAGATTGGCAAAGCACTACCGAAGGAAGAATTTGTTATGTACCTGCGTGGAATTGACGTGGAGACGGACGGGGCAGAGGTACTGATGGACAAGATCGAGCCTTATTTTGACAGGGCCGGGGAAAAATTCTGCTCCCACCAGCACGCACCGTCATCCGGGAAGGCTGGATACCCGGAAGTGACAATGTACAACGGTGTCATGTACTTCTCCCATCCGGTATTCAGATGCTACAGGAAGAATGCGGCGGCATGGTGCAAGGCAATGGTGAAGGATGCGCTGGAGATCCTGCTTGAAGATAAACTGGTATCCCATAACGGACCTTCCACCATTCTGGCAGCAGTAAACCGTCAGGAAAAAGAAGGACGCGATATCCTGCATATCCTGCACTACATTACAGAAAAACGTTCTGAGGACATTTACACAGTAGAGGACGTGATTCCGCTTTACCATACAGAATTTAAGATCTATGTAGGTGATGCAGAGGTAAGCAGTGTAGAAAATGTCATCAGGAAAGAGAATCTTGCATTCACCCGTGAAGGTGCATATATCAAATTTGAAGTACCTTTGATCGAAGGGCATGAAATGATTGCAATTCAGTAAATAACAATTACAGAGGAGGAACAGTATGATCAGGATAGCTGCCGGGACAGACATTCGTACGGGCATCCTGTTCTTCTCGAAGGAAGCGGCTTTCGGGCTGTATAACGGGGAAGGGGGCATATTCCGTGGGGAATATCTGCAGACCTTCCCCCGCATGTCTTCCGGGGGAAAACAGGAGTACTGTATCGGGCTTGGCGAAAAAGCTCTGACAAAAAGAGAAGTCATGGAGGCGGCCGCATGCGCGGCATCCTGCATGCTTGAACATAAAATCTATCAGTTTTATGTAGATACAGCGGGGATAGAGACATTTCTGACAGAAGATAATTTCCCATACTTTATCCAGGGATTATATCTGGGGGGATATGAACCGCCGCAGTTTGGGAAACATACGAGGAAGCAGGCCGATATCACACTTCTTCCGGCAAAAGAGGGATGCATCGCAGGATTATCCCAGAAGCAGGCAGAAGCGGCTGTGGAACAGGGGATGCATATAGCAGAAGGCATTCTGTTTGCCCGCGATATGGTAAATTATCCGGGAAATCTCCTTCGCCCTGCTGACTTTGCAGAATCCATATGCAGGCAGATGGAAGGTCTGGATGTCGAGGCTGAAATCATTGACAAAGACTGTCTGGAAAACATGGGGATGGGCGGGCTTCTGACCGTAGGAGGCGGGAGTGCATTCCCACCTTGTATGGTCGTTCTGAGATATCGGGGCGCGAAGGATAAAGACGGCGAAGTGCTTGGGATGATCGGGAAAGGGGTTACCTGCGATACAGGGGGCTACTGTCTCAAACCATCCGGCTCAATGGCCGGAATCCGCGGTGACATGGCCGGAGGAGCGGCAGTTGCAGGATGTATTTATGCTCTTGCAAAAAACCGGGTTGAAGCAAATGTGACCGGTGTGATTCCCATCTGCGAGAACCGGATTTCCCCAGACAGTTATCTGCCCGGGGACGTGATCACAATGTATGACCAGACAAAAGTGGAAATCTGCAATACAGATGCAGAAGGCCGGCTGATTCTGGGAGATGCGGCGGCCTATGCGGTGGAATGCGAAGGTGTCAGCCGGGTGGTTGATATCGCTACGCTGACCGGTGCGGTCGTGAATCTGTTTGGATTTTCTGTGGGCGGGGTCCTCAGCGATGACGAGGAGCTTTATGCACAGTTTGAACGTGCCGGTACCGCTTCACAGGAACAGTATGCGAGGATTCCTTTTTACAGCGAACATGAGGAAATGCTGAAAAGTACGGCGGCGGACCTGAAGAATCTGGGACCGGATTACTGCGGGACAATCACGGCAGGGCTGTTTATCCGGCATTTTGCGAAGGGAAAACCCTGGCTTCATATGGATATCGCAGGTACGGCATGGGTAGATTCCCCCATCTGGAAGTTCCAGAGTAAGGGGGCGACAGGTGCCGGAGTGACAACGCTATATGAAATGTGTAAGTAAGTACTGTTTTCAGGCACGCCTGTAAAGAGGGGCGTGTGAACAATCATACAGATAGATGGAGGGAAGAATGAAGGATTTTATGCTTGAGGTCTGTGTGGATTCCGTGAAATCCGCAGTTGCGGCCCAAAATGGAGGAGCGCTGAGGCTGGAACTGTGCAGCAATCTGATTATCGGGGGGACGACCCCGACTCCGGCTCTTTTTCACGCAGTGAGGGAAGCTGTGGATATAAAGATACATGTGCTGATCCGTCCCAGATTCGGAGATTTCTGTTATACGGATGCCGAATTCCAGATAATCAGGGAGGAAGTCAGACAGTTCCAGTCTCTGGGAGCGGACGGCGTGGTGATCGGAATCCTGCGCCCGGACGGTTCCTTGAATATAGAGCAGATGGAAAGTCTGATTGAAGAAGCAAAAGGGATGCAGATTACAGTACACCGTGCCTTCGATGTGTGCCGGGACCCGATGCAGACGTTGGAAGAATGTATTTCACTGGGTGCACATACGATTCTGACATCCGGGCAGGAAGCAAATTGTCTGGAAGGGGCAGAACTTTTAAGAAAGTTAAAAACTGTTGCTAATGGCAGGATTCATATTCTGGGAGGCGCGGGAGTGAGTGCGGCAAATCTGGAGGAACTGTGCCTTGTTACCGGACTGAACCAGTTTCATATGAGTGGGAAAAAGGTACTGGACAGTTCGATGGAATACCGTCGTGAGGGCGTCCCGATGGGGCTGCCGGGAATCAGTGAATTCAGTATCTGGCAAACCGATGAGGAAGAAATAAGAAAAGCAGCAGAAGTGCTGGAACGTGTATGATGAACATCAGACACGCTTTGGGGTGCGCCTGAGTGATCAGGTCTGCCCGGGAGAGGAGGTCAAATGTTTTCTGAAAAATTTACAGCAAAAATAGAAGAAATATATATAGACAGAATCAGCAGGATTCCTGCATTGTTTCGTGATATAGATGTAAAAATCGGGGCATGTGCGCCTGATACGCAGGTTTTGCTTCGGTATTTATATGGGAATATGCCTGTTTCTGATGCGGCGGGGTATCCCTTTGAGACCTTTCTGGATTACGCAGAACACGGCGCTTTCCTGTGGGAGAACGGGCCGTTTAAAGGACGGGTAAAGGAAGAAATATTCTGCCAGTATGTGGTATACCACAGAATCAATACAGAGGATATCAGCCCGTGCCGCAGCTTTTTTTACGGGAAAGCAAAAGAAGAGGCAGGCAGCCCTGATACAATGGAAGAGGCAGTTCTGGCCCTGAACTACTG
Organism: Faecalicatena orotica; assembly: GCF_905197545.1. Classification (NCBI taxonomy): domain Bacteria; kingdom Bacillati; phylum Bacillota; class Clostridia; order Lachnospirales; family Lachnospiraceae; genus Faecalicatena; species Faecalicatena orotica. Next base: position 239,655 of record NZ_CAJJZH010000005.1, read on the forward strand.
GTGTGCAGGGGAAGCGACATACCGGGCATCGGACGACAGAACAGCGTCACCGATGACCGTGTACAGAAGCGCACATGGAAGATGCGGAGAGGAGTCCACGTTTACAGTCAGTGTACTGCGAAGCATGGGAATACCTGCAAGGCAGGTCTATGCACCCCGGTGGTCCCACTGTGACGACAATCATGCATGGGTGGAGGCATGGTGTGACGGGGCATGGCATTTCCTTGGAGCATGTGAACCTGAGGAAGTGCTGGACAAAGGCTGGTTTCTCCATGCATCCTCCAGAGCGATGCTGATCCATTCCAGATGGTATGGAAGTCTTGAACTGGCGGGAGATGCCATAGACACAAAGAATCTGGTATGTACGCAGGGAATGACTACGGAATTGAATGAAATTGCTACTTATGCGAATACAAAACGGATAAAAATAACGGTTCTGGATGCGGAAGGAAAGCCGGTTCAGGGTGCAGAGGTCAGGGTGGAAGTCCTGAACTATTCGGAATTTTTTCCGGTAGCGGTTATGGAAACGAAAGAAGCGGGTACTGTGGAGATTGAGCTTGGACTCGGAAGCTGCCGCATCAGCGCCGCCAAAGGAGATATGGAGAGCTCTGAGATTGTTGATGTGAGGGAATGTGCGGGGATCGAGCTCAAACTAGAGAAAAAATCCGGTGGGACAGAAAGTGTTGTGTTCGAATGTTTTGCGCCTCAGGATGCGGTCATTCACAGCGGGTTTGTGACCGAGGAACAGAGAAAGCAACAAAAAGAGAAGCTGGCTTCTAGAACGGCACACAGGCTGAATAAGAAGGGAACAGGCAATGAGGGAGAAGTGGAAGCATTTCTCCGCGGTACGACGTATTCCGAATACAGAAGCCAGTTATTAGATACCTTGTCTGAAAAAGACCATCTGGATTTGAAAGCAAGCGTACTGGAGGCTCATTTAAACCATGCCATGCAGTATGCGGACAGATATCCATCGGATATTTTTGTGAACTACGTTCTGGCCCCCCGTATTTCGACGGAACTGCTGACGGATTACAGACAAAGGATAGAAGGACTTCTGACAGAAAACCAGAAGGAACTGTTTCTCAGCAGTCCGGATTCAGTCTGGAGTTTTATTGAAGAACATGTCAAAGAGCAGCCTGGGGAGGAGTACGATGCACTGCTGACTCTGCCCGTGCCGTGTCTGAAGTATGGAATTGGCAGCAGGCAGTCAAAGGAGATACTCTTCGTGGTAATTTGTCGGACACTCGGCATACCTGCCAGGCTGAATCCTGTAGACCATGCAATGGAATACTATAAAGACGGCCGCTTTTTACCGGTGATTGCGCTGGAGACAGTCGGAAAACTGAAAGTCTGCGGTGAGGCATCCCAGAATTTCGTTTATTTTCAGAACTGGGCGGTTACGAGAAAACATCCGGGCGAAAGAAAACTGCTGGATTTAAGCGATTTAAGAATTGACCAGAACCCGGAAGTGAGTGTGCCAGCCGGGGTGTATGAAGTGGTCACGGCCAACAGACTGCCAAACGGCAATATACTCGGGCGTGTGGAAGAAGTCACGGTAGAGCCCGGAAAGACTGTCGTTACAGAACTAAAACTGGAAGAGGCAGAACTCAGCCAGATGCTGGAGTGTGTAGCGATGCCCCCTTTTGAGGTAGAAGATTTAAACGGTGTAAAAACAGGCATAACAGATATTCTGAAAGGCAGTGCGAACCTGACAGTGTGGCTGTCAGAAGGACAGGAGCCGACAGAACACATTCTGAACGAATTGTGTGAAAGAGCGGAAGAATTCAACCGCGGGGAGGCCGGAGTCGTTTTCCTAGTGAATAACGGCGAAGCACTAAAACAGCCAACCCTTCACAAAACAATGCAGCTGCTGGACCATGTACAGGTCTTCTGTGACTGTGTAGAAGAAAGGGTATCCGTCCTTGGAAGAAGGTTTTATGTAGACCCGGAAAGCATTCCGTTGATTCTGGTGACAGATAAAGAGGCAAACTGCGTATATGCGGCAAGCGGCTATAACGTAGGAACCGCGGATATGATATTGAAAATTCTGAATGCGGGGGTACTATAAGGTGAGTTTAGAAAGATGTGGCTGTTTTATTTGGGTCTTGCCAAAACCATGAATCGGCTTTATACTGATTTTGTTACATACAAGATTATATCAGTATGGGCAAAGGCTGGACATGATGAAAAGAATTGTAATTGATGAATTAAAGAGGCGAATCAGCTCTGTGCAAATTGTACCGGTGAGCATTGTACAGAGCTTAAATTAAAAGCGCAGAAGTTTTTTCATTCACCGGGAAATAAGGTATTTGAAAGCGCACGGGGCAGTGCGTGTTTTTAGTGTACCTATTTCCCGGATGGAGACTGTGTCTGAGTGAGGCTGTGGGCAATGACTTGTCCGCGGCCTTTTTGCTTTTATATTGGAAAGTGTGAGAGATTTGAAGAATTGTAGAGATGAATAGATGAAAAGGAACAAATTATGAATAAATTAAATTGGAAAAGCTCAATCAGCCGTTTTCTGACGGCTCAGACGATCTCGCTGTTTGGTTCGTCAATCGTGCAGTATGCGATTGTCTGGTATATCACGCTGTCGACGTCATCCGGAAAAATGCTGACGATCTCGACGCTGTGCGGTTTTCTGCCGCAGATTGTCATTTCTTTATTTGCAGGTGTATGGATAGACAGATACGACCGTAAAAAAATGATTATGTTATCTGACTCGGTGATTGCTGTGTCAACACTGATGCTGGCTGTTACTTTCTTAGCGGGCCATAAGAATATCTGGCTTCTGTTTTTGGTGCTGGTCATTCGTTCCGCGGGTACGGGGATACAGACTCCGGCGGTGAACTCGGTTATACCGCAGATTGTCCCACAGGAGGAACTCATGAGGATTAACGGCATCAACAGTACCCTGTCGTCTCTGATGATGTTTCTTTCGCCTGCTGTCAGCGGTGTGATCCTGTCTGTGGCACCATTTGAGACAACCTTACTGATTGATTTTTTGACAGCTTTCATCGGGGTCGGAATTACGGCTACAGTTTATATAAAACCTGTCTATAAGGAGAGAAGCCGGTTGAATTCAGGCATGGAAGAGATCAGAAGTGGTTTTTTATATCTGAAGGAGAATCATTTTATTAAACGACTGCTTTCCTATCAGCTTATCATTCTTTTTTTGATCAGCCCGTCCGCTTTTCTGACGCCGCTCATGGTGAAACGGACATTTGGCGCAGACGTGTGGAGGCTTACTGCAAGTGAAATGACTTATAGCCTGGGCATGATCGCGGGAGGCCTTTTGATCGCTTCCTGGGGCGGATTCCGAAAAAAAATGAACACGACGATGTCGGCAGGTGCATTTTATGGGATGCTTATGATAGCACTGGGCAGTGCGCCGGTTTTTCCGTTTTATCTGGTGTGCAATGCCCTGATCGGGATAACATCACCCTGCTATAACGCACCGATTACGGTAACCATACAGGAAAAGGTGCCGCAGGAAATGCATGGGAGGATCTTCAGCTTTATGCAGATTGCAACGTCCTGTGCGCTTCCGCTGGGGATGGCGGTATTCGGGCCGTTGGCGGATGTGGTGAAAGTGCAGACGCTTCTTACAGCCACAGGGATTTCAGTGGTGGCGATCTCACTGGCGGTGTGGAAGATGCATTTTTTGGAATATTGAATAAAAGAGCAGGGGATATTGAAATAATATACCCTGCTCTGCAAGAGATACCGCGGTATCCCTCTTAATTCGAATGTTTTTTGATAATGTAAACTAACTGAGTTCAATCTTTTCCGCTTCTTCTGGTTTGAAATCATTTTTCAGATCATATATATTATGCCCGGTTGATTCGCTTAACGTTCTGCCTTCCAGTGAATAGCAGCGGATAAATCTCTTTTTGTCGATACTGGACCAGTGCTCGACATCCCATGAAAGATACCCGTCCTCATCAGACTTCTTCTCTTTTAAATACAAGTCTACCTGCCGCCCGCCTTCTTCCATCAGACGGATCAGATCTTCTGTACCGGAGATTTCAACTTCTTCCTTTTTTACTGAATCATAAATCTTCATTGTATTTCCTCCTGCCGTTATCATAATATGGTAATTATACCTCCTGTACCTGAAAAACTCAATAGAAGACGACTTTAAATAAGCAGATGCCGTTACTGTGAACGCCCGAAGGGGGGCACAGTAACATCAGCGGATGAAACGGCACCAGTATCCAAACTTTTCGCTGTCCTCACATTCATCACTGCTGAGGTCCAGCTGACTGGTATAAGTCTGCGTGAACTGTGGGAAACCGAAAAGTTCTGCGGCTCTTGCTTCACGGGGGGCGTAGATTCCCGGAACGCCGAGCCAGAAGTGTCCGTCTTCTTCTACAAGGAGCAGGTGGTGGTAATTGTGATAGCCATGCATCAAAAAGCTGTTGTTAGCCAGATTCCAGCACCGGCGCGGGAGCATGGAAAGATCGGAACGCTGAATCTTGTGTACTGTTTCGCGGGACTGCGGTTCTGGTTCAGGAACTGATACCGGTTCAGGAGAGGGGGCATTTTCCGGCATGTATTCCGGCACGGGAAATGACTCAGGCTGCGGGGCAGAATCACGTGCAGGATATGGAATATTTACCGGCGTATTCTCCAAATCAGGAATATTGCCATTACCAGGGAGATTCTCCTGTCTGGAATTATTTTCAGCTGCGGGGAGATGCTCCTGCCCGGAATCATTTTCAATGACTGGTAAGTTTTCCTGAACAGAATCATTTTCATTGAGTAGTAGGTTTTCTCTGTTTAAATCGTTTAAATCAATTTCATTACTGGGGAATCTCTCCAGATTTGAATTGCTGTCATTATTCAAGTAATTTCCGAAATTTGGATAATTACCATTTCCGTGATTATTCCTGTTTTCAGGGGTATTTTCCCGATCCGTATCATAATTGCGCTGTATCGTAGAATCATCCTGTATAGCAGATTCATAGTTCGAGGCATGCGGTGCTGCTTTTTCAACAGCCATCTCTGTATCCAAAGACATTTCAAGGTTTACTACAGAGGTTTCCTCAGCTGCTTCGTCGTTTGGAAGTATGCACGGGCACCCTCCCAAAGATTCTGCTTCCATAACCGGTTCCGGTGCAGCTTCCCACGGCCGGATGCTGGCTGTGTTAAATGGCAGGTTATCAGTAAATGCGGCGTAATATTGCCCTGCCTCCGTCTGGAGTAAAAAACCGCCCATATCAGCTAAGGTCCTGCCTTCGGGAAATACAGATTCATCCACGGACAGTCTGGCATAAATACTTTTATCGCCGCATGGCAGTTTTTCAACTGGTTTGGCAATGATGCCGGAGTCTTTTTCATAGAATGTAAGCAGGGAAACAAAGTCCTGATTTTTAACAGGGACCCCCCGCACATTGATTTGCAGAATGCAGGCGTGATAGTGCGGTGTGACCTTCATGAAGCCTACATTCCTAAGTTTTTGATCATTTTTGTATTCATATAAATAACAGATACCGGGATTCATGATACACCTCTGGTCTTGTCTTTCTTTCAATCTAATTTATTCAGGGGTATGGAAAAAAAGAACAGTATTGGTAAGAAATTCTTAAAAGCATCATTAGAAAAATGGTCAGGTATGGGCAATTGTGGTATACTATTTACACTTATCGAGGTATTTCACGAGTTTAGTGTTTATGATAAAATCATTACAGATAACTGAAAAAGGTCCGGGAGGAAAAGAGAATGAGGAAAAAAATAAATATGTTACTTGTGATAATTTTATCTGTTTTATTAGTGGCCGGCTGCAGCCTGAACAATGGGGCAAGAGTATATGATAATGAAAAAATGATTGTGGAAAACTTTAATACATATAATCTTGTTAAATCCAAACAATCCATGAGTGATAATCATCTTACAGGATCAGCAGAAAAAATGGAGGGGATGGGCACTGTCTGGGAATTTACGGCTTCAGAAGATACGAATGTGAATCTCACATACCAGATCACAGTTTCAGCCGGTAAGGCCAAATTGGTATTGATTTCCCCGGATGATTCACTTACAACTCTGGCAGAATTTACAGCGGATGTGGATATGGAACATGAATCCACGGACACCTTCAAGGCCATGAAGGGGAAAAACCGTATAAAACTCGTCGGGGGAAAGGGAACAAAGATTGAATATGAGATTACTGCAGACAAAGGGAATATAAAGGCCTTTGGTGATTAGGAAGAAAGCTGGGAAAAATGATGACTTTAGATGAAAAATATATGAAAGAAGCTATGAAACAGGCAAGGAAAGCCTATGCACTGGAGGAAGTCCCGATTGGCTGTGTCATTGTCTATCAGGATAAAATAATCGGAAGAGGGTACAACCGGCGTACAACAGATAAGAACACACTCGCCCACGCGGAGCTGATCGCAATCAAAAAAGCCAGTAAGAAAATGAATGACTGGCGTCTCGAGGACTGTACCATGTATGTTACACTGGAACCGTGCCAGATGTGCTCCGGGGCCATTATACAGGCCAGAATCAAACGGGTAGTAGTCGGGTGCATGAATCCCAAGGCCGGCTGCGCAGGTTCTATATTGAACCTGCTAGAAATGAAAGAATTCAATCATCAGGCAGAGCTCACAACAGGAGTACTCGGAGAGGAATGTAGTGCAATGATGAAGCAGTTTTTCAAAGAACTCAGAGAAAAACAAAAGAAGCAAAAGGAACGTCAAAAATCATAACCTATAAAAAGGAGCCTTTGATTACCGGAGGTATAAAACCCTCGTACAATCAAAAGCTCCTTATATCAATTAATGTCAGAATTATTTTACGTGCATTACGCTTCGAATGCGTCTCCACAGACGTTACCTCGGTAGTTAACTCAACCCAGGCACCCTCACGGCACCCGGAAGGTTCTGCTTAGTGCTGCTTCGTTCCCGACCTGACACGGTTCACAGATTTCCGTCGCGTGAGACCCAAGTCTTCAACGCCACTTTCCGAGGGCAGCTCTGCAAATCAGCACCCTCTGCGTAATATCACCCCTGCTATAGCGGATTGCAGGTACAAGGTACCGCTAACACCCCGGCTGCACGAGTCTTAATTTTACATTGTTTTTGCCAAAATGTCAACGGATAGAGGAGTTTTTATTTACTGAACAGCAAAATTATAGTAAAATAAGAAATCAAACCACCTGATTGGGGACGTAGTAAACCTCAGTTATACTACGTCCCCAATTGAGTTTAGTGGTGTACCTAATTGGAAAATGCCCTGTACCAAAATGGAGATTATTTTTATTATGAGAGTTTTATTGACAGCAATTAATGCAAAGTATATACATTCTAATCTGGCGGTTTATAGTTTGAAGAGTTACGCTTCCTGTTATACGCAGGATGTAGAGATCGCCGAATATACGATTAATCAGGATGTGGATGATATTCTGGCCGATATTTTTAAGAAGTCTCCGGATATTCTGTGTTTTTCCTGTTATTTGTGGAATATTACTTTTGTAAGTCAGCTGCTTGTTGAGGTGAAAAAGGTAATGCCTCATGTGCATATCTGGCTGGGGGGCCCGGAGGTTTCTTTTAATGCGGGACAGGTTATGAAGTCATATCCGCAGGTGGATGGAATTATGTGTGGAGAAGGTGAGGAGACTTTTCATGAACTTCTTGACTATTATAATGGAAAAATTAAGAATTTATATGATATTAAAGGAATTGTGTTCCGGGTGTGTAAAAATAATGAAAATCTGTCGGAGATTGTTGAAAACCAGAGTCGTCAGGTGATGGATTTGAGTAAGGTTCCGTTTGTTTATAATGATATGGGAAAGTTTAAAAATAAGATTATATATTATGAATCCAGCAGGGGATGCCCGTTTTCCTGCAGTTATTGTTTGTCTTCGATTGATAAATGCCTTCGTTTCAGGGATTTGGGGCTTGTAAAAAAGGAGCTTCAGGTATTCATTGATGCAGAGGTTCCGCAGGTGAAGTTTGTTGACAGAACATTCAACTGCAGGCACGAGCATGCGATGGCCGTTTGGTCCTATATTGCACGGCACGATAAAGGGAAAACAAATTTTCACTTTGAAGTGGCGGCTGACCTGCTGAACGAGGAGGAACTAAGGCTTATTGAGACGATGCGGCCCGGGCTGATCCAGCTTGAAATTGGGGTTCAGTCGACCAATCAGGATACGATACGTGAGATCCACCGTGTTATGAAGTTTGATGAGGTAAAGCGGGTTGTAAATCGAATTCATATAGCAGGGAATACACATCAGCATTTAGATCTGATAGCAGGACTTCCTTATGAGGATTACAACAGTTTTCGAAAATCCTTTAATGATGTGTATTCTTTGAAGCCGGAACAACTGCAATTGGGGTTTTTGAAGGTCCTAAAGGGATCCTTTATGTATCAGAATGTTGAAAAATATGAGCTCCAATATCAGGATCGTCCGCCGTTTGAAGTATTATCAACAAAATGGCTGCCCTATGTTGATGTTATCCGCCTTAAGGGGATTGAAGAAATGGTGGAGGTTTACTATAACAGCGGGCAGTTTTCGAATACTCTTCAGGAATTGGAGAAAAAATTCGAAGATGCTTTTTCCATATATGAAAAACTGAGCCAATTTTATGAGGAGAATAACCTTCATATGATCAATCATTCCCGGATTACACGCTATGAGATTATGCATCAGTTCATTCTTAAATATGATCCCGACAGGGAGGAAATTTACAGAAATGCACTGACTGTGGATTTGTATCTAAGGGATAATGTGAAAAACAGGCCCGGTTTTGCGGGTAATGATACGGTTACAAAAGAAGAAGCATCAGAATTTTATGACGGAGAGGCAAGCGAACACAGGTATCTAAAGGGATATGAACAGTATGATAAACGTCAGCTGCGGAAGATGACACATCTTGAAAAAATAGGTGGAAAACTATTATTGTTCGACTATAAAAACAGGGATATACTAACAAATCAGGCAAAGATTTTTTACGTTTAGGTACACCACTAAGATCAATTTGGGACGTAGTAAAAGTGAGAAATATTACGTCCCCAAGGAGGGGTTATGAAGAAGAGGACTTTGGAGATTCTTTCTATTCTTGACGACCAGTATGGCCGTGAATATGTTTGTTATCTGAACCACAGCACGCCGTGGCAGCTGCTGATTGCTACGATGCTGAGTGCGCAGTGCACGGATGCGAGGGTGAATATTGTGACGAAGGATTTGTTCCGCAAATATGATTCTGTTGAAAAGTTCGCGAATGCGGATTTGAAGGAACTGGAGCAGGATATTAAACCGACGGGGTTCTATCATAATAAGGCGAAGAATATTATCGCCTGTACAAAGGCTTTGGTTGAGCGGTTCGGCGGGGAGGTACCGTCTGACATTGATGATCTGACTTCTCTTGCAGGTGTGGGAAGGAAGACTGCGAATGTGATCCGGGGAAATATTTTCCATGAGCCGAGTGTGGTGGTGGATACGCATGTGAAGCGGATATCCAAACGGCTCGGTCTCACGAAGAATGATGATCCGGATAAGGTGGAGCAGGACCTGATGAAGGAACTGCCAAAGGATCACTGGATTCTTTATAATATCCAGATCATTACGTTTGGCCGGTCCATTTGCACGGCAAGGAGTCCGAAGTGCAGGGAATGCTTCTTGCAAAAATATTGCAAAGAGTATAAAATGTAACCTAACTAACGGTAAGTATAGCGCCGGCAGACAGCCCGACGGATAAAAGAGGTGGATTTTATGAACATATATAATAAAAAGGTGAGAAAGATCATATCAATTGTTGTTATCGTTATCATTCTGGCAATGGTCGCGACAATGGTAATTCCGTATCTGGTTGTTTAGCAGACAAGCGGGATTGTTTCTAAGGAAATTTGAGGGATTTGTATGGGGAACAAAAGAAGAAGACGCAGGAGAAGATTACGAAGATCGGAGGCAAAAGCGATTTTCCGTTTGATTCAGGTGGCTTTCTGTGCACTTGTAGTGATCCTCTGTGTACAGTTTTTTCTTCACAGGTATATCAGGAAGTTTGACGAGCGTATCATTATTCAGGGTGTTTCTGTCGGGAATACCGATGTATCCGGCCTGAACGCTAAGAAAGCTAAGGAGAAGGTGAAAGAGGAGCTGTCTGCTTATGCAGATGAAAAGATGGAGCTGTCTCTGGAAGACGGCAGAAAAGGTGAGACTACTTTAGGCGAGCTGGGCTTTACGGTGAAGGGTCTGGACGCCGTGATTCAGGAAGCTGTTGATTACGGCAAAAAGGGGAACGCACTTTCCTGCTACAGGATCCTGAAGCGCGCCCAGAAGAATAAGAATGAGAAAGTTTTCGAGGTGTCCTATCAAGTATCGGAAAAAGCAGCCGGAAAAGTTTTGAATGCGGCCTTTTCTGATCAGCTGAATCTTCCGGAAAATGCAAGAGTAACTCTGGATGGCAACGATGTTAAGGTGATAGAAGAGAAGCCGGGGGAAGTTGTGGATACAAAGAAGACAGTTAAAAGTATCAACAAGTTTCTGGGCTCAGACTGGAATGGCAAAGGTGGGACGATTAAGGCGGCCCTGACCTATACGGATCCGGAGGTTACGAAAAAAGACCTGAAAGATATGACGGACCTTCTCGGAAGTTACACGACGTATTATGGAAGTGATGGTTCAGGCAGATCACAGAACATAGAGAGCGGGGCAGACCATATCAACGGTGCCATTATAAAGCCGGGGGAAGAGTTTTCCGCGAATGAGGCAATGGAACCTTATACAGAGGAGAACGGATTTACTGAAGCGGCATCTTATGAGGATGATAAAGTTGTCCAGTCAATGGGCGGCGGAATCTGCCAGGTATCCACGACCCTGTATAATGCAGTGCTGTATTCGGAACTGGAAGTAACGCAGCGGTCCCCGCATACCATGCTTGTATCCTATGTGCAGCCGTCGCAGGACGCGGCGATTGCGGATGACGTACTGGATCTGAGGTTTAAAAATAATCTGGAGACACCGGTTTATATCGAAGGTGTACTCGCAGACGGTAATATTACGTTTAATATATACGGTAAAGATACAAGAGATTCCGGAAGGACGCTGGAGTTTGTCAGTGAGACGACGGGAACGGACCTGCCGGACGGGAAACGGTTTATAGCTACAGACGACAGTATTGGCAATTATTACACGTTAAGCCAGGCTCAGGCGGCTGTGTCCGCGCAGCTGTGGAAAGTGGTGTATGTAGATGGCGAAGAAGTCAGCCGTGATGTAATTAATAACAGCCAGTATGTGCCTTCAAAGGAAACAGTCGCGGTCGGAACGGCTTCTGCAAACGAGGCAGATACAGAAAAGATGAATCAGGCAATCCTGTCACAGGACGAAAGCCAGATTATGAATATGATCCAGCAGCTGACCGGTACCGGAAATGCTTCCCAGACGGGAGAATCGGACGGGGCGGCAGACACAAACGGAATAGCAGACGGGGCAGCCGGTACAAACGGAACGACAGACGGAACAGGAACAGCAGACGGCGTTTAAAGCAGGAGCCGGCAGAAAGGAGGAGTCATGAAGGCAGGAAATATCTCTCAGACCGCATGGAAACGGTCTGTGCGAAGACAATTGAACAGCAGGCGGGAAGAAGCACTCTTCACTCCTTCTATGGAAGAGCCGTGCACGGCGCTGCGCATGGCAGACGGCGGTATTGTCGTGACGGCAACGGCGGATACGTCTGGGAATGTGCCGGAATCTGCGGATTTTGCCATATTGAAGGCGGTAAATGACGTGGCATCCCGGGGTGCGGAAGCAATCGGGGTGTCGGTACAGCTGATTTTGCCACTCTCTGCGACTGAGGCGCAGTTAAAGGCTCTGGCGGGCTCTATGGATGCTGTCTGCATGCAGGCCGGTATCCAGCTGACATGCCTGAAGGCGGAGACCAATCCTTGTGTAAACCAGATCCTGACAATCGCAACAGCCACAGGAGAAGCCGCCGGGGACAGCATTCTGCGTACAGAAGATGCGGCAGCGGGGCAGGATATCCTGCTGTGCGGCCACATTGCCCTGGAGGGCACTTTAAGAATACTTGCGGAGCAGGAAGAAGAGTTAAGCAGGCGTTTTGTCCCTTCCTTCATCAGACAGTTGAAGGAACAGAAGAAAGAACTCTTTGCCGCCAAAGCCATTGCCGCGGCAGGAAAGGCCGGTGCGGCTGCCATTCACCAGATCGGCAGCGGGGGAATCCTGGCGGCGCTTTGGGAGCTGGCGGAAGCTTCTGGTATCGGGATGGAGACAGAACTTTCGAAAATATCAATCCGGCAGGAGACTGTCGAGATCTGTGAATTTTATAATCTGAATCCGTACCAGATGACTTCCACAGGAAGTTTTCTGATCACGGCAAAGAACGGTGATGCGGTCGTAAAAGCCCTGGAAGGGGCCGGGGCACGAGCCGTCAGGCTTGGGGTTGCCACGGACGGTAATGCCCGGGTGATCACAAGCGGTGAAGAACAAAGGTATCTGGACAGACCCGCACCCGATGAACTGATGCTCTGGCGGGAGCGGAATTGTCATTGAGATAAAATAAAAACAGACATTTTTTAGGAGGTAATAGTTATGGATAACTTGAGGAACGAAATTCTAAGATATCTGGAAACAAACAGCAGGGTAAACCTTGGCGAACTTGCGGTTCTGCTTGGAGTGGATGAGGTTAAGGTAGCAAACGAGATCGCAGACATGGAGAAAGAAAAGATCATCTGCGGATATCATACATTGATTGACTGGGATAAAGCGGGAGTAGAGACGGTGACTGCGCTGATCGAAGTGCGTGTGACGCCGCAGCGCAACCAGGGGTTTGACCGGATTGCAGAGAGAATCTACAATTATCCGGAAGTACACGCAGTTTACCTGATTTCAGGGGGATATGACCTGCTCGTAACACTGGAGGGAAAGACTCTGAAGGAAGTTTCCCGGTTTGTATCTGAAAAATTATCCCCGATCGAATCTGTGATCAGCACTGCGACATATTTTATCCTGAAAAAATATAAAGACCACGGAACGATTCTTGTACCGAAGAAAGAATCAGAAAGGATGCTGGTGACGCCCTGATGAGAAATCCATTATCAAAGAAAATAATAGAAATCGAGCCGTCCGGTATCCGGAAGTTTTTTGACGTGGCAAACGAGATGGAAGACGCGATTTCCCTTGGTGTGGGAGAACCGGATTTTGATACTCCGTGGCGCATACGCGAGGAAGGTATTTTCTCACTGGAAAGAGGCCGCACCTTCTATACGTCCAATGCCGGACTGCAGGAATTAAGAAATGAAATCTGTAAATATTTAGAAAGAAAAATACATATCAAATATGATCCAAAGAATGAGACACTTGTCACAGTCGGCGGAAGTGAGGCCATTGACGTGGGCCTGCGCTGCATGCTCGATCCGGGGGATGAGGTCCTGATCCCGCAGCCAAGCTATGTATCGTACCTGCCGTGTACAGTCATGGCAGACGGCGTGCCGGTAGTGATTCCGCTCCAGTATGAGAACGAGTTCAAGCTGACGGTAGAAGATCTGGAAAAATATACAACTCCGAAGACAAAGGTTCTGATCATGCCATTTCCGAACAACCCGACAGGTTCCATCATGACAAAGGAAGACTTGGAGCCGGTAGCAGAATTTGTAAAGGAACATGACCTGTACGTGATTTCCGATGAAATTTATTCGGAACTGACTTACAGCACACAGCATGTTTCCATAGCAAGCCTTCCGGGGATGCGTGAGAGAACCATCGTAATCAACGGATTTTCTAAAGGTTTTGCTATGACGGGGTGGCGTCTTGGCTACTGCTGCGGACCGGAGGCAATCATTGAACAGATGATCAAGCTCCATCAGTTTGCGATCATGTGCGCGCCGACGAACAGCCAGTATGCGGCGATCGAAGGCCTGAGAAACTGTGAAGAAGAAGTAGAAGAAATGCGGAAATCCTACAATCAGAGGAGGCGTTTCCTGATGCATGAATTTGCACGCATGGGGCTGGAATGCTTTGAGCCGTTTGGCGCATTCTATGTATTCCCGAGCATTCAGGAATTCAGCATGACATCGGAAGAGTTTGCAACCCGTCTTCTGAACGAAGAAAAAGTGGCTGTCGTGCCGGGGACAGCATTTGGTGAGTGTGGAGAAGGATTTCTGCGTATTTCCTATGCGTATTCACTGGATGATTTAAAAGAAGCACTGGGGCGTCTGGGCAGCTTTATACAGCGTCTTAGGAATGAGAGGTAAGTGACCATGCTCAATATCGTACTGCATGAGCCGGAAATTCCGGCAAACACAGGCAACATAGGCAGGACCTGTGTGGCGTCGAATACGCGTCTCCATCTGATCGAACCGCTCGGGTTCAAGTTGAATGAAAAGGCTTTAAAGCGTGCAGGGATGGACTACTGGTCCGATCTGGATGTGAGGACTTATATTGATTATAATGACTTCATGGAACAAAATCCGGGAGCAAAGATCTACATGGCAACGACAAAGGCTTCCAAAGTTTATACAGAAGTCCAGTATGAGCCTGACTGCTTTATCATGTTTGGCAAAGAGAGCGCCGGGATCCCGGAAGAGATTCTGGTGGAGCATAAGGACACATGCATCCGGATCCCGATGGTCGGAGATATCCGCTCATTAAATCTGGGAAATTCTGTGGCAATCATTCTTTATGAAGCGCTGAGACAGAATCAGTTTGCGGGGATGAACCTGGAAGGGCATCTTCACCATTTAAGCTGGTAAAAGAAGGATAAGCAATGACAGAATATGTATTAAGTGATGATTTTAAAAAGAATGTGCAGCAGGAGATGGAGAACAATCCCTTCGCGATTCTCAGCCGCCTGATTTACCAGGAACTGTATCAGGAGGTAATTGAGGGACATCTCCTGCCGGAGCACAAGATCATTGAGTCCAAGATTGCAAAAGAACTGAATGTTTCCCGGTCCCCTGTCAAGGTTGCGCTTTCCGATATGGTTGATGACGGTATTTTCGTCCGGGGTGTAGGTAAAACTGTCCATGTAAAGCCGATTTCTTACGAGGAATGCCTGTGGATTTATGAAGCAAGGATGACTCTGGAGCCCAAAGCGGCATATCAGGCAGCCAAGCGGATCAAACCTGCGGAACTGCAGCAGCTAAAAGAACTCATTAGTAAATTCGAGGAAATTGACAGGACACTGAACCAGAGAGAGTACACGAGAACCGATAAACAATTTCATGAGATTATTATCAAGGCATCCCGTAATCCTTATCTGGTCAGCATGTACAAGTCTATAGAATGCCCGTTGGCGTGCTATCGTAATCAGCTCAACCAGCTGGCCTATGAGGAGTGTTTTCAGGAGCATGATATGGGGAGTGGCTCGGAACACCACAAGTCCATATTTAATATGCTGAAAAACCACCTGCCGCTGCTGGCGGAGGATGAGATGCGCAACGATATACAGCGAATGTACGGGACAATGTCACGGCTGAGAAAGTAAAGACATGTTTCGAGGTATAATGCTCGCACTTGGCGAGGTATTTAACGAGTTTAGTATTTATGGTAAAATATAATAATTGGAAGATAAGGCACTTTACAGTGAGGATACCGGTCAGGTTCCCATTGCAGGGGGCCTTATTTTTATACATATAATTCTATTACAAGTCGGCAGTATCCCCCACAAAAGAACCTATATTTGTTGAAAATGTACACTGTGAAAGAAAAAAATAAAAATTAAAGTGCAATATGAACAATAAATTGAAGTAAATGCTTTCCAACACAAACAAAAAAAGCAAAAAATATGAATAAAAGCACTTATTTTGACACAGTTTCTGTTAGATTTATATAATTGTGAAAGAAGAAAGGGAGAAACTAATAAAAAACAAAGGAGGTCAGCTATGGAATATAAGACAATGCGGAACAAAACGAAAGTCCCAATGCTTGGGCTGGGTTGTTATAAGTCAGAGGCAGAGGAAGGAATCCGTGCAGTGAGAAGTGCCATTGAAGTGGGATACCGGCATATTGATACGGCAAACTTTTATGAAAATGAAGTATATGTCGGCAAGGGTATACGTGAGAGTGGCATTGAACGGAGTGAGCTTTTTGTAGTGAGCAAGATTTGGCCGACCAGCTATAAAACACCTGAAACCGCTGTAGAATACAGTATGAAGGCTTTAAACATCGACTATATTGACATGTACCTGCTGCACTGGCCCGGCCTGAATGAGTATGCACGTTATCATGCCTTTGAAGCCTTACTAAAGTATAAGGAAAAAGGATATTTCAAAGAAATCGGTGTCTCCAATTTTAAGAAAGAACATCTGGAAGCCCTGACAGAAAAATTCGGTATTGTGCCAGTTATGAATCAGATTGAACTTTCTCCCTGGCTGCAGAAAAAGGAAGACTATCAATACTGTCTGGAGAAGAACATTACGATGACCGCCTGTGTACCGTTTGCAAAAGGCTGCATCCTGTCAGAGCCACAGTTAGAACGGATTGCCGAAAAGCATAATAAAAATGTCGGACAGGTCATATTGAGATGGAACATTCAGCGGGGGAATTGTGTCATTCCAAAATCATCGAAGCCACATAGAATTGCAGATAATTTTAACATATTCGATTTTGAACTGGACGAAGAGGATATGTCAGTAATCGCAGGTATGGAGAACGGGAATTCATACTGCAGTGATTCATCGGTATTCACCGGTGATTTCTGGAACATAGAGGAGCATTTACTGGACAGGGAAAAAGGGAGGATATCATGAATTTAAAGAGAATTACCGCTGCAGGCTGTGCAGCCGCAATGATTTCCGTTTTACTTTTAAGCGGCTGCCAGAAAAAGGAAGTGGAAAAAGTGGATCACGGGGTGATCAGGATTGCCTACAATAACGCAGAAGATTACCCGCATTATAAGGCTCTTGAATGGGCCTCCGAAGAGATTGAGAAAGTAACGGACGGAAGATTTACGGTAAAGATTTATTCAAACGGAACACTTGGAGACCAGAGGGCGGCACTTGAACTGACTCAGAATAATGCAGTTCAGATGTGTGTTGCGAATGCTACGATTGTGGAAAGTTATAACAGCGATTTTTCTGTCCTGAGCATGCCGTTTTTGTTCAAAGACAGTGGCCACCAAAGAGAAGCATACACCAGTGGGATTCTGGATGATCTGTTTGATTCCACATCGAAATATGATTTTAAGATCGTCGGGGCGTTTGGCTCTGGTTCCAGAAATATTTTCTGTGACAGAGAAGTACGTGAACCCGGGGACCTGAAGGGATTGAAGATTCGTGTCATGCAGTCTGACAATATGGTAAAAATGCTTCAGCTGATGGGCGGCACAGGAGTACCGATGTCTGCATCCGAACAATACTCAGCGATGCAGCAGGGTGTGGTAGACGGTGCGGAATCCAATGAGATTGATTATGTGGGCAAGAAGTACTATGAGGTGGCACCTGTATTTTCAAGGACAGAACATTGCTTCAGTACGGATTTTGTTGTGGCGGGCACACAGTTTCTGGATTCCCTTTCAGATGGTGACAGGGAACTGATAGAAGGCGTCATGAACGAGTGCGTTGAGAAGGAATTTGATTTCTGGGCAGAGATGGTAGAAGACAGCATTGAGCAGGCGCAGGCCCTTGGAATTGAATTTATCGATGATGTAGATAAAGAAGCTTTTGCAGAGAGCTTTACAGAATTCCAGGAATCAATTGCAAACAGCAATGACATGACAAAGAGCGTTTATCAGGCAATTGTTTCCCTGAGATCGGAGGGACAGGAGAATGAGTAAAGTACGAAAGGTAACAGATAAGATTTTAGAAGCTGTATCTATATTTATTCTCGGGATCATGACCGTTCTTGTAGTCTACCAGGTTGTGACACGGTATGTTTTTAACAGCCCCAGTTCGTGGAGTGAGGCGGTTGTTACATATGGTTTTATCTGGCTGGCAATGTTCTGCGGTGCTTATGTGTTCGGAAAAAGAGACCATATGGCAATGACCTTTATACTGGATAAGTTCAAGGGTAAGGCGAAGGTGGCCGTTGAAATGATAAATGAATTCCTGATACTCCTTTTTGCAGTGGGAGTCCTGTTGGTCGGGGGATACTTCGGCGCGTTAAAGCAAATGACACAGGCGGATTCAATACTGCCAATTTCTATGGGGGTGATCTATATTGCTATTCCGGCTGCAGGGATCTGTATGCTTATCTATTTTATCTGCAATGAATGGGATTTGGTCCAGCGTCTGAAGGGCATGAAGGAGAAAGAAAAGGAGGAAGAGTGAGATGGATGTAGCTGTATTGGCGACAATAGTTATGGTAGCAGCTTTAATTTTATTTCTGATCATGGGCGTGCCAATTGCAATTTCTATCGGATTGTCCTCGGCAATGGCAATGATGGTTATTCTGCCAGCAGATGTTGCGCTGGTAACATGTGCACAGAAAATGTTTACGGGACTAAATTCGTTCCCGCTTCTGGCGATTCCGTTTTTTGTACTGGCCGGGAACTTTATGAACAACGGGGGAATTGCCGTACGGATTGTCCGTCTTGCAGAGGCTCTGTGCGGGAAACTGCCGGGTCCTCTGGCACAGAGTAATATAGTAGCGAACATGTTCTTTGGGGCAATCAGCGGCAGCGGCAATGCAGCGGCGGCAGCAATGGGCGGAACAATAGGGCCGATCGAGGGTGAGAGAGGCTATGCAAAGGAATATTCGGCGGCAGTTAACATTGCATCTGCTCCGACTGGAATGCTGATTCCTCCCAGCAATGCACTGATTGTATTTTCCACGGTTGGCGGTTCCGTTTCTGTGGCGGCCCTGTTTATGGGAGGTTATATACCCGGCATCTTATGGGGAATTGCAGTCATGATTGTAGCCGGTTATATGGCAAAAAAACGCGGGTATATCAATACAGAAAAAGTATCAGGGAGAATGAAGCTCCAGTATTTTGTACAGGCAATTCCAAGCCTGATTCTGATCTTAATCATTATCGGCGGGATACTGAGCGGGATATTCACGGCTACCGAGGCTTCAGGAGTAGCTGTTGTCTACGCGATGGTCCTCAGCTTCATCTATAAAAGTATTACAGTCAGGGACCTTCCGAGAATCATTCTGGAGTCAGCGAAGACAACCGTTATCATCGTATTTTTGATTGGTGTTTCTTCCATCATGTCATGGATCATGGCATATACCAGTATTCCGGACATTATTGCCACAGCCATGCTGGCACTGACAAACAGTAAGATCTTGACGTTAATCATTATTAATATTGTGCTCCTGCTGGTAGGTACTTTTATGGACCCGACACCTGCAATATTGATTTTTACACCGATTTTTATGCCAATCTGTGTCGGTTTCGGTATGAGCCCGATCCACTTTGGTATCATGCTTGTTTATAACTTATGTATTGGAGCTATAACACCTCCGGTCGGAACCGTGCTGTTTACGGGCTGTAAGATCGGAAAGGTAACGATTGAACAGGTAATTAAGACATTACTTCCATACTTTGTGGCGATTATCCTTGTGCTGCTCCTTGTGACATATATCCCGGCTTTGTCAGAATTTCTGCCGTCATTGAACGGTTACATATAGGAGGGACTTGGATGACAGCGTGTTATTACTGCGAAAATGGCGAAGCTCTGAGAAGTCTCATGATTCATATCACAGATGTAGAGAATGCATCCGTGTACCTGTACCGTGACCAGACGCATAGAGGAAAATGTATTGTTGTCTACCGGACAGCACATAAAACCGAGTGGTATCAGCTTACAAAAGAGGAACAGGCAGAACTGATCCATGCAGTAAGCAGGACGGCTGAAGCTCTGGATAATGTATTCCATCTGGATAAGATTAACTACGCGACATACGGGGATAAGGTAAATCACCTTCATGTACATATTGTACCGAAGTATAAAGACGGCCCCGACTGGGGAGTGCCATTTAAGGACACCCGTCCGCCGCACCTGCTGGAAGATGCAGAGTATGAAGAGCGGGCCAGGGCCATAAAGGAAGCCATAATGGATTTGAAGTAATGAGTATAAGAAGAAAGTGGGAGGTAAAAGGTGAAGCGAAGAAAATTTGTAAATCTCATGTTAGTATTTGTATTCCTGTTTTCGATTGTTATGACGGCAGGGTGCGGCAGAAACAAGGACGGTGTCAGGCGTTTGAAGCTTTCTATCAATACGAACCAGTCACAGGTTGATATGGCGGAGGCTATGCAGGAGCGGATTAAGGAACTGTCAGACGGAAAGATGGAGATTGATGTGTACGGGGACGGGCAGCTGGGCGGTGACCGGGAAGTTGCAGAGACCGTACAGTATGGAAATATCGATATGTGTATTGTTTCCACAACACCCGTTGCTGCGTTTTACCCGGACCTGAATGTGTTTGATGCCCCGTTTCTGTTTAAAGATTCCGCACAGGCCCAGGAAATTCTGGATGGTGAGATCGGGCAGGAGATTGCGGCAGGGATGGAAGATATCGGATTTAAGGTACTGGGATTTCCTGAAAACGGATTCCGCCAGCTCTCAACTGCAGCGAAGGAGGTCCATTCACCATCTGACCTGAAAGGCCTGAAAGTCAGAGTCATGGAAAGCGAGGTACATATTGAAACATGGAAGGCCCTCGGAGCCAGCCCGACGCCGATGGCATTCTCGGAACTGTTTACCGCGCTTCAGCAGAAGACGGTGGACGGACAGGACAATCCATTTGTAACAGACAGGGATAACCGTTTCTATGAGGTACAGAAATACATTATCGAGACAAACCATGTATATACCCCTTATCTGCTTCTGATGAGTAAAGACAGCTACGACAAGCTGACTGACGAGGAAAAAGAAATCATCGAGGAAGCAGGCGCCTATGGTGTTTCGGTGCAGCGTGAAAAAACGGCAGAGTACGACAAGGACGCAGTGCAGGAGATGCAGGACAAAGGGGTTACCCTCATATCACTGACCGATGAGGAAAAACAGCAGTTTCGGGATGCTGTTTCGGATATTTACAGTCTGGTGGAAACAAAAGTAGAGCATCCCGAGCTGTTCAGGAGAATCCTGGAGGAGACAACGGAGTAGTTAAGGGAAAAGGAAGGAGTAAGGACATGTCCAAGTTTTGGAAATTTTTAGATGAGCATGCAGAGGATATTATTTCTGCAGTACTTATGAGTGTGGCAACAATCGCAATCGTCGTGCAGGTAATCATGCGCTATTTGTTTAAAAGCTCGCTCTCCTGGTCTGAGGAGCTGGCAAGGTATGTTTTTGTGTGGATGACTTTCATATCCATCTCTTACGGTATCAAAATGAGGAAACACGTAAAAATAGAGGCGGCGCTGTCATTGTTTCCCAAGAAAATCAGGCCGGTTATTGTAATCATCGGTGATATCATCTCTCTGGGATGGTGTGTGTTCGTGGTAGTGACGGGCTGGATGCTGCTGGGAAAGGTAATCAGGTCCGGACAGGTATCCCCGGCGATGTCCATCCCGATGTATTTCATCTATCTGGCGCCCGCTGTAGGATATATTTTATCCTCAATACGCTGCATACAGACAATCATCCTGCGTGTACAGAATTATAAGAAGGGGGTGGAAATGAATGATTAGTCTCGTACTCTTTGGTGTCATGATTATACTTCTGATTCTGAACGTACCCGTAGCCATTGCACTTGGTCTTGCTTCTCTTGCGGCCATCCTGTATTCCGGCGACCTGACGACAGGATATATTGTACAGAATCTGGTGACCAGTTCCGATTCCTTTACGACAATGGCGATCCCGTTTTTCGTACTTGCGGGCGAAATGATGGGCGGCGGGGGCATCTCCAGACGTCTGATGGACAGTGCAAGGGTCTTCTTCGGCAGATTTACAGGCGGGCTTGCGATTGTGACCGTTGTAGTATGTATGTTTTTTGCAGCAATCTCCGGTTCGGGACCTGCAACGGTAGCCGCTGTGGGCGGTATGGTAATCCCGTCGATGCTCGCGGCAGGTTATGACAAGAAGTTCACGCTGGCAGTAATTGCGGCGGCCGGAAGTATTGGTGTTATTATTCCACCGAGTATCCCGATGGTTATCTACAGTGTATCCACAAACCAGTCGATTTCGGAACTGTTCATGGCCGGGTTCGTACCGGGAATCCTGATCGGTCTGACTCTGATTGCATACTCTTATTTCTACTGCAAAAAGAGAGGATATCAGGGGGACAAGGAGCCGTTTTCGTGGAAAAGGGCCGGAAAAGTACTCTGGGATGCGAAATGGGCGCTCATCTGTCCGGTTATTATTCTGGGAGGTATCTACGGTGGTATTTTTACACCTACAGAAGCGGCAGCAGTTGCAGCGGCATACGGGTTCATCGTTGGGGTATTTGTCTATAAGGAGCTGACACTGAAGGAAGCGGTCAAGGTTATCAAGTCAGCCGTGGTAACAACTTCCACGATCATGCTGGTTATCGGCTGTGCGGCCGTATTTACAAAGGTACTGGCAGTCGCGAAGATCCCTACACTCGTGGCAAATGCGATTACCGGACTGAATGCCAATAAGATTGTGATCCTGATTCTGATCAATGTTGTCCTGATTTTTGTCGGATGCTTCATGGAAACGCTGTGTGCAATCATGATACTGGCGCCGATTTTCCTGCCGATCGTTACAGCAGTCGGTGTAGACCCGATTCATTTCGGAATCGTTATGGTCGTAAACCTTGCGATTGGATTTATCACACCGCCGCTCGGCATCAACCTGTTTGTCGCCAGCCGTGTCGGAGGGGCCCAGCTCTCAGAAGTGATTAAGGGGATTGTCCCGTTTATTGTGGTCATGATTATCGACCTGCTTTTGATTACATACCTGCCGGCAATATCCCTGTTCCTGCCAAAACTGTTTATGCGTTAGCAGGAAATTAAACAAAAAAACTTGAAAAATGGAGGCTTAAGCAATGAAAGCAATTGTAGTAGATAAGAATTCAGCTGATGGTCTGGACTTCAGCATTCAGCAAAAGATTTTTGAAGAAAATGGAATTGAATTTGTTCTGGAAGACTGCCAGACAGAGGATGAGATTATTGAAAAGTGCAGGGATGCGGATGCACTTCTGGTCATATACCGGAAGATTACGCCGAGGATCATGGATGCGCTGACGAACTGTAAGGTAATTCTCAGGTATGGCATCGGATACGATGTTATTGATGTGGATGCGGCAACAGAGCGCGGCATTAAGGTATGCAACAGCCCTACACACTGTCTGGACGAGGTCGCTACACATACCATTGCGATGATACTGGCAATGGAGCGGCAGATTGTATTTTTTAATGATCTGGTGAAAGAAGGGAAATGGCTTGCAAACGCAGGATTTAAACCCCACCGTCTGGCATGCCAGACACTTGGCTTCGTAGGGTTCGGCAATATCGCCAGACGCACGGCGGACTTTGCAAAGGGATTTGGATTCCACATGGTGGTCTATGACCCGTACCTCGACGAATCTGTGATAACCGATTACGGTGCCCAAAAGGCAGATCTGGATGAACTTCTGGAGGTTTCGGACGTCATTACGATTCACACACCTTTGTTTGACAGTACTTATCACCTCATTAATAAAGAGACGATTGCAAAGATGAAAGACGGTGTTATGATCGTCAACACCTCACGAGGTCCGATTATCGCAGTGGATGACCTGATGGAGGCGGTAAAGTCTGGTAAAGTCCGCGCAGCAGCGCTGGATGTTGTGGAAAATGAGCCAGTCAGTGAGCCGGGGCACCCTCTCTTCGAGACGGGAAAAATCATCTGCTCCCCGCACGCCGCCTATAACTCGGTTGAGGCAGAGGAACAGATGATGGCAGTCCTCGCACAAACAGCGGTCGATATTTTGAACGGCAGGAACCCGGAAAACATAGTAAACAAAAAAGCATTAGGAATAGGAGCGTAGAAAGATGAAAAATTTATTAAGAGAAAAAATTATGAACGGTGAGAAAACAGTCGGTACTTTTTTTGAGGCAGGAAATGCAAATGTGGCAGAGGCGCTTGCCCTGACGGATTTGGATTATATGCTGATCGATACGGAGCACGGCCCGTTTGATGTGGAAAGTGTCATGTCTATGTTAAGGGCGGCTGAACTTCATGACACGACCGCACTCGTAAGAGTGAAAGACTCAAACCGGAATTCCGTATTGAAGATGCTGGATATCGGTGCAGGCGGGCTGATTATCCCACAGGTACATTCAATCGAAGAGATTCAGAAGCTCGTTGAATATGCAAAATATTATCCGCTCGGACAGCGCGGCGTAGCCTTTGCAAGAGGTGCAGGATATGGATATCTGGAACATGCGGCGGGTGACATCAACGATTATTTCGCTGTCTGCAACAGGGAAACCCTGCTTGTTCCGCAGTGTGAGACGATGGGATGTCTGGAGAATATCGAGGAGATCGCCAAAGTTGACGGGGTGGACGGAATCTTTGTCGGGCCATATGACCTGTCTGTGGCAATGGGAATTCCGACACAGTTCGACAAGCCTGAATTTCAGGCTGCAATGGAGAGAATCGTGAAAGCAGTGAAGGCAGCCGGCAAGTTTACTATTATATACTGCGCGAATGCAGAGGTTGCTAATACCAGACTTTCACAGGGATTTGACAGTGTAACGGTCGGACAGGATATTAACTACTATATTGACGCCATTAATGCAATGGTAAAAGAGATCCATGTATAGCAGGGCGGGAGGTAAGGATATGACAGGAAAAGAACTGAAAGCATTTGCAAATGAAGTCAGGATTGCAACAGTAAAATGCCTCGAAAAAAGAGGGTTTGGGCACATAGGCGGCTGTCTTTCCATCGCTGATGTACTGGCTGTGCTATATAACGGGGAGATGAAAATTGATCCAAAGGATCCCGGGAAGAAAGACCGCGATATGCTTGTTGTATCGAAGGGCCATGCGGGCCCCGCGGTATTTGCGGCATTAGCTTTGAAGGGATATTTCCCGATAGACTGGCTGGATACACTCTGCGAGGGTGGTACGAGACTTCCCAGCCACTGTGACAGGCTTCGCACACCGGGTATTGATGCATCCACGGGTTCCCTTGGACAGGGACTCTCCCTTGCAAACGGACTGGCCCAGGGAGCGAAACTGAAGAAACTGCCCAACCGGATATACTGCCTCATGGGAGACGGTGAGATACAGGAGGGCCAGATCTGGGAGGCCGCTATGTATGCACACCAGTATAAGCTTAACAATCTGGTCGGCATCGTGGACTGGAATAAGAAACAGATAGACGGGACCACGGATGAATGCATGTCCCTTCTTGACATAGAAGATAAATTCCGTTCTTTCGGATGGTATGCACTGACAGTAAAAGGGAATGACCCGGAAGCGATCCGGGACGCCTTTTCAAATGTCAGGGAGAACCAGGGGGACAAGCCGGCCATGATCGTACTTGACGGCACGAAGGGCAGCGGTGTGAAGTGCATAGAGGAAATGGTGTTCAACCATATGATTCCTGTCGACAGGGAACTGGCAGATAAGTGTCTGGCAGAACTTGAAGAAGTAAAGGCCAGTCTGTGAGGAGGTACATATAATGGCGAAAACAATTTATAACGGTGAATATGAAAAAAAAGCAATTACAGAACAGTTTCTTGAGAACTTAGAAAATATGCTGGAAAACGATCCGGATGTTGTGTACCTTGATGCTGACCTTATGTTTGCATTCGGTGCGGGACTCTGGGATCTGGCTGCCAAATATCCGGACCGGGTACTCAGGTGCGGAATTGCCGAAGGAAACATGATCGGCACAGCGGCTGCAATGTCTGTGATGGGACTGAAACCGGTCATCCACAGTTTTGCTTCCTTTGTGACGCGCAGGGGGTTCGACCAGATATTTTTATCCGGTGCCTATGCGAAAAAAACGCTCAATATCATCGGCAGTGAACCGGGATATAAGCAGACATACTGGGGCGGGACACATATGGCATTTGAAGATATCGCGATGATGCGGACGGTTCCGGACTGCCGGATTTTTGATATCGCTGACGGTGTACAGTTTAACAAGCTTCTGGGCAGGACCATCAATATGAAAGGAATCTCTTATTACAGAACACCGCTTGCGGATAATATAGCTGTCTATGATGAAGACGCAGAATTTGAGATTGGAAAGGGCATTGTACTCAGGGAAGGAAAAGATGCTTCCATTATTGCCTGCGGACGGCTGGTGACGATTGCGCTTCAGGCGGCAGAGCTTCTGGCGGCAGAAGGTATTGATGCTACAGTTGTGGATATGTTTACCGTGAAGCCGCTCGATGAAGAATTAGTATTGAAATGTGCAAAAGAGACCGGCGCTATCGTAACAGCAGAAAATCATTCTGTGTACGGCGGGCTTGGTTCGGCGGTTGCAGAGTATTTAGGGGAGCACTGTCCGACGGTTGTAGAACGTATCGGTACGAGAGACGAGTTTGGTGAGGTCGGTTCCGAGGCGTACTTAAGAGAACGATTTGGCTTTACACCTGAGAAGATTGCAGAGCGGGTGAAAGAAGCGATAAAAAAGAAATAGAAAGGCGAAAAGATGGAATTACAGCGAAATTATAAATTCTGGTTCTGCCCCGGTTCCGTTGACCTGTATGGGGATGCCGAGATACAGGTCGTTACGGAACACAGCAGGATCATTGTAGACGAATTGAACCGTTCCGGACTGGTACCGTTTGAGATTGTCCTGAAACCGACACTGATATCGAATCCGACAATCAGGAAGACTTTTCACGAGGCGAATGAGGATGAAGAGTGTGCAGGCATTATCGCGTGGATGCATATGTTTTCACCGGCGAAATCATGGATTTTAGGACTGAAAGAATTGAGAAAACCGCTTTTACATCTGCACACGCAGTTTAATGAGGAAATCCCTTATGATACGCTGGACATGGATTTTATCAATATCAACCAGTCCGCCCACGGCGACAGGGAATTTGCCTACATGCTTGCAAGGATGGGGCTGGAACATAAGATCGTGGCAGGACACTGGAGTGCGGAATCTGTACAGAAAAAGATAGGCGGCTGGATGCGCACGGCAGCGGGGATTATCGAGAGCAGCCATCTCAGAGTACTCAGGCTTTCGGATAACATGAGAAATGTGGCAGATACAGAAGGCGACAAAGTGGATGCGCAGATACGGTTCGGATGGGAGGTAGACACTTATCCGGTCAACGAGGCTGCCGAAGCTGTAAGCGCGGTATCCCAGTCCGATGTGAATGCACTCACGGATGAGTATTATGAAACATATGGCATCATATTAGATAGAAGGGATCCTTCAGAATTCCGCCGCCATGTGGAGGTGCAGGCACAGATAGAGCTTGGAATTGAACGGTTTATGAAGGAGAAGGACTATCAGGCAGTCGTAACCCACTTTGGGGATTTAGGCAGCTTAAAACAGCTGCCGGGTCTGGCTATGCAGAGGCTGATGGCAAAAGGCTATGGATTTGCAGCTGAGGGGGACTGGAAGACTGCGGCGCTCCTTAGGCTCGTCAAGCTGATGACGGCGGGGATGGCAGATGCAAAAGGAACATCCTTCATGGAGGACTATACATATAATCTTGTCTCGGGCAGACAGGGGATTCTGGAGACACATATGCTGGAAATTTGTCCCTCCATCGCGGATGGCCCGGTCAGTATCCGGGTAAACCCACTCGTGCTCGGTGCACGGGAAGATCCGGCGAGGCTGGTGT
This sequence comes from Faecalicatena orotica, assembly GCF_905197545.1. Classification (NCBI taxonomy): domain Bacteria; kingdom Bacillati; phylum Bacillota; class Clostridia; order Lachnospirales; family Lachnospiraceae; genus Faecalicatena; species Faecalicatena orotica. The sequence goes on from NZ_CAJJZH010000005.1 coordinate 267,275, forward strand.
TTACCGCAAAAGAAGGAGACGCCATTGCAGCCTCACTGATTGATATGGGAGATAATTTCAGGCTGGTCATTAATGATGTTACCTGCAAAAAAACAGAAAAACCTATGCCTAACCTCCCGGTAGCAACCGCGTTCTGGACTCCGAAACCGGATTTTGAGACCGGGCTGGAGGCATGGCTCATGACCGGAGGGGCACATCATACAGTCATGACATACGATCTCACGGCTGACCAGCTTGGCGGCTGGGGGGAGGCAATGGGGATTGAAACGATCTATATAGATGAACATACGACGATCCGTGACCTGAAAAAAGAACTGAGAAGATAATCAATGATATCTGAAATTTTAAGAGAGGCGAAATACAATGAATAAAATAGGAATTCACTTCGGATACTTTAATACAGACTGGAACACTGACTTTATCAGGCAGATCGGGCAGATTAAGCGGATCGGGCTGGATATACTGGAAGTTGCCCCCGCGCCTCTGCTTGCACTGACGAAGAAGGAGCGGGACGCGATCGCAGAAACGGCAAAGGAAAACGGCATCACACTCACATTTTCGGTGGGACTTGGGGCAGACCAGGATCTGGCAAGTGAAGATGAAAATGTCAGGAACAGAGGGATTAAGTTTACCCTGGATACATTTAAAATTATGAGTGAAATGGGTGCCAACATGTATTCCGGTGTAGATATCGGGGCATGGAACCAGCCTTTTACTACGGGTGTTGTTGATAAAAGCGCTGTAATCCAACGCAGTGTGAACTCTGTAAAAGAGATCATGAAGGCGGCCGGGGCGCTTGGAATTACATTTGCAGTGGAAGTCGTAAACCGCTACGAGTCTTCACTGGTAAATACGGCGAAAGAGGCAATGGCATATGTGGACATGGTGGATAGTCCCAACTGCAAGATCCTGCTTGACACCTACCACATGAATATAGAAGAAGACAGTTTCGCAGACGCAATCAGGCTTGTCGGCGGCAGGCTCGGCCATTTCCATGTGGGAGAGTCCAACCGCAGGCCTCCGGCAAGAAACGGCAGAATGCCGTGGGATGAGATCACCGGTGCACTGAAAGAAATTCATTATCAGGGAGCGGTAGTCATGGAGCCTTTTATTAAAATGGGCGGTGAAGTGGGCCGCGACATCAAAGTGTGGAGGGATATCAGCCAGGATGCATCCCCGGAGGAAATGGAACAGCTTGTAAAAAATGCGGCTGCCATGCTGAGGGAAAAACTGGGTTAATTATCATGACCTGAGTGGAAAGTGTTCTGCAATAAGTAAATGGAGGTAACTGTTCATGGTTCTGAGCAGTTATAAACGGAGTATAAAATGCCCTGTGGATGACACGGGGCATTATGTAATTACAAAAATTGGGTATAATAAAACCGGAAACAGATGCATTATAAATAGATATCATAAATTTTTAGGCAGACCATACAAAAATTATGCACAATTTCTAAAGAAAAAGTCAATATTTCATTGTAGACTATCAACAAGATGTATGATATCCTAAAATTGTGTACGTAGAAAGGCGGTGACTAATATATGGTAGAAGAAACCATTCAGGTGATTAGAGAGACAGAGGCTAAGGCCGAGGCAATTGTAAAAGATGCCGAAGTACAGTGTAAAGGAATACTGGAAGAGGCGTCCAAGCAGGCTGAAGATCTGAAAGCCGGACAGATTCTGGAGGTTCGTAAGAAAGCAGATGCCATAATGGAGAATGCGAAAGAACAAGGTGCACAAGCTCAAGAGAAAGCAATGTCTGATGTTGAGAAAGAGATCAGGACATTAAAAGAAACTGCAGCATCCAGGGAAGATGAGGCAGTAAGTCTCGTGATATCACAACTGGTTTAGACCTGAGCCGGTACCGGCATCTTTGCTTAAGGATGGCGTGTTGAGCGACCGGCAGGAGAAAAGCGGGATAAAGGAGGGATAGTATTATGGCAGTATTGCAGATGCAACGAATGAGTATCTGCGCATTGAAGAAAGACCGAAAGGCCATTCTTGAGAAACTACAGAGTATGGGCGTTATGGAGATCAACCATGTGCTCGAGGAAGACGAACACTTCCGCCGGATGGATACAGGGAATGCCAGGATGAGTTTTGACAAGGCAGCCGCATCGGCTGACCAGGCACTGGACATCCTGCAGCAGTATGCACCGGTGAAGCAGTCTATGCTGTCATCGCTGGCGGGGAAAGACCTTGTCGATCAGAAAAAGTACCAGTCCATTATCGAGGATAAGGACGAGCTTTTGAAGAAGGCAAAGAGAATTCAGGCGCTGGACAAGGAAAAGGCAGAACAGCATGCCAACATCCTGAAGATTGAGAACAGCATTGAAAGTCTGATGCCCTGGCTGAAACTGGATGTACCCATGAATTTTCCGGGGACAGAGCACATCGTTATGATTCCGGGAACCATGCCCGGCATGCTGACGCTGGAGAATGTATACGCCATGCTGGCGGCACAGGCTCCGGAACTTGAGGCAGATTTCCATATCATCTCGGCGGAACAGGATACCACCTATCTGACGGTATTCTGCTTAAGGAATGATGCACAGCAGCTTGAAGAGGCGCTGCGCAGCATAGGTTTTGCAAAGCCGTCCCAGATGATTGGCGAGATTCCGGCAAAGGCAAAAGAGGAGATGGAAGCGGAGATTTCTGAAATTAAGGGAAGAATCGCTGAAATCGAGAAAGAAGTATCTGACCTTGCGGCGAACCGTGAGGGACTGAAACTGCTGGCAGATTATTTCCGTGTCCGTGCAGATAAGTATGAAGTACTGGGGCAGCTGCCGCAGTCGGAGCGTACTTTCCTGATCAGCGGATATGTACCTGCAAAAGTAGTTCCAAAGGTACAGAAGGCTCTGGCAGACAAATATGACTGTGTTGTGGATGTGGAAGAACTTAAGGAAGATGAGGAAGCACCTGTGCTTCTGAAGAATAATAAGTTCTCATCCAGCGCCGAGGGAATCCTCGAGGCGTTCGGGCTCCCCGGAAAAGGAGAAATGGACCCGACAGCGATCATGTCATTTTTCTACGTTTTTCTGTTTGGTTTAATGCTTTCAGATGCGGCATACGGAGCAATTGTTGCTATCGCATGCGGAGTCCTGATATTGAAGTTCCCGAGAATGGGAAAGGGCATGAAGACATCGATTCAGTTATTCTTCTGGTGCGGCCTTTCCACTCTGTTCTGGGGAGTCATGTTCGGGGGATATTTTGGAGATGTGATTAATGTAGTGTCAAGGACATTCTTCGGACACGAGGTCGGAATCCCGGCCGTATGGTTTGTTCCGCTGGATGAGCCTATGAGACTGCTGATATATTCCATGCTGTTTGGTGTGATCCATCTGTTTGTAGGACTGGGCATCAAAGGTTACATGTGCATAAGGGACAAAAGGTACATGGATTTCTTCTGTGACGTAGTCCTTTGGTTCATGCTTCTGATCGGACTTCTGATCATGCTTGTCCCGAGTGAACTGTTTGCGTCTATCGCACAGATGTCCATCACATTCCCGCCGGTGGCTGTTACACTTGGTAAAGTACTGGCAATAGCAGGTGCCGCCGGCATCCTTCTGATGTCAGGAAGGGCAAAGAAGAATATCGGGCTTCGGCTCGCGCTTGGAGCGTATGATCTGTATAATGTCAGCGGATGGCTCAGCGATGTACTTTCATATTCAAGACTTCTCGCCCTGGGACTGGCGACAGGCGTTATCGCTTCCGTTGTCAACCAGATGGGGAGTATGGCCGGTAAGAGCGTATTTGGTGTGATTGTATTCATATTTGCCTTCATAGTAGGCCATACGTTCAATATAGCGATTAATCTTTTGGGTGCATATGTGCACACAAACCGTCTGCAGTTTGTAGAGTTCTTTGGAAAGTTCTACGAAGGCGGCGGACGCGCATTCAACCCGTTTAAAGAAAATACAAAATATGCAGATATTAAGGAGGAAACAAATTTATGAGTCAGTTAGGTATTGTTTATGCGCTTCTCGGCGCAGCGGTTGCGGTATTGCTTGCAGGAGCAGGTTCAGCACTCGGAGTTGGTATTGCAGGTCAGGCTGCATCAGGTGTTATGTCAGAGGATCCAAGTAAGTTTGCTAAAGTATTGATTATGCAGCTGCTTCCGGGTACTCAGGGTCTTTATGGATTGATCATCGGATTCGTTACACTGTCCAAGATCGGCCTTCTCGGAGGAGGAGTTGTGGATATTTCTGTACAGACAGGTCTTATGATCCTGGCAGCATGCCTCCCAATCGGTATTGTCGGCCTGATCTCCGGAAAGTCACAGGGCAAGACTTCTGCAGCAGCAATCGGAATCATCGCTAAGAAGCCGGACCAGTTCGGTAAAGCAATGCTTTTCCCTGCAATGGTTGAGACCTATGCGATTCTGGCACTTCTTATCTCATTCCTCGCAGTTTCAGCTATTCCGGTTTAATTACGGGACAGATCAGGCAGCAGGATAACGATGGCCGGAGGTTTCTGTGGCCACGTAGTATAAAGAATGAAAGGGAGAGCTTATAAATGAGTGGATTAGAAAATATGAAAAGTCAGATCCTGGATGAGGCGGCCCACTCAGCGGAAGTGAATATTGCGCAGGCTAAGGCAAAGGCAGAAGAGATATTAGATGCTGCCAGAGCAGAGGCGGCAGCGCAGGTTGAGAAAATCTCCGATAAGGCGGAAAGAGATGCCGTTAATTATGCACAGAGAGTTGCGTCTTCCTGTGAGATGCAGCGTAAACAGATGCTCCTGCGGGCAAAGCAGGATGTCATTGCGAATGTGCTGAACAAGGCATATAACAGAATTCTGGCTCTGGATGCAGAGGCATATTTTGATATGATCCGCAGGATGCTGGATGAGTTTGTACTGGGAGAGTCCGGCGTGATTTATTTTTCGGCCCGTGACTTAAGCCGTATGCCGGCAGGATTCGAGGCTGAGATTCAGGGCGCTGCAGCGAAAAAAGGCGGTGCTTTGAGCCTTGCGAAGGAGTCAAAGGAGATGGAAGGCGGTTTTATCCTGGTTTATGGCGGGATTGAAGAAAACTGTACGATAAAGGCATTGTTTGATGCCAAACGAGATGAGTTATCCGATAAGGTGCATGGATTATTATTTTGAGGAAGGAAACATCCGTGTCGCTAAGGTTCGAAAGAACCGAACCTAAGCCGACAGGATGTACTTTACAACATAAGGTTCGATAGGACTGAACCTAAGTTGTCAAAGCAAGGAGGTTTATATTTTGAATGATTTAGAATATACTTACGCGGTTGCGCGTATACGTGCTTTGGAGACCTCTTTGATTTCCAGTACCGATATCGAGAGGCTGATGGCCTGCCAGGATGAAGAGCAGTGTCTTCAGTTTTTAAGCGAGAAGGGCTGGGGAGACGGGACAGGGTCTATGGACGCTTCTGACATGCTCACCAGGGAAGAGGAGAAGACATGGGAAGTCATTGACGATGTCGCTCCCGACTTGTCCGTGTTTGATGTGCTTTCTTATCCGAAACTTTACCACAATCTGAAAGCAGCAATCAAGGAAGTGTGTACGGAGATGGAGAATAAGAATATTTTCTATGATGACTGTGCCATTCCGGGGAAAGAGATGCTGCAGATCGTGCAGAATAAGGAATTTAGCCGTTTGCCCGGGAGAATGGGCGAGACGGCACAGGAAGCTTATGAGACACTGCTTCATACAAGGGATGGTCAGCTCTGCGATGTGATCGTGGATCGGGCGGCCCTGGAATCCATTTATGAGGCAGGGCAGAAGGCAGAGGACGAGATCATCAGGAATTATGCCGAGTCTACAGTGGCAATTGCTGATATCAAGATCGCGGTACGCTCCCAGAAGACTGCAAAGTCACTGGATTTCATGAAGCGTGCTATGGCGCCCTGCCAGAGCATTAACGTGGACCAGCTTGCAAAAGCGGCGGCAGGGGGAATGGATGCAATCCGTGAATACCTGCTCGGCACGACCTATGCAGAAGGTGCACAGGCGCTGGAGGATTCTCCATCCGCATTCGAACGCTGGTGTGATAACCGCATGATGGAAACGATCAGGCCGCAGAAATACAACTCGTTTTCTGTAGGTCCTCTGGTAGCATATGTGCTTGCCAGAGAAAATGAAATAAAGACAGTTCGGATTATCCTGACCGGAAAACAGAATGATTTTCCGGATGAAGCGATCCGGGAAAGGATAAGGGAGATGTATGTATAAAATAGCAGTGCTTGGCGATTATGACAGCATATATGGTTTTGCGACACTGGGTTTAAGCATCTGCCCTGTCCAGAGCCGTGAGGAAGCGAAGGATAAGCTGAAACAGCTTGCTGAAGGAAAGTATGGGGTGATCTATATTACGGAAGCAATTGCTGCACAGCTGACCGATGTAATAGAAATGTATAAAGAACGCACTCTGCCGGCGATTATCCAGATACCCGGAGTATCCGGCAATACCGGGGCGGGAGTGGAAGGCGTGAAAAAGACCGTGGAACAGGCGGTCGGATCAGATATCCTGTTTTCACAGGAATGATCAAACTTAAGCAGCACAAGAAGGAGGTAAATTCGTCGAAATGAGTACTGGCATAATTAAAAAAGTTGCAGGACCTCTCGTTATTGCAGAGGGAATGCGCGACGCGAACATGTTTGACGTGGTTCGTGTAAGTAATCAAAGACTGATTGGCGAAATCATAGAGATACATGGCGACGAGGCTTCTATACAGGTATATGAGGAGACATCAGGACTTGGACCGGGAGAACCGGTTGAGTCAATGAACGTTCCTATGTCTGTAGAATTGGGGCCTGGCCTGATTTCAAGTATCTACGACGGTATCCAGAGACCGCTGGATGATATCATGAAGATTTCCGGCAACAATCTGAAACGTGGAGTTGAGGTCCCGTCTCTGAAAAGGGACCTGAAGTGGGAATTTGTTCCGGTAAAAGCAGTCGGGGACGAAGTAGAGGCCGGAGACGTTATCGGTACGGTTCAGGAAACGATCGTTGTACAGCAGAAGATCATGGTGCCTTATGGTATCAAAGGAACGATTAAAGAGATTAAATCAGGAGAGTTTACGGTTGAAGAGACAGTCGCGGTAGTGGAGACTACTGAAGGGGATAAGGAACTTACCCTGATGCAGAAATGGCCGGTTCGTAAGGGCCGTCCGTATACAAAGAAACTGCCGCCGGAGATGCCGCTTGTAACCGGGCAGCGTGTTATTGATACGTTCTTCCCAATCGCAAAAGGCGGTGTGGCAGCAGTTCCGGGACCTTTCGGAAGTGGTAAGACTGTAATCCAGCACCAGCTTGCAAAATGGGCGGAGGCAGATATCGTTGTTTATATCGGATGCGGTGAGCGTGGAAACGAGATGACGGACGTTCTGAACGAGTTCCCGGAACTGAAGGACCCGAAGACAGGACAGTCACTGATGGAGAGGACGGTTTTGATTGCCAATACCTCTGACATGCCTGTTGCAGCCCGTGAAGCATCTATTTATACAGGAATTACCATTGCGGAGTATTTCCGTGACATGGGATTCTCCGTGGCCCTGATGGCCGATTCAACATCACGCTGGGCAGAGGCGCTCCGTGAGATGTCTGGACGTCTGGAAGAGATGCCCGGTGAGGAAGGTTACCCTGCTTATCTGGGAAGCCGCCTTGCACAGTTCTATGAGAGGGCCGGCCATGTCATCTGTCTTGGAAAAGACGGAAGAGAGGGCGCGCTTTCAGCGATCGGAGCCGTGTCTCCTCCGGGTGGTGATATTTCTGAGCCGGTATCCCAGGCGACACTTCGTATCGTAAAGGTGTTCTGGGGACTGGATTCCGCACTTGCATATAAGAGACATTTCCCGGCAATCAACTGGCTGAACAGCTATTCTCTGTATCTGGATGATATGGAAAAATGGTTCAACGCGCAGGTTGCCCCTGACTGGATGGAAAACCGCCAGAAGATGATGTCACTTCTGCAGGAAGAGGCAGAATTGGAAGAAATCGTTAAGATGGTTGGTATGGACGCCCTGTCTCCGACCGACCGTTTGAAAATGGAAGCTGCACGCTCTATCCGTGAGGACTTCCTGCACCAGAACTCCTTCCATGAGGTGGATACCTATACCTCACTGAAGAAGCAGCATATGATGATGAAACTGGTAATGGCATTCTATGAGAAGGCAGTGGCGGCGCTCGCAGAAGGCGCACCGCTCCAGAAGCTGATTAACATGCCGGTCCGCGAGCAGATCGGACGTTTCAAGTATACACTGGAGGATGATCTGGATAAGGTATACGAGGAAGTTAAGAAAGAACTGCATGTAGAGATTGCCAATTCATTAGGGAAGGAGGACTTCTAAATGCCAAAAGAGTATAGAACTATACAGGAAGTAGCCGGCCCTCTGATGTTGGTGCGCGGCGTAGAGAATGTCTCCTATGATGAATTGGGAGAAATAGAACTTGCAAGCGGCGAGACCCGCCGGTGCAAAGTACTGGAGATCAACGGAAGTGACGCTCTGGTACAGTTGTTTGAAAGTGCAACAGGTATCAACCTGTCAAATAGTAAGGTACGTTTCCTTGGACGGAGCATGGAGCTCGGTGTATCGGAAGATATGCTTGGACGTGTATTCGACGGTCTGGGACGTCCGATTGATGAAGGCCCGGAGATTCTTCCGGATGCCCGTATGGATATCAACGGCCTGCCTATGAATCCTGCGGCAAGAAGCTATCCTGAGGAGTTTATCCAGACAGGTGTATCCGCTATCGATGGTCTGAATACGCTTGTACGTGGACAGAAACTGCCTATTTTCTCGGCTTCAGGTCTTCCACATGCCCAGCTTGCGGCACAGATTGCAAGACAGGCGAAGGTCCGCGGAACCGATGAGAACTTCGCCGTTGTATTTGCTGCAATGGGTATCACATTTGAGGAATCAAACTTCTTCATTGAAAGTTTTAAAGAAACAGGCGCAATCGACAGAACGGTCCTGTTTGTCAATCTGGCGAATGACCCTGCGATCGAGCGTATTGCGACACCACGTATGGCGCTGACGGCAGCGGAATATCTTGCATTTGAAAAGAACATGCATGTCCTTGTTATTCTGACAGACATCACGAACTATGCAGACGCCCTGCGTGAGGTATCCGCCGCACGTAAGGAAGTACCGGGACGCCGTGGTTATCCAGGATATATGTATACGGACCTTGCTTCTCTGTATGAGAGAGCAGGACGCCAGAACGGCAAGACAGGAAGTATCACCATGATACCGATCCTGACAATGCCTGAGGATGATAAGACCCACCCGATTCCTGACCTGACAGGGTACATCACAGAAGGGCAGATCATCTTAAGCCGTGATCTTTACCGGAAAGGTATTGCGCCGCCGATCGACGTACTGCCGTCCCTGTCCCGTCTGAAGGATAAAGGTATCGGTGAAGGCAAGACACGTGCAGACCACTCCAACACAATGAACCAGCTTTTTGCCGCGTATGCGCGTGGTAAAGACGCGAAGGAACTGATGGTAATCTTAGGTGAAGCGGCACTGACAGATATTGACCTGATCTATGCTAAATTTGCTGATGCATTCGAAGCGGAGTATGTATCCCAGGGATATAATACAGACCGTGGAATTGAAGAAACATTAGATATCGGATGGAAATTACTCTCCATGCTGCCGAGAACAGAGCTCAAGCGTATCGATGATAAATTCCTGGATCAGTATTACGATGCAAAGGAATAACTGCAGAAGGAGAGGTGAGTATATTTGGCATCCACACAAGTGAACCCGACCCGAATGGAACTGACCCGCCTGAAGAAGAAGCGGATGACAGCCATCAGGGGCCATAAGCTGTTGAAAGATAAACGAGACGAGCTGATGCGCCAGTACCTGGACCTGGTAAGGGAAAACATGGAAGTGCGTTTACGGGTGGAAAAAGGAATACTTTCCGCCAACAAGAACTTTGTCATTGCCAAAGCCGGCATGTCAGAGGCGGCACTGAATACTGCCCTCATGGCACCGAAGCAGGAGATCAACTTAGCCTGCGGCGAACAGAATGTCATGAGCGTTAATATACCGACCTTTGATTATAAAACAAGGACAGCAGATGAAAACGACATCTACTCCTATGGATTCGCATTCACGTCCAGCGACCTCGACGGCGCGGTAAAATCACTGGCGGACATCCTGCCGGATATGATCAGGCTTGCCGAATGCGAAAAGGCCTGCCAGCTGATGGCAGCAGAGATAGAAAAGACAAGAAGACGTGTAAACGCCCTGGAACATGTAATCATTCCAGAGGCAGAAAAGAACATCAAGTACATCACGATGAAACTCGATGAGAACGAAAGAAGTACCCAGATCCGTCTCATGAAGGTGAAAGACATGATGCTCGAAGAGGCACACCACTACAAAGAAAAACAAGAATGCATGACCTAAGAAAGTGAACAATTGTAAAAACATCCGTTATGAGAAATCATGGCGGATGTTTTTTTGGTGGGGAAAAGCCGATTGGGTACACCACAAAAGCCAAAAAGGTACACCACAAAAGCTAATTGGGGACGTAGTAAACCTTAAAAAGATTACGTCCCCAATTAACGGTTTTTTGGTTTTCGCATATACTAACCATATAATGTCTTGAAATGGAAGTGTGTATTATGAACCCTAAACTGCCGTATTACATGGCATATCCTATGCCGCTTGCTTATGATGATGAGAAGATTGAGCGCAGAGACTATGAATATATGAAGAGCCTCTACCCGGGGGTGGCTAAAAAAGTTCTTCCATATGTGGAGGATGAGTGTGACAGGATGGAGTACCAGTGCAGTATGATGTATGATGAATACCCGGATAAACTGCAGCTGAGAATGATGGGAAACCGGATTTATGATAATGTGAGGAAGCATGAGAAGGCCTTCTACGGGGAAGGATATGAGGATGTTTTTCCAGAAAACGAAGTAGAGGATCAGGCAATACGTTTCCCCGGACGCCCATCAAGGCCGGAGCAAGGGGGACGTCCGCCAAGGCCGGGCAGGCCGGAGCAGGAAGAACGCCCGCGAAGACCGGGCAGACCGCCGCAGAACAGGCCGGGCCAGGGTGGCGGAAACCGTAACTGGCTGCGTGATTTGATTGATGTCATGCTGTATCAGGAATTGTATAAACGAAGATGCGATAACCGCCGGTGTCAGCGTAAATTTTACTAATTGAAAAAAATGTGATATAATGTCGCAGTATATATAATTAAAACAGGATAAAAACAAGGTGGAAATACTTATGAGAAGTAATCTTATTTTTATAGGCATGCCTGCTGTCGGCAAGAGTACCATCGGTGTTGTTGTTGCAAAGAGGCTGGGCATGCATTTTATTGACACGGATCTTCTGATCCAGGAACAAGAAGGCCGGCTCCTGCGGGAGATTATTGCTGATGTTGGCGAGGACGGATTCCTGAAAATTGAAAATCAGGTCAACCGGGATGTGAATGTGAAAAATGCGGTGATTTCACCGGGAGGCAGTGTCGTTTACTGCCATGAGGCGATGCAGCATTTTAAAGAAATTGGAACAGTCGTATATTTAAAGGCTTCCTATCAAACAATAAAAAGAAGAATTCGGAGTCCCAGGAAAAGAGGAGTCGTCTTAAGAGAAGGGCAGACTTTTAAAGACCTGTATCATGAGAGGACAAAGCTGTTTGAACAGTATGCGGATATTACTGTCTGTGAGGATGGATACCGGATTGAACAGACGATTGAGAACGTGCTGAAAGCGGTGGAAAGTCTTGGTAAATAGGGGCCTTGCGGGTACTGCTGGAAAAAATGATTTTACAAATGTTCATTTTATGGTATAATAACTTCGCATATCAAAAATCAGACTTGAAGGTAACAGGGGAATAATGATAAGGGATCACGATAACAATATCGGATAATCGAGGTGCGTTTATGGAGCAATATATTATTAAAGGCGGCAGTCCGCTTGTAGGGGAAGTAGAGATAGGCGGGGCCAAGAATGCAGCACTTGCAATTCTGGCCGCGGCGATTATGACGGATGAGACCGTCCTGATTGACAATCTGCCGGATGTAAATGATATCAATGTTATGTTAGAAGCAATTGCCGGTATCGGTGCTATGGTACAGAGAATTGACAGGCATACAGTCAAGATTAACGGAAGCACGATCGGTGACTTTAATATCGAATATGATTACATTAAGAAGATAAGGGCGTCCTACTATTTACTGGGAGCGCTGCTTGGCAAGTACAGAAGGGCGGAGGTTGCACTCCCGGGCGGATGCAACATAGGGAGCCGCCCTATCGACCAGCATCTGAAGGGGTTCCGTGCCCTCGGTGCTGATGTAGACATTGAACACGGTAAGATTGTAGCAGATGCGGAAGTTCTCAGGGGAACACACCTTTATTTTGACGTTGTCACTGTCGGTGCTACGATCAATGTAATGATGGCAGCTGCTATGGCAGACGGTATTACAATCATGGAGAACGTTGCAAAGGAACCTCATGTCGTTGACGTGGCGAACTTTTTGAACAGTATGGGTGCCAATATCAGGGGAGCCGGAACAGATGTGATTAAGATCCGCGGAGTAAAGTCTCTCCACAAGTCTGAATATTCAATCATTCCGGATCAGATTGAGGCAGGAACATTTATGTTTGCAGCAGCAGCTACAAAAGGTGACGTAACCGTTTTGAATGTAATTCCGAAGCATTTGGATGCGACTATTTCCAAGCTTGTAGATATCGGGTGCGAGGTAGAAGAATTTGATGATGCAGTCCGCGTGGTAGCCAAAGGCAGGCTGCGTTCGACGCAGGTCAAGACACTTCCATATCCCGGATATCCGACAGACATGCAGCCGCAGATCGGCGTAACACTTGCACTGGCAACGGGAACAAGTACGATTACGGAGAGTATTTTTGAGAACCGTTTTAAATACTTAGACGAGCTGGCAAGAATGGGTGCCGTGATTAAGGTGGAAGGCAATTCCGCAACGATCGAGGGTGTGGAAGCGTTTTCAGGAGCACGGGTAAGCGCCCCGGACCTTCGGGCGGGTGCGGCACTGTGTATTGCAGGGCTGGCTACAGATGGAATTACAATTATTGACGATATCGTATATATCCAGAGGGGATATGAGCGGTTTGAAGAAAAACTCCGTGGCATAGGCGGAATGATCGAGAAAGTATCCAGCGAGAAGGAGATTCAGAAGTTTAAGCTGAAAGTCGGCTGAAGAGAATCTGGAAGTGTCAGAAGGGCGCCTGCTCCATATATCTGGAAAGGCACATTTTTTCCGGTGCCAAGGCAGGACAGCTGTGCGAACTAATAAGAACAGGCGGGAAGATACAGGCCATGAGGCTATGTATTTTCCCGCTTTTTTACGAAGAAAATGCATCATGCGAAGTAAAAAGTCCTCCGGGCGGGATGTACATTCCCAAATAAGGTATATAACAGGAGAAAAATTCCTGCGTAAATTATCAGGAGAAGGTCTTGACTTTTATTCCGTGGTATGCAATGGTTTTGTATATATGGTTTGGATTTGCAAATGAGGAGGCTGTAAATATGGGGAACGACAGATACGATGCAGAGGTCCGCAGACAGCGGATTGAGAAGCGTAGAAAACAGGTGCGTCAGAGGATGCTGATGGTTATTGGGGGAGCCGTGCTGATTCTGATAGTGATAATCAGTTTATGTATTGCGGGAGTGAAGCGGCATTCGTCGAAAAAGCAGCTGGCTGCGGGAAAAGAAGCGGTGCAGGCTTGCTACGATACATTTGTTAAGACGCTGGATGGTGCGGTGGAGGCTTCGTCTGCTACCGGGAAAAGGGAAAAAGGCTCTTTTTCCGACTGGTTCATGGAGGCTTATCCGGAAAAAAAGGATGCAGTTTTGAAGGCTGCACAGGATGGAAAGATTTCCGGTGAAGATATTTATGCCGCGGTTGGAGAAACGATGCATGTCGTTAATGACCGCTATAAAGGCTGGCTTGATGACGCAAAAACTGCAAAGAAGCATGGGATTTACATGAAAAAAGGAAGTTCTGGTAAGGCTGCGGAAGTGGTTGTTGCAGGGGACATCTGTTTTGCAGAGGATGGATTTGTGCTGGATCACTATGACACAGTAAATGACCTGTCGAAATGCATTTCTCCCGAAATATTGAAAATAACAAATGATGCGGATGTTTTTTATCTGAACCATGAGTACTGTATCAGTGAAAGGGGGGAGGCTCTGGAGGGGAAGCTGTACACGTTCCGTGCAAAACCTGAGCGGATGGCCCTTCTTGAGGAGATGGGGACGGATCTCGTATCTCTGGCCAATAACCATGTTTACGATTATGGCGAAGATGCCCTTTTAGATACGCTGGACCTTCTGGATGAGGCCAAGATCCCTTATGTCGGCGGCGGGAGGAATATCGGGGAGGCGAAGCGGCCGGTTTATTATGTGGTAAACGGTGTGAAAATCGGTTTTGTCGCGGCGACGAATGCGGAAGTGGTGTATTACACCCCTGCGGCAGAAGAAGACTCTCCGGGGGTTCTGGAGGCTTATGATACGGCGGAATATAACCGGGTCATTCAGGATGCAGCTGGACAGTGTGATTATTTGATTGCATATATCCACTGGGGACCCGAAGACACGAATGTTTACGAACAGTATCAGCACGATATGGGAAAAGAATTTCTGGACGCCGGGGCCGACATTGTAGTCGGAGGACATCCCCATGTGCTTCAGGGGATGGAATACATAGACGGAAAGCCTGTTATTTACAGCATGGGGGATTTCTGGTTTAATGATGAGACAAAATATACCGGCCTTTTGAAGCTGGATATTAATGATAAGGGATTGAAAGGAATGTCCTTCGTGCCCTGTCTGCAGACGGAGTATACAACCCAGTATATTAAAGATAAGGACGAGCAGGCCGAATTCTATGAGTTTTTCAACGGTTTGTCCCCCAATGCAGAGCTGAACGATAAAGGGGTATTCAAAGAGGTGGAAAAGAAAGATGAATAAAGAAGAGATTATAATCAGGGCGGCTGATCAGCGTGATGCAGAAGCCCTCCTTAATATTTATATCCCGTATGTGACGGATACGGCTATCACATTTGAATATGAGCCGCCGACTCTGGAGGAATTCAGGGCCCGCATGGTCCGTATAATGCAAAAGTATCCTTATCTGGTGGCGGTGGCTGACGGAAAAATCGCCGGATACTGCTATGTTTCCCAGTTTAAAGACAGAGATGCTTATGACTGGTCTGTCGAAACGACGGTCTATGTCGGCCGTGAGCTGAAAGGCAGGGGAATAGGAAGAAAACTCTATGAGAAGCTGGAAGAGGTTTTGAAAGCACAACATATTCTGAATCTGAATGCCTGTATCGCCTATCCCCATCCGGAAAGCATCGCATTCCACGAAAAACTTGGATACCGGACGGTCGCACATTTTCATAAATGCGGCTATAAACTGGGTGTCTGGTACGATATGGTATGGATGGAAAAAATGCTGGGTGAGCATACGGAGAATCCGCTTCCGGTTATTCCGGCCTGTGAGCTGGAGTTGGAAGAGCTGCTTTCATAAGAATTTCAAAAACGTAATCAGGAGATTAATGGAAGGATACAAAAATTGAAAGATGTATATTGACATTTTTCATAATACGGTGTAAAGTTCCTATTGTACTTAACAACTTAACAAAGCAAGCTTTCTCTTATTCAGAGCGGTGGAGGTACAAAGGACCTGTGAAGCCGCGGCAACCCCTAACACGGAAGGTGCCAACCTGAGCGAGTAATCGAACAATAAGAGGATTGATTTATGAGATATAAACAGTCCGCTTCTTGTGGGCTGTTTTCTTTGTTTATAGAGGAAATTTTTTGTGAACAAGGCAGGCAGTCCCAGAGAGAAAGAGCTGATTCGGACGTACTGGTGGTTTATTATACGAAAAGAACCGCGGACGGTCCGGACATTTCAGAAGGGAGAAATGACATGGAAAAATTATTATTTACATCAGAATCAGTAACAGAAGGACATCCGGATAAAATGTGTGACCAGATATCCGATGCTATTTTGGATGCGCTTCTCAAGGAAGACCCGATGAGCCGTGTGGCGTGTGAGACATGCACAACAACAGGCCTTGTCATGGTTATGGGAGAAATCACGACGAATGCGTATGTGGACATCCAGAAGCTGGTACGTGATACCGTACGTGAGATTGGATATACAAGGGGGAAATTCGGCTTTGACGCGGATACATGCGGCGTAATCACTGCGATTGACGAGCAGTCAGCAGATATTGCACTCGGGGTTGACAAGGCTCTCGAAGCAAAAGAAAATAAGATGTCCGACGACGAGATTGAGGCAATCGGAGCCGGAGACCAGGGAATGATGTTCGGATATGCAACAGATGAGACAGAGGAATATATGCCATACCCGATCGCTATGGCCCACAAGCTCGCCAGAAGGCTGACAGAGATCAGGAAAGATGGAACACTTCCGTATCTGCGCCCCGACGGGAAGACCCAGGTAACGGTAGAATATGACGAGAACGGCGTTCCCGCGAGACTGGAAGCAGTTGTACTATCCACACAGCATGACCCGGAGGTTACACAGGAACAGATCCACGAAGATATTAGGAAATACGTATTTGATGCGATTCTTCCGTCAGAAATGATTGATGAGAACACAAAGTTCTTCATTAACCCGACAGGGCGCTTTGTCATCGGAGGACCTCACGGGGACAGTGGCCTGACAGGAAGAAAGATCATAGTAGATACTTACGGCGGAATGGCACGCCACGGCGGCGGGGCTTTCTCCGGAAAAGACTGTACAAAAGTAGACCGCTCCGCGGCATATGCAGCTCGTTATGCAGCAAAGAACATTGTAGCGGCGGGCCTTGCAAAGAAATGCGAGATCCAGTTATCCTATGCAATCGGTGTTGCACAGCCGACTTCCATCAACGTAGATACATTCGGAACAGGGAATGTATCCGAGGAGAAGCTGATCGAAATCATCCGCGAGAACTTCGACCTGCGTCCGGCCGGAATCATCAAAATGCTTGACCTTCGCAGACCGATCTACAAACAGACAGCAGCATATGGACATTTTGGCCGTAATGACTTAAATTTACCTTGGGAAAAGCTAGATAAAGTTGACGCATTGAGAAAATATCTGTAATATAACAGTATTAGGTGCGTTAAAAAAGAAGGGGACAGGCACCGGAAAGTGTCTGTCTTTTTCATATATAACTATATGGCCGGATATAACAAAAATCCGTAAACATGAGGGCGGCGGGGCGTACCGAAGAAAAACAGGCAACATAATTTTAAGAATATTCTGAAAACGGAGCGCAAAAGGGTCTGACCCCTTTGCAGAAGAGGTGACAATATGAAGCTTAAGACGAAATTGATTCTCGCGTTTATGACGGTTATGATTCTTCCTACTATTTTTGCGATTATTGCGATGTATACGTTTGCGCCGAAGGGGGCGGGCGAGCTGGGGGAGATCCAGCAGCTGTATCTGCTGGTCGTATTCCTGACTGCGGCACTTTTGATTTACTGGATCTACAGGACGGTTTCCCTGCCGCTCTCGAGATTGCAGATCGCAACCCGTAATATTAAGGAAGGGAATCTGGATTTTGAGATTAAGAGTGAGACGGACGATGAGATCGGCATGCTCTGCCGGGATTTCGAGGAGATGCGTCTCCGGCTGAAGGCGAATGCGGAAGAAAAAGTTGCGTATGATAGAGAGAATAAGGAACTGATCAGTAATATCTCCCATGATTTGAAAACACCGATTACGGCGATTAAAGGTTATGTGGAGGGAATCATGGATGGTGTTGCGGATACGCCGGAAAAGATGGACAGATACATCAAAACAATATACAATAAGGCTAATGAGATGGATCTGCTTATCAATGAGCTGACGCTCTATTCCAAGATAGACACGAACCGTATTCCTTACAATTTTACGACCTGCTCAGCCAAACAGTATTTTGGCGACTGTGCAGAGGATTTGTCGCTGGAACTGGAAGCGAAGGGTGTGGAGTTTACGTACCGCAATTATGTGGAAACGGACTTTAAGGTAATTGTAGATCCGGAACAGCTTCGGCGGGTAATTAACAATATTGTTAATAACTCCCTGAAATATATGGACAAGCCGAAGGGAAAGATTTTTATGAATTTAAAGGATGTAGGGGATTTTATCCAGATTGAGCTTGGAGATAACGGCAAAGGGATCGCCCCGAAGGATTTACCGTATATATTCGACAGGTTTTACCGGACGGATGCTTCAAGAAACTCTTCGAAAGGCGGAAGTGGTATCGGACTTTCCATCGTCAAGAAGATTGTGGAAGAACATGGCGGTAAGATTTGGGCGACCAGTGAGGATGGGGCTGGAACAACAATGTATTTTGTAATAAGAAAATATCAGGAGGTACCGGTGGATGAGTAAGAAGATTTTGATTATTGAGGATGAAGAAAGTATTGCAGATCTGGAGAAGGACTATCTGGAACTGAGTGACTTCGAGGTTTCTGTAGCAAATGATGGTGAGATTGGAATGAAAAAGGCGCTGGAGGAGGATTTTGATCTGATTATACTAGACCTTATGCTCCCGGGGGTAGATGGATTTGAGATATGCAGGCAGGTCCGTGACCAGAAGAATACGCCGATCATTATGGTATCAGCGAAGAAGGATGACATCGACAAGATCAGGGGTCTGGGACTTGGCGCAGATGATTATATGACAAAGCCTTTCAGCCCGAGTGAGCTTGTGGCCCGTGTGAAGGCACATCTGGCACGCTACGAGCGTCTGATAGGAAGCAATGTGGAAGAGAATGAGATCATTGAGATCAGGGGACTGAAGATTGACACAACCGCGAGACGTGTCTGGGTCAACGGAGAGGAAAGGTCCTTTACAACAAAAGAATTCGACCTTCTGACATTCCTGGCCGGGCACCCGAACCATGTATACACGAAGGAAGAACTATTCCAGCAGATCTGGGATATGGAATCTATCGGGGATATTGCCACTGTGACCGTGCATATTAAAAAAATCCGTGAGAAGATTGAATACGACACCTCACACCCACAGTATATTGAGACAATCTGGGGTGTAGGATACCGCTTCAAGGTGTAATACCCGCACTTGGCGAGTTTTTTGAGCCTGGTAAGACATAGATCTGATTTCTCAACAGGGGAACCCATGACTTATGAAAGTCATGGGTTCCCCTGTTTAAATTCTCTATTTCCATTCAGCTCACTGCTTTACGGATATCACCTGAATCTTTAAAGGATCAGGTGATTTTTTTGTTTTTAGAAATATGAAAATAAGCAAAAGTGTGATTTTGTCCATATAAAATGAAACTTTCTCTATAGAATCAGCCAAAGTAAAGTTGCTATAATCTGTCTAACGAAACACGAAGGAGGAGAAAATGAAGTTAGAAAATTATTATGAAGATCCTGAAGTGCTGCATGTGGGAACAACGAAAGAAAGGTCTTATTATATTCCGCAAAGAGATAAGTCAGTCTCAAAAGTACTGCTGAATGGTGACTGGAGGTTTTACTACAGTGATGATCCAGATGGGATTCCGGAGGGGTTTTATAAAAAGGGATTTCAGGCAGATGACTGGCATACCATACCTGTTCCGGGATGCTGGCAGAATTATGGGTTTGATACACATCAATATGTATGTAATTACTACCCGTTTCCATACCGCCCTCCGTATGTACCTGGACGAAATCCATGTGGGGCCTACATACATACATTTTTTCTAAAAGGGAATTCTGTGGAGAAGAGACAGTATCTGAATTTTGAAGGAGTTGATTCCTGTTTTTATGTATGGATAAATGGCCAGTTTGCAGGATACAGTCAGGTTTCACATTCGACCAGCGAATTTGAAATTACAGATTTGGTAACGGCAGGGGAGAATACGCTGGCAGTTCTTGTTTTAAAATGGTGTGACGGCAGTTATTTAGAGGATCAGGATAAGTTTAGGATGTCCGGTATTTTCAGAGACGTATATTTGCTGGAAAGGCCTCAGAAACATATACGTGATTTCTTCGTACATGCAAGATTGGAAAATGGTTTGGATAAAGGCGTGGTCGAAGTAGAATTCGAAAATACGGATAATAACATGACAATTATGGCGGTACTTGAAACTCCTGAACAAAAAGTACTGGAAAAAGGTGAGACAAACAAAGGTAATCTGAAGTTTACAATTGTAAATCCGATTCTGTGGAATGCAGAACAGCCCAGATTGTATCAGCTGACCCTGGATACGGGAGAAGAACAGATTATTCATAAATTTGGATTTAGAAAAATAGAGGTAATTGACTCTGTTGTGTATCTGAATAAAGTCCCTGTTAAAATGCGTGGTGTAAACCATCATGATTCTGATCCTGTGACCGGATTTGTCATGAACAGAGAACAAGCCCTGAAGGATTTGGCTTTAATGAAACAGCATAACATAAATGCTATACGGACCAGCCATTATCCGAGTTCACCGTGGCTTATGGAAATGTGTGATGAACTTGGCTTTTATGTATTGGATGAGGCCGATCTGGAAGCGCATGGATCAGCGGAATTCTACGGAGGGTCCTGTGAAAAAACCTATGGTGATGTTGTACAGAATCCTATATTCTATGAGGCGGTGCAGGACAGGGTCAGACGTTGTATCCACAGGGATAAGAACCGTACAAGTGTTATCATCTGGTCCCTGGGAAATGAATCCGGGTATGGGGAGAGTATGGAAGCAGCAGGGCGCTGGGTAAAATCATTTGATCCTGACAGGCTGCTGCAGTATGAAGGCAGCATATGGGAGACAGGCGGACATAAAAACGATATATCCATGCTTGACCTATATACAAAAATGTATGATTCAACAGCAGAAATAGAAAACTATTTGAATAACCCGGAATCAAAAAAACCGTACATGTTAATTGAATATGCACATGCTATGGGAAATGGACCCGGTGATTTGGAAGATTATCAAAGGATTTTTGAAAACAGCCCAAGGGTATTCGGAGGCTTTGTGTGGGAATGGTGTGACCACGGCATCTTTATGGGAAAAGCTGATAACGGCAAAGCCAGATATTTTTATGGCGGGGATTTTAAAGAGGAACTCCATGATGATAATTTCTGTATGGACGGATTGGTTTATCCGGATAGAACACCCCATACGGGGCTGAAAGAATATCAGAATGTTCTGCGGCCGGTCAGGGCAGTCCTCCTTAATCAAGATAACGGTGAAATCGAAATCGAGAATAAAATGGATTTTACCGCTCTCGAGGAAAGACTTTACATCCATTATACTGTTGAGCAGGACGGCGCTGTTGTATATGGGAAAGATTTATATCCGGAACATCATCCGGCCCATACTAAAAAGAATTATCTGTTTGATTACACTGTTCCTTCATCAGGTATATGCACATTGAATTTAGAGTACCGGACGCTGAAAAAAGAATATTTTATTGAGAAGGATACTGTGGTCGGATTTGACCAGTTTATTCTGCGCGGTGAAGCACAAGAGAGGAGTCCGGAAGTACAGGGCGGCATAAGGAAAGAAGAACAGGGACGTTTCATTTATATAAAAGGCAGTGACTTTACATACCGGTTTGATAGATATGCAGGGGCGTTTGACCGAATCATTTGCGATGGGTGTATCTATACGATGGAACCCGTCCAGTACAATATTTGGCGAGCACCTACAGATAATGACCGGCTTGCGAAACTGGAATGGCAAAAAGCAGGGTATGACAGGGTTCAGGTATGTGTAAAGGAAACGAAGGCAGAACAATTAGAAGAGTCAGTCCGCATCTGGGTATCCCTGGATTTGGCAGCGGCGCATATACAGCCATGCCTGGAGGCAGAAGCTGAATGGCTGATTTATGCCGGAGGGGCAATAACTGTGAATATCAGGGCAAAACGTAATATGAACATGCCCTATCTTCCCAGATTTGGTATCCGCATGTTCATGCCGAAGGAATTCACAAAAGTGTCTTATCTTGGTTATGGACCTTGGGAATCCTATTGTGATAAACATCAGGCATCAAGACTTGGGCGATTTAGTGGAGACGTTAAAGATCTTTATGAAGATTACATCAAACCTCAGGAAAACGGAAGTCACTATCATACATATGAGATGATATTGTCTGATGATCTGGGAAATCAGATGGAGGTATTTTCAAAGGACACTTTTTCTATGCAGGTTCTTCCTTATACACAGGAGGAGCTGGCTTCAAAAAGACATAATTTTGAACTGCAGGAAGCTGACCATACGGTTCTGTGTCTTGATTATAAAATGAGTGGAATTGGTTCACAAAGCTGTGGACCGGAATTAAAGGAAGAGTATCAGTTATCGGATGAGAGAATAAATTATCAATTCAATTTATGTTTTAAGACGCTGAGGAGGAAGTAATATGAAGATTAAGAGTTTTTTTACAAAAGAAAATATTAGCTTTACGATTATCCAGACAGCATATTGGGCCGGCTTCTGTATTTTGTTTGCGTATCTGAGTCCTTATATTCTGAGTCTGGGCTGTTCTAATACCCAGCTCGGAGTTATTATTTCAGCAAATTCTCTGGCCAGTATAATCGGGCAGCCGGTCTTTGGGTATATCTGCGACAGATCAGGGTCCATTAAAAAGGTAATGATTGGCAGCCTTTTGGGAGGCAGTGCGCTTGCAGCTATTTTCTATTTCACAGGCAGCAGCTATATGGCGATTTTATTCTTTTCAACGGTAATATCTTTCGTCATACAGGCCGTGTACCCCCTGATTGATAACTGGACGGTTTTAGATGCGCAGGTGAATCCGACAACGAATTATGGTATTACCCGGGGAATTGCATCTCTAGGGTATGCAGCCACATCAGCAATAGTAGGAGGTTTTTTTGATAAACATGGATTTCAGTGGATGTTTATCCTGTTTATTGCTATGATGGTGATTGCGGCGCTGGGGTGTCTGGGTCCGAAGGATACTAATAATACTGTTGTAAAAGAAAAAGTGAAATTTACTGATTTAAAATTGCTGGCAACTAATTATGGATATATAGCATTCGTGATCGTAGCGACTCTTTTATATGTAGCCTTCCGCTCAGCACATGGTTTTCTTGCTACATTAATGACACAGGTGGGAGGCAGTACAGAACAGCTCGGATACGCATGGTCTGTTCTGGGACTGAGTGAAGTGCCGGCTCTGTTTCTGGCAGGGATCATTCTGCGGAAAATGAAGGACTCACATTTACTTTTCATATCCATGTGCTTCTTTATATTAAGAGTACTGCTCCCTTCATTTGCAACAACGCCAACACAACTGATCTGGATGACCGCCCTGCAGGGGCTTTCCTATGGGTTATTTCTTCCGGCATCAGTATCATTTATTGCCAGAATTACAAAAAGGGAATTATCGAGCACAGCCCAGACATTCGCTGTTGCAATGTATGCAGGAGTGGGAAATACGGTAGCGGGAGTAGTCGGAGGTGTCTTGGTAGATTCTATAGGTGTTGCAAATGTATACCGAATTGCAGGGTTGGTTATAGCAGTTCTTGCGGCTGTTTTCGGTTTTGTCGTGGTATCTCTGGATAAAAAAGAAAAGGCGGCACAGACAGCTGCAATATAGGGGGAACTTTCATTCTGTAAAGCTGCAGACGGATACCTGTTCAGGATGATTGACCGGAAACACCCTAAAGAGGAGAGGAGAGAGTAATGTCAGTTATCGATTTTATCATTGTTGTTGTTTATTTGGGAGCACTTCTTGTTGTAGGAGCAAGGCTGAGCAAAGGTAACGTGACACAGGATGATTACTTTATAGCAGGACGCTCTATGGCATGGCTGCCGGTAGCGCTGTCGGTAGCTGCCACTACAATTAGCGGTAACGGCCTTATCGGAGGGCCGGGCTGGTCGTACCAGTCCGGTCTGCGGGCCTTTATGCAGAATGCAAGTATTCCGTTAGTGCTGGCACTGGCGTGCAGCTGTTTTCTTCCATTTTTATACCATATCCGCATAACGTCATGCTATGAGTATTTACAAAAGCGGTTTGGGGCTGTTAGCAGAACTCTCGGGGCAGTGGGATTTTTAATGACGGCCCTGATTCAGGTCAGTTCAATGGTGTATATCCCCTCCCTGATTATTAGCCAGCTGACAGGCTGGGACATTAAACTGGTTTTAGTAATTATTGTGATTGTATCTACAGTTTATACACTGCTTGGTGGTATTAAAGCTGTCATATGGACAGATGTAATCCAGATGGTAATCGTATGGGGCGGGTTATTTGCAATTGTATTTTTGGCGTTTAAGAATCTGGATATTAGTTTTATGGATACCATTCAGACTGCCCGGGAGGCCGGAAAGCTGAATGCGCTGGATTTCTCAGCAAATCCGAAAGTTGAAAATGGATTCTGGGTAACCCTTTTAGGGGGCGGTATCATGTGGATGCAGTATTATATATCGGATCAGTCACAGGTACAGAGACTGTTTTCAACTAAATCGGTAACGGAGGTGAAACGTTCACTGCTTACAAGCGGAATTCTGATGAATGTAATGTATTTTTTGTTCATGATCATCGGACTTATTATGTTTTCTGTTTTTCAGGGAAAGACTTTTGAGAATACCAATCAGGTTATGATCCAGTTTATAGCTGAGAAAATACCAACAGGGGTGATGGGCTGTATCATAGCGGGGATTTTTGCGGCAGCAATGTCGAGTGTCGACTCTCTTTTGAATTCAATGGCAACAGTCTTTATAAAAGATATTTACGAAAAATGGGTACTGAAAGGCAGAAGGGCTGTATCTATGGGGGTATCCCGGTATTTTACACTGGCTATGGCAGGTCTGGCAGTACTGTTTGCCACATTTGGTTTTATGAATACAACGGCATCTGTCTTAGCTGTTGTGGGCAGTTATATATCCTATCTGTGTGGTGCGATTCTGGGTATGTTCCTGTTGGGAATGCTAACCAGAAAAGCAAATGATTTTGGCGTTTCAATTGGATTTGTGGCCGGAGTATTGGGAACAGTAGCCATAGCACGGGTATATCCTGTCAACTATCTTTGGTACAACGTGACGGGGCTTGCAATTACGATGGTGGCGGGGTATCTGGCAAGTCTTGTAAAACCATGCAGAAGTACAGAAGATATAGAAGCCTATACACTTTTAGGATGCAGAAGAGAAATACGCATGCGCGGCAAAGATCAGAAAGGGCTGCTTCAGGAAATGCCCTGCCGCATGGACAAGTATACATGGGGACTCATTATATTTTTTGTGATCCAGTACATAGTGCTGGGCATATTAAAATAGTATAGCGGCAATTATAAAGAGATCAAGTTTTATGTTCCCTGATATGCCCTTGGCACGTGATCAATGAGGTATAGTATTGTTATACTTTACCCCATTGATTTTTTTTATATTCGTTTGGAGAATATCCGGTTTTCTTTTTAAAGATGCGGCTGAAATAGAGTGGGTCTGAATAGCCTACCAACTCAGCAATTTCAGCAATTTGAAAAGATGTATTACTTAATAAATCCTTCGCCTGTTCTATTCGCATATCTGTGAGATAGGCCTGTGGTGAAGAACCGGTAAAATCTTTGAAACACCGTATAAACCAGTTATAAGTCATATGGTATTTTTCGGCAAGTTCCCGTATGATAATGGGTTCTTTATAGTTTTCATGAATATAGAGGACGGCAGAAGCAATATCATTATGTCTGTTGTAATAGGGAGACTTTTGTTTTTCGCGGGCTCTGTTCAAAAGGAGACAGAGCTGTTGCAGCATGAGTGTATTCATGCTGCAAAAATCATTCTCCTGCAGCTGTATTTCGCGGATGATGCTGTTAAAAAGTGAGATCAGGGTACTGTCAATGCCGATGTACAGTGTAGTTTCCCCCCAAAGCTGATAGTGTTTCAGCAAAGATTCACAATGATATCCGGTAAAATGAATCCAGAAAACTTCCGGCTGTTCTTCCAGACGGTAGTAGTAAAACTGTGGTTCATTCGGATAATATATGATAATATTCCCGGCAGTTACTGCCTGGTATTTTCCATGAATCAGGAAATGTCCGGTACCTTTGGTCATATAAAGAATCTGATAGTCTAACCGTCCGTTTAGCCGTGTTGTTTCTAAATAATTCAATTTGACCAACCGGTAATGTCCGGCACTGTTAACGAACAGAGGGACTGTAAGATTCTCGACCTCATCAGGTTTATAGCGGTGGAATCCCGTTATGCTAATCATTGAAATCACATCCTTTCATAGAGAAAAGCGAAATAAAT
This sequence comes from Faecalicatena orotica, assembly GCF_905197545.1. Classification (NCBI taxonomy): domain Bacteria; kingdom Bacillati; phylum Bacillota; class Clostridia; order Lachnospirales; family Lachnospiraceae; genus Faecalicatena; species Faecalicatena orotica. Next base: position 293,466 of record NZ_CAJJZH010000005.1, read on the forward strand.
TTCGTAAACAAAGTTTTATCTATTATATCATTTCCAATTACAATAGAAAAGTAAAGTAATAACAATGGGATGTCATCAGGATTTCGGGGCTGTCCTTTTCAGTTCGCCTGTGTTAGAATGGTAACCAAAGTTAATATCATAATACACCGGCTTATCCGGAATAATAAAACTTAAGGTGCTAAGACATGAAAAATAAAAGTTTAAGAAAAATCAGCCTCAATACGATGCAGAAGATTGCGGTTGGTTTTTTAGGCGTTATCCTGCTGGGGGCACTGCTTTTATGGCTCCCTGTCAGTAACCGGCAGCCGATCGCATTTGCGGATGCGCTGTTTACGGCGGTCTCTGCCGTCTGCGTGACCGGACTTGTGACAATCACCCCGGCCGTACAGTTCACGGTATTTGGAAAAGGAATCCTCCTGGTACTGATACAGATCGGCGGTCTGGGAGTGATTGCATGTATGATGGCCTTTTTCCTGATTATTAAGAAAAAGATTACATTGAAGGAACGTGTTGTGATCCAGCAGACATACAATCTGGACACACTGAGCGGTCTGGTGAAGTTTATTATCCGCATCCTGCGCGGAACTTTCATCGTGGAAGGGATCGGTGCCATTCTCTATTCGATAAAATTCATTCCTGAATTTGGCATGGTAAAAGGTATCTGCTATTCTATTTTCCATGCGATATCTGCGTTCTGCAATGCCGGGATTGACATTCTCGGAAACAGCAGTTATATGGAGTATGTAAAGTCACCGGACATCAGTTTTACAACGATGTTTCTGATCGTTATCGGGGGTCTGGGATTCACGGTATGGCATGACATTTATAAAAACACGAAAAGAGTGATATGGGAGAAACAGCCTGCAAGAAGGCTGTTTACGCGCCTGAAGCTTCAGACAAAGATCGTGCTGACGATGACCCTTGTTCTGCTGATGGTAGGTTTTATTGGATTTTTTGTACTGGAGTATCATAATCCGGATACAATGGCAGGACTCAATCTGGGGCAGAAGCTGATGGCGGCCGGTTTCCAGTCTGTTACAACAAGAACGGCCGGTTTTGCAAATATATCTCAGGACGGACTGTCGCCGGGTTCAAAACTGCTGGCATGTATCCTCATGTTTGTCGGCGGTTCCCCGGCAGGAACGGCAGGCGGTGTGAAGACGACGACCGTTGCGATGCTCCTTCTGACTTGCATCGGCGTCATTAAGGGAAAGAGGGATACCGAATGCTTCGGAAGGAAGATAGAGCCTTCTGTTGTCCGCTCAGGTATTGCGATTATCCTGCTTACCTTTTTATTCTGGCTGTCAGGAGTAACACTGGTTACCGTTCTGGAGCCACATGTGGATTTCCTCAGGATCATGTATGAGGTAACATCTGCGATGGCAACCGTGGGGCTGACGGCCGACCTTACCCCGGATTTGTGCCGGGCGAGTCAGGCCGTTCTGATGGTGCTGATGTATATCGGGAGGATTGGACCCATCACGATGGCCCTTGTCTTCGCGGGCAGGGCAGACACTGGTGCCCAGTTACGAGATCTTCCGGAAAAACGGATTATGCTGGGTTAATAGGCTGGTAATGACAAACAAAGATGTTGCAAGGAGAAGATGAATGAAGAAACAATATGCGGTATTTGGACTGGGAAGCTTTGGGCGGAGCGTTGCGCTGACTCTGGAAAGTCTGGGCTGTGACGTGATTGTGGTAGATAAATCATATGAGAAGGTGCAGGAAATCTCTGATTCGGTATCTTATGCCATGAGGGCGGATGTATCCGACCCCGAGGCACTCGTGTCTCTGGGAGGTAAGAATCTGGACGGTGCTGTCGTGGCAGTATCAGAAAGTCTGGAAGCAAGTATCATGGCGACGATTGCGGCTAAGGAGATCGGCATTCCTTACGTTCTTGCAAAAGCCAGAGACGAACTTCAGGGCATGATTCTGGAAAAGATCGGGGCAGATGCGATCGTCTATCCGGAGCGGGACATGGGCAGCAGGGTGGCGAAAAGTCTGGTCTCAACCGCGTTTACGGACTGGATTGAACTGTCCGCGGAATACAGCATGGCAGAGACTGTGATCCCGGATAAATGGGTCGGGAAATCACTTGCCGATCTGAAGGTAAGGGAGCGCTACGGGCTGAATGTCGTCGGGATCATGCGGGGGGAAGAAGTAGATGTTACGTTTGACCCTCACGAGCCGCTTCCGTCAGACTGCATCATTATCGTGATCGGGGCCAACTCGGTTTTGTCGAAGTTCCATTCTATGAAGTAAGAGCAGAAAATGAATAATTCCAGAAAGTAATGGTAGAAAGATATGATTACAAGTACAAGCAACCAAAGGGTAAAAGAACTGCTGCAGCTGCAGAAAAAAAGCAAGGCGAGAAACCAGGCGGGAGTATTTCTGGCCGAGGGGACAAGAATGGTCATGGAGGCGCCGCAGAAGCGGGTGCGTAAAGTATATGTCTCAGAGTCTTATATGAAGAAGCATGAAAAAGAACTGGAAGAAAAAGGGTTTGTGCCGGAAATTCTGTCGGATACGGTATTTGATTATGTATCCGACACGAAGACGCCCCAGGGGATTCTGGCGGTAATCCGGCAGATGGATTATACGCTGGAGGAGATCCTGAAACAGAAATCCCCGCATATTCTGGTTCTGGACAATCTTCAGGACCCGGGAAACGCAGGCACCATATTCAGGACGGCGGAAGCCGCAGGTGTGACAGGAATCCTGATGAGCAGGGATTGTGTAGACATTTATAACCCAAAGACGATCCGCTCCACGATGGGGGCTATTTACCGGATGCCGTTTTTATATCTGGATGATGTAATGGCGGGAATTGAAACGGTAAAAGAACACGGTGTACGGGTTTATGCGGCACATCTGGACGGGAAAAATGCTTATGACCAGGAGGATTACCAAAAGGGGACTGCATTTCTGATCGGAAATGAAGGAAACGGTCTGCGTAAGGAAGTGGCGGAATGCGCGGATGCGTGGGTGTGTATCCCGATGTCAGGACAGGTGGAGTCACTGAATGCGGCTGTAGCGGCCACAGTGCTGATGTTTGAAGTGAGCAGGCAGAGGAGAGTGGATTAGAGGGGCTGCACCAAAGCAATATGATATGAATAACTGATAGTTTTAATGAAAGAACAGCGGACTTGTTCCGGCTGTTCTTTTTTGATGGAATTCTCTCCAGATTTGTTACAAATAAGGCAAATTATTCAAACAAATGATAATATATAAACATTTATAACAAATAGAAATGTGAAAAATATGAAATAAAAGTAACAAATGTTATTGACAAAACAAAATCAGGGTGGTATATTGACATTGTAACAAACAATATATTGAAAATGCGCATCAATATACAAAGCAAGGAAAAGTGGATTATTAGGAGGATTTACAATGTTGACAGTGAATGAATTTGCAAAACATTTGGATTTGGCTTATCTGGCACCGAATTTACAGAAGGAAGATATTATCAAGGCATGTGATATTGCCAAGAAGTATCATGTAAACGCAGTAAATGTGAATTCCTGCTGGGCAGAACTTGTCGTGGAAGAGTTAAAGGGAACAGATGTAGGACCGAGTGCAGTCATTGGTTTTCCTTACGGTGCGATGTGCACAAAAGCAAAATTGTTTGAACTGGAAGAGATGGTAAAGCTTGGATGTACGGCCTGCGACATGGTTGTAAACATTGGAGCTGTAAAAGATAAAAATTATGAGCTGGTCCGCCATGAAATCAGTGAATTCGTAAGAATCTGCGGGGACGGCTGTGATACAAAGCTGATATTCGAAGTCGGTTTCCTGACAGATGAAGAGATTGCCGAGCTGACAAGAATCTGCTGTGAATGCGGCGTTACATATGTAAAGACTGCAACAGGCTCACAGGCATTCCCGACGATGGAACAGGTACAGATTATGAAGGATAATCTTTCTGGCGACACAAAGATCAAGGTATCAGGTGTGCCGAGAACATTTACCATGCCGGCGGCCCTCCATATGTTTGAACACATGGGCGTCAGTCTGGTAGGGACAAGAAGTGCAGGAAAGCTTGTTGAAGAATACAGCAGATATCTGGAAGAGCTGAAGTAATGGAGGGTATTATGCAGACAGTGAATTACAGTTTGGCGTCTCTCGTAGGCGGAGAGACACAGATCATATCAAGTGACGAGGGGTATGTTAGAAGAGCACTCCATCAGAATATAAGCCTGGAAGAATACGAATTTCTTCAGAAGACAGTCCGCTACATCGGTGTCAGCGAACGGTTTAAGGATGTCATCGACTTATTCAAGGTTCCGGAAGGAGAGACTCCCGCAGGCTTCAAGATTGAGTACAACATGAAAGAGAACCAGATAATGGAAATAGATTTGGTCAGAAATATATCGTATGATAAGAACGGTAAAAAGAGGCCGACCAAGTTCATCTATTCGGCAGATACGGCTAACCCGTATGAAGTGGAACCGATCAAGCACCTGATCGGCAACCTGACCTGTAACCCGGGTATTATTTATGACCTGTTCATCAATAATCCAAAGGCAAACGTCGGTCATAAGTTCAAGACCAGAAATGAAGTAATGGGTGAAATTTCCAACATACTCGGTCCCGGCTGCGATATCAGCGTTGAGGTGAATAACCCGTTTGCTGATTTCAGCCAGATTCTGGAGGAGGCGGAAGAATTCAGGGAGATGTTCTCCGATTACCGGATGGTAATCAAAGTTCCGCATACAGGTCCTGTTAATGCAGATAATGTCGGGGAACTGCTCACCGGAAACAAAAAGCTGTCCACACGCTGGAACCAGGGCACGACGAAGGACTACCTTTACGGGCATAATCTTGCACTGAAGCTGAAAGAACACGGATTCCGTGTGAATTACACGCTGATGTTTGAACCGTGGCAGACAGGTATGGCGCTGCAGGCAAAGCCGTACTTCATCAACAGCTTCGTACGCCAGCGCTTCGGGGTTACAACTTACATCAACGGGCTGCTGAACGCATACCAGACAACGTATGATGACCGGTTCCTGCAGGCACTGCGCAGCTTTATGATCGAATGGGACTTCCTCTCCAGAGACGATCAGGATGCAGACCTGCGTCTGGTTGAGAAGGTAGCAAGGGAGACTGTGGAATACAGGAAGATTAATGAGCATGAAGGGTTTGACGGCATGGATGGTGTAAGGCATAACTTAAGAATGCTCAGGAATTCGAATCTGGATGATACCAGACTGATTATCTGCAGTATCGAAGGTTCCAGAATGTATCCGGAACTCGACAAGCTGATGACGGAGGATGAGTTCAAGGATATGACAGACCGGATTGTGATTACGACAGAACCAAGTTATCTGGCCCAGAACACATCTGCCCCGCAGATTATTACATATCAGAGAAGATTCATGAATGCTGCAAATGGTGAGAAATAGCATATCTGGAAAGATGGCCGGAAACTTACCATGAAAGGCTGTGACTGATAAGGAGACATCATGGTCAGGCCAGGGTGCCTCCTTATTATGGACTAAGGATGAATGGGTGGAGAGATGAAGAAAAGCCAGTATCTAATATTTGCCGTTTTTGTAGGAATCCAGTCATTCCTGCTCCAGCTAGTAGACCAGCTGATCGGCACACACCTTGTATCGGGCGGACACAGCGGGTTTGTCTTTATCGCCTTTCAGGGGTGGGCGCTATATTTTCTGCTGGGAAGCAGCGTGAAAGGGGCCGTGAAGGGGTTCTGCGGCTATGTTTTGGGAATCGTTTTTGCGGTCATCATGATCGGGATGCCGGCCGTGCTCCCGGATTTGAAACTCCTGACAGTACCGGTTGTAGCGCTGATCGTCGTTCCATTTATGATGTATTTCGAATTTGCACCCTGGTGTATCAGCAATGTGGCAGTATTTTTTGTTGGTGCAGGTGCTTTTTTCGGAATCAACAGCTATGTGGAAGGAATCAGGATATGGCAGTCGGCCGGGATTGTGCTGCTGTACTGCGTTTTTGGACTGGCATCAGGCTGGATGAGTATTGTATTTCGGAAAAGAATAACGGAGGTGCATCAGGTATATGAGCAAGCTGGAAATGTTAACGAAATTAAATGATATCTGTTTATTTGTAAAAGACTTTCAGGGGGCGCTTAAATTCTATACGGAGAAGTTCGGATTTAAAATAAAACGGCTCCAGCCGGACCCGGAGCATGCGAACTATGCGGAGTTTGAGTTCTGCGGGACGGCAGTAACACTTTGGGATAAAAAAGGGCTCTGTGAAGTCGTGGACCATACATATATAGATGGGGAAGGGCATCATTTTATGATGGCTGTAAAAGTCCCGAAACTTCAGGATGTAGATGATATTGCACAGGAACTGATTGGCAACGGGGTGAACTGCATCAAGGAACCGACTACATATGGTTTTGGCTCCAGGGCGGCTTATTTTCAGGATTTTGAAGGGAATGTGTGGGAAGTGTTTGCCTGGGAAGAGGGCAACGGACCGGGACTTCTTGACGAAGCCGGTGAATAGGAGGAAAACGGGCCATGCCAAAGTTTACAATTATCGTGCTGGACAGCGTCGGGGTAGGAGAACTTCCCGATGCTGATGAGTTCGGGGATACCGGAACCAACACGCTGAAACATGTTGATGAATACAGAGGTGGTTTACATATTCCGAACCTGAAGAAACTAGGGTTATTTCATATTCAGGGCACAGGCCTTGCGGCCGCCGGGGAACCGGAAGGGTGTTTCGGGAAAGCAGCAGAGCTCGGGAAAGCCAAAGATACGACAAATGGGCATTTCGAGATCGCAGGGCTGACGGTGAAGAAACCGTTTAAAGTGTTCGGTGAATCCTTTCCCCCGCGGATCATAGAAGAGCTGGAACGCAGGATCGGTACAAAGGTGATCGGGAATTACCCGGCATCCGGGACAGAGATCATAAAGGTGCTGGGGGATGAGCATGTAAGGACTGGCTATCCCATCGTCTATCTGTCCGCGGACAGCCTGATGCAGATTGCCATGCACGAGAGTATCATTCCTCTTAAGCGGCAGTATGAGATCTGCAAGACGGCAAGGGAGCTTCTGACAGGGGATGACACGGTAAGCAGGGTGATTTGCAGGCCATTTACCGGGGAGAGCGGCAATTATTACCGCACCGAGAACCGGAAGGATTTTTCCGTGGACCCGCCCGGTTATACCGTTCTGGACCTGCTCAGTGAAAAAGGGAAAGACGTAATCGGCGTCGGCAAGATAGAGGACATCTTCAACAGGCGGGGACTGACAGAAATCAACCATACAAAGAATAACAGAGAGGGCATCCAGGCGGCACTGTCTTATCTGAGAACAGGATTTGACGGACTTTTATTTGTGAATCTGGTTGATTTTGACATGCTGTACGGCCACCGGAATGACCCACAGGGGTATGCAGAGGCGCTTGAATATTTCGATACCTTTGTACCTGAGATGTTAAGCCTTCTGGATGAAGAAGACATCCTTCTGATTACTGCCGACCACGGGTGCGACCCCACAACTCCGGGAACAGACCATACCCGTGAGTATATACCGATCGTTGTTTATGGGAAACAGTTAAAAAAAGGAACAGACATAGGAACAAGAAGTACCTTTTCGGATATTGCGGCAACCGTTTCTGAATATTTCGGATACGAATTTCAGGCGGGAACCTCTTTTCTGAAAGAGATTCGTAACTCGTAACTGATCACAATGCGGGGCAGTTACAGAGATGGAAAGGTAAGGTAGAGGATATGGATAGTTTTGAATTTATGTCTCCGACAAAGTTTATCCTGGACAAGGATGCAGACCAGCTTTGTGGACAGGAAATCAGAAAGATATCAGACAATGTATTATTCGTCCATTATGGTGACGGATATATGTATAAATCAGGGCTTCATGGGAGGATTATGGATGCTTTGGAAGCGGCGGGAGTTACCTGCTATGAACTTCCCGGAGTAGAGCCGAACCCGAAGGTCGGGCTTGTCAGGGAAGGCATCGGGCTATGCAGGGAGCACCAGATCGGCTGTGTACTGGCAGTAGGCGGGGGCAGTGTCATCGACACCGCAAAGGCAGTAGCACTTGGTGCAAAATATGACGGTGATGTATGGGATTTTTACAGCAAGAAAGCCGTCCCGACAGAAGCACTTCCCGTGGGCACGGTTATGACACTCCCGGCAACAGGCAGTGAAGGCAGCAACGGAAGTGTTCTGAATAATCCGGAAACGGGCGAGAGTGCCGATGTTATGGCAGATTTCTTAAGACCTGCATTTACCCTGATGAATCCGGACCTGACGCTGACGATACCGAGGCGGCAGACAGTCTTTGGGATTGTGGATATGTTTTCCCATGTACTGGAACGTTACTTCTCCAGTTCGGTCAATGTAAACCTGACAGACTATATGTGTGAGGGTGTTATGAAGGCAATCCTGGTAAATGCCAGGGCGCTGATGGAAAATATGGATGATTACAATGCCAGGGCAGAGTTCATGTGGACGGCAATTGTGGCACATAACGGACTGCTCGCGGCAGGGCGGAATCAGGACTGGGCCACACACACGATAGGCGCACAGCTAAGTGCACAGTACAATGCGGTGCACGGCTCCACGCTCTCTGTTTTGTTCCCGTGCTGGGCAAAATATGTGTACAAAGAAAATATTCCACGGTTTGTGCAGTTTGCAAACAGGGTATTTGACGTAGAGGTTGATTTTTACGATCAGGAAAAAACGGCGCTGGAAGGCATCCGAAGGCTGAAAGAGTTCTTCCTGTCTATGGGGGCTCCGGTAACCTTAAAAGAGATCGGGATTGAGACCGATGAAAAGTTCAGGAAAATGGCGGAGGATGCGTGCAGATTTGGCAGTATCGGAGGGCTTAAGAGCCTGAATGCCGATGATGTGGAAGCAATCTATAGAATGGCACAGTAGGTGGGGTTATGAAATATCAAACAGGTATCAGCGGCGCAATTATCGTCTCGGCACACAACCGGTACCAGCCGTTCATCGGATCGGTAGGAGTGGCAGAAGGACGGATTGCAGCCGTATCAGAAGGACAACTGAATAAGGAAGACTGTGAGGAATGGATCGATGCAGAAGGGAAAATCCTGATGCCCGGACTTGTCAACGGGCACTGCCACGGTGACATGACACTGGCGCGAGGGCTCGGGGATGACTTAACTCTGCTCGAACAGAACCAGAAGTTTGCTGATACCGGATGGTTTTATACCCTGATCACAGACGAGGACAGGTTCTGGTCCAGACAGCTTACATATTGTGAAGCGTTACTCTCCGGTACGACATTTATTATGGAGAACATGTACTGGGGGCTTGGAGAAGATTCTGTACGCGCGATGAAGGAGGTTGGTATACGAGGCGCTCTGGCGGAAGATGTCCGGGTAGATTTCCTGAGACCGGATGAATTCGTATCAGAACAATTACTCACCGGTTTTATCAGGCTGTGCCGGGAAAATGGTCTGGTGCCCGTTCTGGGCGGGGTCTCAGAAGAAGACTATGACACAGAAAGACTGCGGAAGATTCAGGGGATCCAAAAGCAGTACAAAGTTCTGCTTACCTGTCATCTGGCGGAAAACACATGGAGACAGGAAATGGTGGAGGAAAAATACCACACCACGGCAGTTGACTATCTGCACCGGAATAACCTTCTGAACAAGGGGCTGATTGGTTCCCATGTTGTATATGCCTCGAAGGAAGAGGTGTGCCAGCTTGCCCGGACGGATACAAAGGTAGTGAATACGCCGCTGTGCGAGATGAAGATCCAGGACGGCATTGCCCCTGTTCCGGAAATGATAAGACAGGGTGTCTGCGTATCTCTGGGCACGGACGGTGCGATGTGGAATAATTCCAACGACATTTTCCGTGAAATGAAAGGAATGTCGCTGCTCCACACAATCAGTGGGGGAATCCGCAGCCTTAAGAAGACAGACATTCTGGATATGGCAACGATCAACGGGGCTAAGTGCTTCGGTCTGGAGAAGGATTACGGGACCATCGAGGCAGGGAAAAAGGCCGACTTTATCCTGATTGAGACGAGGGTTCCCCATATGCAGCCGATGCTTACAGGGACACCGGAGACGGTAACGTCCGCACTTGTCTATAATGCGACGGGACGAGACGTGACCGATGTATTCGTGGATGGAAGACATGTAGTAAAAGATGGGGTTTTACAAACAATAAACGTAAATGATGTCATGAAAAGAGTGCAGGAGGCTTCTGAGAAAATAGCGGCGGCACTTTCTTCATAGAAAAAGAAAAGGAAGGAAATTATTTATGAAAAAAAGAGTTTTGGCAGTTATGCTTGCAGCAGTGATGGTGGTTGGACTTGTAGCAGGGTGTGCAAAGAAATCTGAGCCGGCTTCTTCCGACAAAGGAAAAGACGACGGGGAAAAACAGCTGAAGGTTGCCCTTGTAGTAAACCAGAAGTTTGGTGACAAGGCTTCTATGGATGACCTCGCAAAAGGTGCAGACCAGGCGGCAGAGGATTTTGGCGTTGAGATTAAGAAGCTGGAGTCAGCAGAAGCTTCTAAGTTTGAAGAAGATGTGCGTGCAATGTCCAAGGCCGGATACGATTTGATTGTAACAACCTATGGATACATGACGGATGCGACAAAACTTGTCTCAAAAGAATATCCGGATACGAAATATGCAGCCATTTTCCAGACAATCAATGATGGCAGCGAGAAGTATGAGAACGTGTGGGATACAGAATTTCATGGTGAAGGAGCATTTTACCTTGGCGGATATATTGCCGGAAAACTTACGAAATCCAATCATGTAGGCTTCGTGGTAGGTGCAGAAGAGCCGACTCCGAATGCAGAAGGCAATGGTTTCATGATGGGTGTAAAAGCGGCAAATCCGGATGCCACAGTGGAATTCTCCTATGTAGGCAGTTATGAAGACCCAGCTAAGGCAAAAGAGATTACAAGCGCTATGATTTCAAAAGGCTGCGACGTCATCCAGACAGATTCAGGGGCTTCCAATGCAGGTGTGGTTGAGGCATCTAAGGATGCAGGCATCCTGTGTGCAGGCGAAATCAGTGACTATTACGACACATACGAAGGATTCTACGGTATCGAAGGCATCGGCTTTGGCGATACAGTATATAAAGCGATTGAAATGTTAAAGAATGGGGAATACCCGGGCGGAGAGCACGGAATCCGTGACCTGACGAATGGCGGATATTTTATGGACTGGGATTCTTTCAACAGATTCGCAGATGGTAATGCAGAGTATAAAGATGTCATGAAGGCAGCAATTGAAGAAGCACAAAAGATGGAAGAACAGATCAAGGACGGTTCTCTGGAAGTTCCATTTAATACAGATGTACCGAACTGGGATAAAATCAAAGCTTCAGCAGAATAAAAGGAGAATCAGTCATTATGGAAGAAAGCATAAATAAAGCATCAGCTCCGAAGGCCGAAAATGAAGGCGTATATCATCTTCAGTTAAAACCGGGGGATGTCCCCCCTTACGTGATCCTTCCGGGGGCTCCGGAGAGGACTGTGAAAATAGCGAAGAACTGGGACGATGTTAAGGAAGTGGCATCTTACCGGGAGTATAAAACAGTGACCGGAAAATATAAGGGCATGGATATGGCATGTACGTCTACAGGTATTGGCGGACCGAGTTCTGAGATCTGCCTCCACGAACTGAACACACTGGGCGTTCATACCTGTATCCGTGTGGGCACGACAGGCTGTATCGTACCGCAGTTTGACCTCGGCGACCTGATTATCCCGGTTGCCTGTGTCCGAAAGGACGGAACGTCCGCAACGTATGTGGAACCGGAGTTCCCGGCATTTGCAAATACCTATGTTGTCATGGCCCTGATGGAGGCCTGTGAACGGCTTGGATTCCGCTATGGACTGGGTCTGGATTACACGGTTGGGTCTTTTTATATCGGACAGGGACGCCCGCTGAACGAGGACGGAAGCGGTTACTGGCCGTCCTTCGCGGAGAAGATTATTCCGGACCTGCAGACGGCAGGCGTGACGAATATCGAGATGGAGACATCCGGGCAGTATGTTGTAGGCTATCTGCATGAAATGAGGATGGGTGCAATTCTATCGGTTATTTCCAACAGGGTGTTAGACCGCTGGGGAGATAATGGCGGAGAAGAAAAGGCGTGCCTGGCAGCGGCAGAAGCTATGAAGATACTGAAAGAATGGGATGAAACTGGTGAAGTAAAACTGAGCGTTAAGAAAAATCGTATCTGTACTAAAGCATAGCAGATAAGCAGAAAAGGAAGGATATTATGGCAGTAGCGGTTGAAATGTTGAATATATCGAAATTCTTTCCCGGTGTAGTGGCGAATGATAACGTTTCTTTAAGCGTAGGTGAGGGGGAGATACTTGGACTGATCGGCGAGAACGGTGCCGGAAAATCTACAATGATGAATATGCTGTATGGAATGATGGAGCCGGATCTCGGTGTAATAAAGCTCTTTGGAAAAGAGGTCCGTATCCAGTCCCCGAATATGGCGATTAAACTGGGAATCGGAATGGTACATCAGCATTTCATGCTGATGCCGAACTTAAGTGTTTTACAAAACATTATCTTAGGGAAAGCACCAACTAAAAAAGGCCTGATTGACACAAAAGAGGCAAAAGAAAAGATTCGGGAGATCATGGATACATATGATCTCCCGGTGGATCTGGATGAGAAGGTATACCAGCTTTCCGTCGGGGAAAAACAGAGGGTCGAAATCATCAAGGCGCTGTACAGAGAGGCGAAGGTGCTGATTCTCGACGAGCCTACGGCGGTACTGACACCAACAGAGACGGATAAGCTTCTGGATGTACTCCGTCTCCTGAAATCAAAGGGATGTGCCATTATTTTTATCACACATAAGCTCCGTGAAGTGATGGCCATCACCGATAAAATCGTTGTCATGAGAAAGGGGCTCGTCACCGGAAGTCTGGATACTTCGGAGGCGAATACAGAAGGGCTTTCCGACATGATGGTGGGAAGGAAGGTAAATCTGGAGATTGACCGTAAGCCCTACCAGCCCGGCGAAGATGTTCTGGAGGTTAAGGATATCCATGCTCTGAACCAGAGAGGCCTGCCGGCATTAAACGGAGTCAGCTTCCATGTTTCAAGAGGGGAAGTTGTGGGAATCGCAGGCGTCGAAGGGAACGGGCAGACAGAACTGATTGAAGCAGTATCAGGGATGCTGAAGCCTACAGGCGGACAGATTATTTTCAAAGGGCAGGATGTCACCGCCCGGAATGTGCGCCAGAGACGGGAGAGCGGCATGTCCCACATCCCGGAGGACAGGCTGAAAATGGGAAGTGCGGTAAACTGTACCATCAGGGATAACCTGATTCTGAACAGGTACTATCAGAAACCATACTGCAAGTCAGGTATCCTCGATAATAAAAAGCTCCATGCCTTGTCAGAGGAGCTATGTAAGAATTTCGACGTAAAGACGCCGGATTCTGATTATAAGCTGGGAACACTTTCCGGCGGAAACATGCAGAAGGTCATCTTTGCACGTGAGATGGAAGCTGACCCGGACCTGCTCATTGCGGCGCAGCCGACAAGAGGGGTTGATATTGGCGCGATAGAATCAATCCACCACAAGATCATTGAAGTACGCGATTCCAACAGGGGTGTCCTGCTGGTCAGTGCGGAGCTGGATGAGATCCTTTCCCTTTCTGACAGGATTCTGGTTATGTATGAAGGAGAAATCATGGCAGAATTCAAACGCGGGGAAGCAGATGAGAGAACGATTGCTGTTTACATGACAGGAGCAAAGAGACAAGGCGGTGATGACGATGAAAAATAAAGATAACAACAGAATATTATCCGCAGTGGGTGTTGTGGGAAAACAAGTTGGCCTGATTGTCATTGCACTGATCCTTGCAACGATCTTCCTGGCCGTATCCGGCTATGAGCCGCTGGCGATCGTAAATGGTATTTTTGAGGGACTTACCCTTGATATTGCAGGTACAATCCGCTGGGCTACCCCGTTAATCCTCGCCGGGCTTGCAATCTGTGTGACTTACAAGGCGGAAGTTTTCAACCTTGGTGTGGACGGGCAGCTGTATATGGGTGCCGCGGCGGCTACAGCAGTAGCGGTGAATATCCCGAAATCAATGAACCACGTGGCTGCGCTCGTTCTTGTATTTTTAGCGGCTATGGCAGCAGGGGCGCTGTTTGCAATGATTCCGGCCCTGATGAAGGTATATCTGAATACGAACGAAGTTGTTTCCACACTGCTTTTGAACTTTATCGCGGCTCTGTACGTGGAATATCTCGTAACCGGTCCTTTACGTGATCCGGAAGCCGGGACGAACTTAAATGCCAGTGCCATATTAAATGAAAACACATGGCTCCCGCGTATCTCTTATTTTGAGCCATCCTCGGCAAACATTGGTTTTTACATAGCAATTATCGTAATGCTTGTTCTCGCATTCGTTTTCTTTAGGACGGCATTCGGACACGAGATTAAAGTGGTCGGCTCGAATCCTGTTCTGGCAAAATACTCCGGTATGAAGCCGAAGAAGACGATCCTTCAGGTTATGGCGATGAGTGGTGCAATTGCAGGAATTGTCGGGGCCGTAGAGGTTACGGCGGTCCAGCACAGACTTCTGGCAGGGTTTAACCCGGATTTCGGGTTTGACGGTATCGTTGTGTCCCTGCTGGCAAACAATAACCCGATCGGTGTGCTGTTCTCCGGTATCTTCTTTGGTGCATTGAAGAACGGCGGAATCAACATGGAGCGTATCACGGATGTACCGTCCGCGGTAACTGACATTGTAACAGCGATCATATTCATAACAATCAGTGCCAAGTTTGTACTTCCAAGGTTAAAGAGAAAAACAGCCGGGAAGAAACAGGCAAGTGAAGGAGGTAAATAGGATGAACATAGCGGTTATTTCTGACACATTGGCATCTATGATAAGAATTGCCACTCCTTTAATGCTCATGGCATTGGGCGGTCTTTTGTGCCAGCGGGCGGGTGTCTTCAACATTGCATTGGAAGGTTTCTCTCTGGTAGGCGCATTTGCGGCAGTCGCAGTGGTACAGTTTACCGGCGGTAATGTCTGGGCGGGACTCATCGGCGCGATGCTGGTCGGGGCGTTGTACAGTGCACTCTTTGCTTTATTTGTTACGAAATTTAAAGCAGATAATATCATTGCCAGTATCGCCATGAACATGCTGGGCGCGGGCCTGACTTCCTACCTGCTGCGGGCCATGTTCGAAGTGCAGGGGGCATACAGCCCGGACAAGATCCATAAGCTGAATATGATCCACATTCCTGTTATTAAAGATATCCCGATCCTGAACTGTATAAGCGGGCAGAGTATTGTGACTTATTTTGCAATCTTTCTTGTTGTTGTCATTTACATTATGCTCTTTAAGACAAAGATGGGCTTAAGTATCTGTGCAGTCGGGGAATCCGAAGTGGCAGCTAAGACGGCGGGCATCAAACCGGCGCTGGTGAAATGGCAGGTTATACTGATTTCAGGTGCACTGTCAGGACTTGCGGGTGCATACTTATCCACAATTTCAGTCTCACAGTTTTCAGAAGACATGATTCAGGGACGAGGCTTCAATGCATTTACGGCACTCGTTTTTGGAAATGCACACCCGGTCTTCTCTTCACTCGTCACACTGCTTTTTGGACTCGCAGATGCTGTCGGAATCAGGATAGAACTGGTAGGCATGAATATTTCGCCGTCAATTATTAAGATGTTCCCGTTCCTGTTCGCGATTTTTGCACTTGCGATCAGTTCTTATACGACAAAGCTGAAGGTGAAAGGTGTGATCGGACATAAAAAGAAAAAGGAGAAAACAGCATGAATAAGCAATTAGAGACTTTGGCAGTGAATGCAGTCCGCATCTTATCCGCGGATATGGTGCAGAAAGCAAATTCAGGGCATCCGGGGCTCCCGTTAGGGGCGGCTCCGATTGCATATGAGGTCTGGGCGCACCAGATGGACCATAATCCGGCGGACCCGGAATGGATCAATCGTGACAGGTTTATACTGTCGGCGGGGCATGGTTCCTCCATGCTGTATTCTCTGCTGCATTTATTCGGATATGGGGGGCTTGGGATTGAAGACCTGAAGAATTTCCGGCAGTTAGGTTCCCTGACCCCGGGACACCCCGAATATGGACATACAACAGGTGTGGAGGCGACAACAGGACCGCTGGGCGCCGGACTCGGGATGGCAGTCGGAATGGCGATAGCGGAGAAACATCTGGCTGCGAAATTCAACAGGGAAGGATACCCGGTCTTCGACCATTATACATACGCATTGTGCGGGGACGGCTGCCTGATGGAAGGGATTTCTTCCGAGGCCATGTCTCTGGCAGGTACGTGCGGCCTTGGGAAACTGATCGTCCTGTATGATTCAAATTCGATTACAATCGAGGGAAGTACCGGGATTGCTTTTACGGAAGATGTGGAAAAGCGTTTCGAGGCGTTTGGGTTCCAGATACTTACAGTGGAAGACGGGAACGACACGGAGGCAATCGGAAAAGCGGTTGCACAGGCAAAGGCTGATAAGGAAAGACCTTCCTTTATTAAAATCACGACAAAAATCGGGTATGGCGTCCCTGCAAAAGAGGGCAGGGCGAGTGCACACGGCGAGCCGCTCGGAGAGGAAAATGTAAAAATCCTCAGGGAGTCGTTAGGATGGCCCGAACAGGAGGCGTTTGCGGTACCTCAGGAAGTTTATGAACACTACAGTACTCTGGCGCGCAGCGGGGCTGCGAAGGAATATTTCTGGCAGCAGATGTTTGAAGAATATGGCAGAAAGTATCCTGAACTGAAAGCAGGACTGGATGCCTATTATGATGAAGAAGCTCCGTTTAAACTGCTGGATGACGAAGAATTCTGGGCAAGAACCGGCAAAGCCGAGGCTACAAGGAGCATTTCCGGAAAGGTATTGAATGTTATAAAAGACCGGATGCCGAACCTGATCGGTGGTTCCGCAGATCTGGGGCCGTCGAATAAAACCGTTATGAACGGGGAGCCTGATTTCTCGAGAACATGTCCGGAGGGAAGAAATATGCATTACGGGGTCAGAGAATTAGGAATGACGGCCGTGGCAAATGGAATCCTGCTGCACGGAGGGCTGCGCACTTATGCCGCGACATTCTTTGTGTTCTCAGACTATATGAAACCAATGCTGCGCCTGTCTTCCCTGATGGGGCTGCCAATGATTTCCGTTCTGACCCATGACAGTATTGGGGTCGGGGAGGATGGCCCGACCCACGAGCCGGTTGAGCAGCTGACCATGCTGAGGTCCCTCCCGAATATGCATGTGTTCAGGCCGGCCGATGAGATGGAGACGAAGGCGGCATGGTATTCGGCCCTGACATCACTTAAGACGCCGACCTGCCTTGTTCTTTCCAGACAAAACCTTCCTGTATTAAAGGCCAGCGGGAAAGAAGCACTGCGAGGGGGATATATCCTGAAGAAGGAATCCTCTGACACGGCAGATATCCTGTTCATAGCGACAGGGTCAGAGACAGGCGTTGCACTGGAGGCTGCCTTAAAGCTGGAGGAGGAAGGAATTTCCGCCAGAGTAGTAAGCATGCCGTGTCTGGATGTATTCGAGGAACAGGACAAAGCCTATCAGGAGTCCGTGCTTCCGAAGAATGTAAGAAACCGTGCCGTTGTCGAAGCCGGCAGCAGTGTATCCTGGGGAAAGTATATCGGCATAGACGGATGCTATATTACAATGGATGAATTCGGGGCTTCCGCACCGGCGGGCCAGTTATTCGAAAAATATGGATTTACGGCTGATGCAGTAGTTAAACGTGTGCGGGAGTGTTTCGCGTTATAAATAGTTATTGAGGTATTTCACGAGTTTCGTATTTATGTTATAATGATCTTGGTGTTATAACGCATTCTCGGCGGGAGATTGTAGAGTGAGAGGTATTTCTTTTGAGTAAAAAAGAGGATAGATTAAATAAGTTGGTAGAAATATTAAAAAAGCAGAATGGTGCCACGATCCGTGATCTTGCACAGATGTTGGATGTGTCCGAGATGACTGTGCGCAGGGATATGGATACACTCAAAGCAAAGAATGTGATATTAGACATTCCGGGTGCGGCAGTCTTGAACACCCAGTATACATATGAAGTGGAAGATGATGCGTATCAGCTCTCTATGGCGACCCGCTCACATACAAAAGAGAAGGAGCGCATCGGGAAGTTTGCTTCTTCGCTGATTCAGCAGGACGACTGCGTGATCATTGATAATGGCTCTACGGTGGAATATCTGGCGGACAATATCGCGAAGGATACGAAGATGACGGTGTTTACATGCAATCTGAATATCCTGAACAGGATATGCAACAACCCCAATATCTCTATCATTTTCGGCGGCGGTTACTACCATCCGGATACGACGTTATTTGAATCCGCGGAGAATATTACGCTGATTAAGAATATCCGGGCCACTAAGGTTTTCGCGTCGGCGGCGGGGGTCCATGATACGATGGGGGTTACCTGCATGAATAATTATGAACTGGAGATCAAGCAGACGATCATCCAGTCGGGAGCAGAGAAGATACTGCTCGTGGATTCCAGCAAGTTCGGGGTGATTAAGCCGTGCTTTGTGACGGATCTGGATATCTTTGACAGAATCATTACAGATACAAACCTTTCAGAAGACTGGGTGCAGCTGATCCGGGAGAAGGGGATACGTCTGGATATGGTCTAATGCTCGTACTTGGCGGGGTATTTTCGAGCCTGGTAAGACATACACCTGAATTCTTAGCGAGGATCTGGCAGATGCCAGGTCCTTGTTATCGTTATTGTATTCTATTTGCTTGGAATAGAAGTTGCATTTTTATACCAGAATATAGTATACTATCATAAATCGAGGTGAGCGTATGGAAGTATTACTGGATCTGTCTAAGGAATATGGAATTGTACTGGATGGAGGGGGCGCCAGGGGTGCCTACCAGATTGGTGCATGGAAGGCGCTGAAGGAAGCCGGGGTAAAGATCAATGCCGTTGCAGGAACGTCTGTTGGAGCGCTGAACGGTGCCCTGATCTGTATGGATGATGTCGAAAATGCAGAGAAGATCTGGAGTGAGATGACATTTTCCAAGGTTATGGATGTGGATGATGGCTGGATGGAGCGGCTGTTCAGCCATGAGAATAAGTTTACGGAAGTCATCGCAGAGATCTGGAAGACCCTGTCAGACGGCGGTGTGGATGTGACGCCCCTGCGTGAGCTGATTCATGAAGTCATCGATGAAGAGAAGATTCGTGCATCGGGGAAGGAGTTCTGCCTCCTGACCTTTTCACTGACAGACTTTAAGGAACTGGACCTGAGTCTGGAGGATATCCCGGAGGGGATGCTGGAGGATTTTCTGCTTGCCAGTGCATATCTTCTTGGTTTCAAGAATGAAAAGCTGCACGGCAAACGGTATATAGACGGCGGTGTCGTGAATAATGTACCGCTGAAGTCACTGGTGCGCCGGGGATACTCAGACATCATAGAGATCCGCATTTACGGGCCGGGCCGGGAACCGAGGGTGAAGATGCCTGATGACAGTGAGAAGTACCATATCGGGCCGCGGGTCGGTCTGGGAAGCATTATTGAGTTTGACAGCAGGAGGAGCCGCCAGAATTTGAAGATCGGGTACTTCGATGCAAAGAGGATGCTGTACGGGCTGGAGGGATTTATTTATTATCTGGCATGTACCCATGACGAAGCATGGTTTGAAGAACGGTTTTCAGATATCAGTGAGATAGAAAAGGCGGAGATGGCGTTTATCTTGAAGCTGCCGCCGACATTTACCGGAAAAGAGTTATATATGGCGATGCTGGAAGCCAGCGCGAAGCAGCTGCGGATTCCAAAGTACCAGATATATACAGTGGATGAATTATTTGACCTGACAGCGAAGAGATATGAGGAACTGGCGGACAAGATTCACCTGCCCAGATTTACACACGTACTAATGAACATAGGAAGGGAAAATGAGATGAATTTAAAAGGAAGAAATTTTTTGACACTGAAAGACTTTACACCGGAAGAAATTACTTATCTGCTTGACCTTGCTGCAGACCTGAAAGAAAAGAAGAAAAACGGAGTGCCTGTAGACCATTACAAGGGAAAGAACATTGCCCTGATCTTTGAGAAGACAAGCACAAGGACCCGCTGTGCATTTGAGGTTGCCGCACATGACATGGGAATGGGAAGCACATATCTTGATCCAAGCGGTTCCCAGATCGGTAAGAAAGAGAGCATCCGGGATACGGCAAGAGTATTAGGAAGAATGTATGACGGAATTGAGTACCGCGGATTTGGCCAGGAGGTCGTAGAAGAACTGGCAAAATATGCAGGCGTGCCTGTGTGGAACGGACTGACAAATGAATACCACCCGACCCAGATGCTGGCGGACCTTTTAACGATCCGTGAACATTTCGGAAGACTGAAAGGCATTAAATTAGTATACATGGGTGATGCAAGATACAACATGGGCAATTCCCTGATGATTGCATGTGCAAAGATGGGAATGCATTTTGTGGCATGCACCACGGCAGAATACTTCCCGAATCAGGAACTGGTCGATACCTGCAAAGGCTATGCCGCAGAATCAGGTGCGACAATCACCCTGACAGAAGATGTTGACGCAGGGACAAAAGGTGCGGATGTCATCTATACGGATGTATGGGTATCAATGGGCGAGCCGGATGAAGTCTGGGAAAAGAGAATCAAAGAATTATCACCATACAAAGTAACAAAAGAAGTTATGGAGAACGCCGGCGACGGAGCGATCTTCCTCCACTGCCTGCCCGCATTCCACGACTTAGAGACAAAGATCGGTAAAGAGATGGGTGAGCGTTTCGGTGTGAATGATATGGAAGTAACGGACGAAGTATTCGAATCCGTGCAGTCAAAAGTCTTCGATGAAGCAGAGAACCGTATGCATACAATCAAGGCAGTCATGGTGGCAACATTAGGCGAATTTTAAGAATATTCAGAAAACGGAGGGCAAAGGGGTCAGACCCCTTTGCCAATCGTTTGAATTTGGGGTGAAGTTTTGAAGGCGGAAATATTGAAAATGCTGCGTGAAAGTGACGACTATGTCTCAGGCCAGCAGATATGTGAGAAGTTTGGTGTCTCCCGCACCGCAGTGTGGAAGGCAGTCAACCAGCTGAAAGAAGAAGGCTATGAAGTCGAGGCCGTGCGCAACAGAGGGTACCATATTATAGACAGCCCGGATGTGATCACGCTTGAGGAACTGACGAGTCAGATTGATACCGTCTGGGCAGGAAAACAGGTATATTATTATAATGAAACTGACTCCACAAACATCCGGGCAAAACAGCTGGGAGAGGAAGGTGCACCGCACGGAACACTTGCAGTGGCGGACCAGCAGAATGCAGGCCGTGGCAGACGCGGCAGGGGATGGGAATCTCCAAAAGGCTGCAGTATCTACATGTCAATTCTGCTGCGCCCGGAAATACCGCCTGTAAAAGCACCGATGCTGACACTCGTCATGGCATTAAGTGTAGCCGAAGGCCTGAAAGAAAGCACGGGGCTCGATGTCGAGATCAAATGGCCGAATGATATTGTACTGAACGGGAAAAAGCTGGTGGGAATCCTGACGGAAATGAGTACAGAGATTGATTACATCAATCACGTTGTAATTGGAGTAGGAATCAATGTTAATATGACAGGGCTTCCCGAAGAGTTAAGTGAAAAAGCAACATCTCTGCGGCTGGAAACAGGGCGGATCGTAAAGAGGAGCCCGATCATTGCGGCAGTCATGAGAAGTTTTGAAAAAAACTACAGCCTTTTTCTGGAAACACAGGATTTGGAAAAGATGCAGGAAGAGTACAACAGCCTGCTTGTAAATAGAGAAAAAGAAGTTAGAATCCTTGGGGCAAAGGAACAGTATAATGCATATGCCATCGGGGTGAATAAGGAAGGCGAACTGCTGGTCCGCCGCGGGGACGGAACAACAGAAGCAGTCTTCGCCGGAGAAGTATCGGTAAGAGGCGTGTACGGTTATGTGTAGCCGGCAGTTGAATAGATGAATTGGGTCAGACCCCTTTAAACTCATTGAAGAAAGGAACACTGACATATGGAAGATGAGATTGTACTTTGTGCCGCCAGTTCTTATGAACGGAAGTTCTATCTGAACCCGGAGTTTGAGTCACTCCCGGACAGCATCAGGCAGGAGCTTCAGATCATGTGTGTGCTGTATACGGAAGATGTGGGCGGCGTGTTAATGGTCGTATACGACGAGAATGGAAATCTGGAACTGAAGGTCGAGCATCAGGAGGATGACCTGAGGTTTGATGAGATAGGAAGCGCACTGAAGATCAAAGAGCTTCAGCGCACGAAAGTAGAATTGTTTGAATCTCTGGAGCTGTTTTTCAAGGTTTTCTATTTAGGGGAGGATATTGATGTTACTGACGATTGATGTTGGAAATACAAATATTACGCTTGGTGTGTTTGACCACGATAAGTTAGCCGGTACGTTCCGGATGACGACAAAGCTGCCGAGGACGTCGGATGAATACGGACTGACGATCTGCGGCATACTGGAACACAGGGATGTGGTCCCGAAGGATATTGATGCGGTTATCATCGCATCGGTCGTGCCTGACATCATGCATTCTCTTGGGAATGGAATTATTAAGTATCTGAAGGTAAAGCCGTTGATTGTATCGGCCGGAATTAAGACAGGCATCAGAATTGTGACAGAGAACCCGAAGGAAATCGGTCCTGACCGTATTGTTGATGCGGTGGCCGGTTATGAAATCTGCGGAGGACCGGTGATTGTAGTCGACTTTGGAACTGCTACCACATACGACCTCATCGGACCGAACGGAACCTTTGAAGCAGGCATCACGGCACCCGGCATTGAGACGGCGGGACGCTCCCTGTGGGGCGGGGCGGCTATGCTGCCGGCGATCGAGATCAAGAAGCCGCAGTCCATCCTGGCAAAGGAAACGATCTCCAGTATGCAGGCGGGACTTGTGTATGGAGCCATCGGACAGACGGAATATATTATAGAAAAGATCAAGGAAGAATCAGGTTATCAGAATGCGGTTGTTGTCGCGACAGGCGGCCTTGGAAAAATCATCGCACAGGAGACGGACAGTATCGATGAGTACAGGCCGGACCTGACTCTGGAGGGACTTCGCCTGATTTATAATAAAAACAGAAAATAGTGAGATAATAGAGATGAAACAGTTGAGAATTGGTAATGTACAGCTTGAAAATTCTTATATTCTGGGACCTATGGCAGGAGTAACAGACCTGCCATTTCGCTTGCTGTGCAAAGAGCAGGGGGCAGGCCTTGTATGTATGGAAATGGTAAGCGCCAAAGGAATCCTGTACAACAACAAGAATACAGAAAGCCTTCTGGAAATCCATCCCGAAGAGATGCCGGCTTCCCTCCAGTTATTCGGTTCCGATCCGAAGATTGTAAGTGAGATGGCAAAACGAATCGAGGAGCGCCCATTTGCGATTCTGGATATCAACATGGGCTGCCCGGTCCCCAAGGTTGTCAAAAACGGGGAAGGTTCAGCACTTATGAAGAACCCGAAACTTGTATTTGAACTCGTATCAGCAGTGGTAAAAGCAATCGAAAAACCTGTTACCGTTAAAATAAGAAAAGGTTTCGACGACGATCATATAAACGCGGTGGAAATCGCTAAGATCATCGAGGAGGCCGGTGCGGCGGCAGTTGCCGTGCACGGGAGGACGAGAGAGCAGTATTATTCCGGAAAGGCAGACTGGGACATCATCCGGCAGGTGAAGGAGGCTGTCACCATCCCCGTGATCGGAAACGGCGACGTAAACTCCGGGGAAAAAGCGATAGCCATGCGTGAGCAGACAGGCTGCGACGGTATCATGATAGCGAGGGGCGCCCAGGGAAACCCGTGGATTTTCTCAGAACTTCTGGAGTATGAAAGAAGCGGCACGCTCCCCCCGAGACCTTCGGTTGAGGAGATTAAGAAAACGATGCTTCGCCATGCCAGACTTCAGCTGAAATTTAAGGGGGACTTTATAGGCATGCGGGAAATGAGAAAGCATGTGGCATGGTATACGAAAGGGATCCACGGCGCGGCCAGATTCAGGGAACTGATTAATAAGGTAGAGACTTACGAAGAACTGGAAAATATCTTGACATCATTATAGGGATTGGGTATAATATTGAAATTGTGAAATATAAATTTAAACAGGACAAGAATCAGGACTATCCGGTTCTGGTATTGGGGCATAAAAAACGGAAATGAAGTTACAAAAGCAGAGGAAACGAATAAGAAAGGGAGCAGTTAACAATGGCAGAATCAAAGAAAAGATTACTTACTTATGCAGGTCTGAAAGCACTTGAAGACGAACTTGAGAATCTGAAGGTAGTCAAACGTAAAGAAGTTGCAGGAAAGATTAAAGAAGCCAGAGAGCAGGGAGACTTATCCGAGAACGCAGAATACGATGCAGCGAAGGACGAACAGCGCGACATCGAGGCCCGCATCGAGGAACTGGAAGGTATCCTTAAGAATGCAGAAGTAGTTGTAGAAGATGAAGTTGATTTTGATAAGATCAACGTAGGGTGTAAAGTAAAGGTATTTGACGTGACATTCGATGAGGAGATGGAATTCAAGATCGTAGGATCTACAGAGGCTAACAGCCTTGAAGGCAAGATTTCCAACGAGTCACCGGTAGGTCAGGCATTGATGGGCAAAAAAGTAGGCGAGACCGTAGACGTAGAGACACAGGCAGGACAGATCCAGTACAAAGTACTCGAGATCAGCCGTTCAATGTAATAAAAACCAATGAAAGCAGACCCCTTATCAACAAGGGGTCTGAATTCGCTTATGAAGGAAGGAGAGAATACAGTGGCCGAGCAGCAGAAAAAGAATCAGAACAACGCACAGGAACCGGACCTGAATCAGTTAAGAAAGGTGCGCCGTGAGAAACTGGCAGACTTACAGAATAACGGGAAGGATCCGTTTGCCATAACAAAATATGACCAGTCACACCACAGCCAGGAGATTAAGGATAACTTCGAGGAACTGGAAGGAAAGACCGTATCCATCGCAGGACGTATGATGTCCAAGCGTGTCATGGGAAAGGCATCTTTCTGTAATGTTCAGGATTTAAAAGGGAACATCCAGTCATACGTGGCAAGGGACAGTGTCGGGGAAGAGCCATATAAAGAATTCAAAAAAATGGACGTGGGCGATGTCGTAGGAATCGTCGGAGAAGTATTCAGGACGAAGACAGGAGAGATTTCTATCCATGCAGCAAGCGTGACACTGCTCTCCAAGAGCCTCCAGATCCTGCCTGAAAAGTTCCACGGACTGACGAATACAGACATCCGTTACCGCCAGAGGTATGTAGACCTGATCATGAACCCGGAAGTAAAGGATACCTTCATCAAGCGCTCCAAGATCTTAAGCGCAATCAGAAGATACCTCGATTCAGAAGGTTTCATGGAAGTCGAGACACCGATGCTTGTAAGCAATGCAGGCGGCGCTGCTGCAAGACCATTCGAGACTCATTTCAACGCTTTGGATGAGGATTTTAAGCTTCGTATTTCTCTCGAATTATACTTAAAGAGACTAATTGTAGGAGGAATGGAACGCGTCTATGAGATTGGACGGGTATTCCGCAACGAAGGTCTGGATACAAGACATAATCCGGAATTCACACTTATGGAATTATATCAGGCATATACAGACTACCACGGCATGATGGACCTGACAGAGAACCTGTACCGCCATGTGGCACAGGAAGTACTTGGAACTACGAAAATCGTTTATAACGGCGTAGAGATGGATCTTGGAAAACCGTTTGAAAGAATCACGATGGTAGATGCTGTCAGGAAATATGCAGGCATTGACTTTAATGAAATCAAGACAACGGAAGAAGCAAAAGCACTTGCAAAAGAAAAAGGCATCGAATTTGAAGACAGACATAAGAAGGGTGATATCTTAAGCCTGTTCTTTGAGGAATATGTAGAAGAACATCTCGTTCAGCCTACCTTCGTTATGGACCACCCGATCGAGATCTCACCGCTCACAAAGAAGAAACCGGAAAATCCGGACTATGTAGAGAGATTCGAGTTCTTCATGAACGGCTGGGAAATGGCAAATGCATACTCCGAGCTGAATGACCCGATCGATCAGAGAGAGCGTTTCAAAGCGCAGGAAGAACTGCTGGCACAGGGTGATGAGGAAGCGAACACGACAGATGAGGACTTCCTGAATGCACTGGAGATCGCTATGCCTCCTACAGGCGGAATCGGATTCGGAATCGACAGAATGTGCATGCTGCTTACAGATTCAGCTGCAATCCGTGATGTGCTGCTCTTTCCGACGATGAAATCCTTAGGTGGTTCCGATACCCCCAAAAAAGCAGAGAAGGCTGCATCTGTTCAGGTAGAAAAAGTAGAAGAAAAGGTTGATTTTTCTAATGTGAAAATCGAACCATTGTTTGAAGAATTTGTTGATTTTGAAACATTCGCAAAGTCTGATTACAGAGCAGTAAAAGTAAAAGCCTGCGAAGCAGTGCCAAAGAGCAAGAAACTTTTGAAATTTATCCTTGATGATGGAACCGGTACAGACCGTGTGATTTTAAGCGGTATTCATGAATATTACGAGCCGGAAGAACTGGTTGGAAAAACCTGTATCGCAATCACAAACCTGCCTCCAAGACCGATGATGGGAATTGATTCCTGCGGTATGCTGATTTCAGCGGTTCATGAAGAAGACGGACATGAGGGACTGAATCTGCTGATGGTAGATGATCGGATTCCGGCGGGAGCGAAATTGTACTAAAGAGTTTGACAGGAAATAGATAACTTCAATACACAGTATCGAACAAAAGATAAGGAATTTCATATGACGGACTGGAACAAAGAATTTCACGGTATATCTATTAACTGTGAAGAAAAATTAATCCAAATTAAGAATGACCGTGCACTTCTCTCATTTTTAGACGACCCTGCAACGAAAGGTTCTCTCTTGATTTCGGAATATGCCCATCAGCTTTATTTAAAAGAAATGGGCAGGCCGCTGAATATCTCTATAGACTCTGTTGCTATTGAAATATTAGGACATGTCTATGCAGATAAGTTTGCTGATTTGGCTTCATGCTTCAAAATCAAAGCACTTCAATCCAAACTGGCTGATATTAAGAGCAGAACTGATATTATTGATTGTGGTGAAAGAGATATTGATTCTGACCGCCATATATGGGACGATTTGGACAAACATAATTTAAAGCCTGTTATTTTTGCAATGTGCGGAAAGAGGGCATAATATTTTTCACTGAGCAGGCTTTTGGAAATATCCAAAAGCCTGCTTTCGTGTGGAAACAAAAGAAACAACAGAATAACATTCCCATTGAAATAAATGTCGAATTACTATAGAATTAAGTTATATGAAAGGCGGTGATTGTCTTCTTCTTTTTCTTTTTTAATTTTGAACAAATAATAGATAATCCGATTATTCGGGAAGCGTTTAAACAAGTTTGTGCTGATAAACTCTTATCAGATATGTATTGTGATATGGAGGAGTACATATCAGGGCGTATTGATAAGAAAGATATGCTTAACAGCCTTTTGGCCATTGAATCGCCGTATTCAGAGCTATATAAAAAACCGTATCCGACAGCAGAAGACGGAGTATCCATCTGGCGCGATTTTCAGAAGAATTATCTGGAGGATCTGGAAGGCTTTCATTTCGATGAAAGGAATGAAGAGTTTCAAAATGAATACCAATTAGGACTTTTAGAGGCTAAGGCCATAGTTAACTGGATGTACAGGGCATATCCTAATATGGAAATGCGAAAAGATGAGACTAAAACAATTCTGCATCAAATTAGCAAGACTTTTGATATAGCGGAACTGGATTTTGCTGACTGCATTATATATGTAAAATCTAAGGTGGAAATCAATATTATTAACTCCTTCGGAAGCTTTTGCAAAGCAATGCAGGACATTGGTTCTGCTAAAAAGACGTCTTATTACCGTGGGCATTCAGATATTAATTACCTGCTGCTCCCTTCCATTATGAGAAGGCGCGAGTGGCTGGACCATGAATGCGATATGTACAATGAACTTATCATCGAATGTCCGGAGGAATTTTCGC
Source organism: Faecalicatena orotica (assembly GCF_905197545.1). Lineage (NCBI taxonomy): Bacteria > Bacillati > Bacillota > Clostridia > Lachnospirales > Lachnospiraceae > Faecalicatena > Faecalicatena orotica. Next base: position 321,541 of record NZ_CAJJZH010000005.1, read on the forward strand.
ACTGCTTTGCACATTTGGACTATCTGGTCCATATGCAGCACTATGGCCTGCCTACCAGAATGCTCGATGTTACCCGGAATCCTTTGGTGGCTTTATATTTTGCGTGCGAAAGTAATCCAACAAAAAAAGGTGAAGTCATTGTTTTTGATGTCGAAAGGGAGATTGTAAAATACCCGGGCAGCGATACCGTAACGATACTGGCCAGTATTCCATTGTTTAAAAAGAAATCAAAGGAAGAATTGGCTGCTTGGGCAGCTGACCCTAAAATTAGTCAGAAGGATTTTAATGAAAAGGCAGTAAGACTTCTGCATGAAGTCAAATTAGAAAAACCGGCATTTAGAGATGAAATCATAAAAAAGGACATCTTGGATTGTTTCTTTGTATTATCGGAGAAGAGAAATAACAGGATAATTAAGCAGGATGGAGCCTTTATAATATGCGGCCTTTTTAATAAGAGGTATAATCCTATCCATAAATACCGTTATACATATAAAGGGAAAATCCAGATATACACCATTCCCGCTAATAAGAAAAAAGGGATACTGAATATGCTAAATAAATTCTCCATTAACAAGGCATCGTTATTCCCGGAAATCTCAGATGTAACAGAATTTATTAAAAGCAAGTATTAACTAAACATTTGCTTTTATAGAAAAATAAATATTTTTTCGTCACATTGAAATGCATGAAATCCCGGACATAGGTTCCGGGTTTTTCATTTGCAGAAAAGTGAGGACCTAAATGAATTTTGCGGATGTAATTTAATAAATGTATCATTTTATAAACTGTCTGGCTTATGAAAACAGACAGTTTTTCTTTTCTTTATTTTAGGAAAATGATATTTAAATCTTATACCGTAAACAAATAGAAAAAAATAATAAGATCACGTGTAAATCTCATGTGACAGTATTTTTTTGTCACTAATTGGTATATAATGGAAGAAAGTATATAAGGGGGATCAGGTATGTTTGAATTTTTAAAAAAGATAACTCTGCGGGCATCTTATGAGTGTCAGGAATCAGGCACTTTACCAGGTTATATGGGCTCTACAGTGCGGGGGATTCTGGGACATTGCATACGTGACTTCTGTTGTGACCGCCAGCAGGAAAAATGTTTTCGATGTGAGAAGCGGGGAATCTGCCTTTATGTCCAGTGCTTCAGTAATACTGGAGGAGAAGCAGGGGCGATTAATCCATATACACTGTATGTTCATGGACAAGGAAAGGAAAATTGGGAGAAAGGGGATGTGTGCACATTTGACCTTACTTTACTTGGCAAAGCTGCGGAACAGGCAGGAGTCTATCTGGATGCGCTGCAAGCGGCTGAGCAAAAGGGATGGGGCGCAAAGAGGCTATCTTTTAAGTTGAGGCAGGTAATAGAACCGGAATCAGGAAATCTGATTTATGCCGGCGGGAAAAGCTGGATTCGAAATTTGTGCCCCAAGCCGCTAATGATAGCAGACAGAAATGTTTCCTACGCAAGCCTTACATTTGATACGCCTCTTAGAATCGTATCAGGAGGGGATTTATTTGAGACATTGCCGTTTGAGGTGCTAATGCAGTTTATGATTCGGAGAATATCATTATTGACGACAGCCTGCACGGATTTTTGTATGGAGTGGGATGAAGAAAATTTGCTTGCACATGCGAAACAAATCAGAATTGTATGTGAAAACTGGAAGGACGTGGGATTCTCCAGATACTCAATGAACCAAAAGACGGGAAAACTGGAACTTCCTTCTAAAACAGGATGGGTATTGTATGAGGGGGATTTATCCAGTTTTGTGCCGATATTGGAGGTCGGACGGTATCTGAGAGTTGGGAAAGGGGCAACGATTGGATTTGGGCACTATGAGATATCGTATGATAGATAGAAGGAGAAAATATGGGAAATACAAAGACTTACACAGATGTTATGAAGATGCTTGCTCAGAATTACGAAGAGATAGAGCACTCAATTGTCAATCAATTGATGCTGAATGTTTTTAATCATTATTTGACAGAGGGAATGTATCGGGAAGGGGTATGGAAATCTTTATTTGAAATGATTATCCCGAAAAAGTATTGCATTGAACAAGGGGTATTCATTATTGACTCATATGGCAATAAATCAAAAGAAGTTGATTTGGCTATTTACGATGAATTATATACTCCCTACATTTTTAATTATGAAAATGTCAGATTCATCCCCATAGAGGCAGTGGCTGCCGTGGTACAATGTAAAAGTAATGGCATAGAGTCAGAAGATATTTTGGAATGGGCGGAATCAATAGATAAACTGCTCACTTCATTAGATTCAGTCACAAGGATGGCAACGGGAATGACAGATAATTATACGGATACAAGGAAGGTGACTCAGACAGCTACCCGCCCAATCAAAATTTTGTGCGCACTAGCGGAAAATATTACAAATGAAGACTTAAAAAAAGAGTTTGATATCATACTGACAGTAGATAAAGATAAGAAAAAACTAATTAAATTTGTCAGAGAGGAAGACAGCTCATTAAATACGTGGAATTGTTCCCTGAATCATGCAATGGAAGGAACAGAGCCAGAATCTCGTGAATTGATAAAAGAGAAAGCTGATAGACAGGCAAGAATATTCAACAAAGAGGGAACAGGCAATGCGAGACCGCATCTTCTCCAAGATTTGAAAATCGGTCAGGATAAAGGAAACGGGGTAGAAGAAAATGTCCTCCTTTCCCTGATTTTCCAATTGAACCAGCTCCTCATGGTTTTAAATAATCCAATGCTTTTTCCGCACCGGACATATGCAGACACGTTTAATAGGATACTGAAAGGTTATGACAGAGAACAAGGAGAGGAACATGGACAGGAAAAAGAGCATGGAAAAGAAAAGTAATGATTATATTTTAGCGAAATATGATGTAAGCGGGATTCAGAGCTATATATTTGCAACGAACCGTCTCCGTGAAAACGCAGGGGCATCCTATCAGGTAACCAGGATTCTGGAGGAATTTCTTCCTGAGGCCATGAAGGGAGTATTGTCTGATAATGGTGAAGTTAAAACTGTAATAACTAAGTGGAACAGGCAGGACAGTCTAAGTCTTCCGGAGGATGAGGGGATTCAGGCTGAGATTGTCTATATTGGCGGCGGCAATGCGGTTGTTTTATATAGAACAAAAGAGCAGTATATCAAGGTAGGTCAGAGGTTGGGCAGAAAAGTGGCAGAGAACTGTCAGGGACTTTATCTTGCGGCTGCCTGCATTGACACAAAGCTTATAGATTTTCGGTCTGATATGAAGAGGTTAGATGATCGTTTGGCGGAATATAAGCAGAAAATGGTCCGTCAGCCTGTCATGGCGCTATATCCGGTAGTAGAGCGGGACCATTTATCTCATCATCCAATTACACATAGTATACGTTATGAAAAAGTGGACAAGGTGAGTATTGATTATTTGACTGAAATCCAATATCAGAAGCGGAATGCATATGAGCAGATACAAACGTGGAGATATGAGCAAATACACGGTTCTCAAAAAGCCAGAAGTGAAAATGCCGGGGACCAAAAAGAAGGAGGGCAAGTGGGCGATTCTTCTAGTTATGGCTTCAAGTGGCTGTATCCTGAGATTGGGGAAGGGGCTGAATATGCATATCCGGAGGAAGCGGAAATGCTGTGCAGGAAGACCGGAGAAGACAGCTATATTGCAGTAGTACATATTGATGGAAATGGAATGGGAGCGCAGGTTAAAGAGATTATGGATACTCACATGGAATATAAAAAAGGCGTTCCATTGCTCCGTAAAAAATCGAAAGAGATAGCTATGCTTTTCGGTAAAACTTATGAAGAAGTGCTTCGGAAATTATGGGTACACCAAAATGAACTGATGATAGAAAGCGAAGACGGGGAGAAGATACTGCCTTTGCGCCCGATTCTGCTGGATGGGGATGATTTTACATTTATTTGTACGGCAGATTTAGCCATACCGATAACTATAGGTTTTATGGGGCAGTTATCCCTTTTGCAGAAGGAAAAATCAAAAAAGATAACGGCATGTGCCGGAATTGCGTTTGTGCACAGTCATTTTCCTTTTTATGAGGCATACAAGATTGCCGAAGAATCTTGCTCCAGGGCGAAGAAAAAGTGGTATGGAGAAAAGCAGTTAAGAAAAGAGCGGGGCAATAGTGAAGACCCAGAAGAAGGGTATCTCGATTTTGAGGTAATTAAAGGAAGTGAGATAGGTGCATTTCAGGGGGATGAGGAATGGCAGGCAAGACCGTATGCGGTTAGGGAACAGATAAAAGAGGAAGAGCCAGGAAGCCTGAGTATTTTGTATGAGGTGCTGAAAAAGATGGAAGACTGGCCTTCGAACAGGCTGCATAAGATTTATCATGCAATGCAAAGGGGCGAAGTGGAAGTGGACAACTTACAAAGGGAGTATCAGTCAAGGGGATATCATATCGAGAAGCTGGCAGGAAACCTAAACTGGCAGGAATCGCCGCTATTTGATGCTCTGGAAGTCAGGGGGATGTGCCGGTTAGATCTACTGAAAGAATATTTAAATATACAAGATGAGGTAAGCCGATGAAAAGATGGGATTTAAAAATTGTGCTAAAAAGCGATTTATGTACGGCGACCGGTGAGAATGTGCCGGGGATTACCAATGTAAAGACAGCCTTGGAATATGGCATCCCTTATGTTCCGGCAAAAAGGATTAAGGGCTGTCTGGTGGAGGCGGGCCGGGAAATGGCTGATAATGGGATTATAGAAGAAGGTATGATGAGGCAGCTTTTTGGTGCTCCGGGTTTAGAATATGAAAGGGGCGTATATATACAGGATGCCCATTTATATTCTGCGCCTAAGCATCTTTTTGGATTAAATGAAGAAGGCAGTTTTACTATTAAGGACTATGAACAGTTTCGGAAGGCAGCAGAGAGCTGTCCGGAGTTAGATGATAGTTTTTTGGAAGAGGTTTTTACCAGAAGGCGTGCTCGTACAGCTATTGATGCAGAGCTGGGGAGTGCACAGGCACATTCTCTGCGTACCGTTCAGACTGTTCCGGCAGGGATTGTTCTGAAAGCCCGGCTGGAAGGTGAACTGAGCGATGAAGGTGGGAGGGCATTGGAGCTCTGCGCTAAGGGATTACGCCATATGGGACTTGGGATTACAAGAGGGTTCGGGGAGGTACGCTGTTCGTTAGAAATGGTTTCTTCCGGGAAACGGGATTGTGCAGTGCCTGTGAATCAGTATAAGAGAGGGCTGTTAGAAGAATTTTCCCCGGAGGAGGAAGTAGAACTGGCGTATGAGATCAGATTGGATTCACCTGTAATTGTGGAGGGAGATACTGGGGTGCATATGGATTGTCTGCCAGGGGCAGCAGTATTGGGTGCGCTGGCAGGCATGTATATCAGAAAATATTCATTAGGGGCTAATGCACATGAAGACGAGAACTTCAGGAGAATATTTCTTAGGGACGGGGTACAGTTCGGATATGGTTTCCTGAAAAAGGGGGATAAACAGTATATACCGTGTCCGAAAGCATTGGCTGTGAAAAAGGATGACCAAAGCGAATGGTTTAACATATGGTGCGAAAATCCCCGCAGGAAGGACATTAGCGGTCAGATATTTTTGGAAGATAATGAATTGCATGTTGCCGTACCGCAAAAAGAGATACACTTTCATCATGCCCGTCCGGCAGACAGAGGAATTGCCCATGCATTGAATGACCGTGCAGAGGATACCACCCACCAGACGGGGCAGTTTTTCGAATATATTGCATTGTCAAAAGGGCAGGTGTTCGCGGGCACTTGGAAGGGAAGGGCAAAAGATATCGAAAAGCTTGCGGAATGTCTTGCAGACAATGCCTGGCGTTTGAGGCTGGGACGTTCAAAAACAGCAGAGTATGGGGAATGTACTTTCTGTATAAAAGGGGTAAAACGTTCTGGACAGGGGAAAAGTCCGGCAGTTACGGGGAAGGAGTGGCTGGTATGGCTTGTGAGTCCAATGGTTCTGGAAGATGAAAACGGCGGTCCTTTTTTTGAATGGAGCAGTATAAAAGAACAGGCAGAAAAAATAATGGGGTATCCAGCTAAGGAGTTTAAGTCAGCCTGCAGCTATACAGTGGTAAACGGCTATAACAGCAAGTGGAGGATGCCTTCCATTTCATATCCGGCATTAGCGGCCGGAAGTGCATTTTACATAACATTAGATACGGACGAGGATATCAGGATAAGTGAACTGGAAGGGAAAAGATGGGGGCTGATGACTGGAAAAGGCTGCGGACAGATAAAATTAGAGCCTTGGTCCAGAGTGGATAAAGGGGGAAATATCTGTAATTCGGATGAGGGACATCCGCCTGCTCCAGAAACGTCAGGGAACGAATCGGATGACGGCATGCTGGCGCAGTTATGCAGCTATTATGAAGAGAAGACGAAATGCGAAAACCTTTCGTTAGACAAACTGGATACAATCAAAAGAGAAGAACTTCCGCCTTCTTCTTCCATAGAGTTGCTGCTGCAGATACTGCGCAGTCAGAATGGGGAGCCTGGATTTTATGAAGAGATTAAGCTACAGGCTGAGAAGATAGCCAAAGAGAGCAAAAAGAAACGGGTGCTGGAACTAATAGCGCCATGTCAGGGAGAGTCCTATGAATTTATGAAGCATTATTTAGAGAATGCAAAATGGAAAGTGAGGAGCAGGGATAAGGATGAAGATTGAGAGAGAAAGTCGTACTATGTGCCGTGATTTACCGCAGACTCCTCCGAAAGGTATGGATTACGGGAGACCCTTTGGGTGCAACAAAATCTGCGGACGCCTTTGTATTGAACTGGAGGGAAGCCTTGCATCTGCTTTGTCTATTGGCTCAGGAGAACAGGAAAAGACGGATTCAGATATAATTTTAGACAGTAAAGGAAATCCTTTTATCCCGGGCAGTGCGCTGGCTGGGGCATTGAGGGCATATACAGGAGAAATCGGACGGGAAAAAGAAGCAGATCAGCTTTTTGGAAAACCTAAGGATGAACTGCCAGGGGCAGCAAGTGACCGTCAGAGCCGGATATTTGTCTACGATACACAGATACAAAATGCACAGATTGGAATCCGTGATGGGGTAAGGCTTGGAGAGGCAAAGACGGCGGACTATAAATCAAAATATGAGATTCAGATTATAGAGAGCAATGCTAATTTTAAAATGCGGCTGGAATTTATAGAACGGGAATCCCAAAAAGCACAGAATGATTTAAAGAAGCTTATGAATGATGATTTACGGATGGTATGGAACTGGGTGCATGGGTTTACAACAGGAGAACTCCGGTTGGGAGCCAGGAGCCAGAGGGGATTTGGACAGTTTAAGATAGAAAAGGTCCGAATCAAAACGTTTAATATGGAAGAACAGGCATCCTATCTGGAGTGGCTGGAATGGGATTGGGAAAAGCCTGATGCATTCATTCTGGAGGAATCTATAGATATAACTCATGGGGCAGAGGGACAGTATGCCAAATGGCTACGCACAGAGGGGAAGGAGGCAGCACGAAAATTTATCCATTGTTTCGAAGTGCCTTTGGATATCCCTTACACGTTATTGATCAGGACATACAGCACGACCTTTAAAAGAACGGATGAAATGCCAGATTACGGGCAGTTAACAGCAGGGGGCAGAGGGGAAGAGGCGTTGATACCCGGCAGCAGTATTGCAGGTGCTTTCAGAAGTCACATCGCGAAGATTATAAAAGAGATTGCCCACCTTGAAAGCTGGGAAAAGGCACAAAGCAGGCTAAACCCTTTCTTTGGCACATGGATGAAAAATGATGCAAAGAATGACGGGACTGGTGATAAAATTCTTGCCTCCAGAATCATATTTGAGGAGACAGTTGTGAAAGGCGGCAATCAGCTTCCGGTATTTCGGAACGCCATCGACCGGTTCACAGGAGGGACTGTGGAAGGTGCTTTATATGAGGAGGTTCCCTGGGCAGGGGGGAACGTGCTTCTGAGAATCTTCTTACAAAAGGACAGGCATAAAGAGGGCACGCAGGATTCGGATGATATAATCTGTGGACTTCTGTTATGGGCGATTCTTGATTTGCAGGCAGGCATCCTTCCAATTGGCGGGGAGACGGCGATTGGCAGGGGGATCTTTAGCAACTCAGGTAAAAAATGGGAGGAAATCTTATTGGATGGACAGCCACTGAGTGAGCAGAAAAAAGAAAAGTATTTGCAAAGGGCAGTGCAATGGGCAAAGGAGACAGAGGATGAATGTACAGAAGGATAATGCCAGAGAAGGATATAAAAAGATAGAGTCAAAATCAGAAGAGGAGATAAAAGAAACAGTTAAAAAATATTTTCCGGAGGGAGCCTATCTTTATGCTGTGATGGATTACGCTGTTGGTTTTGGGAAATATGAAAACAGAGAATTCTACATAGTTTTAGGGAACCATACTGCGTTGGAACCTCTTTCTTGGGAATATACAAGGGAATTACGTATTTTTGATGGAGCCGGAGAGTTATGGCTGAAGCCAGCCGGAGACGAATGGAAAGGGCGGTTTCGCGGAAGTCTGGATAGGATAAAAGAGGTTAGAGAAGCAGAAAGCAATGACGGACTAAAATCTGATAAAGAAACAGAGGACCATATGAAAGAGGAGCCTAACAGAGATAATGCAGACAATAAAGAAGAAAAAGAATATTACATGGATGAGAAGCAGAAACTTTGGGGTGAGGTGAAGAGGGACAATCAGGGCGGAATCCCTGGTTGGAGTCTGCTGACCTCCAACAGGGGGACCCAGATACAGATACCGGTGCAGCTTCCGGTACCAAAGAATCATGAAGTCCGTAACCGGGTTGGCGCTGCCATAGAGGTAAGACGATATATGCGGGTTCCAAATGCTGACAATCAGGAGCTGGTTTATCAGACAGACATACGCATGAAGGGATTCTGCATATGGGAACATAATAGGTGAATAGGGGGATAAAATGAACGGATATAGCATAGATGAAGGTGAAATGTATAACAGAAAAAAAGATCCTAAAAAGAAAGATCCTATTAGAACAACTAACCCCTCCCCTGCAAATGTGGGAGGGTATAAGAAAAATTATAAGAACAGCGGCAAAGAACAATCCTGCAAAAACGGAAATGCCCTTTACAGTTCAGATCAGAATAAGCCGAAAAAATATAAAGAAGGAGAACGGTTTGTAAATCCATATAATTTTATACCTTTTGAAGGACAATGTAAGCGTGAAAGTTTAGAAGGGAATAAAGACATAGGCTATATGGGTTATTTTGACTGCAGCCTGCGTCTATTAACACATTTGTTTATCCCGAACACATCTTCTTATAAAAGTCTTACTAATGTGGAGGATGTGAAAAAAGCAAAGAAGGATTCAAAGGACTATGTAGTAAAAGGGTATGACTTTTTTTCTTATGATGATTTGTCGGGAATAGGACCGTATACAGATCAGCCGCCGCTTCCGCCAAGGAATCCGGTAATACCCGGCAGTGAAATCAGAGGTGCTGTGCGCAGCGTATATGAAGCAGCTTTTAACGGATGTATGTCCTCCGTTGACGGAGAACGTGATATTTCACGAAGGGTGATTGAGGTCAAACAGCCGGGAATTTTAAAAAAAGAACCAGCCGGGTGGTTCCTAAGACCGTGCACAAAGGTAAGGCTGCGGGTCGAACAGGAGGAAGAGCAGAGAGAGAATCAAGAAAAAGGCAAGGTATCTGACAAGAGAGGCATGGTAAAGAGAGCGGTTTATAATACATGGAAAGAAGGAAAGGAAATATGGGTTAAAACTGGAAAAAATAAGGTGGTAGTTCAATATAAACCTTACAGTCCCGATTTAAGAGAAGCAAAGGGTTTTAAAAAGGGTTATCTTCATAAAGGCGAGTATATTGAAAAGAAAAAGTATGAGGCAGTTTTTCTTGAGGATCAAGAAGGCGGAAGGAAAGGTATTCGGGTATCAGACAAGGATGTGGAACTATTACAAATTTTGCTGAATGAGTATAGGAATGAAAAAAAGAACCGAAAGGCTAAAGATGGTAAATGGTACAATGAATATGAAGTATTAGAAACGGGCACGCTTGTTTATTATACAAAAACAGAGGGTGGACGTTTATATCTGTCGCCTGCTTGTATAGGGAAAGAGATGTTCACGAAAAAGATAAATACGATATTAAAGAATAATGGGGAATATCAGCCTTGTATAGGTGAAAAGCTTTGCTCTGCCTGCCAGATATTCGGAATGCTGGACAAAACAGAACAGCCTAAAACATTTGCGTATGGCTCAAAAGTAAGGATAACAGATGCTAAATTGGTAAGTCCCCCAACAAACATAAAAGAACTATTCGAAGACCCTCTAGTTTTGCCGGAATTGGGAGAGCCACGTCCAAGTGCTGTTGAATTTTATACGCAATCGCCTTCCCCAGAATCTGATGACTGCCAGATAGAGCAGGATAAAGGGTATTGGACTTATGATTATAAGTATCTGAAAGATGGCAAAAAAACAAAAAGAGTAGTTTTGGATGATTTCCAGCCGAAAATCAGAGGCAGAAAATACTACTGGCATCATGATGTAAGGATTGAAGATTACAAAAAGGATAACAGCCTGAATGCCATGAGGCAGAGAATACGCCCGATGAAGCCTTCAGACAATTTAGAATCTGTTCCTATATTTCAATTCAGAGTTTATTTTGAAAGTCTTAGCAAAAAACAGTTAAACCAGTTAAAGTGGGCGCTTGATTTTGGAAACCCAGATTGTGCACATAAGATTGGGAGAGCAAAACCACTGGGATTTGGCAGTGTAAGGGTTAATGTTGATGAACTCCATATAAGAAAAATTGATGAAACTACAGGGCGGTGGTATATGATGGATATTGGCGCAAATGGCAATGAGAGTTTCGAAAAATTCTTTGAAGATTCACTTGTTAATATGGACAGAGTGCCACAAGCACTTAAGGTGATGGCCAACTGGAAAAATAGACCTGATAATGTCAGATATCCGTTTGGAGAGGATGAATCAGGAGCTGTTCGAGGTAAAGAAAATGCCAGTGGCTCCCACCAATGGTTTACAATTAATAAAGGGGAAAATGAATTGCATCATAACTTTATCAAGGTTCTACCTAAGGCGGAGGAAGAGATTGATAAAAATTTATGTAGGGAAAAGGCACTATATGATTTAACTAGAAAGAGAAAATGAATGTCAGGTGCGAATGTGAAGTGGACATAAATTCCCCGGGAGATTCGCACCTGATAAAGTGGGGAAAATGTAGTAAAGAGGGGAGGAAATAATGGGGAGAAATGATAATGGGTTGTAATATTGATAGAAATAGTATAAAATATGGTAGAAAAGCATAATTATAGATGGAGAAATTGTGCAATTTTGCTGTCACTTCCTGCGCGGAAGTGTGGATTGAAATATAATAATCATTCCTTTCATCATTTGATGAGAAGTCACTTCCTGCGCGGAAGTGTGGATTGAAATTCCTACACAAAAGGAGATCCGGCTATCATCGTTTCGTCACTTCCTGCGCGGAAGTGTGGATTGAAATCCCACAAACTGGAGGGATAAATGGCCGGATTACGTCACTTCCTGCGCGGAAGTGTGGATTGAAATCGGTTCTGCAGCTGCAATGAAAACCATTGCTGACTGGTCACTTCCTGCGCGGAAGTGTGGATTGAAATTGCCCGGTGCAATGTAGATGGACGGCTTGAGCTTGTCACTTCCTGCGCGGAAGTGTGGATTGAAATCTTTCATTAAATCAATATTGTTTAGTTTCATAATGTCACTTCCTGCGCGGAAGTGTGGATTGAAATATATTCAGCATCTTCCCAAGCAACGTTAAAGACCGTCACTTCCTGCGCGGAAGTGTGGATTGAAATTTTGGTATTCCGTAACACCACGAACCGGTAACTAAGTCACTTCCTGCGCGGAGGTGTGGATTGAAATGACCGTGAATATTCAATCGAACGGCGTTTATACGGTCACTTCCTGCGCGGAAATGTGGATTGCAGATGAATAATAATCTTTTAGAATGTCAATTTGATGAAACCCTGTCGATGTCGATTGCGCAGCATCATCTGGGGGGGCAAGAAAAGGGAATCTCTTTCCTATCATCATGGATATGCGTTATGTCTATTCGTTGCCAGTATGCGAACAAGGAGAAAAGTGTGCTTTCCTATCGGGTGGACTGTGCCATGTTAGACCAGCCTATTTTCGAAAAATTATTTTTATCATCCAAATCTCCGCTTTATGCGCAGGATTCTTTTTTATTTTTATTTGACCTGCCTAAACTTCAGCCAGAAGTGCAGATCCTTCTATATGATTATCTGGCAGAGAGGAACTGCAAAGTTGTAGCTGCAGTGATTGAAAATAGTGGTAATTCTGATGAGATCCCTGAATTATATGAAAAGCTTACAGAGTGGATGGGGAAAAATGTTTTTAAAATGCCTCCTCTCAGGAATCATAAAGGCGATATTGAATTCCTGAGTAATATTCTTCTGAATTATTATAACGCAGATTATGGGAAAAGAATTTTCGGCTTTGAGGAAACTGCAATGGATGAATTGAAAAAATATCCCTGGCCGAGGAATATTACTCAGCTTTCACAGATAATATCCCTATTAGTAATGCAGACAAAAGACTTATACATCAGTGAATCAATGGTACGTTACCAACTGGGCGAAGAAAAAACAGTGGAGGATGCTGCAGGAGAACTGATACTTCAAAATGTTAGTTATTTCCACCCCCAGTTGCGCAAATATACAGCCCCCTATATAGAGTGCAACCGTTTTATCTGCTATGATGATGACATCAACTAAAGGAGGATATGAAATGAATTTTTCAGAAAAATTATTAGCACTGCGAAAAAGCAGGGATTTAACTCAGGAGCAGCTGGCGGAAAAATTAGATGTGTCAAGACAGTCGATATCGAAATGGGAATCGGGTCAGGCGGTACCGGAATTGGAGAAGATTGTAGCTTTAAGTGGTCTGTTTGATGTCACAATCGATTATCTTCTGAAACCATCTGAAATAGATGAACTTTCCGTAAAAACAGAAATGCTTGAAAAGCAGCAGGAACAGATGCTTGTGAGGGAAAGAAAACGCACCAAAATGATCCACTGTATCTTGTATGTAGTTGGAATTTACCTGATATTTTTTGCGGTATACTTCGTTGGACACTTTAATCTTGAGATATGGAATGGTTCAGTGATATTTGCTGAATTTCTTATTGCAACGGCAATTGCAATCTTCGTTACACTGAAATGCATGAAATCCCGGACATAGTTTCCGGGATTTTTTGTGATTGGGCGATACAGTTGTTAAGTGGAGGTCCATATGTTAAAATAAGCAGGTGAAATAATCGGACTATTTAGGCGCTGTTTGGAGGAGGAAATAAGGGATGAATTTTGATTACGAAAAGAATAAAGATAGTGATATGAACAAAGACCCCTTTAAGGAATATTTGAAAGAGTCTGAGCCTGATAAGCGCAGTAAAGGTTATGCATGGAGTACAGCGATCGGTTTGCAGGCGGTAGACGGATTAAAACCTTCAAAATATCTAATTGATACCGCTATTCAAAATATCGAAGGTAAAATCACGATAAAGGAAGCTCAAGATATTATTGACAGTTATTATGAGGAAAGACCGGAGGCTTCCGATGGTGAGCGTACTGAAGAAGCGGATAAGGTATCGGCACGAATTGCAGGGATACTGTCGGAAACAGCGTTTTCGTTTTCTCCAAATGAATATATATCAATCCACCGAAAATTGTTTCAGGGTATATATAAGCACGCCGGAAAGATAAGAGATTATAATATTACAAAAAAAGAGTGGGTTTTAGATGGTGCGACTGTTATATACGGAAGTGCTTCAGAACTTCGTGCTACTCTTGAATATGATTTCTCGCAGGAAAAGAGCTTTAGTTATAAGGGACTTTCAATGAACGATATTATCCATCATTTTGCGGTATTTGTTTCAGGGTTGTGGCAAATCCATATCTTTGGAGAAGGCAACACAAGAACAACCGCAGTATTCTTTATTAAGTATTTACAATCACTTGGTTTTTCTGTGACTAATGATATGTTTGCGGAAAATGCATGGTATTTCAGAAATGCACTTGTTCGTGCTAATTATACGAACCTGCAAAAAGGGATTTACGAAACAACAGAGTATCTCGAGGTGTTTCTGAGAAATCTGCTTCTGAACGAAAAAAATGAATTGCATAATCGCAATCTGCACATAAGAGGGCTTATGAAATAAGGTAAAGGGAGAGGACATATTTTCAAAGGAATTGTTATATTCGGGGTGCCGGTTAATTGCGGCACCTCTTTTTCATTTAGTTTAAGCAATGACAACCACATCAGAAAAATGCTATAATTTGTTTTATAATGCCAAAGCAGTACGTGACGCATGAAAAAGAGGTGGGAAATATGATTCGCATTGCGGTTGTAGAAGATGAAAAAGAATATCAGGGCAGGCTGGATGCCTATATCAAACAATTCGAGCAGGAGAACGGCCAGTCTTTTCAGGTTACATTTTTTAAGGACGGGCTGGATATTGTTGATGATTACAAGCCGGTATGGGATATTATCCTGATGGATATTAAGATGAAGCATATGGATGGGATGGAGGCGGCAGAAAAGATCCGCCGCAGTGACCCGGCCGTTATTCTTATTTTTATAACAACAATGGCGCAGTATGCGATTAAAGGCTACGAAGTCGATGCTCTGGATTTTGTGCTGAAACCGATTACCTACGCACAGTTTTCCATGAAGCTGAAGAAGGCGTTAGTACTGCTGAAAAAGAAGGAGGAGAAATATCTTCTGCTTCCGGTTGATGAGCGAAAAGAGCGCGTTTCTACAAATGATATTTTATTCATAGAGGTGAAGAACCATAATCTCCATATTGTATCGAGGAATAAGACATATGTTATGCGTTGCTCCATGCAGCAGATGGAGCGTGAACTTGCGGAGTGTCATTTTGTGCGGTGCAGCAATTCCTATCTGGTTAATCTGAAAAATGTGACAGGGGTCCGGAAGGAAACTGTCATGGCCGGGGAATATGAACTTCCCGTCAGCAGGCCCAAGAAGAAACAGTTCCTGAAAGCATTGTCGGATTATCTGGGAACCGGGTATCTGTAGAAGGAGAAAATCGTATGGAAAATCTGTCTTTCCCGATAGAATTATTTACGGCCCTGATTGTTTATGCAGTGCGTCTGGAGAAAAGGGAAAATTTCTTGAAAAAGTTTGTGTTTACAGTTTTACTGGAGTGCATGGTTATGGTGGCCCTGTTTGAATATCAAGATGGTATTTCAGTGTTTATGACAGCGGACACCGGAATGACCGTGACGGGTACCATGCTGGTCTGTGCTTTTGTCTTTTTCCTGATGGCAGTACTGGTGTGGATTCCGTTCAGGGTATCTTTGAAGGAAGCTGTGTACTGTGCAACCTGCGCGTATCTTACGGAGCATATCGCATACTGCCTGAGGCTTATCATAAAAGGCTTCACTGGTTTAGGCACAGGTCCTGGCACGCTTCTGCATCTGGCCGTCCATGCAGGTGTTTATGTGCTGTCCTATTATATTTTTGCGAGGAAGATGGCAAAGGAGAAGCATTATGCGACCAGCGCCGTGAAGTCTTTTGGGTTTATGACAATCGTATTGTTCCTTGTTCTGGGGATGAGTGTGGCAGCTTCGGTCGGGGACTTCGAAACGATACACGGTATTTATGCCCTGTTCTGCTGTATCTTTGTCCTATACAGCCAGTTAAAACAGATGAGTCAGCTTAGTCTTCAGGAGGAACTAAATGTGCAGAAACAGCTTTGGATGCGCCATAAGGCACAGTACGAGATGTCGAAGGAGACGATTGATATTATTAACCGCAAATGCCATGATCTGAAACATCAGGTGGCGGCGCTTAGGGGTATCGATAATCTGGAAAAGAGGTCTGATGCGATTGACTCAATCGAGGAGTCGGTGATGATTTATGATGCCATGCCCCAGACCGGCAATACGATTCTGGATACTGTTTTGACGGAAAAAAGCCTTGTCTGCAGTCAGGAGCAGATTAACCTGACCTGTATCGCGGACGGCGGGCTTCTGGATTTTATGGATGCCGTGGATCTGTATACACTCTTTGGGAATGCGCTCGACAACGCGATTGAAGGTGTCCGGAAACTTCCGGCAGACCAGCGGTGTATCAGCCTGCTTCTGCATAAAAAGGCGGGACTGATTTTTATTCAGTTTGAGAACCCGTATCAGGATGATATCAGGATGGAAAACGGAATTCCGAGAACATCCAAGCATGACAGGAATTATCATGGTTTCGGGATAAAAAGTATCATCCATACGGCTGAAAAGTATGGGGGATTTGTGACAATAGAGACGGAATATAAAATCTTTCTTCTGCGCCTTACGATACCGGCTGTGCAAGTTACGACGCAAAAAAGGCAGACTGGGACAGACGGGAACGAATAAGGTATTTCTTGTGATATACTCCGATAAAAGCCGGTGTGGCAGGCACACTCCGGTGGGATGAAACAGGTTTAAAGGAGGAAATCATGAAGAGGAAAGAGAAAAAGGAAGGAAAAATGTTTGGCAAGGTAATCCGCACGATTATTTCAGGCGTCCTTGCCATTGTACTGGTTGTGCTGATGGTGGCGGCCAATACCGTGCTTGCGTCAAACGACAGGATGGTAAATTGCATTTTGGGAGATGTAGACAAGACAATCGATAACTCGAAAGCGGAAACAGAAGGTCTGGACTTAAACTACAACAAGGCAGACTATACAGAAGACGAGATCGGCGATGCGGAGGCAGACCTGTCCGGGCGGATTTCTCAGGAGGGGATTGTCCTTCTGAAAAATGAAGAGAATATGCTGCCGTTGTCGGAAGACTCTACATTCAGTTTGTTTAGTGCGAACACGGCAAAACTGACCGTAGGCGGCGGTATGCTGGGAGGCGGAACTGGCCTCAGGGATGTATATGAGGAAAAGGGAGCGAAAATCAACGATACACTCTGGCAGTTCTATGCCGAGGGGGCCGGAAAGGATTACGGACTTGCAAGTGGTTCCATCAGTTTCGGTGATGCCGAGGATTTCCGGATCAATGAGTGTCCGTTGTCAGAGATTTCGAAGGAAGCACTGGACAGTGTAAAAGATACGGTTCCGGTTTATGTTCTGAAAAGGGTGGCAGGCGAGGGCCGCGATATGCCCCGTTCCATGTATAACCATGCAGACAGTCAGGAAGATAAAGAGAGAAGCTATCTGGAGCCGGATTCTGCGGAAAGAGAAATCCTGCAGTATTTGAATGACAATTATGACAACACCGTCCTTGTCGTGAACTCAAATGCGGCACTGGAACTGGACTGGCTGGCTGATTACCCGAATATTCACTCTGTCATCTATGCCCCGGGCAGTATGGATTCGGTCACAGACGTCCTGACAGGGAAAGTCAATCCTTCCGGACGTACTGTGGATACATTTGCGGCAGATGCACTGGCATCACCGGCAGCACAGAATTTCGGGGATTATGCGTATTACAATGAAGACGGAACGGTCACAAAATATAATTATGTCAGCTATGCAGAGGGCATTTATGTAGGCTATAAATATTATGAGACGAGATACGAAGACACCGTGCTTGGTCAGGGGAATGCAGGAGAGTTTGACTATGCATCGGAAGTCTGCTATCCTTTCGGCTACGGATTATCCTACACAGAATTCCAGTGGGAGAACTTCAAAACGGCATGGGACAAAGACACGTGCACAGTCACGGTTGATGTAAAGAATACGGGAGACGTGTCCGGCAAAGATGTGGTGGAAATCTATGCCCAGAGCCCATACACGGAATATGATAAGGCCAATGGTGTGGAAAAAGCATCGGTACAGCTTGCCGGCTATGCTAAGACCGAGGAACTTGCACCCGGCGAGACGCAGACGGTAACTGTCACATTTAAGGAAGAACAATTAAAAGCATATGACTATAAGACTGCAAAAACTTACATTTTAGATGCCGGAGATTATTATATTACGGCTGGCCGAAATGCCCATGATGCAGTCAATAATATTCTTGCAGCAAAAGGAAATGCTGATGTACAGAAAATGACAGCGCAGGGAAATTTGGGAATGACAGATGTTTACGTTCCTGAAAATCCGGATGTAGATACAGTTACCTATGCAAAGGATTCCTACAGTGGTCAGGAAATCAGCAATCTGTTTGATGAGGCGGCAGGCGATGTGACATATATTTCCAGAAATGACTGGCAGGGAACATGGCCGGAGCATGACGGCAAGGCGATGGATCAGGTCAGCACGTGGGGAAATGAAATCAACGGGACGGATAAAGAAGGCAATCCGGCTTCGTTTGTCTACGGGAAGACGGTCAGCAGTGAACTGCTCGCTAAGATCGACTCCTTTGACTCCTTAAGCCCTGTGGATCCTAAGAGTTTTGACGATGAAATCGTGTATGGAAAAGACAATGGGTTATCACTGATCGATATGCGTGGTCTGGACTTCGATGATGCTCTTTGGGAGGATCTTTTAGACCAGCTGACGGCAGAGGATTACTTTACAATGATTGCACAGTCCGGTTACGGGACAGATTTTCTGGAATCCGTCAACAAACCGTTCTGTGTTGATGCAGACACCGCGTCAGGACTGATTTACGGCGGTACCGGGGCAATGTTCCCGAATATGATGACACTGGCACAGACATGGAATCAGGACCTTGCACTGGAATACGGGACAATGATCGGGAATGAAGCACTGATTGGCGGCGCTGACGGATGGTACGCCCCGTCCATGAACATCCACCGCACACCGTTTTCCGGCAGAAACGGGGAGTATTACTCTGAGGACGCCTTCCTTTCAGGAACAGTTGCTTCACAGGAAGTATATGGGGCCGCATCCAAGGGCATGTATACATATATCAAACATTTCGCATTTAACGATCAGGAAAACCACCGCGGTGACAGAGAGGGGCAGTTTGCAGTCTGCACATGGCTAAATGAACAGGCGGCACGTGAGATTTACCTGACTCCATTTGAAATGTGTATGAAGAACGGCGACGTGGAGTTGAACTACGTCCGGAAAAATGACGACGGGACATACGAAAACGCAACCCGGGAAATCCGTGCCTGTCAGGCGGTCATGACAGCATTTAACCGTGTGGGATATACATGGACCGGCGCGTCCTACCCGCTGATCACAGGAATCTTAAGAGACGAATGGGCATTCAATGGATTTGTCCTGACAGATAACGCAAACACAGGCGTATTCATGGATGGATACCAGATGATCGAATCCGGGGCAGACGGAAAGCTGACCTATGCAAAAGA
The DNA here is from genome assembly GCF_905197545.1 of Faecalicatena orotica. Classification (NCBI taxonomy): domain Bacteria; kingdom Bacillati; phylum Bacillota; class Clostridia; order Lachnospirales; family Lachnospiraceae; genus Faecalicatena; species Faecalicatena orotica. The sequence continues at coordinate 340,828 of NZ_CAJJZH010000005.1, forward strand.
ATCCGCCCGGTTCGACTTCGATGAAAACGACCCGGCTGTATACCACTATGGAAGAGAAGCCATGCACCGCATGCTCTATACTATCGCTAACTCCAAAGCAATGAACGGTGCAATGCCGGGAAGTGTATTTAAAGATACGATTACACTGGTGGATAAAGTGAGACTGGCAATTAACATCATCTGCCCGCTGCTGATCCTTGGCATGGCTGTGCTGACTGTACGCAGATTCAGGAAGAAAAAGGCGAAAGTGAATGTTGAGTCAACAAGTGGACATGAAGAATCTTAAAACGAGTTATGACCAATAAGATTTAACAGATACAGGAAAGCGAAAGGGAGCTGCTGTACCGGCTGATGAATGACATCAGCGGTGTAGCAGCTCCCTTCAGCTTTTTCATGCTTTTTAAGGATGTTTTCCTGATGATAAAAGGGATGACTTACGTGTGGCGTAATGGTATAATGCTAACTGTGAGCGGACAAGAAAACAAAGAAGATAAAATAAAGTATATTAAGAAGCAGAAAGGATATGACAAATGAAGAAAAAAATATTAATAATCTCAGCCATTATGCTGGCTGCATTCTCACTTGCCGGCTGTCAGTCAAAGACAGAACAGGAACCAGAAGAGCAGGCACAGCAGAGCCAGGAAGACCAGAGCAATGCAGACCTCCTGTCAGGAAAGCATCATGCGGAGATAACCGTGAAGGATTACGGTACAATAAAGGTAGAATTAGATGCAGATACAGCCCCGGTTACAGTGACGAACTTTGTCAATCTGGCGAATGACGGATTTTATGACGGCCTTACATTTCACAGGATCATTTCCGGCTTCATGATTCAGGGCGGAGACCCACAGGGAAATGGGACAGGGGGTTCCGGTAAGACAATAAAGGGTGAATTTTCGTCGAATGGTGTGGAAAATCCTATCTCACATAAACGCGGAGTCATCTCGATGGCCCGGTCCCGGGACTATGACAGTGCCAGTTCCCAGTTCTTTATCATGCATGAAGACACAGACTCATTAGACGGAGAGTATGCGGCATTCGGGCATGTGACAGAAGGCATGGAGATCGTGGATAAAATTTGTGAAGATACAAAAGTAGAGGATGGCAACGGCACCGTTGCGGCAGAAAACCAGCCGGTAATTGAGACGGTGAAGATTACAGATTAAGTTTTTATAATGATACAAATATAAAATCAACAAAAATGAGCGTTTAAAGTATGACAGAGTGTCTTTAAAGATATGATGGATTCTTAAACGCCTTTTTTTATCTAAAATAAGATTGACGCATCCGGGTTTAATGTGTTAAACTCACAATAAAGGTTGAATGAATTAAACCCACAAGGAGGATGAACCAATGGATACACCGAAAGTTTTTGAAAGCGAATACCGTTTCTGCCTGATTTTGTGGGAGAATGAACCTGTTGGGAGCACACAGCTTGTTAAGCTCTGTAAAGAAAAGCTGGGCTGGTCCAAGGCAACAACCTATACAGTCATCCGCCGTCTTTCGGAACGCGGCGTTTTGAAGAATGAAAATGCCGTTGTAACATCTCTCATTTCAAAAGACGAGGTGCAGGCAGCGGAAATTGATGAACTATTGGAGAAAACCTTTGAAGGCTCACTTCCCGCATTTGTTTCGGCATTTACAAAACACAAAAAGCTGTCATCAGAACAGATAGAGGAAATCCGCCGAATGATTGATTCTTATGAGGAGGAATAAGCATGGAGGCAGTTTTTTTAAAACTTCTGAACATGAGTATTGCAGGCAGCTGGATGATTTTTGCAGTGATACTTTTACGTTTCCCGTTAAAGAAAGCGCCAAGGTGGGTTACCTGTGTACTCTGGGGCTTAGTTGGCATCAGGCTTATTTTTCCGTTTTCAATTGAGAGCATTCTCAGTCTGATTCCAAGTGCCCAGACGATACCGGAGAATTTTGTTCATATGGAACAGCCGGCAATCAGCAGCGGGATAGATGTAGTTAACCAGATTATGAACCCGGTCCTGTCACGGCAGTTTGCACCCGATCCTGCATCCAGTGCAGACCCACTGCAGATTATTACATATATCGTGTCTGTCATCTGGCTGATCGGGATGGCACTCATGTTGTTATATATGGTTTGCAGTTTTTTTATACTAAAGGCCAGAATGAGGACGGCCGTGCGGGTGCGCGGAAATATATGGCAGAGTGAGCGCGTCAGGTCTCCTTTCGTATTGGGGATGATCCGTCCCCGGATTTACCTGCCCTTCCACATGAGTTCTGCAAAGATGAAATATGTGATAGCACATGAAAAGGCCCATATACGCCGGCATGATCACTGGACAAAACCGATAGGATTTTTAGTCTTAACAGTGTATTGGTTTAATCCGGCCATATGGGCGGCATATATCCTGCTATGCCGTGATATTGAGGTAGCCTGTGATGAGAGTGCGGTCAGAAATATGGGGGTGGACGAAAGGAAATCCTATTCTATGACGCTGCTTTCTTTTGGAAGCGGGCATCATACACCGGCAATTTGTCCGCTGGCATTTGGCGAAGGAAACATCAGACAGAGAGTTAAAAATGTTCTGAATTATAAAAAACCAGTATTGTGGATGCTGATTGCAGCAGTAATTGTATGCACGGCTGTGGCAGTATGTTTCATGACAAATCCAAAAGAAAAGATTCAGAAAGTGGATGCATTGGAAGTAGCTGTTAAAGAAGCAATACTTGAGTATTGGAAAGACGACAGAGAAGAAGTTGATTTTCAATGTGAAAGCCATGTGACTCTGGCTGAGCTGTCAGGGGAACGTACGAACGACAAGACAGGAAAGACGATTGAAACAAAAGAGGTTTATGCAATGGTATGTGAACAGTCGGTCAGCTATGACGAGGAGCCATTCACACTTGTGGGTGCAAGTTCCATGCCGGCAGTACTGAGCTTTGACGTGGCTTCAGATGGTTCTTACAAGCTCACAGATTATTGGGTGCCTCAGGACGGGGATTATAATGAATCCAGCATCAGGGAACGTTTTGCGGCCCTTCCTCCGGAGGTGGCAGAGGAGGCACTGGATACGCAGAAGTATGCGGTTTCACAGATACAGGACTGCTATACACAGATTGTAGAGCATGGCGGTGTGGACACAGACCGGGTTTTAGAAAAACTATTCGATGTGATTATGGCGTCACCAGATGAAACGTTAAGTCCACAAGATATCATACAGGCACATCCGATAGAATATCGTGAGCTTATTTTCTATAACGATTACACCGTGCAGTATATACGTTCAAAAATCAAGGAAGACAAGGTTTCAGGAACAGAAGCGGAAGTCATGCGGCGTATCTTGGCGGAGCTGACCGGGGAATAGACAAAAATGTAATATTAGTACTGTTTTTATATTTCATAAGATTTAGGTTAAACAGGCATATCTCACAGGAGGTATGCCTGTTTGACTTTCCGGAAAAGGAATGAATTGCAGGTTATGTCCTCCAAGATGACAATCCGTGAACAACCTATTGTCAAATTGTTAAATTTATTTAAAATAAAAGCATAAGTTTTGTGCAAAGTAATTACTGCAATCTTATGCCAAAAGTATATATCAGCGCCGATATAAGAAAAAAGGAAAATAAGGGAGGACAACATTTATGAAACGCAGCAGATTGTGGACCGGTCTTGCATCGGCCACCTCGTTCTTTCTGGTAGCGTCAACTCTGGGAATGAACTGTATGATGGGCTATCAGGGAACGATTAACCAGGCACTCGGGATTTCTACCAGCAAGGTTGTAAATGAAAACGATTCAGCAGCTGAGGATACGATATATTTTGAGAGTGAATATGGAGAGTTGAACGCAGAAAACCTTCAGAAACTAATCGCGGATACATATGACGAAAGTGTAACGGAGCAGGAGGAGGGGAGCGTCCTTCTGAAAAATGAAAACAATGCACTCCCGCTTTCGGCAGAGGAAACGAGGATCACCCTGTTCGGCCATGCAGTTGCACAGCCGCTCTACAAGTCAAATTCGGCCGGATCAAGTGGGTATGAGGGAGAATACTGTATCGACTTGTACACAGCGATGACAGATGCAGGCTTTGCAGTAAATGACACGCTGTTTGACGCTTACAAAAGCAGCAGCACATCCCGTTCAAGCGGAGTAGCAAGCTTCGGACAGGAAGAGACGGAATGGGCACTTGGAGAGGAAGACAGTTCCTTCTATACAAAAGAGCTTCAGGAATCATGGCAGGATGACTATAATGATGTAGCAATTGTTATGCTCTCCAGAGAAGGCGGTGAAGGTGCGGAGGTTCAGACAGAAGATCCCACAGGAATCAGCCAGCTTGCCCTTCATCAGGAGGAGAAAGACCTTCTCCAGATGATTAAAGACTCTGGCAAATTTAAAAAGACCATTGTTCTGGTTAACAGCGGCAATGCGATGGAGCTCAACTGGCTGGACGAGTACAATGTAGATGCATGCCTCTGGATTGGCCTTCCAGGGCAGAGGGGATTCGAAGGTGTTGCCAACATACTGACCGGAGCGGCGAATCCGTCAGGACACCTTACCGACACGTATGCAGTCAATTCACTTTCAGCTCCGGCAGTGGTCAATGGGAGCTTTAACAACCAGAATTGGACAAATCTGGACTATGTACTGCAAAATACGGAAGATGCTGAAGAAAATCTTGCATGGTACAGTGTGCAGGCAGAGGGAATCTATGTGGGATATAAATATTATGAAACCCGCTATGAGGATACCATTTTGGGACAAGGGAATGCTGCTTCTGCAAAAGGCTCCACTACAGGAAAAAACTGGAACTACAATGAAGAGGTTCAATATCCGTTTGGCTATGGACTGTCCTATACTTCCTTCGAGCAGAAACTGGACGGTGTGGAGATAGACGGGGACGACATTAAGGTTACCGTGACAGTCACAAATACGGGTAACGCTGCTGGAAAATCCGTTGTCCAGGTATATGCACAGACTCCATACGGAGATTATGAAAAGACAAATAAAGTAGAAAAATCAGCGGTCCAGCTTCTGGATTTCGGAAAAACAGATGTACTGGAACCGGGAGCTTCCCAGACAGTGACGATTGACTGCGATAAATACCTTCTGGCGAGCTACGATTATGTAAATGCCAAAGGGTATATCATAAGCGAGGGCGCTCATTACATTTCCATCGGCGATAATTCCCACGATGCATTAAATAACATACTTGCAGCCAAAGGGGCATCTGGCATGGTTACGGTTACTGGAAGTGCAGCGGAAGGAAATGCAGATAAGACTTATAAGTGGGATGAAACATTTGACGACACATCCTACCGGAATTCTGAATATACAGGCGAAGAGGTCACGAACCAGTTTGCGGACTGTGATATCAACTACTGGCAGGAGAATGCAGTCACCTATTTATCCAGAAATGACTGGGATGCGACTTACCCGGTGAGTGCGACGAAGATCGAAGCAACGGATGAAATGATAGAGGTGCTGAACGGGAATTACTATGAAAAACCGGAAGACGCCCTGTCAATCAGTGATTATACATTGGGAGAAAATCAGAATATCCCGCTTGCAACTCTGATTGGAAAAGACTATGATGACGAGGCTTGGGAGACATATTTGAACCAGTTTACACTGGAGGAACTGTCAGTCCTGACGGCTGACAACTTCGGGACAGCAGAAATTGCAAGCGTTGGAAAACCGGCAGTTGTTGTTGGTGACGGACCGGACGGTGCGGGCGGAAAGTTTGATGAAAAAGAATACGGCGACGGCAGAGACGACTGCTGTTTCCCGTGTGAAAACATTCTGGCTGCAACATTTAACAAAGATTTATTAGAGCGCAGAGGGGAACTGATGGCAGAAGAGGCAATGTATCTGGGCATGGCTGAAATATGGATGCCGGGTACGAACCTCCACAGGACTCCATTCGGGGGACGTAATTTCGAGTATTATTCAGAAGATGCGGTCATGACTTATCTTTGTTCCGTGCAGGAAGTACAGGCAATGGAATCAAAGGGAGTACATGCCGGAGAAAAACATCTGACAGGAAATGACCAGGAAAACAACCGTCAGGGAATCAGTGTGTTCTTTAACGAGCAGGCATTCAGAGAAGGTTCCTTAAGGGGAAGTGAAGGGGCATTAACAGAAGGCGGCGGTCAGGCAGTTATGCATGCATTTAACCGTCTCGGCATGAAATGGTGCTCTGCAAGCACGGCACTCTGCACACAGGTTTTAGGTAATGAGTGGGGCTTTAACGGACAGCAGGAAACAGATGCGGTCGCTACGGCAGAGGGATACAAGGCTCACTTTGCAACCACTCTGGCAGCAGGAACGAATACATACTGCCTCGATTTCAGCGGCGCAAGTTCAAAGGCACTCGTGAAAGAGATCAAGGCAAATGATGACGGATACCTCCTCGGAAAACTCAGGGATTCCGCACACAATTATTTATATATTATCGCAAACAGTGCTGTCATGAACGGTTACAGCACGGACTCAAAAGTTGTGTCCATAACACCTTGGTGGCAGCCGGCAATGTATGCGGCAATCGCAGTATTTGCCGTTCTTGAGATTCTATTTCTTGCGGTATTGATTCGAAGCAGACGAAAAGCAGCTATTAAGGTTGAGGAGGTGCAGAAATAATGAAAGAGAAATTACAGACAAAATCAGCTGGATTTTATTTTGTGGTCCTTGCAGTAATCGCGGCGGTTGTCTCTGTGATCCGCTTTATGATGTGGGCGCCTAAGCACAACAGTATGGACGGTGTGATTATTGCGGCACTTGCAGCGGGTATCGTTCTGGATATTGTGCTGATGGTGAAAGATAATGACTATGTAATGGTTCTTTCCACGATCTGTTACAGTGTGGCAGCAGTAAAGATACTCACGGATTCCGTAGGGTCCTTCGTAGATGCGTTTCAGGGGATCAACATGTTTGGAGATGCAAGTCAGGTAAACACGATTATTTCCATTGCAGTTGTCATGGGAATCAGCGTACTGCTCTCCATCATTGCCAGCTTTTTAAAAAGAGTGAAGGAATAGGTGGGATATCATATGCAGAAAATTGCATTTAATGAAGGATGGAAATGTTACAGGACAGGGCATCCGGACGGGGCATTCGCGATAGCGTTGCCCCACGATGCGATGCTCCTTGACAGTAAGAGTGAAAACAGTCCGGGCGGCGTGAATACCGGCTGGTATGATGCGCAGGATTATACTTATGAAAAACAATTCAGCGTACCTGATGAATACAGCGATAAGAAACTGCTCCTTGAATTTGAAGGTGTATACAGGAAGGCATCCGTTTATCTGAATGACAGGAAGGTTGCATTCCATAACTATGGGTATACCGGATTTTATGTGGACGTGACAAAGGATCTTGTTTTTGGGGCAGACAATGTCCTGAGAGTAGAGGTAAAAAACAGCGACCAGCCTAACAGCCGCTGGTATTCCGGCACGGGGATTTACCGCCCGGTATGGCTGCATGTATATCCAGAGAATCACATCCGGCCGGAGTCTGTCCGGATCACGACGCTGGATTACAGGAATCCGAGAATCCGGGTTCAGGCAGAGGCATCGGCGGCAGGCCAGATAAAGGTTGAGATTCTGGACACGATGTCAGGAGACGGTGCAAAAGGAATGTGTATTGCCGAAGTAACGAAAGAAACGGACGGCAGGCTGGATTGTGAATTAGATATTCCAGAGGCGGTGACATGGATGCCTGAACACCCATATCTGTATACATGCAGGGTAACATATGGGGAAGATGTGCAGGAGGAGCGGTTTGGAATCCGCATGATCGAGTGTACTCCTCAAAAGGGATTCTGCATCAATGGAGAGCGCATCATCCTGCGTGGGGCGTGCATCCATCATGATAACGGCATCTTAGGCGCCTGTGCCTATGAGTTTGCAGAGAAGAGGAAGGTACAGCTCTTAAAGGAAAACGGATACAATGCAATTCGTTCGGCACACAACCCATGCTCCAAAGCATTACTCAATGCCTGCGATGAACAGGGGATGCTTTTGATGGATGAGTATGTGGATGTATGGTACATCCACAAGACAAGATACGATTATGCAGGAGAAGTAGCAAAGCACTACAAAGAGGACCTGAAGGCGATCGTTGACCGGGATTACAACCATCCGTCCGTCATCATGTATTCGACGGGGAATGAAGTATCCGAGACGGCGCAGAAACAGGGGATCGAGCTGTGTGGAAGGATGACACAGTGGCTGCATAAGCTGGACGGCACAAGGCCGGTGACCTGCGGGATCAATATTTTCTTTAATTTTTTAAGCTCTATGGGCTTCGGTGTATACAGCGACAAAAAAGCAGAGCAGGCAGTGAAAGACGCTAAGAAGAAAAAAGCAGTGGGTAGTGAATTTTTTAATACAATTGCAGGTATCTTTGGCGCCAACTTCATGAAATCCGGCGCAACGCTCTATCCATGCGACCTTAAGACGAAGGATGCATTTGCCCGGATGGATGTGGCAGGTTACAATTACGGTATTTTCCGGTACCGCCATGATTTGAAGAAATACCCGAAACGGCTGATTCTCGGGAGTGAGACATTTTGCGCGGATGCCTATCGTTTCTGGGAGGAAGCAAAGAAGAACAGACGCATTATCGGAGACTTCGTCTGGGCCGGCATGGATTACCTTGGAGAAACAGGTATCGGCTCATGGGAGTATAAAGACTACGCTCCCCGTTTTGATAACGGAATGGGATGGGTAAGCGCCGGTTCCGGAAGGATTGACCTCACCGGAAAGCCGCTTGCGGAAATGAAGTATACAAGGGTGGCATTTGAACTGGATAAGATCGGAATCGCCGTGGTTCCGGTAAACAATACGGATAAGAAACACTCCCCGTCGGCATGGAAGATGACCAATGCCATTGAAAGCTGGTCGTGGAATGGCTGTGAGGGGAAAGATGCCAAAGTAGAAGTCTATGCCCGTGCAGACCATGTCAAACTATACATAAACGGGAAATGTGTGGGAAAAGAAGCTGTAAAAAATGACTGCAGGGTGGTATTCCATACGAAGTACCACGGCGGCGTGGTAAAAGCAGCTGCCTATGACTCGGGCGGAAGACTTATCGCCGAGACTTCCCTTCGGACAGCCGGGGAAGAAACCTGCCTGACACTGGAACCGGAGCAGAAAGCATTCAAAGAGGGTGAACTGTGCTATGTCCGGCTGAAATATACGGATAAGGAGGGCACCGTGAAACCATTGGCGAAGGGCCCCGTGAAGGTCACTGTAAAAGGAGGGACACTCCTTGGAATGGGAAGTGCCTGCCCGTATTATACGAGAAGCTATCTCGGAGACACAGCCGATACCTATTACGGCGAAGCACTGGCAGTGGTAAAGCCGGATCATACAGGAGAGATCAACATATTTGCGAAAAGCAGATACGGAGAAGCACAGACGGTAATCCGTCCGGCCGAAGAGGGGTAAAATCTTTTTTGCCCCTGCATCAAAACATAAAAGGAATCATAAGGCAGGTTAACGTATCATGGAAGAAAAACAAAAAAAGGGCCTGGCTGGCTGGTGGCTGGAAAAGTGGGGGAATTACAGCAAGGCGCACCCAAAAGCCGCGAAATGGATTTACCAGATATTTTACTTCTGGGTATTCAGTATGAGTGTTACCATTTTTCAATATCTGGCATTCACATTTCTCCCCTACCTGTTTGGCACCGGACTTGCGGGTACAGAGTTTATGTGGCCCCAGATACCCGTGCATATCGCCGGGTTTGATTATAAATGGAACATACTCGGGTATGAAGTGGCAAAAAATACTGCCGGAGAAGTAGTAATTGGCGGCGGGCTAGGATATTTTATCAGCTATGAACTGGGAACCTTCCTTGCCCAGTGCATTAATTTCCCACTTCAGAGAAACATCACCTTTAAAAGCCACGGAAAGATTTCCTGGCAGGTCATGTGGTACTTTATCGCGTGGGTGCTGATTTCACTTGTATGCAACGGCGTGAACGGACTGTGGATGCCGGTTGCACAGGTCTACTTTGCACCGGCGGTCTATAATCTGCTTGTTACATTTATTACAGGCGGGGTTTCAATGGTTATTTATTTCTTTGTATTTAAAATTATTTTTCCGGAAGGAGAAGCCGCAAAAAAGGCATAATATAGTTATTTTTATTAGATGGCGAAGGGAATATCGTGGGATGTGCCGGCTTAGGTTGTGCATGTGTCTGGATATTGCCTCCGCCGTTTGCTATAATAAAAGAAATATGCGCACAAAAAGACTGTAACAAAGCCGGCAGGGTGGATTAAGACCCGGGTCCTGGTAACGTAAGCAGGGGGATAAAATGGTAAAAATCGCAGTTGTGGATGATGAGGAACAGGAACGTAAGACGCTGTCTCAATATTTTATGGAATTGCAGAAAGAACTTGGAGAAGAGCTAAAGGTGCAGACATATGCATCGGGGGAAGAATTTTTACCGGCATATGATGAGTCTTTTTCCCTTGTCTGTCTGGATATTGACCTTGACGGGATGGATGGGCTGGACACGGCAAAAAGACTCCGCGAAATGGACAATGAGGTAACCATTATATTTGTGACAAACATGGCTCAGATGGCGATCCGTGGATACGAGGTGCGTGCTCTGGATTTTGTGGTAAAGCCGGTGAATTACTATTCGTTTGCCATGAAAATGAAGAGCGCCTTAAGTATCATTGGAAATAAAAAGAGCAGGAATATCGTTGTCACGACTCCATACGGGATACAGAAGTTTTCTACCGACCATTTGTATTATGTGGAGGTAGAAGGTCATTACCTGTACTACCATACGGACGAGGGAGAGTTTAAGCAGAAGGCTTCCATGAAAGAACTGGAAGATAAGCTGGCAGGGCTGTCCTTTAAACGGTGCAATAACTGCTATCTGGTGAATCTGAAATATGTGGACTGTGTGAATAAGGATGATATCAAGGTCGGCGGGCAGTGGCTGAAAATCAGCCGTCCGAGGAAGAAAGAGTTTCTCCAGTCACTGGCCAATTATATGGGAGGGGTTAGCTTATGATGGCGTTTTGGGATAAGATTTCATACATGGTGCAGATCCTCACGGCCTGTATTATTTTCGCAGTCCCGGCAAGGAGGCGGAGCCATTTTGCTGTCAGGGCATGGGGAAGTGCCGTGGCGCTGGTCGCCTGTTCCTATTTTGTAAACCTGTACTATGGCGTTCCGGAAAACGGAGCATTCCCGTTTACATACTGGGCCTTTTATATTGTTGTCTGCATCATGTTTGCGAAGTTCGTGCTGGATGCGACGTGGCAGCAGGCGGCTTACTGCGCCGTGTGCGGATGCGGGATGCAGCATATCGCATTCGATATTTATCTGATCTACCAGATTTCAGGAGGGGAAAGTGGCCTGATCTCCCTCTTGATTTATGTCGTGATCTATCTGCTCTTTTATCAGTTCTTCGCAAAGAAACTGCCTGAAAAGGGAGAATTTGCGGCAAGCAGGCAGGCGCTGTTCCCTATTGCTACGATCATTCTGCTGGTTTGGATTCTCAGTATCCTCGATAACTCTGCGATCGCAGGATTCGAGGCCGGAATGTGGCACAGAATCATATACAGGGTGATCGACGGGCTCTGCTGTTTCTATGTACTCTGGGTGCAGATTAACCAGAAAGAAAAGATGAGCCTGCAAAGAGAACTCGACGGCATCAACTCCGCGTGGCGGCAGCAGAAAAAGCAATATCAGGTAACGAGTGAGACGATAGAAAGCATTAACCGGAAATGCCATGATCTGAAACACCAGATCCGTGCACTGCGGGAGATCACGGATGAGAAGGAAAAGGAAGAATACTTCAATGAGATAGAGAACGATATTATGATCTACGACACTGCCCTGAACACCGGAAACAAGGCGCTGGATACGGTCATGATGGAAAAGGGCCTGTTCTGCAAGAACCACGGGATCCAGTGGTCCTGCATGGCGGACGGAACGAAACTGGACTTCATGAAGCTGGAAGACATCTATGCTATTTTCGGCAATGCGCTGGATAATGCGATAGCGGCAGTGCTGGACTTAAAAGAGCCGGAGAAACGGGTGATCAGTGTCAAGATTATAAATCAGAACAGCCTGTTAATGATACAGATACAGAACTATTACGAAAACAAACTGCATTTTGAAGGCGGCCTTCCGGTCACAACAAAGAAGAACAAGCGGGACCACGGGTACGGGATGAAGAGTATCCGGTATACGGCGGAAAAATATAATGGTACTATTACCGTGAACGGGGAAGGGAATATCTTCATGCTGCAGATATTAATACCGGTGCAACGACCGTCCGCATAGGGAATATTGTAGACTTTTGACGAAAAAGAAGGTATAATTTATACATGTTTTTATTCCTGCCTGATAGTTTTTCGACAAATAGAGACCGGCCTATATAGACGGTTCACGGATAGGGATTTCATGTAAAAATACTGTAAGTAATCATACGATCATGAGGAGGATAAGCATGGACATATCACAAGTACTACAATTTGAGGGATCACCAGAAGAGTTGATCTGGAAAAATCCAATCGAGGATTTTAATACTACATCGCAGTTGATTGTGGACGAAACGCATGAGGCTCTGCTCGTTGTAAATGGAAATGCCTGCGATTTATTCGGCCCTGGGAGATATACGTTGGAAACAGGGAATATTCCGTTTGTAAAAAGAATTATCAATATTCCTACGGATGGCAAAACTCCTTTTCCGTGCAAAGTCTTTTTTATCAATAAAGTTCATCAGATGGATATTATGTGGGGGATTCCAGGGGAAATCACGCTTAATGACCCGGTGTATGATATTTTCCTCCATGTTGGAATGTGCGGGAATATGAATTTCCAGGTTGCAGATTCAAGAAAGTTTATGCTGAAAATAGTAGGCTTCAGGGATTCCTTTAATGCGGACCAGTTAATAACCAAATTCCGTGGCATTATCAAACAATATGTGAAGTCTTACATTTCAAAAATAATGAATGTGGGAAAAGTCAGCTACTTCGATATGAATGAGAACCTTTTCGAGATATCCGAGATAGTCAAAGAGCAGCTGATCCCGATTTTTTCGGATTATGGCATTGAGGTTCTGCAGTTTAATATCGAATCTATTACGGTTCCGGATGAAGATTTTGATGCAGTGAAAAAGGCGAAAGAGGCGAGGGCATCACGAATTATCCAGGGATATACATGGCAGGAAGAACGCCAGATGGATATTGCGGAGACGTTTGCAGGGAACGAAGGGACTATGGGGAATATCGGAGGAGCTGTCGGCGGCTTTATGATGGGCGGTGCGTTTGGCGGAAGTGTTGCAGATATGGCAAGAGATGCGCTTAATCCGGGACGCATTCCGGCAGAAGCGCCTCCTAAGGATTTAAAAAATATCCATTCTCCGTTGGATGACAAAGGTCCGAAAGCATTCGATGTCTCTGGGTTTATGAATGGTTTTGCAAAGGATAAGAGTCAAAATGACGGCACGGAGGCCAAATTCTTAGAACAGGCTGGAACAGATACGGAAACACCGGATATGGTAAAGCCTGAGACAGATGGAAAATACTGCACAAAGTGCGGATACAAGCTGTCACCGGACATGCTGTTTTGTCCGAAGTGTGGTACGAGGCAGGCGAAGGAGTGTCCGAACTGCCATACACAGCTTCTGCCGGAAGCAGAATTTTGTCATAGATGTGGAACGAAGTGTTAACTGCATAGGAGGAGAATAGAATGGAACAGAAAAAGAAGAATTGGCTGTTAACGGCTTTGATTTATTTTGTAATACTGGCGGCATATAACTTAATTGTATTTATGGTTTTTAAGGGTTTCAATGCTGTCTTCTGGATCAGTTATATCTGTATGATGGCAGCATTTGTACTGCATATATTATGTGTATATTTCATCGTTCAAAACGTCAGTATCAGAACGGTATTTTTTGGAATACCTCTTATGTCTCTTTCTATTTACTTTGTGTGCGCGGAACTGTTCTGCAGTTTTGTGTTTATGATTTTTAAAGCATCTGTGAGTGTAAAGCTTGCCATCTTAATACAGGCACTGCTGCTGTGTGTATTCATTATCACTGCGGTTCTTTCAATCATGGCAAGGGATGCAGTTCAAAATGTGGACACTAAAATCAAAGATAATGTAAACTTTATCAAAGGTATTCATGTTGATGTGGAAATGTTAATACAGAGGTCTCAGGATGCTGATACGACAAGGGCGCTGAAGAAATTATCTGAAACCGTCAAATATTCGGATCCTATGAGTAATCCGGCTGTTTACGCGCAGGAGAGGATGATTATGCAGTATATGATGGAGCTGGGGAATGCATTTAATTCCGGCAATATGGAAGAAACACGAGAAGTGTGCGAGAAGATAGAATTGTTGTTTATTGAACGTAATAAGGAATTAATGATTTCGAAGTAGAGGATAGGTGTTTTCACATGGCGGTAAATTTTATTGCAAGAAAATGTGCCTGCGGCGGGAAACTGGAGTTTGACCCGGACAAAAAGATATGGATCTGCAAGTATTGCGGAACTGTTGTAGAGCGGGAAGCAACATTTGACCGGGTTCAGGTCGATGGGATTGAAGGAATTAATGATGTGGTCAGGCAGACTTTATTGGATATCGCTAACGGAAATATGGAAAATGCCAATAGAAATCTGGAGGACTGTGAGAGGAAAAACCATAAGCATGTGGGGACATTGATTGCGAACATAAGCTTTAGCCTTGCAAATATTTCTTTTGCAAGGACTCAGGACGAGGCAAGAGGAAGTCTGGATAAGGTTAAAATCATGGCCAGAAGGCTGCAAAGCGAATTTCCGGTAATTGCGGAGGAAGAAATAAATCTGTATGAATCGTTCGGAGATAATGCCTCGGATATTTATGCAAATCTGATCGTAGTCTTCGATACCCTGAACGACAAAAGCAGGGTGGAATATATTTCGTCCAGACTGAGGCCGGAAGAAGTCTTTTCCGGGAATGCGAATTTAAATCTGCTTAAAATATCTATCAAACAAAAAAAGTATGATGTTGTTGAAAAAATTGTTGGGAACGAAAACCACATAGATAAAGCAGATGTATTAAAAGAAATCATGGATGATTATCCTGATGATGATAAAAAGAAAGATTTTATAGAAAAACTTCTGAATCAAAACGTGGCCTGTGTATTATCAGACAAGTATTTTCAGGACTATTTTAATAAGAGTCAGGATTCTATTTTGACTAAAAATACAGTCATCAGAAAATTGGCTGACACACAGATTCGCTGTAATGCGGAGGAAGTTGTAAAGGCACTGTATGCAGAAATGACGGAGTATGCTGTGGCAAAAGAAACATTTCTGGCATTGTATGAGACGAAGGTCAGTGATCAGGAGACAGAAGCGATTCTGACATTTTGCCTGGCAGTGAATCAATCTTTTGACGTACTAACTGCTTTTTTAGATACTTTATTAGAAAAACAAGTTTTTGTAGCTTTAAAGGCAGGGACTGTCATAACATTTTTAGACAGTTCAGATTTGGACGCTGATAAAAAAATTACTGTCTTAGAGAAGTTGTTCCGGTTTGAGATAGATGGAAAAGCACTGGATACCGTTTATAATTACTATTTAAATAACAATCAGGACACATCTGAAACAAGGATGAAAATCATCGGATACCTGCTGAAAGATGCCGGTTCTATTTCAACAGGGACAGTCAGTACCTATGTAGTTAAGACGAATACAGACGGCGAAGAAAAGATCAACATCGTGAAACAGATTTTAGAGACAGGTATTAACAGAACGTATTTAGGCGATTTGCTGTCTGACTATTTATTAGATAGTACGGATGAGCCATCAGTGAAGGAGGTAATATCTGCGTTTTTGATGGAATCCGGGTTTAAAATGGATTCTAATGCACTTAACCAGTACATAGCAGTAAGTGAGGAAGAACCGGATGTGAAACTGTCCAAAATAAAAAAGCTCATCAGTAATGGAACACCAGTCAGGGCTGACTGTCTGGACAGCTACATTTTGTCTTTGAAAAAGCCGGAGGACTTCTCCGGTGAAATATTGAAAGTACTGTCCGGTTACCATTTTGTGACAGGGTTTCAGGCGTATGCCAGATACTTATTGGAGTGCCATGATATAGATAAAGCAGGGAACAGCACTGGAATGATAAATTCTATGACCTGTGATCTGAGGCTGCAGAATATAACGGTCAGCCATCTTGACAATGAGGTGTCCTGTAATCTTCTTCAGGCATATGTTCTGTGTTCAAAAGACAGGTATAATACTGCCAAAGTAATAACAGAAGATTTTATAAGAATGAAGATGAAATTAAATACAGAAATCATCGTAAATGGCATGACTATGAAGTTTAAAAAATATGTGGCCGGGAAAAAGGCTGAACTGGCGCCATTGACACTGCAATTGTGCGAGGAGAATAAAATGTTCTCTTTGTTTTAGGCCGGCGGTCAGTTACTATGAAGCAGATAAAGGAGGCGAGGGCATGACAGATGAAGAGGCAAGAGCGGAACGTGAGGAAGCCGACCGGCTTCTTGCAGAAATAAACAGACTTCAAAACCAGATACAAAGAGGAATCGCTGAGAACCATAATCTTCAGACGGAACTGATGTCTTTGATTCATAATGTTGAGTTACTGGCTGAGAGGGCAGGGCACATGGATAAAGAAGTGAACCAATCCATGGAATATGTACAAGGCAGAGTCCGGGAAGCCGATGTCAGTACCACGGAACTTGTGAATCTGATTAATGATCTGACAAGTTCATACTTTACATTTAAAAATCTGAGCACGGCATCAAAGAATGTGACAAAGTTTATAGATGAATATCATACAAGGTTTAAATTTTATAACGAATTACGAAGAATCACATTAGGATATGTCATCGGTCTGGACGCCCATATCTGCTCTGATGAAACTATGAGAAAGAAAGTAGAATCTGTTTATCTTAAAAATACAGAGTACTGGCTGGCATATGCAGTCATGGCTGTAATGCTGTGGGCAGATAACAGCGAAGAGGCGGCTAAAAGAGCGATGTCTAAGGCTCTGCTGATGGATTATTATAACAGCTCCTTATTCTTTCTTCTGGTAAACCTGAGATTTACCCGTGTGGAGGCTGCTAAAAAGTGGTATCTTTCGTATCTGGACAGGGTAGACATGGAGAACCTCGGGAATGAGTGGCAGTATCTTTTACAGGCATATTTGTCCGGAGTTTTTGGCGTTGACAAGGAGTTTAACCGTCTGGTACGCCAATGCTTTACAAATATGCTGGAACAAATGGAAAGCATACACCCGAATTACGGCAGCAGGGTTGAAGAAAAGACGTTATCTTTCTCCGATGCATACATACACATTACGAATAATGAATTCGAGACGCTGCGGCGGAACTGTCCGGAATATGAGGAACTAAAAAATCTTCTTTCAGCAGCTGAGAAGAATGAAGTACTTGCAGTGCATTTCCGTAAGATACTGGAAGAGGAGGGGAAACATGAATCAAATCTTTTCCAGCGGATCGAGAATATTTTATATGATTTAATCAGCGCTTATGATAAAGAGGAATTAAAGGTCATAAAAAACCAGCGTTATAATGAAATGATTATTAAGGCCAAGGGCGACCTGGGTAAGGCTCAGGAGTTCTTTAATCAAGAATTCCCCGGCGAAAAAACGGTATATTCACTGGATGAGCTTTTATTTCAGTGGGCTTTTGATGAAGAACTTCTGGGTGTGGACCTCAGTGTCAAGCTGTTTGCCCTTACTTTTTTGAAGAAATGGATAGCAAAAGGTTTTGTAAAATATGGTGAAGTATACAGGAAGAGGGAGAAGGAGAAATATAAAATTCTAATTGACGGCTGGGAAAAAGAATGTGATGAGAACTCATACGAGAAGGAAAGGGCGGATCTGGAAAGACATTATAATAAAAACCGTTTCTATGATACCTTTAAAGATAAATATGTGCTGATCTTTTCGGGCATGGCAATAGCCTCAATTGTATTCTTGATCATCACATTGTTCCAGTTTAATAAGATTACTCTTGTGATTGGAATACTGCTTGGTGTTGTGAGTGGCTTTCTATTGTGGCGGAGAATATCTGATATGCAGGCTATTTTAAGGGCAAAGCGGGAAAAAGGCTGCATGCTCCTAAAAAATGCGCTGGAGGAACTAAAGCACTGGCGTAAGCTATATAAATCTGAGGATGCCAAAAATAAAGATTTAGCAGATGTTTTTGGAAATATCGAGATATAACGGAGGATAAAGTAATGGCAGGTTCATCATATAATGCAGTCAGCCAATTGAATGAAACGATTGACTCGTTTAAATCAAAGGTGGATGTAAAGATTGATTCAGTCAATACATCTACGGCCAGCATCAAGGCAACCGCGGATAAAATTTATGACAGCATCAATAAATTTAAAGAAGATATGATCCAAAACGAAGAAAAGCAGCTGGCCCATGAGAATATATTAAGGATCGACCAGATTTTAAAGGAACAGTTCGGCGATCATGAAACGATCAGGAAAACTGTTATGGGTGTTGTAAAAGATTTTGATATCAACCTGGTGCGTAATAGTTCCATACAGGAAATTTCCGAGGAGCTGTGGATTACGAGTTCAAGATACTGGTTATCGTACGCGCTTATGGCCATAACTGCCTGGATAAATAACTATAAAGATGTCGCAGTAAATGCCTTGTCTGAGTGTACGAGAAGGGACCCGGTGAAGGCTTCGCTTTTCTTTTGCCTGCTGAACTTAAGGTTTGCCAGACATGAGGTGGCGAAAAAGTGGTTTTATGAATATCTGAAAACACTAGACCCAACTGTGATGCAGCAGGAATCAGCCATATTATTACAGGCATATTTAAATGGATTGTTTGGCACCGATAAAGAGCTGGAACATAATGTAAATAATGTAATTAAGAACTGGATTACGGAGTTAAATACTTATCAGGAAATCGCGGATGAATTAACAGGCTCATACCAGAACTATATTCAACTACTCCCCCCGGCAAAGGATTGCAGTTACAAAGCACTGCCGGATGCATGCAAAAATTACGATGCAGTAAAACAATCCTACGCCAATGTTTCAAAGTATGAAAAGCTTATTGCTGAAATAGATGCAATGGATGTGGAACTGGAGGAGCAGACAGAATCGAATTATAAGAGCAGGGTTGATGCTATATTAATCAGTCTTATTTCCAACTATGATTCAGAAGAATTAGATCTGAAGAACCAGCAGGCCTATTTTAATTATGTGATCGATAATAACGGGCAGATCGATGCGGCAGAAAAACAATATGAGGAGTATCAGGCTGTTCAGGCAGAAAATTTTAATATAGGTAAGCAAATGATAAAGTGGGCGGTTTATGATGATGCGGACCAGACAGATGTCCATGTGAAAAAGTTTGGAATGCAAAATACAAAAGCATGGTTTAAAACCGCAGTAGAAAACTGGGGGACCATGCTTCAGGAAACACAGCCTCTGGATTATTCTCTGGAAATTGATACATGGTCAGGTGTTTCAAATGGAGAAGACCAGGTAGAACAGGTCAATGATATGAAGGCTTATTATCAAAACAATAAATTTCAGCTTATGTATATGAATACCTTTAATGTAGTGGCTTTGATTGTGCTGATCCTGTCAATTGGACTTGTATTTGTAACACCGTACTCACTTGTCGGGACTGTGCCGGCTTTGGCTTTTCTGATTTTCAGGGTAATCAGGGCAAATAAGGAATATCCTGCAAGGGTGAATGAATCAGTCGAACGCCTGAATATGTGTATGACGGAACTGGCGGATTACAGACAGCATTACACTGAAAATAAAGAGCTGAAGGATGTTCTACAGAGTAAAATTGATTACTTATAAATCACGATGCAAGATAGTAGGAAGGAGAATCATGATGGATGATAAGATGAATATGGAATTAGGCGATCTGTTAGAGCAGAGAATTCAGGAGAATTATGGTGGTTCGGATGAAAATTCATATGATGTATCGGATGAGAGGTTAAAAGAAATGAATAAAAAACTGCCGGACTGGAGTCTGGAGCCGCCTTTCAGCTTTTTAAAATGATGATGCAGGAAATAAAAGAAGTGTCTTATTCAGAATGGCTTGCACTGGTAAATGAAGTAAAAGAGAACGGCCCAAATTGTGCTGAATTTTTATTACTGCAGCAATGTTATCCCCTCAGGTCAGGAGATTCCTATGAACAGATGGTACAGAAGGAACTGGCAAAACTGGAAACGGTATTCATCCAGAATGTGGTACGGGATTTTCAAAGAACTATAGCCAGAAGTCTGGATGAAGGAGATCTGGAAATTGCCCGGAGTGCTATACGAAGTCTCAGGAAAAATGCCAGAGGAAGCGTGTTCTTTTTAAACAATGAGAAATATCCGGATACAATATGTAAAAATATGATATCAGAGATAAAAAGAAACTTCCGGCTGTTCCAGGAAGATTTCAAACGCTTCTTAAGAAGGCTGGAGCAGGAGAATAATAGCTGTTTCATTCAGGACTTCGTATATCTATGCAGAAAATGTGACGTGTTAAAATTTGTACTGGAGTGTGAAAAGGATGCCGAATAACATACAAGTGAAAAAAGAGTTGGTGAACTATATCTATGCACGATGTCCGCTTGTGATCGTTCATACAAATGAACGGGAACGGATTGAGCGGATGCTGCATGAAATCGCCGAAGATACCCAGATAGCATTCTTTTATTATACAGATGCAAAGCAGGTAAAAGCAATTGGTTCAAGGGCAGAAAATGCAGACACAGACGATGACCCGCTGGGATATTTCCTGAAACAGTTAAAGAGGCAGCGGAACTTGAATATTGTGTTAGGCGATGTACGGAGAATTTCTGATGACAATGCATATTCAAGGGAACTGATGAATATACTTTATATTGCGAAGGAAAATAATGGAACGGTTATTTTGATTACTTCTGACCAGGTATGGAACCGAATATCCAGTTTTGGTATGATTACAGTTCTGGATCTTCCGGATACGAATGAGAGAAGTGAGCAGATCCGGAAATTTATAAAAAAATATGGAGGTCGTTTTCAGATAGAATGGACGGATGAAGATATTTTATATGCAGCAGCGGTACTCAGGGGATTCACAGAGATTCAGATAGAAAATATTTTATCAGCAGAAATTATCGGGAATAAAGGATTAAGGCGGGAAAAAGTCTTTAAAATTGCTGATCAAAAGCAAAAATTATATCCGAAGACGGGATCGGTCCAGTATATAAGTCTGGATAAAAAATATTGTGTTTACGGAATGGACAACCTTAAGAAATGGCTTTCAGAAAAGAAAAAAATATTCTTTATGTCTGAAGACATTCTGCAGGTGTATGATCTGTCTGCACCTAAGGGGATTTTACTGGTCGGAGTACCGGGGTGCGGAAAGTCCCTGACAGCAAAGTTGGTTGCACAGGAGTGGGAACTGCCGCTTTTTCGGTTTGATATTGGCTCTGTGTTCGACAAATGGGTCGGAGAGAGCGAAAAGAAAATGAGGGAAGCCCTCCAATTTATCGAGAATATGTCCCCCTGTGTATTATGGATTGATGAAATCGAGAAAGTTTTGGCTTCTGCGGATTCTGGGAATGAGACGGGCAAAAGAGTCTTAGGGGAATTTTTGTTTTGGGCCCAGGAATCCCTGAGCAAGGTGTTTATGGTTGCAACAGCAAACAATGTGAATGCGCTGCCATATGAATTGTATCGAAAGGGCAGATTTTCAGAAGTATTCTTCACAGGCCTGCCTGCGGAGAAGGAACGCCGTTTATCACTCCTGCAATATATGGGGAGATCATTGAAAATGGAAGCTGATGACAGTCTGCTGGATGAGCTTGTACGTATTACGGAAGGATATTCTTATTCAGATATCGAAACAGCAGTAAAAGAAGTGGCACAGCAGATGATCATCAGGGGAGAAGATAAAGTAAATCAAGAAGAACTGGTCCGTTCGATACAGTCGATCATTCCCATATCACAGATAAACCCGGAACTGGTAAGGGAAATCGAAGATTGGGGAAAGGGCCGGGCGATAAATGTTTCAGGTTATGCAGGGAGGTGATTTGATTGAGTAATTATGGTCTGAAATCTGAAGTTAGCAGATTAGAGGCAGAGCTTCGGGAAATTGAACGGAAAAATAATCAATTGCGTTCCGAAATTATGTCAACAGTAAACAGCGTGACTCAGGCAGAGCAGGAGTTGTCGAATTATAATCAATATATTAGAAATACGCTGGATCATGCGGCAGGCACAATAAACAATTCTGCTGACCGGGCTTTAAATGCATATGAACTTCAGGGGCAGATAGATCAATTGTATACACGTTATAAGTGCGTAGAGCTGGCAAATAAGAAGATCCGTACGCTTAACAACAAGAAATATTACGACTTTAATAATTACCGGACCGTGCGTAAAATCGTTCAGGGAATGATGGACAACCTTGATTTGAATATGGTAAGTGACCAGATTATCTATAAGTCCATTGAGAGGCAGCATTTGCAGACGCCTGATTTCTGGCTGACCAGCGCCCTGATAAGCATCATGGCATGGAGAAACGATGACAGGATACTTGCTGATCGGGCCGTGGAAAGTGCGGTAAAACTTGACAGGAAAAACAGCAGCATTTTCTTTATGATTTTTAATATGCGCATGGGACGTGACCAGGCGGCAGTGAAATGGTTTATGGAGTATCAGCGATGCGACTTAAAAGGCAGTGATGAAAATACATTTCTCATGTTGTTTTCTCTCATTAGTAAAACTCTTTCAGATTCGGTTGATGAAGAAACATCACGGCAGATCACAGACTTTATTCATCGTTTTATGGTAGACTGCGCGAAGAAGGAAGGGTATAGCGAAGAAGAGATTGTTGATATTATCCGCCATAAAATGCAGGGATTAATGAAGACGGATTCCTATGACTTGCCTGCTCTGGCACAATATTGTAAAGATTATAATGATATCATAAGAATGTTGAATCTGGCCGGCAATAATTTCAATATTCTTGAATTTATCCTGAAAATAAAAAATGTTCCGGCAGAGGAAAAAAATACTTATTTGAAAGAATATTTAAATGATTTACTTAGCAGGCCAAATTCTGTCGAAATAGAGACTTATAATGAGATCGAGTATAATGAACTGATTATCAGGCTCAGCGGAGACGTAGAAACAGCGAAAAAGACATTCGAACAGGAACAGCAGCGCAAAGAGTCCGAGCTGAATATTATTTCCAGCATGATCAGATGGATCTATGATTTTGGCAATGAGGACGTAAAGGGCCAGATGCGTTTGAATATGTTCAGCCTGACAAAGACATTACAGCAGACAGCAGCCGATTCGTATTTCAGCAGTTACAGAGAAATGTATAAAGAAAGCCATCCGGTCCAGATTTTAGACTATTCAGCGGAAGTGGATTTTATGGAAAAAGCCGGTGAAGTAAATAAAGTGGAAACCTACTACCTTGAGCAGCAAAATAAAGAGCTTTCATCTGTCAAGAATACGATAGCATATGTATCATTTGGTGCAGGAATTGTGTGCGGGGCAGCCGCATTTTTCGTCCACCTGTTTCTGCTGGCAGGCCTGGGGATAGGTGCTGCAGTGGGCGCAGGCACTATGATATCAAATAATTTTAAGAAAAAGAATATTGTTTTAAAAATACAAAAACAAAAATCAGTAGTTCTTGAAAATTTACAGAAATTATTCGATGAGTTTAGTAAGATGAGGGCTATATATCGGCAGTTTGACGAGGTTTCCGGAAAAATTGAAGAGGAGTTTGTGAAGCTGTAGGAAATCATGAATGCAGCAGAAATTGAAGTTGACAATTCCAACTGCATCGTTTATAATCAAGAAAAAATTGCGAAAGAGGTAGTGTATGTTAATTGTGGCAGTAATGGAGAACATGGCTAATTAAATAGTTGTGAAGGGTGGGCTGTATTCCCGTGCTTACGGGTAAGCTGCGTCCTTTTATCTGCCTTACAAGAATGCTGCATAACACATAGCGTGTATATCTTTGAATTCATAGATTGCTTATAGCATGGCTGTATGGTCATGCTATTTTTGCGCCGCGGGGATAGTATGTCTGGAAAAGGCAGATTGACTATTCCCGTGTTTTTATTTTAATATGGAGATTTTAAAAGCAAAATGTCAGAAAGCTATAGCGGGTCCACCCGCAGGCAGTGAAAAAATAAAAGGAGTTTAGATTGAAATGCTAAATACAGAAAAAATACTTGAATTTGATAAGATAAAAAACAAGCTGTCAGAATTTGCATACACGGAGAAAGCAAGACTGGAAATTAAAAACCTGGCTCCATACTTGTCAGAACTGGAAGTCAGAAAGAAACTCAGAGAAACGACAGAAGCCAGAATAATGATAGAAAAGTGTGGAAATCCGCCTGCAACAGCGCTTCAGGGAATCGAAAGCATGATTGAGATTGCGGGGAAGGGCGGCTGCCTGACTCCCGAACAGCTTGAAATTGTGGCATCCACACTGACTTCAGTGAGAAGATTGAAGGATTATCTGAACCGGTGTAAAATGTATGAGATAGGACTGGCCTATTATGAAGAGAATCTGGAATCTCTGGATGATATATATGAAGAACTGAGCGCGAAGATCAGAGGAGGGAGAGTCGATGACTATGCCTCAAAAACCCTAAAATCCCTGAGGGAGGCAATTGACAAAACAGATGCAAAAATGCATGAAAAGGCAGATGCAGCTATCAGGGCAAATAAATCTTACGTGTCAGATAATTTTAGTACGATGCGAAACGGCCACATCTGTATTCCTGTCAAAAAGGAGTATAAGTTCAAAGTCAGTGGTTCCGTACTGGATAAGTCGTCGACGGGCAGTACGCTGTTTATAGAACCCGCTTCTGTGGGAAAACTTTATGATGAATTGCAGGAGCTGCGCATTGATGAGGAAAATGAAGAAATAAAAATTCTATATACACTGACAGGGATGCTGTCAGATAAAGAGGAGATAATCCGCAGGAATAACCAGACAGTGGAAAAGCTGGACTTCATTTTTGCAAAGGCGAAACTAAGCCTGGAGTACGGCGGTATAAAACCTGAGATCAATACAGGGCGGTACATCCGGTTAAAGAATGCCCGCCATCCGCTGATGGACAGAAAGATCAATGTGCCGCTGGATTTTGAGATAGG
The DNA here is from genome assembly GCF_905197545.1 of Faecalicatena orotica. Lineage (NCBI taxonomy): Bacteria > Bacillati > Bacillota > Clostridia > Lachnospirales > Lachnospiraceae > Faecalicatena > Faecalicatena orotica. The sequence continues at coordinate 365,958 of NZ_CAJJZH010000005.1, forward strand.
TGGACGTTTGGCTGATGAGCAGGAAGTGAGGGGCGTAATCATTACTGGGCCGAATACAGGCGGAAAGACTGTGGCGATCAAGACCGTGGCACTGAACTGCATGATGGCGCAGTGCGGGCTGCATACGGCCTGCGAAGAGGCAGACATCTGTATGAATAATGCCATACTGTGTGATATCGGGGACGGGCAGAATCTGTCTGAGAATCTTTCTACTTTTTCTGCCCATATCAGGAATGTGATGGATATTTTGAAACAGGCCGGACGGGAAAGTCTGGTCATAATGGATGAACTTGGCTCCGGTACAGACCCGGCAGAGGGCATGGGGATTGCAGTTGCGATTTTGGAAGAACTGAGAAAAAGCGGTGCTCTGTTCCTTGTTACGACACATTATCCGGAGGTAAAGGACTATGCCGGCAAGACTCCGGGTATCATCAATGCAAGGATGACCTTTGACAAGGAAAGCCTGCGGCCCCTGTATCAAATGGTAATCGGGGAGGCCGGAGAAAGCTGTGCCTTCTATATCGCAGAGAAACTGGGAATGCCGAAATATATGCTGGAGAATGCAGCACGGGCGGCCTACGGAAAGGATGTGCTTAGAAGTGGGGAAGAACAGAAGTTAGAGAAGGCGCCGCAGCCTAAGATCCAGAGGAAGAAAAATGTTAGAAAGCAGACAGATGCATTGAAATTTCAGGTCGGAGACAGCGTAATGGTTATGCCTGACCGCAAGATTGGTATCGTGTGCCAAACCGCGAATGAAAAAGGTGTACTCAGAATACAGATGCGGGACAAGAAAATATGGATGAACCATAAACGGGTAAAACTCCACGTTCCGGCGGACCAGCTGTATCCTGAGGATTATGATTTTTCCATTATCTTTGACAGCGTGGAAAAAAGAAAAGCGGAACATGATATGTCGAGAAAGTATACGGAGCAGACAATCATGATGGAAGAATAAGTTTATGGAAAGAAGTCTATGAAAAAAATGAAAGAGAGGAACAGATATGAGGCTGAGATTAGAGGAAGAAAAAGATTATGAAGAGGTTGAGAACCTGACAAGAGAAGCTTTCTGGAACGTGTATAGTCCCGGGTGCAGTGAGCATTTAGTCCTCCATAAATTGAGAGGCCAGAAGTCTTTTGTGAAAGAGCTGGATTATGTTGCGGAGGATGAAGGAAAGATTGTCGGGAATATTGTATATAGCAGAATGTTCCGCGGCGGGGAAATGTGCGATGATATCATTGCATTCGGCCCGGTCAGTGTCCATCCCGATTATCAGAAAAAGGGGATTGGGAAAGCATTGATCCAGACAACAATTGAAAAGGCGAAAAAATTAGGCTTCCGGGCGGTTATAATTACTGGGAACCCGGATTATTACGGCAGGTTTGGGTTTCGTGCGGCGGCAGGTCACGGAATTTACCTGCCGGAAATGAATCCGGGGGAAGAGGCTGAATTCTTCATGGCGAAGGAACTGGAGGAAGGATATCTGCAGAAACATTCCGGGGTTTTGGAGTTTGACAGCTGTTTCGAGGTTGAACCGGCTGAATTAGAGCTGTTTGAAAAAAAGTTTCCTGCAAAACGGAAGCGGGATAAAAAGGAAGGAGATCTTATATAATAAATGCTTGACTCTTACCTTACGGGAGGATATACGATGTTTCCTGTAAGGAGGAATGAAAGCATGAAATTATGTATGGAAGTGAACCAACTCACAAAATCATTTAGGGGCAGGACTGTTGTAGATCATCTGTCTTTCCGGGTGAAGGAACAGGAAGTATTTGGCCTGCTCGGGCCGAATGGAGCGGGAAAAAGTACGACGATTGAGACTGTGCTTGGCTTAAAGAAAGCTGACAGTGGGACGGCCGAGGTTCTGGGGTGTGACCCGGTCAAAAAAAGACGGGAGATCTTTGAACGCATTGGAGTCCAGCTGCAGTCTTCTCATTATCAGAACTATATCCGCGTCGGGGAGATCTGCGAGGAGATGTCGGTATTGTACAGTCACCCTGCTGACTATCACAAGCTTTTACGTCAGTTCAAGCTGGAACAGTTTGAGAAACAGCCGGTGGATAAGCTGTCCGGCGGAGAACGGCAAAAACTGTCGGTAGTGCTGGCGCTGATTCCAAATCCGGAACTGGTATTTCTGGATGAACTGACAACCGGGCTTGATACCGAGGCGCGCAGGGAAGTTTGGCAGACATTAAAGGCGCTGAAAGAGAAAGGAACTACCATATTTCTGACGACACATTATATGGAAGAGGCAGAAAGCCTGTGTGACAGAATCCTGCTGATTAAGGATGGGAAGAAGGTCACGCAGGGGACGGTCAAAGAGGTTGTTGACGACAGTCCCTTCGATAATCTGGAGGATGCGTATCTATGGCATATGAGAGGGGAGGAGAGAGCATGAAACGTTTCTGGACCTTATATAAAGTAGAACAGAAACTAGGACTGAGATGTCCAGATATGCTGATTTTCGGCGTGGGCATGCCTGTGGGAGTTCTTGTTTTGATCGCAGTGGTAGCAGGAAACAAGACGGCAGGAGGCAGCAGCTATACGTTTCTCCAGAGCGCATTCGCATCTCTGATGGCTGTAGGGATCTGTGCAAGCGCATTTATGGGGATTCCCCTTACTGTTGCGGACTATCGGGATAAGAAGATTTTAAAACATTTTTTTGTCACACCATGTACACCAATGACGCTGATGAGTGCGATCGTGGCCTGCTCTGTTGCAACGGCGGTTCTTTCCGGGATTGCAGTATCTGTTGTAGCGGCATTTGTGTTTCAATACAGGATGAAAGGCAGCCCATTCCTGTTTATATGCTCCTATCTGCTGGTGATGACTGCCATGTATAGTATCGGCGTATTTCTGGCGGGACTGTGCAAAAGTGTAAAGATGGCAAATGTAGTTACGACTGCAGTATATTTTCCGATGCTGTTTTTATCAGGCGCGACAATTCCTTTCGAGTTGTTCCCGAAAGGGATGCAGACAGTGGCATCTGTTCTGCCACTGACTCAGGGGATTAAGCTCATGAAACAGATTTCAATGGGAGATCCGGTTGAAAATGCGGCAGGAATTATTATTTTGATGATTGCTATCACAGTAATCTGCAGTTTATTGTCAAAATTCACTTTCCGATGGGAATAAAGTGGAGAATATCAGAAGAGAATGTGGATAACATAAAAAAGCCGGCGGCCCGTGTATGACTGCACAGGTCCCGGCCACAGGAGGGCGAGAGAATTGAGGAAAGATCATACATGTGAAAAAGTACCGAGTAAACTGTATAAGATCGGGATGTTTGCGGGGATGAACCATGTAACGGTGAAAGCGCTGCGTCATTATGACGAACAGGGCCTGCTGGCCCCGGCTTATGTAGATCAGGAGAGCGGATACCGTTATTATACCGCAGGGCAGCTGCCGGTTATCCACCAGATTCTGGCACTGAGGAATATGGGATTTTCTCTGGAAGAAATAAAGGCGGTGCAGAACGGTGCATCTGAGCGGAAATTACTGCTCGCCAAGAAGCAGCAGATTCTGAGTGAAATAGCAGAGAAAACGGCTAAGCTTGCACAGGTAGAATGCTATCTCGCAGAAGACAAAATAGACACAAATTATCATGTGCTGATAAAAGAACTGCCGGAAGTCATTGTTGCTTCTATGCGGACGGTTATGCCTGATTATGACACAATGTTCGATATCTTTCCCAGGATGGGACAGGAGATGGAACGGCTAGGTTGTGTCTGTGCAGAGCCGGAGTACTGTTTTTCGATCTATCATGACGGCGGGTACAGGGAAGAAGACATAGACATAGAAATCTGTGAGGCTGTTGTTGAACAAAAGCCGGATTCTGAGATGATTCAATTCAAGGTACTCCCGAAAATCGAGAAGGCGGCCTGCCTGCTGCATAAAGGGCCATATGAAGGTTTCCCGGAGGCATATGGCGCTGTCATCAGGTTTGTAGAGGAAAACGGGTATGAAATATGTGGAAATCCGCGGGAATCTTATATTGACGGAATCTGGAATAAAGATTCCGAGGAGGAGTGGCTTTCGGAGATACAGTTTCCGGTCAGGGAGATCCGGTAAACAACAAATATACAGAACAATGAAAAGCCTTTTTCAACGCACCATTTATATAGAAGAAACAGGATAAAATAATAGAACTTTTGAATGGGCTTGGTATACCGTTATAGTCTGCGCCTTTGGGTCGTACTCTATAGCGGTATTTGTCGTCAGAGGAAGAAATCTGTAGTAAAAAAATGTGTTTTTATGGTAGTTTTATGCCGGATTTATTGATTGCTGGTTGTTTTTTGACTTCTCCTGTGCTAGAATAGAACAGATTCTAGGGATAATAGAGGAGATTTTAACAATGGAAGAACAGTTAAGGGATGATGAGATAGAGATTGATTTACTGGAAATATTCCATGCATTATGGAGGAAGGCATGGCTGATTATATTGTGCCTGATAGGAGGAGCTGTGATTGCAGGCGCAGCTACTAAGTTTTTAATGGTACCTCAATATACCTCTTCCTCCATGATCTACATATTGACAAAGACGACAAGTGTTACATCCCTTGCAGATATACAGATGGGGACACAGCTGACAGTCGATTTTGAGACACTGGCAACAAGCCGTCCTGTTGTAACTGCGGTAATTGACGAACTGAATCTGGACGCTACATATGAAGAGCTGGTTGGTACAATTACCATTAATAATCCGGCAGATACACGTATTCTAAAGATCAGCGTGGAGAATCCGGACCCTGAGCTGGCAAAGGATATTGCTAATGCGATGGCTGATGCTACTGCTGACCGGGTTGCCGAGGTAATGAGCACAGACAAGCCGAGTATCGTTGAAGATGCCGTTGTGTCTGAGAATCCTTCCAGCCCGTCCTTGAAAAAGAATATAGCAATCGGAGGACTGCTTGCAGCATTTCTTGCAGCGGCAGTGATTATAGTAATGCTTCTTCTGGATGATACGCTTAAGACCGAAGAGGATATCAAGAAATACCTGGAGCTGAATACTCTGGCAATGATTCCATTGGAAGAAGGGGAATCCGCTGTTAAGAAGCAGCATATGGAGAAAAGCGGCCACGAGAAAAAGAAAAAGAGAAGGAAGTCCGGCGCTTCCCAGACTCATAAGAAATAGGAGGAAGGGAACAGACATTGAAAAAGACTACAAAAAGAATTTTAACAGTTGTTCTGGTTATCATTGCAGCAGTATGTATTGCGTATATAGCGTATTATTTTGTTTCACAAAATAAAAAGGGCAAGGTCTATGATGAAGTGCAAAAGCAGGTGAATCTGGAACCGGAAAAGGAAGAGGAACCGGAAGCAAAAGACCCAGAGGCTCCTAAGGAAAAGAACCCTATTGATTTTAAGCAGCTTCAGGAAACGAATAAAGACATTTATGCATGGATTACAGTTCCGGATACGAACATCAACTATCCAATCGTGCAGAGTTCCTGGGACAATACCTACTATCTCGACAATACGATTGATGGACAGGCAGGACTACCGGGTTCCATATATACCGAGAATTACAATGCGAAAGATTTTACTGATTTTAACACAATCATATATGGGCACGATATGAACGATGGAAGCATGTTCCAGAACTTACATAAGTATGAGGACGAGACATTTTTCAAAGAGCATTCAAAGGTGTATGTCTATACTCCGGAGAAGAAGCTTACTTATGAGATCTTCGAGGCCGTAGTCTATGATGACCGGCACATTCTGATGTCCTTTGATTTTACGCAGGATAATCAGAGGCAGGCATATTTAGATTCACTAAAAGCGGTCAGAAATCTGAACAGTAACTATAACGATGATGTACAGGTAGGACCCGACAGCCGAATCATAACAATGAGCACCTGTATTGCAACCCAGCCTGATAACAGATTAGTAGTAGGAGCTGTATTGACAGATGAGTACGAATATGAAGCACAATAACAATAGGCGTCCGGAAAGTCCGAAGCGTAAGAGCGATATACAGCAGAGTCACAAAAAGAAGAATACCGGGTTTATTATTGGCATTATCATTGTCGTTATTCTGGTCGCAGTGGCTGGAACGCTGTTCTTCCTCCAGTCCAAGAAGAAAGAGCCTCAGGTTCAGGCAAAAGAAGGCACCGGGGAAACTGTGAAATCTGAAAGCCAGTCTTCCAGTGACAGTAAGACAATCAGCTATGAAGGACAGACTTATGAATACAACAGGGATATTAAAACAGTCGTCTTTCTTGGGGTAGATAAAAAAGGTGATATGGGATATGCGGAACATATGGGGGACGGCGGTCAGGCTGACAGTATCATACTGATGGCCCTCAATGAGAAGGAACAGACTGTTAAGGTTTTCCAGATATCCAGAAATACAATGACAAATGTGGATGTATATTCCGAAAGAGGAGAATATCTGACAACACAGAAAATGCAGATTGCCCTCCAGTACGCGTATGGTGACGGTGAGAAGAAGAGCAGCTGGCTTATGAAAAAAGCAGTATCCGACCTAATGTACGGAGTCCCGGTTAGATCGTCCATCGCTATGAGCATTGATGGTATTTCAGCAATTACCACCCTGATGGGCGGCGTCGAGATCACAGTGCCGAAAGACTATACCTATGTGGACAAGTCCTTTGAAAAGGGGAAGACACTTTCATTGAAAGGTGCGCTGGCAGAAAAGTATGTGCGGTACAGAGATATCACAGTCACCGGAAGTAATAATGACAGAATGGAAAGACAGACACAGTTTCTTATGGCGTTGGTATCGCAGTTAAAAAATGCATCACAGAAGGATACCGAGATTTATTCAAAACTGATGACAGATGCCAATCCATACTTCACAACAGACATGAGCGCTGATGAGATTATGGCGTTATCGAAATATGAGATAGACGGCGAGATTCAGACGATCCCGGGCGAAGAGAAGGCCGGTAAAGAACACGATGAGTTCTATACGAATGAAGCAGAATTAAAGGAAATTGTTGTCAAAACCTTTTACAAATTAAAGGATATATGATACAATGTGTAAATGAACTAGATTAAATATATTTTACTTAGGAGGGACTAGTCATGAAAACAAGTAGAATGAGAAAGTTAGTGGGAGTATTACTTTCAGCCACAATGCTCTTCACTATGACAATGGGCGTATTCGCAGCAGGAAGCCCATCCGCTGATTTCAAGAGCGGAACAAAGGCCGTTGACAAGAACGGTAATGCAGTAACTGTAACATTTGCAGCTGCTACACAGACACCTGACGAAGGAACTATTAAAGCAGTGGTTCCGAACGGAACACTTGTATCTGCATTTGATTTAACAGCACCTGACTGGGATTTTGAAAAAGACGGCGCTCTTACAATCACATTCCCGTTACCGGGAGCAACATCCAGCACAAAAGCAGCAATTCTTCACTTTGGTGAGAACGGCTGGGAAGATGTAACAACAAGTGTTGGTGACGGTGTGATTACGGCTACATTTACAAGCTTATCACCAGTAGCAGTTGTAGTTGATAACAGCACATTAACAAACACAGGAAATGGAACAAGCAATGGAACATCACCAAAGACTGGTGAGTCTTCATTAGTTCTTACATTAGGTTTAATCGCAATGGCAGCAGTTGCTGGCGTTTACGGATTAAACAGAAAAAAAGCTTATAACAAATAATACATACTTAATCAAGTATTATTAAATGGCTGAAAAACATAAGCGTATGAGATCTCTTTCTGACCCGAACTGGTTGGAAAGAGATTTTTTTAATTTATAGAAAATCCCCACGAATTAAAAAAATCCTCCTGACAAGAAAATTCTTTTGCTACAGTTGAAAAAAACTAAAAAATGATGACAACTATGGAAAATTTAACCTTTGTCAGATATTAATAATTATAGACCGAAATATTTCGGGAAGCAGTGTATTTTTCATAAAGAAAGTATTCACATGTGATTAAAAATAGGTTTTTATAATAAAAGAAACTGCCTTTTTCGTGGGTTTATGGTCATTTGCGTAATACGACAGTTTGTGATAAGATTCCATCTATTTTGCGCAGTTTCCTTGACAAAACAGGGAGTTAGCGATAGACTAAAGGATGTATCTGATGGTTCATATGATATAGGATAAATTTGATGCCATAGATGCTTAAAATGATAGGAATAGATATAAACGACTAGGAGACCGCCAGATGGAAAGATATATTGACATGCATTGCCATATTCTTCCCGGCGTAGATGATGGGGCTGCTAACATGGAAGAGACAGAGAGGATGCTTCGCATTGCGTATGAAGAAGGAGTCCGCTGTATGATAGCGACACCGCATTATCACCCACGCAGAGGGCACGAACAGCCTGAGATACTGAGAAAGAAGCTGACCCTGGTTCGTAAAGCTGCACAGAGGATTGACGACAAATTCCGCATCTACCTAGGTACGGAAATTTATTTTGGTCAGGATATCCCGGAGAAACTGCGGCAGGGAGAGGTTCTTTCGATGAACCGCAGAAATCAGGTGCTGGTGGAATTTTCTCCCGCAGATAATTTCAGCTATATAAAGCAGGGGCTTCAGCATATACAGCTTGCGGGCTATGAAGTGATTCTGGCACATGCTGAGAGGTATCTATGCCTGGTTGATAAGTTTGAACTTACAGAGCATATCTGGAATATGGGAGTTAATATACAGGTTAACTCAGGAAGTATAACAGGAGACTCGGGCAGAAGGGCAAAACAGTTTGTAAAAGAACTGCTGGAGCATGAGATGGTGTTTGCGGTAGGTTCGGATGCACACAATTCCGGTAGCAGAGCTCCACACATGGAGAAAGCCGCCGCTTATGTGAAGAAGAAATATGGCACTGAATATATGAAAAAGATATTTTATACTAATGCAGCAGCCATGCTGAAGAAAATAGAAACTGAGCCGGGACATGAAATGAGTCATTAAGGCTAGGAATGAGATAAATGAAAGAAGAAGGGTAACTAACATGCAGGAAATGATCTTAAAAGGGATGGATAAGGATTTCAGGAGTAATGAAGCGTACAAGACTCTTCGTACTAACTTGGAATTTTCCGGAGCGGATAAGAAAGTTATCGTATTTACAAGCTGCACACCAAACGAAGGGAAGAGTACGGTGTCCCTGTCCCTGTCAAATTCACTGGCAGAGGCTGGAAAGAAAGTCTTGTTTATTGATGCGGATTTGAGAAAATCTGTACTCGCCGGACGTCAGAAGATGACAGGTACGATTAAAGGGCTGTCACACTTTCTGGCAGGCCAGGCTGAAGTGGGCGACATTATGTACAAGACACAGCGCCCGGGACTGGTGGTCATGTTCGCAGGTGTTGTACCTCCCAACCCGGCAGAGCTTTTGGGACATAAGAAGTTTGAGTCCCTGATCAGCAGCGCAAGAAAAGTATATGACTACATAATTATAGATGCACCGCCGCTTGGAAGTGTAATCGACAGCGCCATCGTAGCAAAACAGTGTGACGCAGCGGTGCTGGTAATCGCATCCCAGGCAATCAGTTATAAGTTTGCAAGAAATGTAAAAAAACAGCTTGAAAAGTCAGAATGTCCTATTCTGGGAGTGGTACTGAATAAAGTAGATATGAAGCAGAATCAGTATTACGGCCGTTATTACGGTAAGTATTACGGCAGCTACGGCGAATAATAAAGGCCGTAACAGGTGAAGGCCTGTTGTTGATCTGAGTATTGTATGAGGGTGTGAGTGAACAATGAATCAGAACTTCCTGAAGGGGTGGACTAAGCATTTAGATTTTACCATAATTGACATACTGTGTCTGGAGACCGCATTTTTTATATCTTATTTAATAAGGAATGGTTTTCCAAAAGGTGGATTAACAGACCAATATCAGAATATGGTATGGGCGATTGTTTTCGTAAGTATTCTAGTAGTATTTTTCATGAATAGCTATGAGAATATAATTGGCCGTGGATATGTGGCTGAGATAAAGCAGTCCCTGTTTCATGCAGGAGCAGTTACAGTCGGACTGATTGTATGGATGTTTATTTTTAAAGAATCAAGTTCGTATTCCAGAATTATCGTAATGGCGATGTATCCGGCCAGTGTTTGCATGATGATTGTTGCAAGATTGTTTTGGAAGAGAATCATCCGAATCAGAATCCGCGGAAAAAAAGTACTCAGAAAAGTCTTGATTATTTCTACGGACGGCAGGATTGAGGATACAATTGAAGGACTCCTGCAACCGTATAGAGACTACCAACTAACAGCATGTGCAGTTTATGATAAACCTGATAAAGTAGGGCAGGTTATTAAATATGTCCCTGTCGTAGCTGATAAGGACAATATCATTAAACACATACAGGATAACATTATAGACGAAGTGTTTATCGATCTTCCGGGTTATGAAAAAGAAGCAGAAAGGCTGATGAGCATTTTTGTGAGCATGGGTCTGGTCGCTCATGTGAACCTTGCAAGATTCACAACGAATGTTGAGAATAAAAAGATTCAAAGGTTTGCAGGCTATATGGTATTATCCTCAAGCATGAAATTTGCAACACCGCGGCAATTGTTCTTCAAACGAACCCTGGATATTCTGGGTGCCCTGGTGGGATTACTTATAACAGGAATTGCATTTCTGATATTTGCACCGATCATCAAGAAGCAGTCACCGGGCCCTGTATTCTTTTCACAGGAAAGGGTGGGACGCAATGGAAGACGGTTTCGAATATATAAATTCCGCACAATGTATCCTGATGCAGAGGAGCGGAAGAAAGAGCTGATGGCTCAGAACAAAATGAGTGGGTTCATGTTCAAGATGGATAATGACCCGAGAATCATCCCGATAGGACATTTCCTGAGGAAAAGCAGCATTGATGAACTTCCACAGTTCCTGAATGTTCTTAAAGGCGAGATGAGCCTGGTCGGCACAAGGCCACCGACAGTGGATGAGTATGAGCAGTATGAAGTCAGGCATCGCAAGCGGCTCGCAATGCGGCCGGGACTAACCGGTATGTGGCAGGTAAGCGGGAGAAGCGACATCGTGGACTTCGAGAAAGTCGTGGAACTGGATGCCCAGTACATAACAGAATGGACCCTGGGGCTGGATCTGAAGATCATCTGGAGAACAGTGCTTATTGTGTTGGGACAGAAGGGGGCAGTCTGAGGATGGAAACTCAAAATAATAACAATTATTTGGAGGTAAGGGGAGAAAATTGTTCCTGTAGGCAGTAGA